>NZ_JAHTMS010000019.1:0-47797 GCF_019200965.1 Rahnella sp. PD12R | reverse complement strand
AGGCTGCTCCACCCCGCGTCCGTCACTACTTGGTACTGCTTTACATCATCACAGAATCCGAACTGAACATCGTTATGCATCAGTCTCGAATTGGTTGCGGGGGCCGGATTTGAACCGACGACCTTCGGGTTATGAGCCCGACGAGCTACCAGGCTGCTCCACCCCGCGTCCGTCACTACTTGGTACTGCTTTACATCATCACAGAATCCGAACTGAACATCGTTATGCATCAGTCTCGAATTGGTTGCGGGGGCCGGATTTGAACCGACGACCTTCGGGTTATGAGCCCGACGAGCTACCAGGCTGCTCCACCCCGCGTCCGTGATACTGCTTTATTACATCGAACAATTCAACTGAGCATTTCATACATCGAAATCGAATTGGTTGCGGGGGCCGGATTTGAACCGACGACCTTCGGGTTATGAGCCCGACGAGCTACCAGGCTGCTCCACCCCGCGTCCGATGGAGGCGAACTATACTCCCCATGAGATTTCGTGCAACCCTTTTTTGAATTTATTCAAATAAAGCACCAAGTTGCTGGGTTTTTGTCCACAAAATCGTCGTTTGGGGTGCAATTTGGCTCAGTACACTTTTTTATACTGTGGCAATTCCTTTCTGATATCCCGTTTGTTATCGTTTCGCCAGTCATTTCCCTGAAAGTAAGAGAGCGCGGCAACAATGAAAGGACGTTGGAGTAAGTATCTGCTGAGTGGTCTGGTGATTGCAGTGTTGGCGGGCTGTTCCTCGCGGCCGACTGACCGGGGCCAGCAGTATAAAGATGGCCGTCTGGACAACGCGCTGGAATACGTGAATGAGCCGAATGCCACAGGGAAACCGGTCAACGCGCTGGATTATTCAAATCAGGTTGCTGCCGTACAAATCGCGTCTTCCTCTTTATATGGCAGAAATAACACGACGTTTCAGGCCGTGGAGCAATGGCTTCGCTCCGGAGCCGATACCCGTAACCTGAGTCAGTACGGCCTCAGCGCCTATCAGATGGAAGGTGCCGATAACTTTGGTAACGTGCAGCTGACCGGCTATTACACGCCGGTTGTGCAGGCGCGCTATACCCGTCAGGGCGAATTCCAGTATCCGCTTTACCGTATGCCGCCAAAACGTGGTCGCCTGCCGGATCGCGCCTCTATTTACTCCGGTGCGCTGAGCGACAATTACGTAGTCGCCTGGACCAATTCCCTGATGGATAACTTCATGATGGAAGTGCAGGGCAGCGGTTATGTGGATTACGGCGACGGGCGTCCTTATATGTTCTTTGGTTATGCGGGCAAAAATGGTCACGCCTACCGCAGCATTGGCAAGGTGCTTATCGACCGTGGCGAAGTGGCGCGCGAAAATATGTCGATGCAGGCCATCCGCCAGTGGGCTGATACTCACTCTGCGGCTGAAGTGCGTGAGCTGCTGGAACAAAACCCGTCATTTGTCTTCTTTAAACCTGAACCTTTTGCGCCGGTTCGCGGTGCCAGCGGTGTTCCGCTGATTGCCAAAGCCTCGGTGGCTTCTGACCGTTCGCTTATTCCGGCAGGCACCACGCTGCTGGCAGAAGTGCCTGAACTTAATGATAAAGGTAAGTTTACTGGTAAATATCATATGCGTCTGATGGTTGCGCTGGACGTTGGTGGCGCGATTAAAGGACAACATTTCGATATGTATCAGGGGATTGGTACGGATGCCGGGCATGCAGCAGGATTTTATAATCACTACGGGCGCGTCTGGGTGTTAAAATCAGCGCAGAACGGCAAACCGCTGTTCACCGCTTATTCACAATCAAATTAAGTTTTCAGACGCACTGAGGTTTATCGTTCATGACAGCAACATACTCCGACGCTTATCAGCAACGCTTTGGCGGTACTGCTCGCCTTTATGGTCAGCAGGCGCTGGAGTTTTTCTCGCAGGCCCACGTCTGTGTGATTGGTATTGGTGGGGTGGGTTCCTGGGCGGCGGAAGCGCTGGCGAGAACTGGCATTGGCGCTATTACGCTGATTGATATGGATGATGTGTGCGTCACCAATACCAACCGGCAGGTTCATGCATTGCGGGAAAACGTCGGGCAGGCCAAAACAGAAATTATGGCGCAGCGTATTCTGGCGATTAATCCGGAGTGCAATGTGACCTGCATCGACGATTTCATTACGCCAGACAATGTCGCTGAAATGCTCGACAAAGGTTTCAGCTACGTCATTGATGCTATTGACAGCGTGCGTCCGAAAGCGGCTTTGCTGGCGTACTGTCGCCGCTTTAAAATTCCTGTCGTCACAACGGGCGGTGCCGGTGGGCAGATTGATCCGACGCAAATTGCTGTCGTCGATCTGGCAAAAACCATTCAGGATCCGCTGGCTGCGAAACTGCGCGAACGTCTGAAAAATGATTTTAATGTCATGAAAAATAGCAAAGGGAAGCTGGGCATTGATTGTGTATTTTCCAGCGAACCGCTGATGTATCCGCAGGCGGATGGATCGGTATGTACGTCACGCGCGACGGCGGAAGGACCGAAACGTATGGATTGTGCTTCCGGATTTGGTGCTGCGACCATGGTTACCGCCACATTCGGTTTTGTCGCGGTTTCCCATGTCCTTAAAAAGATGATGGCGAAAGCTCAGCGTCAGGCTCAGGCGGCCTGACGGGCGAGGGCGATTACGCCTTCTGCCAGCGCATTCAGCCCGCTGGAACGGCTGGTGCTCAGTTGTTCGCGCAAACATAATACGTCAAACAGCGCCAGCGGATCCCGCTTCAGGATTTCCGCTGGCGTTTTGCCTTCAACGGCCGTCAGTAATACGGCCAGCAACCCTTTCACGATCCGTCCTTCGCTGTCGCCATAGAAATGCATTGTTCCGTTTTCTGCCTTTTCGGCACCCAGCCAGACCCGGTTTTCGCAGCCTGATAATTCATTTTCAGGTGTTTTGAGCGAAACATCGAGCGGCGGCAGGGATTTCGCGAGCAGGATTAACTGGCGGTAGCGATCTTCCCACTGACGGAATGAAGCAAATTTTTCAGTCAGGGACGTTTCAGTGATTTCATGCCCGAAAGGGTGTGGGGCTAACATGGCTTTCCTCGGTGTAAATTAATCTGCTAACAGCGTCAGGGCGTATTTTACCGCCGCGACCAGCCGCGATACGTCATTTTCGTTATTATACGGTGCAAATGAGGCACGCAATGTTCCGCTGATGCCCATCGCCTCCATTAACGGCTGCGCGCAATGCTGTCCTGCGCGAAGTGCGATCCCCTGTTCAGCCAGCAGTGTCACCAGATCGCTGTGATGCACACCGGCGATATCAAAAGATAAAATCGATGAGTTTTGCGAACGGAAGCTGCGGAAACCTGCAAGTTCTGCAAGCTGTTGCTCTGCGAGCGTCGCGAGGTGCTGCGCATAAATTTCGGCTGCTGGCATATCGACAGTTTCCAGCCACTTCAGCGCCGCTGACAGGCCGATAACGCCTGCAATATTCGGCGTGCCTGCTTCAAAACGATGCGGAACGGTCTGAGGCGTAAAACCGGTCATCGACGCCTGCGTCAGCATTTTTCCGCCACCTTGCCACGGCTGCATATCTTCCAGCAGCGCCGTTTTGCCATAGAGCACGCCAATGCCGGTCGGGCCGTAGAGTTTGTGGCCGGAGAAGGCATAGAAATCAATGTCCAGAGCCTGCATGTCTGCCGGGCAATGCACCGCGCCCTGCGCACCATCAATAAAGACCGGTGTTCCGTTGGTATGGGCGAGTTCGACAGCGCGGGTCAGATCCGGCGCGCCTCCTGTGACATTCGACATCTGCCCCAATGCCAGCAGGCGGCTTTTTGAATTCAGAATGGCCGGAAGGGCGGAGATATCCGGCAAACCCTGCTCATCAATGGGCAGCGTGACGACGCGCGCCTGGCATTGTTCCGCCACAATCAGCCACGGGATCAGGTTTGCATGATGTTCCGCCTGGCTGACAATAATCTCATCGCCCGGTTGTAATTGCGGGCGCAGCCAGCCTTGCGAAACCAGATTGACGGACTCCGTCGTGCCGCGCGTCCAGATAATATCTTCTGAGCGGGGCGCGTTAATCCACTGCGCAACCCGTTTTCTGGCCTGCTCATATTCTTCTGTCAGCGTTTGCGCTGCGCGGTGCTGGCTGCGGTGAACCGTCGCGCCTTCCTGCATATAAAAATTCAGGGTTGCGTCAATCACCGCCTGAGGCCGGAGCGCCGTCGCAGCGCTGTCGAGATAGCATTGCCCTTGTGACAGCGCGGGAAATTGTTGACGAAAATCAGCAGGTTTAAAGTCTTTCATACGAAATCAGATCCTTCGGCCTGAATGAAAAAGTACAGATTTATCTGTTACACAAGCCACTTATTCATTTTAGGAATGGTTACCTGGAAATTTATCAGAGGTTTGTTATGCTGAATTACGATGACTAGAAGCATTAGCCTGGGGTTTTCCCAGGATTTTAAAGCATTTTAATCTGCAAGGAGTCTATGATGAAGAAGATCGCCGCCGTAATTTCAGCTGCACTGCTGACAACAACACTTGCCGCCTGTTCAAGCAATTATGTGATGCACACCAACGATGGCCGGACCATTGTTGCTGAAGGCAAACCAAGCACCGACAGTGATACCGGTATGATCAGTTATACCGATGCGTATGGCAACAAGCAGCAGATCAATAAATCTGAAGTCAAAGAAATGGCAGAAGGGAACTGATCCCTCCGGTGAGACCCTGACGGGCACTCACTCAGATGCTTTATGACAAAACCGGCCCCTCTTGCGACGTGGCCGGTTTTGTCACATTATGCGCAGCATAAAACGTGGCCTGCGGTGAAATTTGGGCAAAAAAAAGCACCGCAAATTGCGGTGCTGAAAAATCACTTTGGACAGACAGGGTAATGTACAGGAAGTGAAAAGTTTGTAGCATTCAAGCTACGTGTCCGGATTGCCAGACAATTGCAAACACAACATCACAACCACAAGCCAAAAGTATTTCAGCATCCTCATACCAATCTACTTTTCGTTCCGGCTCAGGAAGTGGCGCCACTATAGGTTTTTGCCTGTACATCCTCAACGGACAAATTATAATGTCTCGGATTAAAAAAACTAATATCAAAACCCACGGACAGGCGCTCCGCTTACCGGCGAATAAGAAGTATCCATTCTATGTCAAAACGTTTACCGCCTCTTAATTCTCTGCGGGTGTTTGATGCCGCAGCGCGCCACCTTAGTTTTACTAAAGCGGCTGAGGAATTGTTCGTCACACAGGCCGCCGTTAGCCACCAGATTAAGTCACTTGAGGACTTTTTAGGGCTAAAACTGTTTCGCCGGCGCAACCGGTCATTGTTACTGACCGAAGAAGGGCAGAGTTATTATCTGGATATCAAAGAGATATTCTCGGCCCTGAATGAGGCCACGCGCAAACTTCAGGCGCGGAGCGCGAAAGGCGCGCTGACCGTCAGTTTGCCGCCAAGCTTTGCGATTCAATGGCTGGTGCCGAGATTGTCTGGCTTTAACTCAGCTTATCCGGGCATCGATGTGCGTATCCAGGCTGTGGACCGCGAAGAGGACAAATTGTCCGACGACGTGGACGTGGCGATTTTCCACGGGCGTGGTAACTGGCCGGGTCTGCGGGCGGAACGTTTATATGCCGAATATTTACTCCCGGTTTGTTCCCCGTCTTTACTGATGGGCGATAATCCGCTGAAAGAACCGGCAGATTTGAGTCATCATACGTTATTACACGATGCCTCGCGCCGTGACTGGCTGGCCTATACCAAACAGCTTGGGTTGCAGCAGGTGAATGTTCAGCAGGGGCCGATTTTCAGCCACAGTGCAATGGTCGTTCAGGCGGCGGTTCACGGGCAGGGAATTGCGCTGGTGAATAATGTGATGGCGCAGACGGAAATTGAGGCCGGACGTCTCGTGTGTCCGTTCAGTGAAGTTTTAATCAGTAAAAATGCTTTTTATCTGGTTTGTCATGACAGTCAGGCAGAACTGGGTAAAATAGCCGCCTTTCGTCAGTGGATCCTCGCCCGCGCAGCCAGCGAGCAGGAAAAACTGCGTTTTCGTTTCGATCAGGCGTGATGCCTGAGTCTGGGGAAGGTTTTCCTGAACAGGCTGACAAAGCTGATAATTCGCGGCTTTATCAGCACACAACGATAACAGGTAACGCATAATGACCAGTCGTTCAATGTTGATCTTTGCCGCGATCAGCGGTTTTGTTTATGTCGCATTTGGCGCATTCGGCGCACACGTCCTGAGCCAGTCGCTCGGCGAAGCGGAAATGGCATGGATCCATACCGGCTTAACGTATCAAAGTATTCACACGCTGGCGGTGATGATTTTAGGTGTTGCGATGCAGCGCCAGCGTAATGTGTGGTTCTACTGGAGCAGCGCCTTTCTAGCGCTGGGAACCGTTTTATTCAGCGGCAGCCTTTATTGCCTGGCGCTGTCTCATCTCCGGTTATTCGTTTTTGTAACTCCGATTGGCGGTACCTTATTTCTGGTCGGTTGGATTTTGTTGTTGATCGGCGCACTGCGCCTGAAGAAAAAGGCCGAACGCCATGAATAAAGTTGCTCTCTACTGCCGTCAGGGTTTTGAAAAAGAATGCGCAGCAGAAATTACCGACAAAGCCGCGAAGATGGAAATCTTCGGTTTTGCCCGCGTAAAAGAAAACAGCGGTTATGTGCTGTTTGAATGTTATCAGCCGGATGACGCTGACCGTATTGCAAAAAATCTGCCTTTCCGCGAGCTGATTTTTGCCCGTCAGCTGATTGTCGTCGGCGAACTGTTGAAAGATTTACCGCCGGAGGATCGCGTTTCGCCGATCGTCGGTATGGTGCAGAACGTCATTACCAATGGTGGCGAACTGCGCGTTGAAGTGCCTGACACCAACGAAAGCAAAGAGCTGACCAAATTCTGCCGTAAGCTGACTGTTCCGCTGCGTTCTGCGATGCGCGAGTGCCGCGTGCTGGGTAAGAAAGAAAATGCCCTGCGCCCGGTCGTTCACGTGTTCTTTATCGCGCCAGGTTGCTGCTATGTAGGCTATTCCTACAGCAATAATAATTCCCCGTTCTACATGGGTATTCCGCGTCTGAAGTTCCCGTCCGAAGCGCCGAGCCGTTCAACGCTGAAACTGGAAGAAGCGTTTCACGTGTTTATTCCGGCCGACGAGTGGGATGAGCGTCTGGCGAGCGGGATGTATGCGGTCGATCTGGGCGCGTGCCCGGGCGGCTGGACGTATCAGCTGACCCAGCGCAGCATGATGGTGACGGCGATTGATAACGGCCCGATGGCACCGAGCCTGATGGAAACCGGTCAGGTCATCCATTTACGTGAAGATGGTTTCCGCTACAAATCCACCAGCACCAAAAACTACTGGCTGGTTTGCGACATGGTAGAAAAACCGGCGAAAGTAGCCGCGCTGATGTGTGACTGGCTGGTGAACGGCTGGTGTCGCGAGGCGATTTTCAACCTGAAGTTGCCGATGAAGAAGCGTTATGAAGAAGTGTCTAACATTCTTGAACGCATTGATGAGCGCCTGAAGGAAAACGGCGTGAACGCGGAGATCTTCGCCAAGCAGCTTTATCACGACCGCGAAGAAGTGACCGTACATATCCGCCGTTTCTGGTCGGCAATTGGTGGGCGTCGCGACGAGCGCGACCGCTGATACTTTCGATCATTGAGTCTGTTAATGAGGCGCTTCTCTTCGGAGAGCGCCTTTTTTAATGCAAAATTCAGGGTAAGCGCAGTTGCTGTAAATTGCCATCCAGCGCGAGATCGGTTTGCAGCGTGGAAACCCGTTTACAGGCATAAGCCAGCTCACGGTGTTCTTCCAGCTTTTTGCGCCATTTCTCCGGAACACCTTCCAGATTGTGGTAAAGCTCGTCCAGCGAGCCGGTCTGCGTCAGCAATGTCACCGCTGTTTTCGGCCCGATTCCCGGCACGCCCGGAATTTTACTGCTGCTGATCCCCGCCAGACCCCAGTAATCGGTAAGTTGCTGAGGCAAAACGCCAAAGGTTTCGCGCACGAAAGGCATGTCCAGCCAGCGTTTCTGGAAATAATCGCGGATTTGCACGTTCGGCGCCAGCAACTGGCAGTAACCTTTGTCTGTCGACACAATCGTGACCTGATGCCCGCCGGAAGAGACTTTTGCCGCCAGTGTGGCAGCCAGATCGTCCGCCTCATTTCCGGCGGAATGCCAGCAGGTGATGCCCATCGCGGCAAAACCCGCTTTCAGTTCCGGCATCTCCGCAAACAGGTTGTCCGGCATCGGGGAGCGTCCGGCTTTGTAATCCGGCAGACACTGATGACGCCAGCTGTCGGCGCGATCGTCTTCATCGAAAACCGCAACGGCATGTGTCGCCTGTGTGTGCTGAACGAGCTGTCTGGCGGCATTTTGGCAGGTGAGAAGACAAGGAGAACCCTGGACCGCGTGAATGCGGCGGATCAGGTTGAGGGCATCAATAATCAGCAGGTGTATTGCCATAAGCGGGTCATCAAAATCCATAAAATCAGAGCGACTTACGTCGCTCCGGGAACTGTTTCAGAAATGCAGCCTGAACGGTGTCAGGCGCAGATTTCATAACAAGGAATGTACGCGCTGCCCGGCAATTTCATGCGGTGCTGTGCGACAAAGCCCTGCAACAGACTGTCCATTTTTTTCATCAATGCCGGGTCGCCGTGCAGCTTGAAACGCCCGTGCTTTTCGATAGCGTGAATACCGAATTCTTTCACGTTACCGGCCACAATCCCGGAGAAGGCGCGACGCAGTGCGGCGGCCAGTTCCTGTGGTGGCTGGTTCGGATACAGATTCAGGTTCGCCATGTTTTCGTGATTTGGCTCAAACGGATGTTGCAGGTCCGGCGCAATACGGATTGACCAGTTGAAGCTGTAAGCATCCCCACTGTTTCGGCGGTTTTCTTTCACCAGCGGCATGGCGCGTTTCATCTGGCGCGCGACTTCGGTCGGATCGTCTACGATGATGGTGTAGAACTTAGCGGCTTCTTCACCCAGCGTGTCTTTGATAAAAGCATCCAGAACGAGGAAATAATCCGCGCTTTCTTTTGGCCCGGTCAGGATCAGTGGCAGAACCTGATCGCTGTTTTCCGGATCCATCAAAATGCCCAGCAGATACAACAGCTCTTCCGCCGTGCCTACGCCGCCCGGGAAGATGATGATCCCGTGAGCGATACGCACGAAAGCTTCCAGCCGTTTTTCGATATCCGGCATGATGATCAGTTCATTGACCAGCGGATTCGGTGGCTCAGCCGCGATGATAGAAGGCTCGGTCATTCCGATAAAACGACCGGCTTTATAACGCTGCTGCGCGTGGCCGACGGCGGCACCTTTCATCGGTGCTTCCATTGCACCCGGACCACAGCCGGTACAAATGTTCAGTTCGCGCAAACCCAGCTGGCTGCCGACGTTGCGGGCATACTGGTATTCATTTTCATTAATGGAATGACCGCCCCAGCACACCACCATGTTTGGATCTTCATCCAGATGAAGCGCGCGGGCGTTGCGTAAAATCGAGAACACCATATTGGTGAGATGGGCTGAATTCCCGCTGTTGAAATTCTCAAAGCGCGAATTGCTGGAAATCTGGGCATTCACGAACAGGATGTCGCGCAGGACGGCGAACAGGTTAGCCTGCAATGAACGGATAATCCGGCCATCAACAAAGGCATCTTCCGGTGGATTCACCAGTTCAAGTTTCACGCCACGCTCTCTGCGCAGCACGTTGATATCAAAACTTTCGAAACGTTCGAGGAGTTCTTTACTGCTGTCAGTCTGGCTGCCGCTGTTGAGAACGGCCAGTGAACAGTTGCGGAAAAGACGGTATAAGTCGCTGCTCGCGGTTCGCTTGAGCATGTCGACTTCCAACTGCGACAACAAATCCATTGAGCCCAACGGGCTGATATGTGTAATCAAAGTTGCTCCTTGACACCAAATGGTGCTGTGAATGTTTCTGCTGAGTTCCGCTACGCATGATTTTTCGGATCACGTTTTTTGCGTCGCATCGCGAAAGACAAACAAAAACACTAGCCTGATAGCAGAGAGAACGCCGGATACGCAGTACCCGGAATCTCTCTCTGAATTAACAGTAACCTTGTCATCAGGCTTTTACCAATGCTGACAGAGCGTTAGCTCAGTTCTTGAGCAATGCCCCGCATTATTGTCTGACAAGCCTCGCCGTTGCAGGCTCAAACGGGAAGTTAGATCTCCAGGGATTGATATCCAGACCGCCGCGTCGTGTATAGCGGGCGTAGACGGCCAGCTTTTCTGGCTGACAAAAACGCAGGATGTCATTAAAGATGCGTTCGACGCATTGTTCATGGAATTCATTGTGATGGCGGAATGAAACCAGATAGCGCAGCAGCGCTTCGCGATCAATTTTCGGGCCGCGATACTGGATTTGTACGGAACCCCAGTCTGGCTGATGGGTGATCAGGCAGTTAGATTTCAGCAGGTGGCTGACCAGCGATTCTTCGACAATTTCTTCACCGGCGGCGTCAGCAAGGTAGTCCGTGCTGAATTCATAGCTGTCGATTTCAATATCCTGGTCGTCAATGCAGGTGCCTTCAAAGTGCCCGACCGGCGAGCCTTCGATGTCGGACAAACGGCTGACGGTGACCGTGACGTCGCCCTGAGCGCAGGCGCTTAAATCCCGTGTTAACGTTTCCTGTACCGCCTGCCAGTCAGGGAATACGGTCTGGTTGAAGCTGTTGAGGTAGAGCTTAAAGCTTTTGGATTCGATCAGATTCTGGCTGTCGGCTTTCAGGCTGATTTCACCGACGGCTACCTGTGGTAACCCTTTGGCGTTGAGCCACGACAGCTCGTACAGCGTCCAGATATCGGCGCCCTGGAACGGCAGGTTGTCAGGGAACAGGCCCAGCGGTTCGCGGTTCATGCTGCGCGGAACCGCCTGTAATAAAGAAGCGTCGTAATGATCGACGTAGGCCGTGCTTTTGCCCAGCGTCAGTTGCGCCAGTGCGGGGTTATCCTGATAAGAGGACATGCTGTCACCTTGCTTAGAGATAGGTACAATAGGGAATAGCCACCAGTTTAACCCAGCCTTACCTGAAGATGAGAGAATTATGGAGTCTGAAGTTTCTGTAGCATTGCGTGAATTTACTCAGCGTTATGTCGATGTCTGGCAGAAGGAGACCGGTATGCCGCCTTCCAGCGAAGCGCTGTTTGGCGTCGATTCCCCTTGTGCGGTGAAAACCGATGATGACGTTGTTTACTGGCTGACTCAGGTTTTCAGCCCGGCGGCCACGCTGGAAAATGTGGAACGTGCGATGGAGCTGCAGCTGCGACCGGAAGCACATGCGTTTTACACTACGCAGTTTGCCGGTGATATGACGGCCAGCTGGCAGGGCAATGCGATGACGCTGCTTCAGGTCTGGAGCCCGGAAGATTTTACCCGTTTGCAGGAGAATCTGATTGGTCATCTGGTCACACAAAAACGCCTGAAACTGACGCCGACGGTTTTTCTGGCCACCACGGATTCCGAGCTGGATATGGTTTCTTTGTGCAATGTGACCGGAAATGTTGTTCTGGAACAGTTCGGCAGCAAAAAAAGAACGATACTCTCGCCTTCGCTGCCAGAATTCCTTACAATGCTGACCGCTGTTTACCCCGCCTGATGTTGTTCTGAATCCCCCATTCCCGCAGAGCTCAAATGGCTCACAAGCGTGTGAGAGATCTCTCACAAAGGCTGTAAGAGATCTCGCTAATTTGACTTAATTACTCTCTCTGTTTATTTGATAAATCCTTTTATTTCAGTTGGATAATGTTTTTATCACCTGTAAGACGGCTCACATTCCCTGGTTTTGGCTTACACCCTGTCTTGCTCCAAAGGTCGAAATCGACGATTCTAGTCGTGCACAAAGGAAGCATGAAACAGAACATCAGGATGATGGCTGATTCATAAAGCAGGGGACGGCTCAGGAAGAGTCAGGACGGCATCGGATTATGCCAGGATGTTTCAGGACGAAACCAGGGACACCTCCAGGACGGAGAAGAGAGCTCACAAAGGAAGCTGAGCGGGTCACAGATGACCAAGGGATTATAGTCAGGACGACTTAGGATAGCCCGTCAGGATGAAAGTAGGACGATGCGAAGGACAGCCGGTTAGGATAACCGCAGGAAAAGTTTTCAAGGATTGAGCAGGGAGCACTAATGTAGCTGGATTGCTATAAAACGAACCGGGGGCACTGTGAAAACAGTGCCCCCAACTTTTTGTTTTTCCGCTACAAATTCACGCGCTTTAAACCCACGCGTTATATGACGCTCCTGCCAGAACAGGAGAATCCGTTGTCGTCAGCCAATCGCACCCAGTACGTCATCCTGCCCTTGCTTTTTTGGCAGCAGGAAAAGCGTGGCGAAGATATCCAGCAGGTAAATGGCGGCCAGCAGGCTAATGGCGGCAGTAAAAGAAACCTGTGAAACCAGCAGGCCGATCACCAGCGGGCCAAAACCGCCCACACCGCGTCCCAGATTGAACAGCAAATTCTGCGCCGTCGCCCTGACGCGTACCGGATACAAATCAGAAATCAGTCCGCCGTAGCCGCCAATCATCCCGTTCACGAACATGCCCATCACCGCGCCGGCAAACAGCATCAGCGTCGGGTCAGAAAGCTGCGCGTAACACACCACCATAATGACCGCGCCAATCTGATAGATCAGGAAGATTTTCCAGCGCGGGAAACGATCCGACAACACGCCGAACAGCCAGATCCCAAATGTCATCCCCACGACCGTGACCGCCGTCCATAAACCGGATTTAGTCAGGGAAAAACCGAAGTTTTTCGACAGGTAACTGGGCATCCAGATCATCAGCCCGTAATAGCCAAAATTTTGCACGGAGCAGAGGATCAGAATGCCGAGGCTGGCTTTGGTGGTGGCTTTATCACGAAACAGCAACCTGATGCGGCTCAGCAGCGAACCCTTGTTATCAGTGGCTGTGTTTTTGACAAAGGCTTCCGGTTCGCCCATGGTGCGGCGGATCAGGAAAGAAGCCAGCGCCGGTAGCAGGCCGACCAGGAACATCCCACGCCAGCCGATAATACCGAGCAACATCGGCGTCAGGAAGGCCGCCAGTAATACGCCCAGCTGCCAGCCCATACCGACATACGCCGACGCGCGGTTACGTTTTTCAACCGGCCATGCTTCGGCAATTAACGCCATACCAATACCAAATTCGCCGCCCAGACCCACGCCTGCCAGCGTGCGGTAAATGAGTAAATCCCAGTAACCTTGTGCAAAAGCGCACAGGCCGGTGAAGACGGAGAACATCAGAATGGTAAATGTCAGAACGCGGATTCGGCCAAAGCGGTCACTTATCGGGCCGAAAATGACGCCGCCGAGAACGGCACCAATCAGCGTCCAGGTGACCAGCGAGCCACTTTGTGATGACGTTAACCCGAATTCACTGGCGATGGCGGGCAGCATGAAACCGAGGATCAATAAATCGAAACCGTCCATGGCGTAACCCGTGACGGAAGCCAGCATGGCTTTGGCTGGCGTAGCGTGTGCTTTTTGCGGATGTTGTGAGGACATGTTGACACATCTGTGAAGAAAAAAGTGGCGGTAGTTTGCCCGTATCGGGCGTTTACCGCCACCATGAAAAACTTATAGATTGATTGATAATTTGGATACGATGCAGAAGGTTGGGGCATCCGGCCTTCAATGTTATGCTTTGCGCCCCGGGCAGAAGCTGCCCGGGCCATGAACGAAGAGAGTAACCATGAATACAGAAAAACAGGTTCGCGAGATTTTAGAAGATATCGAACAGGCGATGCGCAACGACAAGCTGTGGCATGCCACGCCGCCGGAACCGGAAGCTTTTGAAAGCAAAGAGCCATTTTCGGTGGATACCATGTCCGCTGATCAGTGGTTGCAATGGGTTTTGATCCCTCGCATGTACGCGTTGCTGGCCGCTGAAGCCCCGCTGCCTACCCGTTTTGCTATCACCCCCTATTTTGAAGAAGCGATGCCTGAAGCAGCTCTGTTGCTGAATCAGCTGCAACGCCTCGACGACTTGCTCAATATAGAAGACTGACATGCTGGAAATTTTGTATCAGGACGAACATCTGGTCGCAGTGAATAAACCTGCGGGTATGCTGGTTCATCGCAGCTGGCTGGACCGACATGAAACGGTGTTTGTGATGCAAACATTACGCGATCAGATTGGTCAGCATGTTTTTACCGTTCATCGCCTGGATAAACCGACGTCGGGCGTTTTGCTGCTGGCGCTGTCGAGCGACGTAGCGCGGCTGTTGTCTCAGCAGTTTGAAAATCAGCAGATGAGCAAGGTGTACCACGCCGTGGTTCGCGGTTATCTCACTGAAGACGGAACGCTTGATTACGCGCTGACAGAAGAGCTGGATAAAATTGCCGATAAGTTCACGAATCCGGATAAAGCGCCGCAGCCCGCAGTGACCCATTACCGTTCGCTCGCGCAGGTAGAAATGCCGGTCGCCGTCGGGCGTTACGATACGGCCCGATACAGCCTGGTGGAACTCCGGCCGGAAACCGGGCGTAAGCATCAGCTTCGCCGCCATATGTCGCATTTACGTCATCCGATCATTGGCGACAGCGCGCACGGCGATTTAAAACAAAATCGCGGGATGACCGAACATTTTGGCTGTTCCGGTCTGATGCTCCACGCCAGTCATATGCAACTGCCGCATCCGGTGACGGGTGAGTTGCTCAGTTTGCAGGCGCGCTGGGATCACCGCTGGCAAAATGTCGTGACGCAGTTCGGCTGGCAGGGGAAAGTCCCCGGGCTTGAAAGGGTTGAGTTTGACCCCGCTTGCGGTCAGGATAGTGCACAAATTTAAGACGTTAAGATCACACAGGAGTGAAGCTCATGGCTGAAGTCGGAATTTTTGTCGGGACGGTGTACGGCAATGCGTTACTGGTAGCGGAAGAAGCGGAAACCGTGCTCAAAAGCCAGGGGCATGACGTCAAACTGTTTGAAGAAGGCACGCTGGAAGCCTGGCAGTATTACCGCCATCATTTCGTGCTGGTAGTGACGTCGACGACCGGTCAGGGCGATTTGCCTGACAGCATCGCGCCGCTTTATGCCGCGATCCGCGATACCGTCGGTTATCAGCCAGAGCTGCGTTACGGCATGATTGCGCTGGGCGACAGCAGCTACGACCATTTCTGTGGCGGCGGTCATAAGCTGGATGATTTATTGCAAGAGCAGGGCGCTTCCCGGATTGGCGAAATGCTGGAAGTCGATGCGATGGAAACGGCTGAGCCGGAAACCCTGGCAATTCCGTGGGCCGAAAAATGGGGCCAGCTGCTGAAATAGGTTATTGCTGAGATAAGTCAGTCCGGCGCAGCGCAGCGGAAGGCAATAAAAAAGGTCAGGTTTAAAAACCTGACCTTTTTGCTTTATGACAGTTCGGGCGGTGATTAATCAGCGGCCGCTGGTCAGTTTTTCCAGATCGGATTCAATCTCAGTAATCTTATTTGCCACAACGGATTCAAGGTGACGAAGGTCATCAAGAATTTTACGTTTCAGATCCACTTCTACCTGATCGCGCTGACAGATTTGATCCAGCTCATCAATGACATAACGCAGATTCGGGCTGATTTCATGAATTTCTTTATAACCCTGACCCGCATTATCGGCAACGATCGTTTTGCGCTGGCGCGGGTATTTGAATTTCACGCTTTTAGCAAAAAATTCGCCTTTGTCTCTGCGGAAATAGATCTTCAGAATATCGTTATTGGCCTCCTGACGCAGGCTGTAACGATCAATATCGTCGGGATTATTAATGCCCAGGCTTTTCAGATTGTCATACATAGCGCCACCTTCGTTTAGGAGAATATCTGTTGATCATAATGAACCGAACAGCGGTCCGAATCGTTGACTGATGACACAATTCGCCATCTGCAAGATAAAAAAATAGCGGGTAATCTTTTTGTTTTCAAAACAATTACCCGCTTTTTAATTTTACTCGATGGTGCGCAGCAACTCATTCAGGCCTGTTTTGCCCAGCGTTTTCGCATCCACTTTCTTCACGATAACGGCGCAGTACAGGCTGTATTTACCGTCTTTAGAAGGCAGGTTGCCGGAAACCACGACGGAACCCGCAGGGACGCGGCCGTAGAATACTTCGCCGGTTTCGCGGTCGTAAATTTTGGTGCTCTGGCCGATGTAAACGCCCATGGAAATCACAGAGCCTTCTTCAACGATCACGCCTTCAACAATTTCTGAACGCGCGCCGATGAAGCAGTTGTCTTCGATGATGGTCGGGTTAGCCTGAAGTGGCTCCAGAACGCCACCGATGCCGACGCCGCCGGACAGGTGAACGTTTTTACCGATCTGCGCGCAAGAACCGACAGTCGCCCAGGTATCAACCATGGTGCCTTCATCAACGTATGCGCCGATGTTGACGTAAGAAGGCATCAGAACCGTGTTACGGGCGATGAACGCGCCTTTACGGACTGCCGCCGGTGGCACCACGCGGAAACCTTCACGCTGGAAACGGGCTTCGTCGTAGTCTGCAAATTTCATCGGGACTTTGTCGAAGTAACGGCTTTCGCCACCTTCCATAACCTGGTTGTCGTTGATTCTGAAGGACAGCAGCACCGCTTTCTTCAGCCACTGATGCGTTACCCATTCGCCATCAATCTTCTCGGCAACGCGCAATTCGCCGCTGTCGATTTTGTTGATAACCTGGTTTACGGCGTCGCGCGTTACGCTGTCAACGTTTGCCGGGGTGATGTCCGCACGGCGTTCGAAGGCTTGTTCAATAACGGTTTGTAGTTGCTGCATCCTGTTCTCTTTCCTGAATTGGTTTTAAAAGATAATGGTACTTGTATCACATTTTATCGCCCGGGTTGAGTGCCTCGGTTAATCGGCGTGTGATTTCCTTGCGAGTTTGTTTATCCAGCGCACGGCGCTCCCCGTTTGCCAGAATAAATAAGTCTTCTACCCGCTCGCCGATGGTCGAGATCCTCGCGCCATGTAACGAAAGCCCCAGGTCTGAGAAGACTTCCCCGACGCGCGCCAGCAGACCCGGCTGATCGAGCGCGACCAGTTCCATGTACGTCCGGCGGTCGGTATGTGTCGGCAGGAAGCTGACTTCGGTCTGCACGCTGAAATGGCGCAGTTTCGGTGACGGGCGTCGCGCACGCGGCGGCTGATAAGCTTGCGTCATCGATTGTTCCAGCGCATAACGGATGGCTTCGTGCCTGTCCTGCGCCAGCGGGCTGCCGTCCGGTTCCAGCACGATAAAGGTGTCCATCGCCATGCCGTCGCGGTTAGTGAAAATCTGTGCGTCGTGGATGCTCAGATTACGTCTGTCCAGCTCACCGGCTACCGTGGCGAACAGATACGGGCGGTCAGCGCTCCAGATGAATATCTCTGTACCGCCGCGCGTGGCCTGACGGCTGACTAAAACCAGCGGTTTGGAGGAGTCATGCTCAAGTAAATGTCTGGCGTGCCATGCGAGCTGATTCGGTGAATGGCGAAGGAAGTAATCGGCGCGGCAGCGGCTCCATATGCGGTGCAACGCTTCCTCATCGATATTATCCATACGCAGCAACGCCAGCGCCTGCAAGCGGTGATGACGCACGCGCTCGCGCAGGTCCGGAGTATTTTGCATGCCGCGGCGCAGCTGTTTTTCGGTGGCGAAATACAGCTCACGTATCAGGCTCTGTTTCCAGCTGTTCCACAGCGTTTCGTTTGTCGCGCAGATATCGGCAACGGTCAGGCTGACCAGATAACGCAGACGCACCTCGCTCTGCATCTCGGCGGCGAATTGCTGGATTTCGTTGGGATCCTGAATATCGCGGCGTTGCGCGGTGACTGACATCAGCAGATGGCAGCGCACCAGCCACGAAACAAGCTGTGTTTCACGCGAATTCAGGCCGTGAAGTTCGGCAAACTCCAGTACGTCCTGCGCGCCGAGAATGGAATGGTCGCCGCCGCGTCCTTTGGCGATATCGTGGAAAAGGGCAGCGATCAGCAGCAATTCAGGCTGCGGAAGGCGCGGATATAATTCCACGCACAACGGATGTTTTGGCCGCGTTTCTTCATGGGCGAAGCTTTCTAATTTTTGCAGAACGCGAATGGTGTGTTCATCAACCGTGTAGGCGTGGAAAAGGTCAAACTGCATCTGTCCGACGATTTGCCCCCACTGCGGCATATAGGCCCAGAGAACGCTGTGGCGATGCATCGGCACCAGCGCTCGCGAGACGGCGCCGGGGTGGCGCAGAATCGACATAAAGGTTTCACGCGCCTGCGGGATCATGCACAACGGTTCTTTCAGATGACGGCGCGCATGGCGCAGCAAACGTACCGTGGTGGAGTAGATTCCTTTGATTTCGCGATGACGAACCATCAGCTGAAACATGCTGATAATGGTTTCCGGGCGATGCTCAAACAGTGATTCATCGCGCAGATCGATGAGATCACCGCGCAGCTGGAAATTCTCATCCAGAGGACGGGGTTTTTCATTTGGCCCGATGGCCAGAATCGCCTCATCAAACAGCTGCAATAACATCTGATTCAGTTCGCCAACCCGGCGGGTCATGCGGTAAAAATCTTTCATCATGCGTTCGACGGGCTGGTTGCCTTCGCCCTGATATTGCAGCAGTTGCGCCACACTTTGCTGTCTGTCGAAAAGCAGGCGGTTATCGTAACGCGGCAGCACCAGATGCAGCGCAAAACGGATGCGCCACAGGAAACTCTGGCATTCCAGAAGTTCGTTGCGTTCCGCTTTCGTCAGGAAGCCAAAGGCGACCATTTCATCGAGCGACGTGGCCCCGAAGTGGCGGCGGGCGACCCACAATATGGTGTGGATATCACGCAGGCCGCCAGGGCTGCTTTTGATGTCGGGTTCCAGGCCGTAGCTGGTGCCGTGATAGCGCTGATGACGCTCATTTTGCTCGGTAATTTTGGCGCGGAAGAAATTTGGCGAAGGCCAGAAACCGTCACTGAAAATGTGTTTTTGCATATTGAGGAACAGGGCGACATCGCCGCAAATCAGGCGCGATTCGATCAGATTGGTCGCGACCGTTAAATCGGCCAGCCCTTCCAGCAGACATTCTTCCAGCGTGCGCACGCTGTGACCGACTTCCAGCTTCAGGTCCCACAACAGGGTAATCAGCTCGCCAATGCGTTGCGCCTGCTCATCGTTGAGGCGCTTCTGGCTGAGTACCAGTACATCAATATCCGACAGCGGGTGTAATTCGCCGCGCCCGTAACCACCGACGGCCACCATTGCGGTTTCCGGGATATTGTCAAAGCCGTAAAACGTCCACAGGCGTTGCAGCAGCTGGTCGATATAATGCGTGCGTGCATCGACCAGTTCTTCGGCGCGCTGTCCGGCATTGAAAGCTTCTGCCAGCCAGACCTGAAACTGTTCCATGTGTTGCTTGAGGCTCTGACGGTTTAAGTCGTCATCCGGATAGGCGGAAGGGGTAACAGGCTGTGGCGGGAAAGCGCGGGTGAGTTCCTGCGTCGTTTGCGGCAGCAGGCTCTTTTCAGCAGAGAAGTTTTCAATCATAGATGCGCAGCCTATTCCTACACGTTAAGGATAAAAAAACCGGCTTTCGCCGGTTTGATTGACAGATTTAACCCCTCTGCGCCGAGCGGGGAACTGTTAGTCGTGCGTCAGGATAGCCGGGATGGTGTCATCCTTACGCAGCGTCATAATTTCACAACCGTTATCTGTCACCACAATAGTATGCTCGTACTGAGCCGACAAGCTGCGATCTTTAGTTTTTACTGTCCAGCCGTCTTTCATGGTGCGGATACGGTAATCACCAGCATTGACCATCGGTTCAACGGTGAAAGCCATACCGGCCTGTAACACAACGCCACCGTCATCCGCATCGTAATGCAGAACCTGAGGTTCTTCGTGGAAACCTTCGCCGATACCGTGACCGCAATATTCGCGCACCACGGAGAATTTCTCCGCTTCCACGAATTTCTGGATCTCTTTACCCAGCGTGCGCAGGCGGATGCCCGGCTTGATCATGCGCAGGGCAATGTACAGGCTTTCCTGCGTGATACGGCATAGACGTTCGCCAAGAATAGTCGGTTTGCCTGCGATGAACATCTTAGAGGTATCGCCGTGGAAACCGTCTTTAATGACAGTGACGTCGATATTGACGATGTCGCCATCTTTAAGGATTTTGTCTTCGCTCGGGATACCGTGGCAGACCACTTCGTTGATAGAAATGCAGACCGATTTCGGGAAGCCGTGGTAATCCAGGCAGGCAGAAATGGCATGTTGTTTGTTGACGATGTGATCGGAACAAATCCGGTCGAGCTCGCCGGTGCTGACGCCCGGTTTAACGTAAGGCTCAATGATTTCCAGCACTTCCGCAGCCAGACGGCCAGCGACGCGCATTTTTTCGATATCTTCCGGGGTTTTGATTGAAATTGCCATGAGTAATCCTGCAGGTTCTGTACATCGGGTGTGCTTTATTTCTGCACCGATGTCGTCAATAATTAGCTGTGGCTTATGGTATCAGCCCTGATATTACCTGCCAAACTATCATTTTCCGGGAAGTAATCCGGTGAACAAAAGTTGCTGCCGGGTCGTTATTTATGGTATAAAGCGCGCCGGCAATCCGCTCTGAGTCTTAACGACGCTGAGGGATTAAAGCCAAAATCACTCATTGTGTACTTATTAACGTAAGTAATAACACACACGTATCGACACATTCGCCGGGGTGCTCTGGGAATTCGTTCTGCAGGGTCGGTGTTATGGGATACGTGGAGGCATAACCCCAACTACTTAATAGAGGTTTTATCATGGCAACTGTTTCCATGCGCGACATGCTCCAGGCTGGTGTTCACTTCGGTCACCAAACCCGTTACTGGAACCCGAAAATGAAGCCATTCATCTTCGGCGCACGTAACAAGGTTCACATCATCAACCTGGAAAAAACTGTTCCAATGTTCAACGAAGCTCTGGCTGAGTTGCAGAAGATTTCTGCCCGTAAAGGCAAAATCCTGTTCGTTGGTACTAAACGCGCAGCAAGCGAAGCGGTAAAAGAAGCTGCACACAACTGCGACCAGTTCTTCGTGAACCATCGCTGGTTGGGCGGCATGCTGACTAACTGGAAAACTGTTCGTCAGTCCATCAAACGTTTGAAAGATCTGGAAGTTCAGTCTCAGGACGGTACTTTCGAGAAGCTGACCAAGAAAGAGGCGCTGATGCGTACTCGCGAATTGGCTAAGCTGGAAAACAGCCTGGGTGGTATCAAGGATATGGGTGGTCTTCCTGATGCTCTGTTCGTTGTCGACGCTGATCACGAACACATTGCAATCAAAGAAGCTAACAACCTGGGTATCCCGGTATTCTCCATTGTTGATACCAACTCCGATCCGGATGGCGTTGACTTTGTTATCCCAGGTAACGATGACGCAATCCGTGCAGTAAATCTGTACCTGAGCGCTGTTGCTGCTACTGTCCGTGAAGGCCGTTCGCAAGATCTGGCTGTTCAGGCAGAAGAAAGCTTCGTAGAAGCTGAATAATAAGGCAAGCTCAGCAGAGCCCTTATTAACCAGGTATTGAAATATGTTGGTTAGGGGGCCTTTATTGGCCCCCTTTGCTTATCTTAAATGCGAGAAATATCTCACCGCAAAAAGCCTTTTTGCACTGAGATAATCGAGGAAAATACAATGGCTGATATTACCGCTGCCCTGGTAAAAGAACTGCGCGAACGTACTGGCGCTGGCATGATGGATTGTAAGAAAGCTCTGGTTGAAGCTAACGGCGACATCGAGCTGGCAATTGAAAACATGCGTAAATCTGGCGCGATCAAAGCGGCGAAAAAAGCAGGCAACGTAGCTGCTGACGGCGTGATCAAAACCAAAATCGAAGGCAACTACGGTGTGATTCTGGAAGTTAACTGCCAGACTGACTTTGTTGCTAAAGATGGTGGTTTCCAGGCTTTCGCTGACAAAGTATTGGACGCTGCGGTTGCAGGCAAAATCACCGACGTTGAAGTGCTGAAAGCACAATTCGAAGAAGAGCGTGTTGCTCTGGTCGCAAAAATCGGTGAAAACATCAACATTCGTCGCGTTTCTTCCCTGGAAGGCGAAGTGTTGGGTAGCTACCTGCACGGCGCACGTATCGGTGTTCTGATCGCAGCTAAAGGCGCTGACGAAGATCTGGTTAAACAAATCGCTATGCACGTTGCTGCAAGCAAGCCTGAATTTGTTAAACCAGAAGACGTGTCTGCTGAAGTTGTTGAAAAAGAGTACCAGGTACAGCTGGACATCGCTATGCAGTCTGGCAAGCCTAAAGAAATCGCAGAGAAAATGGTTGAAGGCCGCATGAAGAAATTCACCGGCGAAGTTTCTCTGACTGGTCAGCCTTTCGTAATCGACCCAAGCAAAACTGTGGGCCAGGTTCTGAAAGAGCACAACGCTGACGTTGTTAACTTCATCCGCTTCGAAGTGGGCGAAGGTATCGTGAAAGTTGAGACTGACTTTGCTGCTGAAGTTGCAGCGATGACTAAACAGTCTTAATCAGTATCTGATACACCTAAAATGGAACCGCTGCGAAAGGGCGGTTCCGTTTTATCCAGCCCCAAATTCCCATTACATTGTGCGTGTGGTCATTCAGACAACGCTATGATGTAAAGACCGACTATCCATTAAGACACATTGCTTCTAGGACAGACACCATGGCTACCAATGCGAAACCCGTTTATCAGCGTATCCTGCTCAAACTCAGTGGCGAAGCCCTGCAGGGCAGTGAAGGTTTTGGTATCGACGCGAGTGTATTAGATCGTATGGCTCAGGAAGTGAAAGAGCTGGTCGAACTCGGCATTCAGGTAGGCGTTGTGATCGGCGGCGGTAACTTGTTCCGCGGTGCGGGTCTGGCGCAGGCTGGCATGAATCGTGTTGTAGGCGACCATATGGGTATGCTGGCGACTGTCATGAATGGTCTGGCGATGCGTGACGCGTTACACCGTGCTTATGTTAACGCACGTTTGATGTCCGCAATCCCTTTGAACGGTGTTTGTGATAATTACAGCTGGGCTGAAGCGATCAGCCTGTTGCGTCATAACCGCGTGGTGATTTTTTCCGCCGGTACCGGCAATCCTTTCTTTACCACTGACTCAGCAGCATGCCTGCGTGGTATCGAAATCGAAGCTGATGTGGTATTAAAAGCCACCAAAGTCGACGGTGTTTATTCCGCCGACCCGGTGAAAAATCCGGAAGCGACACTGTACGAAAAATTGACCTATCAGGAAGTGCTGGAACAGGAATTGAAAGTGATGGATCTGGCGGCGTTTACACTGGCCCGCGATCACAATCTGCCAATTCGTGTTTTCAACATGAACAAACCGGGCGCACTGCGCCGTGTGGTGATGGGTGAAAATGAAGGGACGCTGATTTCTAACGCGGAGTGATCCTTCACAATTGAACATACCGTTCAGCCAGCCTGTGCTGGCATAAGTATTCACGGACTATACTGATGTTATGGTCTGCCAGGTAAACAGCTTTCAAGGGTTCACAACGTGATTAACGAAATCAAAAAAGACGCTGAAATTCGCATGGATAAATGCGTTGAATCATTCAAAACGCATATCAGCAAAATCCGTACCGGTCGTGCTTCTCCAGGCATCCTGGATGGCATCATGGTCGATTACTATGGTTCATCTACACCACTGCGCCAGCTGGCTCAGGTAACGGTTGAAGATTCCCGTACTTTGGCTATTTCCGTATTCGACCGCTCTATCAGCGCGGCTGTGGAAAAAGCGATCATGACATCCGATTTGGGTCTGAACCCATCTTCTGCGGGCGCAACTATCCGTGTTCCATTGCCAGCACTGACTGAAGAGCGTCGTAAAGACCTGATCAAAGTTGTTCGTGGCGAAGCAGAGCAGGGCCGTGTTTCTGTGCGTAACGTCCGTCGCGACGCTAACGACAAAACCAAAGCACTCCTGAAAGATAAAGAAATCAGCGAAGATGAAGATCGCCGTTCTCAGGACGATATTCAGAAACTGACTGACATTTTCATCAAGAAAATCGACGTTGCGTTAGCTGAAAAAGAAACTGAGCTGATGGATTTCTAATCCGGCTTATGTCTCTCACAAAGCGCCGCAATTGCGGCGCTTTGTTTTTAAGTGGCCTCCAATTATTTTATCTATCTGCACAATCTCATGGACAAGCCCGATAAGAGGTTTCAGACTGTGCACTTTCCGAATTTACGAGCGTTATCCCGGGCATTTTCATGAAACAAATGACTATTCTTGGTTCGACAGGATCTGTCGGCACCAGCACGCTTTCCGTTGTCCGGTCTAACCCTGACGCGTTCTCTGTTAAGGCTCTGGTTGCGGGCCGCAATGTCGACGTTATGGCGCAGCAATGTCTGGAGTTTCGTCCGGCCTATGCGTCGATGGCGGATGAGTCTTCTGCGCGCAAATTGCGGGCAATCTTGTCGGAGCAGGGAATCAATACCGAAGTCCTGTCTGGCCCGGACGCGGCCATCGAACTGGCGGCGCTGGATGATGTCGATCAGGTCATGTCTGCCATTGTCGGCGCGGCAGGGCTGTTACCGACGTTGTCTGCCGTTCGTGCGGGCAAACAAGTTCTTCTGGCAAATAAAGAATCTCTGGTGACCTGCGGCCGTATTTTCATGGATGCCGTGCGTCAGAATCAGTCTCAGCTCTTACCTATCGACAGCGAACACAATGCGATTTTCCAGAGTTTGCCTGAATCCGTTCAGAGACAACTGGGCTATGCTTCACTTGAAGAACATGGGATTTCCCGCATTGTACTGACCGGGTCCGGCGGACCATTCCGCGAATTGCCTTTAGACCAATTCAGCCGCGTGACACCGGATCAGGCATGCGCTCATCCGAACTGGTCAATGGGACGCAAGATTTCTGTCGACTCTGCCACGATGATGAACAAAGGGCTGGAATATATTGAAGCGCGCTGGCTGTTTAATGCGTCAGCCGCCGAAATGGAAGTGATTATCCATCCGCAGTCGGTTATCCATTCTATGGTTCGCTATCGTGACGGCAGCGTACTGGCTCAGCTGGGCTCACCGGATATGCGAACGCCTATTGCGCATGCCATGGCGTATCCCCGCCGTGTGACGACTGACGTTGAAGCACTGGATTTTTGTAAGATGGGCGCACTGACGTTTAGTGATCCGGATTACGCGCGTTATCCTTGCCTTCAGCTTGCTATTGAAGCCAGCAATACCGGGCAGGCAGCCACTACCACGCTGAATGCAGCGAATGAAATCTCAGTGGCGGCTTTTCTGAATGGCGAGATTCGTTTTACTGACATTGCTTCACTGAATCGTCAGGTTATGGAGCAGTTAGTGAGCGCCGAACCGACGTCTGTTGAGGAAGTGTTGGAGATTGATGCTCGCGCACGTGCATCGGCAAAGGATAAACTTCCTCAGTTTGCGCGATAAGACCGGTTTAGTGCTTATGCAGCAGTTTGTTAGCGCCACATTGAAATGGTATAGTCTGCGCCACACTGACAGTAGATTTGGCTTTTCTGAGCCTGAATGTTAAAGGTGGAATCGGTGATCTGTCAGTGTAAGCCGTGCCTGTAAGGGAGACACGGCTTTTTTGCGCGTGTTGCCGCACCCTCGGTAAAAGGTGCAGCGTCAGCTAAACGTTGTAGCGTGAGCCATATCAGGCTTATGTCAGCTGGAAAGCCGTTGTGTTCTGATAAAAGGAAATGAGTACGCGTTATGTCCCTCGAAAATCAACAGATGTCTGATATGTGTTGCTCTCAACCTCGCCATGTTGCCATTATCATGGACGGCAACGGACGCTGGGCAAAACGTCAGGGTAAAATGAGGGTATTCGGTCATAAAGCGGGAGTGAAGTCAGTGCGTAAAGCGGTAAGCTTTGCTGCCAGTCATCACCTTGATGCGCTCACGCTTTATGCCTTTAGCAGTGAAAACTGGAATCGTCCGGCTCAGGAAGTTTCCGCCTTGATGGAGCTGTTCGTTCGTGCGTTAGACAGCGAAGTTAAAAGCCTGCATAAACATAATGTCAGGTTGCGGATCATTGGCGATGTCAGTCGTTTTAGTGCTCGTCTGCAGGAACGCATTCGTCGTTCAGAAACACTTACTCAAAATAACGACGGTCTGACCCTGAACATCGCTGCAAATTACGGTGGCCGGTGGGATATTATTCAGGGCGTGAAGACGCTGGCCGGGCAGGTTGAAGCCGGTACATTGCGGGCAGAGCAGATTACAGAAGAGTTGCTGAATTCAGCGGTCTGTATGAGCGAACTGGCACCCGTCGATTTGGTGATCAGAACCGGTGGGGAACATCGGATCAGTAACTTTTTGCTGTGGCAGATTGCCTATGCGGAGCTCTACTTTACCGATGTCCTCTGGCCTGATTTTGATGAAAACACCTTTGAAGGTGCGCTGACCGCGTTTGCACAGCGAGAGCGCCGCTTCGGGGGGACTACACCTATCGGCGCCGATGCGT
Source organism: Rahnella sp. PD12R (assembly GCF_019200965.1). NCBI lineage: Bacteria > Pseudomonadati > Pseudomonadota > Gammaproteobacteria > Enterobacterales > Yersiniaceae > Rahnella > Rahnella sp. PD12R. The sequence continues at coordinate 21,347 of NZ_JAHTMS010000019.1, read as the reverse complement.
CCTAGGGAGAACATTTGCTGAAGTATCGCATTATCACAGCTTTGATTTTAATACCGATTGTTATTGCAGCACTCTTTTTGCTGCCGCCGGTGGGTTTCGCCATTGTCACCTTAGTGGTGTGCATGCTGGCCGCGTGGGAGTGGGGGCAGCTCGCCGGGCTTGCAACCCGTAGTCAGCGTATCTGGCTGGCGATACTGTGTGGTTTTCTGTTAGCCGCTATGATGTTGAGCATTCCGGCTTATCATCAGAGTGTTTACTTACCACAGGTTAGCGGCTCGCTGTGGGCAGCGCTGGCGTGGTGGTGTCTGGCGTTAATTCTGGTTGTTGCGTATCCGGCTTCCGCTGCATTCTGGCGTCATTCACGCGTATTACGTGTGCTGTTTGGCGTACTGACGATTGTGCCGTTCTTCTGGGGCATGGTTGCGTTGCGTCAGTACGGTTATGCTGAGAATCCTCACACAGGCGCGTGGTGGCTGTTATATGTCATGCTGCTGGTCTGGGGCGCAGATTCCGGTGCTTACCTGTTTGGCAAGTTGTTCGGTAAGCATAAGCTGGCACCAAAAGTTTCTCCGGGGAAAACCTGGGAAGGGTTTATCGGTGGGCTGGTGACATCTGCCCTGATTGCATGGTTGTTTGGCCGGTATGCACCTTTGAGCGTGCAGCCAGCAACGTTATTGATTTGTTCTGTGGTTGCTGCTCTGGCTTCTGTGCTGGGCGACCTGACGGAAAGTATGTTCAAGCGTGAAGCCGGAATCAAAGACAGTGGTCATATGATCCCGGGTCATGGCGGAATATTGGATCGCATTGACAGCCTGACTGCTGCGGTTCCTGTATTCGCCTGTCTGATGCTGTTAGTGTATTAACCGTCGCAGACGGTGAAGTTTTCTAAGGAATAGTTGGACATATGATGAACATACTCTGGAGCCTGGCCGCCTTTATCGTTGCATTGGGGGTGCTTATCACCGTGCACGAGTTCGGCCATTTCTGGGTTGCTCGTCGTTGTGGTGTGCGTGTTGAACGCTTCTCTGTTGGTTTCGGTCGCGCTTTGTGGCGTCGCACCGATCGTCAGGGAACCGAGTATGTGCTGGCCATTATTCCTCTCGGGGGCTACGTCAAAATGCTCGACGAACGCGTCGAGGCTGTAGCCCCTGAATTTCGTCATCAATCCTTCAATAACAAAAAAATCTGGCAGCGTGCTGCTATCATCAGCGCCGGGCCGATTGCCAATTTCATCTTTGCGGTTTTTGCATACTGGCTGATCTTCGTGATTGGTGTGCCGACCGTGCGTCCGGTTGTTGCAAATGTCACTGCAAATTCAATCGCTGCGCAATCCAATATTTCTCCGGGAATGGAACTAAAGTCTGTTGCCGGTATCGAAACGCCTGATTGGGATTCAGTTCGTATGGCGTTGATTGGCGAGATTGGTGATGAACAAACGACAGTGGGAGTTGCGCCTTTTGGCTCCAATAATGTTGTTGAGAAAACACTGAATTTACGTCAGTGGCAGTTTGATCCTGAAAAGCAGGATCCGGTGGTCTCTCTGGGTTTGATTCCACGAGGTCCGCAGATAGAATCTGTCTTGCAGGAAGTACAGCCAGATTCAGCCGCGCAAAAGGCGGGTTTGCAAGCCGGAGACAGGATCGTTAAAGTCGATGGTCAGATTCTGGAAAGTTGGCAGTCGTTTGTCATTCAGGTGCGTGACAATCCGGGCAAGCCAATCAGTCTGGAAGTTGAGCGGGGTGGTTCTCCCGTCGCTTTAACACTGACGCCGGATACGAAGTCTGCAGGTAAAGGCAAAATACAGGGTTTTGCTGGTGTGGTCCCGAAAGTGGTGCCGCTGCCTGATGAATACAAAACAATCCGTCAGTATGGTCCGTTTGTGGCGTTTTATGAGGCCGGGGATAAAACCTGGCAACTGATGAAACTCACCGTGAGCATGCTGGGTAAGTTAATTACCGGGGATGTGAAGCTGAACAATCTGAGTGGCCCAATCTCCATCGCACAGGGCGCAGGAATGTCAGCGGAGTATGGTTTGGTGTCTTACCTCACGTTTTTGGCACTCATCAGTGTCAATCTGGGGATCATCAACCTCTTCCCGTTACCGGTATTAGATGGTGGCCACCTGCTGTTTCTTGCAATAGAAAAGCTTAAAGGTGGGCCAGTTTCCGAGCGAGTTCAGGACTTCAGTTACCGCATTGGTTCAGTTTTGCTGGTGTTGTTGATGGGGCTTGCACTTTTCAATGATTTCTCTCGTCTTTAAGACCGGAGATTAGGTTAGGAAGAACGCATAACAACGATGGCGATCAAAAAGTTGCTCATAGCGTCGCTGCTGTTTGGCAGCGCCACCGTATACGGTGCAGACGGTTTCGTAGTGAAAGATATTCATTTCGAAGGCCTGCAGCGAGTTGCCGTCGGTGCGGCGTTACTCAATATGCCGGTTCGTGTCGGTGATACCGTTACTGACGATGACATCAGTAATACCATTCGCGCATTGTTTGCCACTGGCAACTTTGAGGACGTTCGTGTCCTTCGCGATGGTGATTCTCTGATTGTGCAGGTCAAGGAACGTCCAACGATTGCCAGCATCACTTTCTCCGGTAATAAATCGGTGAAAGATGACATGCTGAAACAAAACCTGGAAGCCTCTGGCGTCCGCGTTGGCGAAGCGCTTGACCGTACAACCATCGGCAGTATTGAAAAAGGCCTGGAAGATTTCTATTACAGCGTCGGTAAATACAGCGCGTCGGTAAAAGCGGTTGTGACCCCTTTACCGCGTAACCGTGTTGACCTGAAACTGGTGTTTACCGAAGGTGTTTCTGCCAAGATTCAGCAGATCAACATCGTGGGTAACCATGCCTTCTCGACTGATGAACTGATTTCCCGCTTCCAGTTGCGCGATGAAGTGCCTTGGTGGAACGTGGTCGGCGACCGTAAATACCAGAAACAAAAGCTGGCGGGTGACCTTGAAACCCTGCGCAGTTTCTATCTGGATCGCGGTTATGCCCGTTTCAACATTGATTCGACTCAGGTCAGCCTGACGCCGGACAAAAAAGGCATCTACATCACGCTGAACATCACAGAAGGTGAGCAGTACAAACTTTCTGGTGTTGAAGTCACCGGCAGCATGGCGGGTCACTCAGCAGAAGTTCAGAGCCTGACTAAAATTGATAAAGGCGAGCTGTACAACGGCGCTAAAGTCACCAAGATGGAAAACGACATCAAGCAGATGTTGGGCCGTTATGGCTATGCCTATCCGCGTGTGACTACTCAGCCTGAAATTAACGATGCAGATAAGACAGTAAAACTGCATATCAACGTAGATGCGGGTAACCGTTTCTATGTGCGTCATATCCGTTTCGAAGGCAATGACACCAGTAAAGACAGCGTTCTGCGCCGTGAAATGCGTCAGATGGAAGGTGCCTGGTTAGGTAATGATCTGGTCGATAAAGGCAAAGAGCGTCTGAACCGTCTGGGTTACTTCGAAACTGTTGATGTGGATACGCAACGCGTTCCGGGTTCACCGGACCAGGTTGATGTGGTCTACAAAGTGAAAGAACGTAATACCGGTACTTTCAACTTTGGTGTCGGTTACGGTACTGAAAGTGGTGTCAGCTTCCAGGTTGGTGTCCAGCAGGACAACTGGCTGGGTACGGGTAACTCCGTAGGCATCAGCGGTACGAAAAATGATTACCAGACGTACGCAGAATTCACGATTACAGACCCGTACTTCACCGTTGACGGTGTGAGTCTGGGCGGTCGTATTTTCTATAACGACTTTAAAGCGGATAATGCGGACCTGTCTGACTATACCAACAGAAGTTACGGTATTGGCGGCAACCTTGGTTTCCCTGTCAATGAGAACAACTCATTGCGTCTGGGTCTGGATTACGTACACAACGATCTGTCCAATATGGAACCTCAGATCGCGATGTTCCGTTATCTGAACTCTGTGGGCCTGAAACCTGCGGTAACGACCAGCGATAACTCAGATGCTGATTTCAGTGCTGATGACTTCTTCGTGAATCTGGGTTGGGGTTATAACAACCTTGACCGTGGTTACTTCCCGACGTCAGGGACCAAAGCCAGCCTGAACGGTAAAGTGACCGTGCCGGGTTCAGATAACGAATATTATAAAATCACCTTCGATTCAACCAGCTATATGCCGCTGAATCAGGATCGTGATTGGGTACTGATGGGACGTGCGCGCGCAGGCTATGCGGATGGTCTGGGCGGCAAAGAAGTGCCGTTCTATGACAACTTCTATGCCGGCGGCTCAAGCAGTGTTCGTGGTTTCCAGTCGAACACCATCGGTCCGAAAGCAGCTTATTACAAATGTACTACGGCTAATACCTCGTATAGCACCTGCCCGATTGATAACTCGAGCGATGCAGTGGGCGGCAACGCAATGGCCATCCTGAGTGCGGAACTGATTGTTCCAACTCCGTTTGTTAGCGAGAAATACGCTAACTCATTGCGTACGTCTCTGTTCGTGGATAGCGGTACAGTCTGGGATACAGGTTGGGAAAACACGCCGCAAACTATTGCAGCGGGTGTGCCTGATTACAGTAAGCCTGGCAACATTCGTGTGTCTTCTGGTCTGGCGTTGCAGTGGCAGTCTCCTCTGGGGCCGCTGGTGTTCTCTTACGCACAGCCAGTTAAGAAATACGAAGGCGACAAAGCGGAACAGTTCCAGTTTAACATTGGTAAAACCTGGTAACGTTTTGTCTGCAAAGAGTTTATTCAGCAGAATCGCAATGGCCTGATGCTGAATTTGATACACGGGTTTCGGCCCGTGTATTGTTTTAATATCGGGTGTTTTGTGTAATTTACTGTGCCATCTGGCACAAACGGGTGATGGAAGGAGTTTATAGTGAAAAAGTGGTTATATGCCGCAGGCCTCGGTTTAGTTATGGCTTCTTCAGCTAGCGTTCAGGCTGCTGACAAAATTGCTATCGTTAACGTCGCTAGCATTTTCCAACAGATGCCAGCTCGTGAAGCTGTGGCTAAACAACTGGAAAACGAGTTCAAAAGTCGTGCAACTGATTTGCAATCTCAGGAACGTGATCTGCAAACTAAAATGCAACGTCTGCAACGTGATGGCTCAACCATGAAAGCCAGCGATCGTGCCAAACTCGAAAAAGACGTTATGGCTCAGCGTGAAGCTTTCTCAGCTAAAGCGCAGCAGTTCGAGCAAGATAACCGTCGTCGCCAGGGCGAAGAACGTAACAAAATCCTGAGCCGTATTCAGGACGCTGTGAAATCTGTTGCCAGCAAAGAAGGTTATGATGTTGTTATTGATGCAAACGCTATTGCGTACGCAAGCAATGACAAAGATATTACTGCTGATGTGCTGAAACAGGTTAAATAAACATGTCTTCAATTCGACTGGCTGATCTCGCACAGCAGTTGGATGCACAATTGCACGGTGATGGCGAAATTGCCATCACCGGCGTTGCTTCAATGCATTCCGCACACTCTGAGCAAATCACGTTTTTATCAAACAGCCGCTACCGTGAACAGTTGGCCTCCTGTCATGCAGGTGCCGTAGTGTTGACGGAAGCGGATCTGCCATTTTGCCCTACAGCGGCATTAGTGGTTAAAAACCCTTACCTGACGTATGCGCGTATGGCGCAGTTGCTGGATACCACGCCAGCACCGGCACAGGATATTGCTGCGAGCGCGGTGATATCAGACAGTGCTTCATTGGGTAAGAATGTCTCGGTTGGCGCAAATGCAGTCATCGAATCGGGCGTTGTGCTGGGTGACAATGTTGTCATCGGCGCAGGCTGCTTTGTCGGTAAAGAGGCAAAAATAGGCGCGGGTACACGCTTGTGGGCCAACGTTTCTATTTATCACCGCGTAGAAATTGGCGAGCTGTGCCTGATTCAGTCAGGCACGGTGATCGGTGCTGACGGTTTTGGTTATGCCAACGACCGCGGCAACTGGATCAAAATTCCTCAGCTGGGCACCGTCATCATTGGCGATCGCGTTGAAATTGGTGCGTGCACCACGATTGACCGCGGTGCGCTGGATGACACCATTATCAGCAACGGCGTTATCATTGATAACCAATGCCAGATTGCACACAACGTCGTGATTGGAGACAATACGGCGGTGGCTGGCGGTGTTATTATGGCCGGTAGTCTGAAAATTGGACGCTACTGCCAAATCGGTGGAGCCAGTGTTATCAACGGTCACATGGAGATTTGTGACCAGGCTGTCGTAACAGGAATGGGAATGGTGATGCGACCAATCACTGAACCTGGGGTATACTCCTCCGGTATTCCGTTACAACCGAATAAAGTTTGGCGTAAGACGGCTGCGTTGGTAATGAATATTGATGAGATGAATAAGCGCTTGAAAGCTGTCGAGCGTAAAATCGAAAAAGATTAATTACCATTTACGGTGACGCTTTGTGTTCCCTTTGCTGAGTGAACCTGCGACATACGTTCCTATTTGCGGCCTGCCTGATGACCTTTTTTTGGGGTCTGGCAGGCCGTGTTATTGATGCCATCAGTTTTTTATAGACAGGAAGAGTATTTTGACTACTGACACTCATACTCTGCGTATTGAAGAGATACTGGATTTATTGCCACACCGTTACCCGTTCTTACTGGTTGATCGCGTGCTGGATTTTGAGAAAGGCAAATTTTTGCGCGCTGTGAAAAACGTTTCTTTTAACGAACCGTTCTTCCAGGGCCATTTCCCGGGCAAACCTATCTTCCCAGGCGTATTGATTCTGGAAGCGATGGCTCAGGCCACCGGTATTCTGGCATTTAAAAGCGTGGGTAAACTGGAGCCAGGCGAACTGTATTACTTCGCAGCAATCGATGATGCACGCTTTAAACGTCCGGTCCTTCCGGGTGACCAGATGGTTCTGGAAGTTGAATTCATTAAAGAGCGTCGTGGTGTTGCTCGTTTTAAAGGTGTCGCAAAAGTAGATGGTGAGATTGCTTGCGAGGCATCAATGATGTGCGCCCGTCGCCGGGAGTCTTAATACATGATTGACAAAACCGCCTTTATTCATCCAAGCGCTATTGTTGAAGACGGTGCCGTTATCGGTGCCGGAGTGCATATCGGTCCTTTCTGCTACGTGGGTTCCCAGGTAGAAATCGGAGAAGGTACTGAGCTTAAATCACACGTAGTTCTTAATGGCGTGACCAAAATTGGTCGCGATAACCGCATTTTCCAGTTCGTCTCCATTGGTGAAATTAACCAGGATCTGAAATATGCCGGTGAACCAACACGCGTTGAGGTCGGCGATCGCAACAATATTCGTGAGAGCGTTACCATTCACCGTGGTACCGTTCAGGGCGGTGGTCTGACAAAAGTGGGCAGCGACAACCTGTTGATGGTTAACGCACATATCGCCCACGATTGTGTCATTGGAAATCGCTGTATTCTGGCGAACAACGCGACACTTGGCGGCCACGTTGAAGTTGATGATTTTGCGATCATCGGCGGCATGACCGCAGTGCATCAGTTCTGCATCATCGGCGCGCATGTGATGGTAGGGGGGTGTTCTGGCGTTGCCCAGGATGTCCCTCCGTTCGTCATTGCGCAGGGTAACCATGCGACACCTTTCGGTATCAATATCGAAGGTCTAAAGCGCCGTGGTTTTGAGAAAGCAGATCTGCACGCAATCCGTAATGCCTACAAGTTACTGTACCGCAGCGGTAAAACGCTGGAAGAAGCACAACCGGAAATCGCTGCTATCGCCGCTGAATTCCCGAAAGCTAAACCTTTCAGTGATTTCTTTAGCCGCTCTACCCGCGGCATTATTCGCTGATCTGCGCTACGGAAAACAATGCAAAAGCCTGTTCTGACAATTGGCCTGGTGGCCGGTGAAACGTCCGGTGACATTCTTGGCGCCGGGCTGATTCGAGCCCTGAAAAAACATCATCCTGATGCCCGTTTTGTAGGGGTCGCAGGTCCGCTGATGCAGGCGGAAGGATGTGAAGCCTGGTACGAAATGGAAGAGCTGGCTGTGATGGGCGTGGTGGAAGTTTTAGAACGGCTGCCACGCCTGTTGAAAATCCGCAAAGACCTCACCCGACGTTTCAGTGAACTTCAGCCAGATGTTTTCGTGGGCATTGATGCTCCCGACTTCAATATCACACTGGAAGGCCGCCTGAAACAGCGTGGTATCCGCACGATTCATTATGTCAGCCCTTCCGTATGGGCCTGGCGACAAAAACGTGTTTTCAAAATCGGGAAAGCAACTGACTTAGTGCTGGCGTTCCTGCCTTTCGAAAAAGCGTTTTACGACAAATTTAACGTTCCCTGCCGTTTCATCGGTCACACGATGGCGGATGCCATGCCTTTGCATCCGGACAAGCAGGCGGCTCGTGCATCGCTTGGGATCCCTGATGATGTCCATTGCCTGGCATTATTGCCGGGAAGCCGCCATGCCGAAGTCGAAATGCTCAGCGCAGATTTCCTGAAGACAGCATTACAGCTGCGACAGACTTACCCTGATTTGCACATCGTGGTGCCGCTGGTTAACGCCAGGCGTCGCGAGCAATTCGAGCGTATCAAAGCTGAGATTGCGCCTGATCTGCCTGCGCATTTGCTCGATGGCAAAGGGCGTGAAGCGATGATTGCCAGCGATGCTGCGCTTCTTGCGTCTGGCACTGCCGCGCTCGAGTGTATGCTGGCGAAATGCCCGATGGTCGTGGGTTATCGCATGAAGCCTTTTACGTTCTGGCTGGCGGAGCGTCTGGTGAAAACCCCTTATGTATCCCTGCCAAATTTGCTGGCAAGACGGGAAATTGTCACCGAATTGCTGCAAACCGAATGCGTACCGGAAAAGCTTTCTGCCGCACTTCTGCCGTTACTGGCGGGTGGTGAAAAAAGCGAGGAATTGCGTAAAATTTTCCTGGATTTGCATGAAAGCATTCGCCGTGATGCTGATGAGCAGGCCGCTCAGGCCGTAATGGAGCTGGCAAACCGATGAGTGAATTATTTGTTTATCCGCAGGCCGTGTGTATTGCCGGTGTGGATGAAGTTGGCCGCGGCCCGCTGGTCGGTGCAGTGGTGACGGCTGCGGTGATCCTCGATCCTGCCAACCCGATTATAGGGCTGGCGGATTCAAAGAAGCTCACCGAAAAACGTCGCGAAGCGTTATACATCGAAATCAAAGAAAAGGCGCTGGCCTGGAGTCTCGGACGGGCTGAGCCGCATGAAATTGATGAACTGAACATCCTGCATGCCACGATGCTGGCCATGCAAAGAGCCGTCGCCGGTCTGGCACTGACGCCGGATATGGTGCTGATTGATGGCAACCGCTGCCCGAAATTGCCGATGGCCTCACAGGCTGTGGTGAAAGGCGACAGTAAAGTCGCTGAAATCAGTGCGGCATCCATTCTTGCCAAAGTGACCCGCGATCGCGAAATGGTTGAACTGGATTTGCAGTTCCCTGAATATGGTTTTGCGAAGCACAAAGGCTATCCGACGCCGGTACATCTTGAAAGTCTTGCCCGGCTTGGTGCGACAGCACATCACCGCCGCAGTTTTGCGCCGGTAAAACGCGCACTCGGGCTGGCCTAGCGCGTCACTTTGTTTCTGCCCCTGACTTTTATTTATAAAATGGCGGGGCACATAAACTCTTAATTCACATATTTCTGGACTCTGGATATGGCCGAACCTCGTTTTATTCATCTGCGCGTACATAGCGACTATTCCATGGTGGATGGCCTCGCGAAAGTGGGTCCGCTGGTGAAATGCGCAGCGTCACTCGGCATGCCTGCTCTGGCTATCACCGATTTCACCAACTTGTGCGGGCTGGTGAAATTTTACGGTGCGGCGCACGGCGCAGGCGTTAAGCCGATTATCGGCGCAGACCTGAATGTTCAAAGTGAAATCCTCGGAGATGAACTCGCGCAGCTGACCGTACTGGCGATGAACAATCAGGGCTATCAGAACCTGACCCTGCTCATTTCCCGTGCTTATCAGCGCGGCTATGGCGCGGCGGGCCCGATTGTTGACCGCGAGTGGCTGGCAGAGCTGAATGAAGGGCTGATCCTGCTTTCCGGCGCAAAAATGGGCGATGTCGGCAAGTTCATGATCCGCGGAAATGGCCCGCAGGTTGAGCAATGCCTGGAGTTCTATCAGCAATATTTCCCCGATCGTTATTATCTCGAACTGATTCGCACTGGTCGCGCAGAGGAAGAAAACTACCTGCATGCCGCTGTCGCGCTGGCGACGGAGCGCGGTTTGCCCGTTGTGGCCACCAACGACGTGCGTTTCATGGTTCCGACGGACTTTGATGCCCATGAGATCCGTGTAGCAATCCACGATGGTTTTACGCTTGATGACCCGAAACGCCCGCGAAACTACACCGCGCAGCAGTACATGCGCAGTGAAGATGAAATGTGCGAGCTGTTCGAAGATATCCCGGAAGCGCTGCAAAACAGCGTGGAAATCGCCAAGCGCTGTAATGTCACGATCCGTCTGGGCGAGTATTTCCTGCCTCAGTTCCCGACGGGCGAAATGACCACGGCAGATTTTCTGGTCGAAAAATCGAAAATCGGACTGGAGGAGCGCCTGGAGTTTTTATTCCCGGATCCTGAAGTCCGCGCGCAACGTCGCCCTGAATATGACGAACGTCTGGATATCGAACTCAAAGTTATCAACCAGATGGGCTTCCCGGGCTACTTCCTGATCGTTATGGAGTTCATCCAGTGGTCAAAAGATAACAGCGTGCCGGTCGGGCCGGGACGTGGTTCCGGTGCGGGTTCACTGGTGGCCTATGCGCTGAAAATCACGGATCTGGATCCCCTTGAATTCGATCTTCTGTTCGAACGTTTCCTTAACCCTGAACGTGTTTCCATGCCCGACTTTGACGTCGACTTTTGCATGGAAAAACGCGACAGGGTTATCGATCACGTCGCGGAAATGTACGGTCGTGAAGCGGTTTCGCAGATCATTACTTTTGGTACGATGGCGGCGAAAGCGGTTATCCGTGACGTGGGCCGCGTGCTGGGTCATCCCTACGGTTTCGTCGATCGCATTTCGAAATTAGTTCCGCCGGATCCGGGTATGACGCTGGAAAAAGCGTTTGCCGCTGAACCTCAGTTGCCTGAGATTTATGAGGCGGATGAAGAAGTTAAGTCGCTTATCGACATGGCGCGTCAGTTGGAAGGCGTTACACGAAATGCCGGTAAGCACGCCGGTGGTGTGGTTATCGCGCCGACGAAAATTACCGACTTTGCGCCGCTCTATTGCGACGCCGAAGGTAATCATCCGGTTACACAGTTCGATAAAAACGACGTGGAATATGCCGGGCTGGTGAAGTTCGACTTCCTGGGCCTGCGTACCCTGACGATCATCGACTGGGCGCTGGAAATGATCAACGCGCGCCGTGCAAAAGCGGGTGAAGCACCGCTGGATATCGCTGCGATCCCACTTGATGACAAGAAAAGTTTCGACATGCTGCAACGCTCGGAAACCACTGCGGTTTTCCAGCTTGAATCCCGCGGCATGAAAGATTTGATCAAACGCCTCAAACCCGACAGCTTCGAAGATATGATCGCACTGGTGGCGCTGTTCCGCCCGGGGCCGTTACAGTCGGGGATGGTAGATAACTTCATCGACCGTAAACACGGTCGTGAAGAGATTTCTTACCCCGATATCCAGTGGCAGCATGAGTCCCTGAAACCAGTACTGGAGCCGACCTACGGCATCATTTTGTACCAGGAACAGGTTATGCAGATTGCGCAGGTTCTGGCGGGTTATTCGCTGGGCGGCGCAGACATGTTACGTCGCGCAATGGGTAAGAAAAACCCGGTCGAAATGGCTAAACAGCGCGGCGGCTTCGAAGATGGCGCCAAATCACGCGGCGTTGACGGCGAGCTGGCCATTAAAATCTTTGACCTGGTAGAGAAATTTGCCGGTTACGGCTTTAACAAATCTCACTCAGCCGCCTACGCTTTAGTGTCGTACCAGACGTTGTGGCTGAAAGCGCACTATCCGGCCGAATTCATGGCGGCGGTAATGACCGCGGATATGGATAACACCGAGAAAGTCGTCGGGCTGGTGGATGAATGCTGGCGTATGGGCCTGAAAATCCTGCCGCCGGACATCAACAGCGGTCTGTATCACTTCCACGTCAACGACGAAGGTGAAATCGTTTACGGTATCGGCGCGATAAAAGGCGTGGGTGAAGGCCCGATTGAAGCGATTATTGAAGCGCGTAATGAAGGCGGCTATTTCAAAGAGTTGTTTGATTTGTGCGCGCGGGCCGACGTCAAAAAGCTGAACAAACGCATTCTCGAAAAACTGATTATGTCCGGCGCTTTTGACCGGCTTGGGCCGCATCGCGCTGCTCTGATGAGTTCTCTTAGTGACGCGCTGAAAGCGGCCGATCAGCACGCGAAGGCGGAAGCGATTGGTCAGGTGGACATGTTTGGTGTTCTGGCCGAAGCGCCTGAACAGGTTGAGAAATCTTACTCAAACGTGATGCCGTGGCCGGAACAAACGGTGCTCGACGGCGAGCGGGAAACGCTCGGCTTGTATCTGACCGGGCATCCGATCACGCAATATCTGAAAGAGATTGAACGTTATGGCGGCGGCCAGCGTTTGAAAGATATGCACCCGACGGATCGGGGCAAAATGACCGTCGCAGTGGGGCTGGTTCTTGCTGCTCGCGTCATGGTCACCAAACGCGGTAACCGCATTGGGATCTGTACGCTTGACGATCGTTCCGGTCGTCTCGAAGTGATGTTGTTCACCGAAGCGTTGGAAAAATTCCAGCATTTATTGGAAAAAGACCGTATCCTTATCGCCACAGGACAGGTCAGCTTTGATGACTTCAGTGGCGGGCTTAAAATGATGGCCCGCGATGTAATGGACATCAGTGAAGCACGGGAAAAATATGCTCGCGGTCTTGCTATCTCGCTGACTGACAGGCAAATTGATGACCAGCTTTTGAACCGTCTCCGCCAATCGTTGGAACCTCACCGATCGGGGACGATACCAGTGCATCTGTATTACCAACGAGAAAATGCAAGAGCCCGGCTGCGATTCGGGGCGTCATGGCGTGTTACGCCAACGGACAAACTGTTGCTGGATTTGCGAGGCCTGGTCGGTAGTGAGCAGGTGGAACTGGAATTTGACTAAAATAGGAATGCTATGAGTCTGAATTTTCTTGATTTTGAACAGCCGATTGCGGAACTGGAAGCGAAAATTGACTCGCTGACTGCAGTCAGCCGTCAAGACGAAAAATTAGATATTAATCTGGACGAAGAAGTTGCACGCTTGCGCGAGAAAAGCGTTGAACTGACCCGTAAGATTTTCTCTGATCTGGGCGCCTGGCAGATTGCCCAACTGGCGCGCCATCCTCGTCGCCCTTATACCCTGGATTACATCAAACATATCTTTACCGATTTTGATGAACTGGCGGGTGACCGTGCATTCGCGGACGATAAGGCTATCGTTGGTGGTATTGCTCGTCTGGGCGAACGTGCTGTGATGATCATTGGTCATCAGAAAGGCCGTGAAACCAAAGAGAAAATTCGTCGTAACTTCGGTATGCCTGCACCGGAAGGGTATCGCAAAGCGTTACGCCTGATGGAAATGGCCGAACGTTTCAAACTGCCAATCATCACCTTCATCGACACCCCGGGTGCATACCCTGGTGTGGGTGCGGAAGAACGTGGCCAGTCTGAAGCGATCGCCCGCAACCTGCGAGAAATGTCGCGCCTGAACGTCCCGGTTATCTGCACCGTTATTGGTGAAGGGGGTTCCGGTGGTGCTCTGGCAATCGGCGTCGGTGACAAAGTTAACATGCTGCAATACAGCACCTACTCGGTAATTTCACCGGAAGGCTGTGCGTCGATTCTGTGGAAAAGCGCAGATAAAGCGCCTCTGGCTGCGGAAGCGATGGGGATTGTTGCCCCGCGTCTGAAAGAGCTGAAACTGATCGACTCCGTGATCCCGGAACCTTTGGGTGGCGCGCATCGTAACGTTGAGGCGATGGCTGCTTCTTTGCGTGCACAACTGGAAGCTGACCTGAGCGATCTGGATGTTCTGAGCACTGAAGAACTGCGCAACCGCCGTTATCAGCGTCTGATGACTTACGGTTACTGCTGATATCAGTAATGTATTGCGAAAGGCTATGCTCCGGCATAGCCTTTTTTATTACCCGTTTTTCCCTCTCAGATTTTCCTGCATTCTTAAATTCCCTCTTTTTGGTCGAAACCCGGTGGTAAAGGGTACACAGCGTCCGTTAACCGTGTTTCTATAAATACCTGAGAGATATACAACAGAAGGATTTGTCAGATGAATATTATCGCTATCATGCGCCCGGAAGGGGCCTACTATAAAGATGAGCCAATCCGTGAACTGGATAGCGCGCTGACGCTTCTCGGATTCCAGATTATTTATCCGCGCGATCGTGCCGACTTACTGAAACTCATCGAAAATAATGCCCGTATCTGCGGGGCGATTTTCGACTGGGACCAGCACAGTGAAGCGCTGTGTACGGAAATCAATGAACTGAATGAATACCTGCCGCTTTACGCGTTCATCAATACGCATTCCACGCTGGATGTTGATGTTAATGAGATGCGTATGGTCTTGTATTTCTTCGAGTATGCTCTGGCTGCTGCCGATGATATTGCCAAGCGTATCCGTCAGTACACTGATGAATATATCGATACCATCACGCCGCCGCTGACCAAAGCGTTATTTACCTATGTGGAAGAAGGGAAATATACCTTCTGTACGCCCGGACACATGGCCGGTACGGCCTTTCTGAAAAGCCCGGTCGGGACGCTTTTTTATGACTTCTTCGGGGCTAAGACCCTGAAAGCGGATGTGTCGATTTCGGTAACGGAACTCGGTTCCCTGCTCGACCATACCGGCCCGCATTTAGAGGCGGAGGAATACATCGCGCGAACATTTGGGGCGGAGCAAAGCTATATCGTTACCAATGGCACATCCACGGCAAACAAAATTGTCGGGATGTACGCCGCGCCTGCGGGCAGCACCGTGCTGATTGACCGAAACTGCCACAAATCTCTGGCGCATCTGATGATGATGACCAACATCGTGCCAGTGTATTTGCGTCCGAACCGCAATGCTTACGGTATTCTGGGCGGGATCCCGCAACGGGAATTCACACGTGAAAGCATTGAAGAGAAGATCGCGCAGACCGAAAATGCCACGTGGCCCGTGCATGCTGTGATCACCAATTCCACCTACGACGGGCTGCTTTACAACACGGACTACATCAAAAGTACGCTGGATGTACCGTCTATTCACTTTGATTCCGCGTGGGTGCCTTACACCAATTTCCATCCGATTTATGATGGCAAAAGTGGAATGAGCGGCGAGCGGGTTCCCGGCAAAGTGATTTATGAAACGCAGTCGACGCATAAATTGCTGGCGGCTTTCTCGCAGGCTTCCATGATTCACATTAAAGGCGACTATAACGAAAGCACCTTCAATGAAGCCTACATGATGCACACCACCACATCACCGAACTACGGCATTGTGGCGTCGGCAGAAACTGCGGCGGCTATGTTGCGCGGAAATCCTGGACGGCGGCTCATCAACCGTTCTGTGGAACGTGCGCTGCATTTCCGTAAAGAGATACAACGGCTGCGTGAGGAAACTGACGGCTGGTTCTTCGATATCTGGCAACCTGAGCATATTGATGAAGCAGAGTGCTGGCCGCTGAATCCTGATCAGAACTGGCATGGGTTTGCTGATGCGGATACCGATCATATGTATCTGGATCCGATCAAAGTGACGATTCTGACGCCCGGTATGAATGAAATGGGCAAACTTGAAGAAGAGGGGATCCCGGCGGCGCTGGTGGCGAAATTCCTTGATGAGCGCGGCGTGGTGGTGGAAAAAACGGGTCCGTACAATCTGCTTTTCCTGTTCAGTATTGGCATTGATAAAACCAAATCCATGAGCCTGATGCGCGGGCTGACAGATTTCAAACGCAGCTATGATCTTAATCTTCGGGTCAAAAATATGCTTCCGGACCTCTATGCGGAAGATCCGGATTTCTACCGTAATATGCGCATTCAGGATCTGGCTCAGGGGATCCACAAACTGATTGTTCGCCATGATCTTCCGCGTCTGATGATTGAGGCTTTTGATGTGTTGCCGGAAATGAAAATGACGCCGTACGAAATGTTCCAGCATCAGGTGCGCGGGCATATCGATGAGTGCGACATTGACGAACTGATTGGCAAAGTGTCCGCTAATATGATTCTGCCGTATCCACCGGGTGTGCCCGTGGTGATGCCCGGTGAGATGATTACGCAAGAGAGCCGGGCCGTTCTCGATTTTCTGATCATGCTGTGTTCTATCGGTGAGCGTTATCCGGGATTTGAAACGGATATTCATGGAACCCGTCTCACAGAAGACGGACGCTATCTGGTAAAAGTTTTAAAACTCCCGGAAGCGGGTTAACAAACTGCCCTCTTCGTGAGGGCTTTTTATTGACGTCTGCAAACACCCTGAGTAACGTGCACAGCAGGAATTAACAGGAAATCATCATGCTTAATCTTCGTCAGGTTCATCACATCGCGGTCATTGGTTCTGATTATCAGGCCAGTAAACATTTCTATTGCGATATTCTTGGGTTTACCTTACTTGGCGAGTTTTACCGCGAAGAACGTGATTCCTGGAAAGCCGATCTGGCACTGAATGGCCAGTATACGATTGAATTATTCAGCTTCCCGAATCCACCTGCCCGTCCAAGCCGGCCTGAATCCTGCGGTTTGCGCCATCTGGCGTTCAGCGTTGAAGATATCGGGCAGTCCGTCAGTGTGCTGAATGCGGCCGGTGTCTTTTGCGAACCGGTGAGAACAGATCCTTATACCGGCAAACAGTTTACTTTTTTCACCGATCCCGACGGCCTGCCGTTAGAGCTTTACGAATCCCGGTAATCTCATGAATCGTCATCCGTCAGCACTGTTTCTGACTGAACATCTGCGCACCAAAATTGGGTCTGCGCGAAAACTTTGCGTGGCATTTAGCGGCGGTCTGGATTCAACCGTTTTGCTGGCTGGTCTTGCACAGGTGCGGGACAACCAGATCCCGGACTTACGGCTGCGGGCATTACATGTCCATCACGGATTAAGCCCGTTTGCGGATGACTGGGCGAAGCATTGCCATGATTTTTGTCAGCTGTGGAATATCGGGCTGTCGGTCATCAAGGTTCAGGTAAATGCCCGGGATGGCGGGATTGAAGCGGCAGCAAGGGCTGCGCGATATCAGGTATTTTCAACACAGCTGGAAGAAGGCGAAGTCTTACTGACAGCGCAACATCTTAACGATCAGTGTGAAACGTTTTTGCTTGCGCTCAAACGCGGCAGTGGCCCTGCGGGGTTGTCGGCGATGAGCGCGGACAGCATGGGGCTGGGTTATCGGCTGATGCGGCCGTTGCTCGATCTCAGCCGGGATCAGCTTGAGGAATACGCAGATCAACACCAGCTGACGTGGATCGAGGATGACAGCAATCGTGATGCCCGTTTTGATCGTAATTTTTTGCGACTCGATATTCTCCCTTCGCTCTATGCGCGCTGGCCACACTTTGCGCAATCCACCGCCCGCAGCGCTTCGTTGTGCGCGGAACAGGAATCTCTGCTGGATGAACTGCTCAGTGAGTCCCTGACTGCATTAACAGATGAACAGGGGAGTTTATCCGTTGAGGGCATGGAGAGTTTCTCGGCGGTAAGACGTTTCGCGCTGCTGCGCCGCTGGCTGGCTGGACGGGGAGCAAAAATGCCTTCCCGCGAACAGCTCCAGAGAATTTGGGATGAAGTGGCGTTAAGCCGTGAAGATGCACAGGCGCAGCTTCAGCTTGGGAGTTTTGTTGTGCGACGTTTTCGCCAGCGTCTGTATCTGTTGCCCCAATATTCATCCCTCAAAGATCAGATCATCAGCTGGGATCCTGCTGACAAACTTCTGTTGCCTGACGTTCTGGGTGTTTTATCAGTTTCTGCAATTCGTGATGCGGGTGATGAAAACTGTGTCATCCGTCAGCCGCGCGCGGGGGAAACGATCACCGTTCGCTTCCATGCTTCCGGGATGATTGAAAAGGTTGGGCGCGATCGTGCCCGTCAGGCGAAAAAGTTGTGGTCTGAGTTAGGCGTGCCGCCCTGGCAACGGGATCGCATTCCGCTGGTTTATTACAATGAACAGCTTATTGCTGCACCTGGCTGGTTTATCACCCGTCAGGCACTGGCTGAAAATAACGAAGAGCAATGGCGGCTGTTATGGTCCGTTGCCCAATAAAATAGAAAGCAGTTAATTTTGGGGAGTTGTAATGCTGAGAGTTTTGTTGTGGGCAATGGCAGGCTTATTGCCGCTGATATTGCTGAGTTCACCGGTTCTGGCTCAGGGAATCAGTGCTGATGGTCAGTCTAAATCGGCAAGCTGTGCGGCATGCCACGGCGCAAAGGGAAAAGCGGTTAATGCTATTTACCCTAATCTGGCCGGGCAAAATGAAGACTACCTGGCACTGGCGCTGCGTGCTTATCAGAAAGGAGAACGCAGCGGCGGGCAGGCGGGTGTCATGCAGGCATTTACGTCATCACTGTCTGAGCAGGATATCAGTGATCTGGCAGCCTACTATGCCAGTCTGACGCCGCTTAAATAGGAATTGGGTCGGTTGCAGAAATGCAAACGGGCAACCCTGAGATTGCCCGTTAGTCATAGTGACGGAGGTTTTCGCTTATTCTGCGCTCACGACCACCGTGCCAATTTCCGGATGGCTAAAGCTTTCAATATGGTCAAGCCGCAGATCGCGTTGTTCTCCGCTGGCCTCGACCACCAGATACTCCACTTTCTTACGCATTAACAAATCTTTGGCTTTTGCCTCAACGACTTCTCCGCTACGCAGCTTCAGCGTCAAAACCAGGTGATGCTGGCAGGCGAGCTCGAGATTATCGTAGTCATCACAATTGATGGGTTGGTACTCATCATTCATCGACATAATCGCTCACCAATAAGTTAGCGGCGGCGTAGGCCGCCTGGTCCCTAACGGAAGACGGAAGCTCAGCATTCGCTGCCACTTCGTCCAATGCTTTCAATACACAACCCAACGCATCGGGCACATATCCGAGATCGCCGCTAGCGATTTCAGAATATTTACGGCGTACCAACTCACAGTATTGTTGCATAAGTTCTCCCTAAAAAGCGTATCCCTCTGAGGAAAGCGCAGAAAGATAAACTCTCAGTATTTAACGACTATAGCACAGGAGAGTGTGAGTTATTAGCAGGCCTGTAAAGGTAAATCGTTTGCGTACAGCCTTTATTCCGAAGGTCCATCGGGGGAAAACTGGTTTAGGCAGGACGCTTTCAAGTACACTGTGCGTCTGATATCAAGAGGTTTCCCATGGCGCTAAAAGCAACAATTTATAAAGCAGCAATCAATATTGCTGATATGGATCGTAATTTCTTTCATGACGCCAACCTGACTTTGGCCCAGCATCCCTCAGAAACAGAACAACGAATGATGCTGCGTCTGCTGGCATGGATTTATCATGCAGATGAACGCCTGACTTTTACTCGCGGATTAAGTGCGGAAGATGAACCTGAAATCTGGCGTAAAAACGATCATAACGGCATCGAATTATGGGTTGAATTAGGATTGCCGGATGAGAAGCGTCTGAAAAAGGCCTGTAACCAATCGCGCGAAGTCGTGCTTTACGCTTATGGTGAGAGAGCGGCAAAAGTCTGGTGGTCGCAAATCGAAGGAAAAGTCAGAGGTTTTAACAACCTTCGCATTCGATATTTAGAAGATGAGCTTCTGAATCAGCTGACCGCTTTTGGCAGCCGAACCATGGATTTACAGGCAACTTTACAGGATGGAACTATTTGGCTTTCCGATGCTCAGAGTAATTTGGAAATTCATTTTTCTGAATGGAAAGAGTTTGCCGGAAATGACGGAAGGTAATCAGCGTGCTAATCCTTTCCGGAAAACTGGAAATCCCTGACAGCGAAATCGAATTAACGGCGATCCGCGCGCAGGGAAATGGTGGTCAGAACGTCAATAAAACATCAACGGCGATCCATTTACGCTTTGATATTAAAGCGTCAAGTTTGCCAGAATATTACAAAGAGCGGTTACTGGCATTCAATCACCATTCTATTACTGCCGACGGTTGGGTAATCATTAAAGCCCAGGAGTACCGGAGTCAGGAGCAGAACCGCGAAGCCGCTGTTGCCCGGCTGAGCACATTGATTTCGCAGGCGATGGTGGTAGAAAAACCTCGCCGGGCGACGAAGCCGACCAAAGGGTCCAAAATTCGTCGCGTAGAAAGTAAAGTTCGCAAAGGTGCCACAAAAGCATTACGAGGCAAAATTCGTCAGCCTTAAATCGTGTTGCAGGACAATCTTTATCGCAGCACAAGGAAAAAAGCAGTAGGGGAGAAACTGTGAAAAAAATCATTATCACGGCAGTGCTGGCGCTCGGGGCGCTGTCACTGTTCGGCTGTCACACCGCTGCCTTCAATCATGAAAAACCGCTTCAGGCGATGCAGCAAAGTTACAGCGGTGTTTTGCCTTGCGCAGATTGCAGCGGCTTAAAAACCTCATTGTTCCTGCAACAGGACGGCACTTACATCTTGCAGGAAGTGTATCAGGGCAGCAAAGAGGGCGATCAGAGTTTCGCCAGCTACGGCCGTTGGGCGCGTACGGCAGATAAACTGGTGCTGACTGACAGCCGTGGCGAGAAGCGCTATTTCCATCCAAAAGATGAAAATCTGGAAATGCTTGATCAAAGCGGTGAGCCGATCGTTTCTTCGTTCAACTACACGCTGAAACCTGTGCAGCAGAGCCTGCCTAAAACGCCAATGGCACTGACCGGCATGATGCAATACAGCGCCGATGCGGCCTCTTTTAAAGATTGCGCAACGGGTAATATTTTCCCGATGTCCGCCAATAAAACGCTGGAAGCCGGCTATCTTGCTGCGCGTAAAGTGCCGAACCAGCTGGTCTTCATCTCGATGGACGGTCATTTTATGACAGAACCGTCAATGGAAGAGGGGCAGATGCAACGGGCGGTTGTTGCGGATAAGAATATCAGCTTTGATGCCAATAAAGTTTGCCCTTAGGTTTTCAGCTTTTATCGGATTACACAAATAAATATCCTCCGGCATAGCCGGAGGTTTTTCATATGCGCCTATAAGGCTCTGTTACCAGCCGCGCCCTAACAGGCGCATCGCGATCTGACATTTGCATCTATGGATTACTTACTGCCCGTAAACGGGCTGCCCGGATATGGGATCGAGAGCTGCTCACCCATTTTATCCTCTTCCAGTTGGTGCTTTATGTATTCCTGTATCCTGGCCGTGTTTTTCCCAACCGTATCAACGTAATAC
>NZ_JAHTMS010000018.1:0-62100 GCF_019200965.1 Rahnella sp. PD12R | reverse complement strand
GGATACAGGAATACATAAAGCACCAACTGGAAGAGGATAAAATGGGTGAGCAGCTCTCGATCCCATATCCGGGCAGCCCGTTTACGGGCAGTAAGTAATCCATAGATGCAAATGTCAGATCGCGATGCGCCTGTTAGGGCGCGGCTGGTAACAGAGCCTTATAGGCGCATATGAAAAACCTCCGGCTATGCCGGAGGATATTTATTTCTGCTCAGGCAATTCCTGCCCAGCGCATCAGCGCGGTTACGACCGCCGCCGCGATAATAATGACGATCAGCGGTGCCTTTCGCCACGCTAAAAACAGCGCCACGCCGACGCCTGCTACCCGCGCAAATCCGCCAAAGTGATGGCCTTCAAACAACGCTGACGTGGCCGCAACGGCCAGTAACAGAATCGTGGCGGAATCTGACAACATCGTCTGTGTTGCTGGTGAAAAATTCAGGCGCGAGCCCAGCCGGTAACCGGCCATGCGCATCGCGAAAGTTCCGGCCGCCAGAACGACGATCCCGGCAATCCATAACGTATGTTGCGTCATTTTTTGTTTCTCCAGGCCAGTAATCCCAGCAGTGAAAACAGCACCGGCATTCCGGCGGGCACGAAAGGCACGGCGGCGACGGAAATCAGTGCGCCGGACGCCGCCGGGATCAGCGTTCTGCGCTTTCTCAGTGCCGGGAAAATCAGCGCCAGCAAAATGGCCGGGAACACGGCATCCAGCCCGATGGCTTTGATATCAGGAATAAACTGCCCGATGTACGCCCCGGCAATCACGCTGACCGGCCAGAACAGCGCAATGCCCGCGCCGCACAGCCAGTAGGCTTTTTTGCGTTTCTCATGGGTGGGCTGGGAGATGCCGAATACCACGCTTTCATCGTTCATGATGTGGCAGCCGAGCCAGCTGAGCGATTTACTGCCCACCAGATCTTTCACGGCGATACCGAACGGCAAATGGCGGGCATTCACCAGTAAACCGGCAGCCGCTGCGGCGAACGGGCTTCCGCCACCGCCGACAATCGCGATAAATAAAAACTCCGAAGCGCCGGCGAGCACCAGCAACGAGAGCATCAGCGGCACCCACAGCGGGAAGCCTCCGGCGACAGCCAGTGAACCGTAAGAAATCCCAACCAGGCCGTCGGCGAGACAGACCAGGAAGATAGCTTTCACCACATCTTTTCCCAGCGGTGAAAAGAAACGTGCTTGCATAATTCAATCCCATAACGAACGAGTATTCATTATAATGAACACTTCTGAATCGTTCTTCAAGTCGAACGATCGTTCGTTATACTGATCGGAGTGCCGTAATGTCTCAACCTATCAGCGTTATTTCCAAAGGTCTGGTGCGTGAACGTCAGCGCGCGGGCTTGTCTCTGGCAGAAGTCGCCCGCCGCGCCGGTGTGGCTAAATCGACGCTTTCACAACTCGAAGCCGGTAACGGTAATCCGAGTCTGGAAACGCTGTGGGCGCTGTGCGTGGCGCTGAATATTCCCTTCGCGCGACTGATGGAGCCTGAAGTGAATAAAATGCAGGTGATCCGGCGCGGCGAAGGCCCGTCGGTGGTGGCGGAGCTGGCGGATTACAAAGCGGTGCTTCTGGCGACCTGTCCGCCGGGCGCGCGGCGCGATGTCTATCTGCTGACCACGCAGCCGGGCAGCGACCGTGTTTCCAGCCCGCATCCGCAGGGTTCGGTGGAACATATCATCATCACACAGGGGCGTGCGCTGGTCGGGCTGGTGGATTCACCGGTCGAGCTGAACGCCGGTGACTACATTTCATATCCGGCCGACGTTGAGCATATTTTCAGGGCGCTGGAGCCTGACACCATGGCCGTGCTGGTGTCGGAGCAAAGCTAAATCAAAACGTAATCAGCTTTTTCGTCAGATTGCTTTTAAGCAGCAGCATGGATGACACCACCGAAAGCAGGAACGTCATCAGAATGACCAGCAGTTTGGCGGTCAGGGAATTGATCGGGATCCATTCGATAAGCAGATTGAAGAAGGTGTAATGCAGGATATAAACGCCGGTCATGGTTTTACCGAGCGAGCTGACCATTTCGCTGACCGGCAGCCGCGTGGCGTCCGGTTTTACGCCGTTTGCGGCAATGATGATTAAGATCACCAGAATATAGACCTGCGAGCCGGTCAGAATAAAGCTGTTGCGCTCAACGTTAAATATCGAGAAGAAAAAGTGCTTCTCATAAAACCACGTAAAGGTATAAACAAACGGGATCGCGATGGCGGCGTATTTCGCGATGCGCGGGCGGCTGTAGAGCGAGGAAACCACCGGATCGTAAAGCAGCTGGCCGGTCAGATAATAAAGCACCCACGTCCAGATGCGGAACTGCGCGGGCGCGGAGAAGCTTTTACTTTCAGTGAAATAGATCGCCAGCAGATCATAGGTGAAAGAGAAAATCAGCAGCGCCAGAACCAGCGAGGCCAGGATCACCCGGCGTTTCGCCAGCCATTCCACCACCGGATGAAAGGTGTAAATGATCACCAGCGAAAAGATGAACCACGGCTGGATCAGATAGCCTTTCTGATACGGTCCCCACAGGTAATAAACCGAGAACCAGAAGATAAATATCGTCAGGATCCCGCGTATCTTTTTCATCTGCCATTCCGGCGTGTGCTGGGAATCGGCGTCCATATATCCGGTCACGACAAAAAACAGCGGCGTGGCGATGGTGGAAATAAAGGTCAGAAAGGCCAGGATCTGATCGTAGTTATAATTGTAATTATCGTACGTGTTATAGACGGTGAAAAAGGTCACGGCGGTCAGGCAGCCGAGCGTTTTAATAATGTTCAGTCCCGTTGTGTTCATTGTTGAATTCGTTTTCCTTCACGATGGAAACAGTTGTAAATCACCGGCAGAACCAGAAGCGTCAGCACGGTCGCAAACCCCAGACCGAACATGATAACAACCGCCATGCTCTGGAAAAATACATCAAGTAACAACGGCGCGAGCCCGAGCACGGTGGTAAACGCCGTCAGCAGGATCGGGCGCAGACGTGAGGTTGCTGCGTAGATAATCGCTTCCGTCTGGTTTTTCTCTTTCTTCTGCTGGCCGATTTCTTCGACCAGCACGATACCGTTGCGGATCAGCATGCCGCTCAGGCTGAGCAGGCCAATCAGCGCCATAAACCCGAACGGAATGCCGGTCAGCAGGAAACCAAACGTCACGCCAATCAGCGCCAGCGGTACGGTCAGCCAGATAGCAATCGCATTTTTCATTGAACTGAACATCAGCACTGTGATGATAAACATCATCAGGAAGCCAATCGGCAGCGTGGTAAACAGGCCTTCCTGCGCCTCGGCGGAATTCTCCGCGTCGCCGCCCCATTCAATGCTGTAACCGTGCGGCAAGGTCAGCGCCTCAACCTGCGGTTTTATCCGCGCGAGCATATCGCCGGATGTTTCGCCGGTGGCCGCATCGGGGTCGGTCTGTACCGTGAGCATGCGGATACGGTCGCGACGCATGATCAGCGGATCTTCCCATTCCACTTTGAAATCACTGACCACATTGCTCAGCGGAATAAACTGCTGGCGCGTCTGGCTCCAGACCATGATATTCGCCATGTGATCGACATCCAGCCTTTCCGTGGCCGGCGGGCGTAACACGATGGGCATGAGCGTGGAGCCATCGCGGTAAATCCCGACCGTGCTGCCGCTGAAATTCATCTGTAAGGCGCTGTCGACTTCACCTTTATCCACGCCCAGTTCACGGCCCAGATACGGGGAAAATACCGGCCTGACCATTTTGCTGCGATCCTGCCAGTCGTTGCGTACGCCGTCGGCCGCGCCGTCATCAAGGATGATTTTATCCACCCGGCTGGCGATGCTGCGCAGCGTATCCGGGTCGGAGCCTTTAATGCGCACTTCAATGGCGCTGTCGCCGGACGGCCCGAACATGATGCGTTTGAGCCGCGCATTCACCTCGGGGTAATTTTTCTGGATATCCTGCTCGGTGTGGCGAACCAGCCCGGCGATTTTCCGCTGGTCGTCCATCCGCACCATAATCTGCGCGTAGTTGGAATACTGGCGCTGGCCGTTATAGGTCAGAATGAAGCGCATACCGCCCTGACCGACGGTGGTCACGGTGTTTTCCACGCCCTCCTGTTTACTGATGTTCTGTTCTATTTCGCGGGCGACGCGGGCGGTGTAATTGATATCGGTGCCGTAAGGCAGCCAGAGATCGACGAAGAAAATCGGCGTGTTGGAAGACGGGAAAAAGTTCTGCCGCACGAAGCCGAATCCCCAGACGGACGCCGCGAGCAGCGCCGCCAGCGTGACCAGCGTGACCGTCTGGCGTACCAGCAGCGCCGACAGCAAACGCCGGTAAACGCGGAAAATCCAGCCGCCGTACGGGTCAGCCTGTTCATCCGGTTTTTTCTCCGGCACTGGCATATTGGCAAACGCCCATTTGACCAGCACCGGCGTGAGCGTCAGCGCCGTCACCCAGCTGAGCATCAGCGAAATCAGCAATACCTGGAACAGCGATTTACAGTATTCTCCGGTCGAATCCTGAGACAGCCCGATAGGCGCAAATGCCAGAATGGCGATGACCGTCGCGCCCAGCAGCGGCAGGGCGGAGCGTTTAATAATGTGCGAAATTGCACTCATCAGCGGATTGCCCTGCTGTCGGGAAATCAGCACGCCTTCCACCACCACAATCGCGTTATCCACCAGCATACTCAGCGCGATAATCAGCGCGCCGAGCGAAATGCGCTGAAGCTCGATGCCAAATAAATACATGATCAGCAACGTGCCGAGCACGTTCAGCGCCAGTGACACGGCGATGATAATTCCGCTGCGTAATCCCATGAAAATCAGCAAGACGCCGACCACAATCGCCAGCGCCATCAGGAAGTTAATGATGAAACCGTCAACAGATTTCTTCACTTCAGCAGCCTGATCGTAGAAGACTTTCAGCTCGATCCCGGCCGGTTTGTCGGCGCTGAGCTGCTTCATTCTGGCTTCGAGGGCGTGACCGATATTCATGACATTCACGCCGGGAATATAGGAGACGCCAATGGTCAGCGCATTGCGGCCATTGGCGTGGTAAATATTGCCGGGATGATCCGTCACGCCCTGCGAAACCGTGGCGATGTCGCGCAAATAAATGCTGTGCGTGGAACCGGCCGGGCTGATGAGGACATTATTAAGTTCATCGATATTCTGAAAACCGCCGGTCGGATGCAGGCGGATGGATTCACTGCCGACCGTCATACTGCCCGCGTCGGAAACCATATTTTGCCGGTTCAGCACATCCGCCAGACGCGCCAGCGTGACGCCGTAAGCCGCCATTTTCGCCCGCGAAATCTCGATGTAAACCTGTTCAGGAATGACGCCGCCAATCGCGACTTTGCCCACGCCGGGCACCAGAACCAGTTGCCTGCGAAGCTGCTCGGCGTACGCGCGCAGTTCAGGGTTGGTAAAACTGTCACCGTAGACCGAGAAAAAGTACCCGTACACGTCACCGAAATCATCGTTAACGAACGGCGGACTGACACCGGGCGGGAATTGCAGCGTCGCGTCATTCACCCGGCGACGCAGTTCATCCCAGATTTGCGGCAGTTCGGAAGAGTGATAGCGGGCATCGATATTCACGGTGATTTGCGATAAACCGACGGCAGAAATCGACGTGATGTTATCGACGTAAGGCAGGCGCTGAAGCGCGTTTTCCAGCGGCAGCGTAACTTCTTCTTCTACCTGTTGCGAGGATGCGCCCGGATACTGAACGGAAACCACCGCCGTTTTGATGGTAAACGCCGGATCTTCCAGCCGCCCGATGTTGAACAATGCAATTAACCCGCCCACGCCGAGCAGCAGGATCACCAGCCAGACGCGTGTCGGATTGCTGATAAAACTTTCATTGATCCCCATATTACAGGCCCCGTTCCCGTGTCCAGATGCGAACCGGTTGCTGCGCATGTAATTCACCGACACCGGCGGCGACAACGCGGTCGCCCTGTTTCAAACCGGCTGTAATTTCAATGCCCTGCGAGGTGAGTTTGCCGACGGTGACTTTGCGATCTTCAACGTGCAGAGTGTCGCCTTCTCCGGCGATCACCCAGACGTGCGGGTCGTTGCGCTGTGTGTTGTCCGGATTAAACACGGCTTCAACCGGGATCACCAGCGTGGAGTCCGGCGTGGCCGTGGCGAGATTGGCCGGGTTCACCGTGACGGTGCCGCTCAGCCCGGCTACTGCCGGGAAGTTTTCCGGACGCGGCATGGTCAGCGTCACCTGCCAGGTCAGCGTGTTGGCTTCGCTGCTGGCGGTGTGTTCTTTATAAGTCGCGGTGAATTCGCGGTCGGGAAGCTGGTTGATGCGCACCCGCGGGCGGTAATCGGCGTTACGCATATCAAGGCTGGTGAAGAGGTT
Organism: Rahnella sp. PD12R; assembly: GCF_019200965.1. Classification (NCBI taxonomy): domain Bacteria; kingdom Pseudomonadati; phylum Pseudomonadota; class Gammaproteobacteria; order Enterobacterales; family Yersiniaceae; genus Rahnella; species Rahnella sp. PD12R. Next base: position 55,725 of record NZ_JAHTMS010000018.1, on the reverse strand, counting down.
TTCCGGCACGCTGAAAATAACGTCCAGCACATCGGAACGGCTGAGTGTCGCCACCGGCTGACCGGCGGAAATCACCTGATGATTACGCACATTCAGCCGGGCAATGACGCCGCTGAAAGGCGCCACCAGATTGAGATCATTGAGTTCTTCCTGCGCAATTTTCAGCGCCGCTGCCGCAGAATCCCGGCTGGCTTTATGCACTTCAAGTTCAGCCTGAGAAACGACATGGCGACGTGCGAGGGTCTGATAACGTTCGAACTGGCGCTGGGCGAGTGTCGCGGCGCTGCGGCGATCGTTGAGCCGCTGGCGGGCGTCGTTGTTGGTGAGACGGGCGAGAACTTGCCCCTGTTTCACGGCTTCACCTTCGCGCACATCAAGCGTCTGCAACTGACCGGCGCGCTTAAAGGCAATGTCGGTGTTATCGCCTGCGAGAATACGTGCCGGAAAAACGCGGGTACTTAGCGGGCTGGCCGCTTCGGCGGTGGCAATTTTTACCTGACGAGGCGGCGCGGGCGCATCCGCCGTTTTCTGGTCGCAGGCGCTTAACGCTAAAGCGAGGGCCAGAACGAGAGAAAAACGGATCTTCAAAATACTTCCCCTCATGCAACTACACGCGAAATTAATAAATCCCGGCAGAATATATAAGGGCTTTTGATAAACAGGATTCGGTATATTCTGCCTTCGACGTATTCCCATTGAAACTGTGCGGTGACTTATTGTTTTTCTTTAATAATTTGTTTTTTCAGGCAACCCGTTAACACTATTTAACACGGTATATTATAGTTTATACAGCTTTAGGTAACTTGCCAGAATCAACACGATAATTAATTCATTATCCGCTTCATTCATGAACCATTTCAGGGGTCAAGGAGTCAGGCATCATGAATAATCCAGCACCAGCTTCCGGTAATAAAACATCGGAAAAATTGTGGTATCAGCACACCGTAGAAGAGAGCCTGGCCGGGCTGCAATCCGGGCCAGCCGGGTTGACACCCGAAGAAGCCAAAAACAAACTGCAACATTACGGCCCTAACGTTCTGCCGCAAAAAGAAGGTAAGTCTTTATTTATTAAGTTTATCTCTCACTTTAAAGACATCCTGATTTATATATTACTGGCCGCGGGTGTGGTCACCGCAATAATGGGGCACTGGGTCGACACACTGGTGATATTAGCGGTGGCAGTTATCAATGCGCTAATCGGCTTCATCCAGGAAAATAACGCTGAAAAATCATTGAAGAGCATCCAGAATATGCTCTCCAGTGAGGCGCTGGTATTACGCGGTGGACAACAGGTTACCGTGGGAACCGATGAAATTGTGCCGGGAGATATTGTTCTGTTACGCCCCGGCGACAAAATCCCTGCCGATTTACGCCTGATTGACGTGCACAACCTGCGCGTTGAAGAAGCGATTCTGACCGGCGAATCCACCGTCGTCTCGAAAAAAACCGATTCGCTGGAAGGCGAGAAATCCATCGGTGACCGCAAAAACCTCGCGTTCTCGGGAACGACCGTCAGCTCCGGGACTGCCAGCGGCGTGGTGTTTGCCACCGGTGGCCAGACGGAACTCGGCCACATCAATGAAATGCTTTCCTCGATTGAAGACAACAAAACGCCGCTGCTGGTGCAGATAGATAAACTGGGTAAATCCATTTTTATCATCATTCTGTTCATGATGGTGGCGCTGCTGATCTTCGGTTTCCTGCTGCGCGATATTCCGTTTGGCGAGCTGCTGCTTTCGGTCATCAGCCTGGCCGTGGCCGCCGTTCCGGAAGGGCTGCCGGCGATTATCTCGATCATCTTGTCGCTCGGCGTGCAGGCGATGGCGCGTTCCAAAGCTATTATCCGCAAGCTGCCGACGGTCGAAACCCTCGGCGCGATGTCAGTAATTTGCTCGGATAAAACCGGCACGCTGACCATGAATGAAATGACCGTGAAAGCGGTGATTCTGGCCGATAACATCTGGACCGTCGAAGGCAACAGCTACGAACCGATGGGCAGTTTTTCTCTTGCCGGTTCGGCGGCGCAGGTGCCGCCAGATTCCTCGCCGCTGCTGACGCAATTCCTGCGCACGGTCGATATCTGTAATGACAGCACGTTAAAACAGGACGCGCAGGGCCACTGGGGCATTACCGGCGGGCCGACGGAAGGCGCGCTGAAAGTGCTGGCCGCGAAGGCGCATTTGCCGGAGTTGCCGTTTAACCTGAGCAGCAAAATTCCGTTCGATTCGCTCTACAAATACATGGCGGTGGCGGGCGATAAAAACGGTGAGGCTCAGATTATGCTCACCGGCGCACCGGATGTTTTGCTGAAACTTTGCCAGTACCAGCAGACGCCGGACGGTGCCGTTCCGCTGGATCACGCCTACTGGGAATCGGCGATTACCCGATACGCCAGCGAAGGTTTGCGTATGGTGGCGGCGGCCTGGAAGCCGGTTGATCAGCCGGTGACGGCGCTTGATCACCCGGAACTCAGCCACGGCATGGTGCTGATTGGCATTGCAGGCATGATGGATCCGCCGCGTCCGGAAGCGATTGTGGCGATCGGTGAATGTCAGCAGGCGGGGATCCGCGTCAAGATGATCACCGGCGACCATCAGGAAACCGCGATGGCGATCGGTAAAATGCTCGGGATCGGCAACAGCGAAAACTCGATCACCGGGTATGAACTGGAGCATATGAATGACGATCAGCTGCGGGTTGCCGCGACGCAGTTTGATATCTTCGCCCGCACCAGCCCGGAACATAAACTGCGGCTGGTAAAAGCGTTGCAGGAAACCGGTGAAATCGTCGGGATGACCGGCGACGGCGTGAACGATGCGCCTGCGCTGAAACAGGCGAACGTCGGTATCGCGATGGGGATCAAAGGGACGGAAGTGACCAAGGAGTCGGCGGATATGATCCTGGTGGACGACAACTTTGCCACCATCGCCAACGCGGTCAGGGAAGGGCGCCGGGTTTATGACAACCTGAAAAAAACCATTCTCTTTATTATGCCGACCAACCTGGCGCAAGGGTTGCTGATTATTATCGCCATTCTGATGGGGAATTTTCTGCCGTTAACGCCGGTACAAATTCTCTGGATGAACATGGCAACCTCGGCCACGCTGTCATTTGGTCTGGCGTTTGAAGAGGCGGAAAGCCGCGTGATGCGCCGTCCGCCGCGTAACGTCAGCGCACACGTGATGGACAAATACGCCATCTGGCGCGTGGCGTTCGTCGGTTTGCTGATTTCCGTCAGCGCCTTCATGCTGGAAGCCTGGCTGCAACCGCGTGGATATGAACCGGAATTCATCCGTACCGTGCTGTTGCAGACGCTGGTGACCGCGCAGTGGGTTTACATGATCAACTGCCGCGATTCGGACAACTTCTCCCTCAGCCGCGGGCTGCTGGAAAATAAAGGGATCTGGATTGTCACCGTTGTGCTGTTCGCGCTTCAGGCAATCATTATTTATGTGCCGCTGATGAACACGCTGTTCGGTACGCGCCCGCTGCCGTTTATCTATTGGATCATCGGGCTGCTGATCGGCGTCGCGCTGTTCGTGATTGTCGAGATAGAGAAAGTGCTGACGCGCGGCTGGCGTAAGAGTTAGTCAAAATCCATTAATTAGCCCGCAAACAACCCGCCACGAGGCGGGTTTTTTTATGCCTGCCGTCAGTACGTTATTGCTGTTCATTTTGCTTGCAGGGGTTTTACAGGCGCATTCCTGCGGCCATCTGCCAGAATCCTCACCTTTATTTAGCAATTAATGCCATCACACTTAGGACTCATCTTGGTTCTGGGAAATAAAGTTAAGTAATAAAAATCCTATATTGGCCTGAAAATAGAGCAGTAAGTATATTTTGTGGTCTCTTTAAGATAACTCCTAGGTAATTATCTGAATTAGAAAAAAGGTAATTTTGTGCCACATAGCTGGATGAAATTCCAATAGTTTAGATTTTTAACAGGGTTTTTAAGAAAATAACCCAATTTTGAAATATGGGTGTTTAATTTTGGTGAAAATTAAAACCAAAATTTACACTAAAAAAGAATAATGCTCTGTTGTAGTGTAAATATTTAGACTAAATCGGGTGTAAACAAATTCGTGAGAATGCGATTAGTTCCTAATAAGATAGTTCTTAGATTTTTGCAGTCATATCAGTCAAAAGCGTCGTATAGCTCACATTTCTGTGCGCCATTAGGAAGATAAGTAAGAATGTGCCTAGGAAAGAGGTAGGTTAATAACGATAAGAATGTGTAAATCGATCGGTCAAACCTATTGTTGCTCGTGATTATGAGCGAGAAAAACGATTTGAAGAGTTTCCGCTGCGTATTACTCTACATACAGTCACTGGAAAGGAAAAATATGAATTAAAACGCAGGTAAACTTCGTTTTCTTTATATCGTTCTGAAAGTGCTTTATTCTCCCCCGTTCTCTCGGAGTAGAGTTTTAGCGTTTTTAAAACCACAAAATTAGGCGGCCCAATGCCTCGGGTAATTATCTGGAGTGAGTGCCAGTTTACGAAACTGGCGTTGAAAGAAATAATCTCCAAGAAGGTGCCTTACGTGAACGGTGTCATTTCCTTTGACCAAAGCGAACAGGTGCAATTGTATACAAAGGATTATCTGATCATTGACCCTTCAGCGGGCGGTTTCCACAAATGCTACGAGTTTTTGAGAGAGAATCTGAATGTTTTGGACCCGGAACGGATACTCATTGTGTCTTCGGCGGTGGATGTCCTGATGCTTGAACTTCTTCTGAAAAAAGAATTTAAATTTCTGAAGAAGAAAAAAGATTTATCCGATGTGGAGAATGCCGTGGAACAGTTTATCCAGCTGCGCGGTACCCCGATTAACAAGGAGGCGTTTAATTATAATATCACGCGAATGGAAGAGAAGGTTTTGGTGATGATGATGTCCGGCCTTTCTGTCACCAGCATCTCAAATATACTGAAGCTGAGTGTGAAAACCATCAGTGTGCACAAATGCAATTCGTTAAGAAAAATAGGTGTGGATGCCAGCAGCAGTTCGGCATTGTTCTTTTTACACCGACATGCTGTAGGAAGTTGAGTTAACCGATAAAAATAAAGAGCATTAAAGATTATTTCTACTTTGAATCAGTTTTATTCGGCTATTGCTGTTTATTTCAGGGGACGGTATGCAATCGGTCACACGTGGTTATCCGGGACATATTTTTGAACCTATCGTCACAGCATCCGGTGGCTTACTGGGTTTTGAATTAGTAAGAAGATCGTACAAAGTAGAAAGTCAATCAGATTCAGATGGTTATGAATATAAATTATCTCCCGAAGATAAGATAAAAGTATTTTTCAACCAGGTCACTCTTGCCTGCGTCAATGCCAACATATTTACCGATAATGATTTTCTATTATCCGTAAATATCGATTATGACATCGCCTGTCATATCGTGAGCAACACAGCACTGCGTAACGTGTTAGAGCAACACCGCTTTATCAGGCTGGAAGTGGATCAGAATTTTCCGGAGTTTACGCAAGAAGCTCCGCGTGAGGTAATCCGGTCATTATCAGCATTCTGTACTTTATGGTTAGACAACTTTGGGGCCGGGAACACCAGCCTTTCACTGGTTATGAACGAATCGTTTGAATATATAAAGATCGACGAAAGTTTTTTTTGGCAACACCAGGGAACCCAGTCCTTTAGAAAAACGATTGAACACCTCACGCCTTACTGTCAGGGCGTTATTGTTAAAGGTGTCGAAAATGCACAACATGTAGAATATTTAACGGGAAGCAATATTCATGGCATGCAGGGAGTATTGTGGTCCTCCTATAATCAGGAGGAACTGATTCAGTCATTCTTTTCGAATAGCTGAATCTTATCGCCATAAAGTTTTAAAGCATTGATGACCTCTGTAAACGCTAAGGAAGTTTCGCCTGATATTTAATGGCGAGGCTTCCCTGCGCGGAAAACTATTGGAAAAATATTTTGGCAAATTGGTGGCCGTAAACCAGGGGCGGTAGCATAGCTAAAATAACAGGAAATGCTGACCTGTTATTTATTTGGACAGACTGGGCTTTGTATTTATTTCACTGGCTGAACACCCTCGCTAAAATTTAAAATCCTCCAAAAATTAGAAAAACGGATGCTGATAAGCTGACTTGCAGCATTTCATTTATCATCATGAAAATGAATTTCCCGGACGCGGAGAATCATTTTTATCACACAGCGTTGTGAGGGGTATATGACATATCTCACCAGAAACCTTTGGTCGAGTTTATTACTCGCCATATCCGACTTCCTCAGCTTTACCCTCTCTCTGTATCTGGCTAAATGGATCCTCAGCCATGTGATGACGCATTTTGAACTGCGTATTCCTGACGCCCAGACGTCGGGATGGATCGCGCTGCACACCTTGCTGGCAATTTGTTGTGTCGGGTGGTTTCACCTGCGGTTGCGACATTATTACTACCGCAAAACATTCTGGTTTGAACTTAAAGAAATCCTTCGCACTTTACTGATTTTCGCCTTAATTGAAATTGCCGTGATTGCCTTCGCCAAATGGTATTTTTCACGTTATCTCTTTGTGCTGACTTGGATGTTGGTGCTGGTTCTGGTGCCCGTGGCGAGAATGCTCACCAAACGCACGCTCAATAATCTGGGCTGCTGGCAGCGCGACGCCATTATTATCGGCAGCGGTGCAAACGCGAGAGAAGCCTATAACGCGATTAAAGCCGACAAAAATCTCGGTCTGCGAGTCACACGATTTATCTCGAGTGAACCTCAGGACAAGCCCGGCGATAAAATCGACAACGTTGCGATTATGCCGTCGGATGAGAAATGGGTGCGGGCGAACGTCGATAAGAAAACCCAATTCATTGTGGCCGTCGAGTCGCATCAGAGTGGCATACGTAACGCCTGGCTGCGGGTTTTCATGATTAACGGCTTCCGTTCTGTGTCCGTCATCCCGACGCTGCGCGGCATGCCGCTGGATAACACCGATATGTCATTTATCTTCAGCCATGAAGTGATGATATTCCGGGTACATCAGAACCTGGCCAAATGGTCTTCGCGGGTGACTAAGCGAGCATTCGATATCGCCGCCTCTCTGGCCATCATCGCCTTGCTGTCGCCGCTGCTGATTTACATCAGCCGTAAGGTAAGAAAAGACGGCGGCCCGGCGATTTACGGACACGAGCGGATCGGACAATCCGGCAAACCGTTTAAATGCCTGAAGTTCCGTTCGATGGTCATCAACTCTAAAGAAGTGCTGGAAACGTTATTAGAAACCGATCCGCAGGCGCGTGAGGAGTGGGACCTGACATTCAAGCTCAGGAATGATCCGCGCATTACTTCTATCGGACAGTTCCTGCGCCGGACCAGCCTGGATGAATTACCGCAGTTATTTAACGTGTTGAAAGGAGAAATGAGCCTGGTCGGGCCGCGGCCGATTATTACCGCTGAGCTGGGACGTTATTACGATGAAGTGGAATATTACCTGCTGAGTAAACCGGGGATGACGGGTCTCTGGCAGGTGAGTGGCCGCAGTGAAGTGGATTATTCCACCCGCGTTTATCTTGATGCGTGGTATGTAAAAAACTGGTCTATGTGGAATGACATTGCCATTTTGTTCAAAACCGTAGGTGTTGTTCTTCGTAAAGAAGGTGCTTATTAATTTTTATAATAACCGGCGGTAATGCCGCTGGTTTGTTTTTATGTTAATGGTGGTTCTATAAATTCATCAGACAGACCTCGCAGAATAAACCTTCCTTTTTTAATTTAACTTTTTGTTCAACGCATTGAATGCGCGCTATTTACCAGCGCGTAAACGCATTGATATGAAAGTGTTTTTATCTTTTTTTAATATCTACGCACAGTAATGAGCAATCGACATTGCCCGATTGGAATAGGAAGTCTCGTTGAGAGGCAGATATTAAACCTGAACTACAGATGATGTGAGATAATGAAAAATAGCTTTTTTAATATTTCGATAATGATATCTACGTTCGGCTTGCTAAGCGGTTGTACTGTGATTCCGGGACAGCATTTGAACACAGTGGGAAAAAACGTCGTTGAACAGCCGGACAATAATTACAATATTGATAAACTCGTCAATATTTATCCTCTGACACCCACACTGGTAGACAATTTACGGCCTGCATCGGTCATGGCGCGGCCTAATCCGCAACTAGACCAGCAGTTAAAAAATTATGAATACCATATCGGCGTCGGCGACGTATTAATGGTTACCGTCTGGGATCACCCTGAGCTGACGACACCTGCGGGGCAATACCGCAGTGCGAGTGACACAGGTAACTGGGTCAATTCCGATGGCACGATTTTCTATCCGTATATTGGCAAATTGAAGGTCACCGGCAAGACGGTTAGCCAGGTGCGGCAGGACATCAGCAGCAAGCTGGCGACCTATATTGAGAGCCCGCAGGTTGATGTCAGCATCGCCGCTTTCCGTTCCCAGAAAGTGTATACAACCGGCGAAGTGGTTAAGTCCGGTCAGCAGCCGATTACCAATATTCCTCTCACCATTATTGATGCGATAAATGCTGCGGGCGGATTAGCGCCGGACGCCGACTGGCGAAACGTGGTGCTGAACCACAACGGGCAGGACACCTCCATTTCATTACACGCGCTGATGCAGAAGGGTGACCTGACGCAGAACCGGTTGCTGTATCCGGGCGATATTCTTTTTGTGCCGCGCAACGACGACCTGAAAGTGTTTGTGATGGGAGAAGTCGGGAAACAAAGTACGCTCAAAATGGACCGCAGCGGCATGACGCTGGCCGAGGCTTTGGGTAATTCCGAGGGCATTTCGCAAAGCATGGCGGACGCCTCCGGGATCTTCGTTATCCGCTCTCTGAAAGGCAGCAACCAGGGGAAAATCGCCAACATTTACCAGCTGAATGCCAAAGATGCATCGTCGATGGTGATGAGCACGGAATTCCAGTTGCAGCCCTACGACATTGTCTACGTGACGACCGCACCGATTGCACGCTGGAACCGTGTTATTTCGCAGATCGTGCCGACGATTTCCGGGGTGCATGACATGATTGAAGCCACCCGCTATATAAAACAATGGAACTAGATATGTTCGGTTCAGTCCTTGTCGTATGTACCGGAAATATATGTCGTTCTCCAATGGCCGAGCGGATCATGAAGCAATACCTTCCTGAAAAAAATATCCGCTCAGTTGGCCTGATGGCAATGGTAGATCACCCTGCGGATGAAACCGCGTCCATTGTCTCAGGTCATCACGGTGTTTCATTAGAAGGGCATAAAGGCAGGCAGTTTCGATCTTCAATGGCAGGAGAATATGACCTGATTTTGGTCATGGAGACCGGGCATTTAGAGAAGATTAGCTCTATCGCACCTCAGGCCAGAGGAAAAATCATGCTTCTGGGGCACTGGTCAGGGCGGCGGGAAATCCCGGATCCTTACCGTAAAAGCCAGGAAGCTTTCGAATCTGTTTATCAACTTATCGATCAGGCCTGTCAACGCTGGGCTCAAAAGCTCACCGGCTAATCTCTCAGGAAATCATCGCATGTCATCAGTTATTTCAAAAAAAACCGCCACACCAGACTCTGACGAAATCGATTTGGGACGTCTTTACGGTGAGTTTCTTGACCACCGAAAATTGATTTTAACGCTGACCGTGGTCTGCACGCTCTTAGCTATTACCTATGCCCTGTTTGCTACGCCAACGTATCAGGCGACAGCGATGATACAGATCGAACAAAAGCAGGGTAATGCTATTCTCGACAGCATCAGCCAGATGTTGCCCGATTCTCAACCGGTTTCTGAGCCCGAGATGGCATTGTTACAGTCACGGATGATTTTGGGGAAAACCGTTGATGATTTGAACTTGCAGGCCGTGATATCGCAGAATTATTTTCCGCTATTCGGCCGTGGCTGGGCGAGAATGACCGGTGATATTCCGGGAAAACTCAGCATCAGCCGTTTATATATACCAAAAACCAGTAATGACGTACCCAGCATCACGCTGACCGTTATCGATAAAAATCGGTTTCATGTAGAAGGTGATAATTTTGAGTTTGATGGCGAAGTCGGCACATTAATCGCCAAAGACGGTATTGCGCTCAACGTCAAAAGTCTGGACGCGGACCCCGGCACACAGTTCACCGTCAATTACATCACGCGGCTGGATGCGATCAACGGCATGCTGACGACATTTGATGTCGCCGATCAGGGGAAAGACACCGGGATTCTTAACCTGACATTCAACAGTGATGACAGGGTAATGGCTACGACGATACTGAACGATATCAGCCAAAACTATCTGGATCAGAATATTGCCCGTCAGGCTGCACAAGATGCAAAAAGTCTGGAGTTTCTTAATCAGCAACTGCCGCAAGTCCGTAGTGAACTTGACCAGGCGGAGAACAAACTTAACCTCTATCGCCGTCAGAAAGATTCTGTCGATTTGTCGCTGGAAGCAAAATCAGTCCTGGATCAGATCGTCAATGTCGACAGCCAGCTGAATGAGCTGACTTTCCGTGAGGCAGAGATTTCACAGCTGTTTACCAAGGATCATCCGACTTACAAGGCGTTGCTCGAGAAACGTAAGACATTGCAGGAAGAGCGGGACAAGCTTAATAAGCGCGTTTCAGCCATGCCCGCGACTCAACAGGAGGTCGAACGTCTCAGCCGTGATGTTGATTCTGGCCGTGCCATTTATATGCAACTACTTAACCGCCAGCAAGAGTTGAGTATCGCTAAATCCAGTGCCATCGGGAATGTCCGCATCATTGATGATGCGGTGACGCAGCCTAAACCGGTTAAACCCAAAAAATTACTGGTGGTGCTTATCGGAGTTGTTGCGGGATTATTTTTCTCTTTTGCCCTGGTCTTGCTGAAGATTTTCCTGCGGCGGGGAATTGAATCCCCTGAACAGCTCGAAGAAATTGGCGTGAGTGTTTACGCGAGCGTTCCGTTATCCGAGTGGTTAACGAAGAAAAAGAAATCAGAACGACCACAAGGTTCCCGATCTAAAAAGAAAAAGGATGATTACAGATTCCTTTCACTGGAGAACCCTGCCGATTTAGCCATTGAAGCCATTCGCAGCCTCAGAACAAGTCTGCACTTTGCGATGATGGAAGCTAAAAATAATGTCCTGATGATCTCTGGTGCAACGCAAAACGCGGGTAAAACCTTTATCGCAAGTAACTTAGCGGCTGTTATTTCACAGGCAGGGAAAAGAGTGCTGTTTATTGATGCAGACATGCGAAAAGGTTATTCACATAAACTGTTTAAATACAACGGAACCAGCGGGCTTTCAGAGATTCTTTCCGGAAAAGTGAATGTTGATGATATTGATAAAAACATTGCGTCTATAGGGATCGACTTTATTTCGCGAGGTGCGATACCACCGAACCCGTCAGAACTACTGATGCATAAACGCTTTAATGCACTACTCGATTGGGCTTCCGAACAATATGATTTAGTGATTATCGACACTCCTCCTATTTTAGCCGTAACCGATGCTGCAATTATTGGTCGCTCTGTCGGAACCACGTTGCTTGTTGCCCGCTTTGGTACCAACACGGTCAAAGATGTAGAAATCAGTATCCGGCGGTTTGAACAAGTGGGTGTTGAAATTAAAGGGTGCATTCTTAACAGCGTACTTAAAAAAGCCAGTAGTTATTATGGTTATGGTTACAGTCAGCATAATTATTCCTACGAAAACAATAAAAGTAAGTGATTTTAATTAGGTTCAGGATATCAACGGATATCCTGAACTTAAACTTGATGAAAGATATTTATATTGCCGTAATTAATGGGAAAGAAAATGAAAATAATGATATTCAATACATTATATTTCCCCTACAGGATTGGTGGGGCTGAAGTATCAGTACAAATTCTGGCAGAAGAACTCGTAAATCAAGGTCACTCGGTGAGGGTGGTGAGTCTTACTGAAGAGAAAAAAAAGAGTTTAACCATTATTAATGGCGTTGAGAGCCTGAAGCTACCACTGGCCAATGTCTACTGGCCATTTTCTGATAGTAAAAAAAGTAAATTACAAAAAGCAATGTGGCACTTATATGATTACCTTAACATCAGAATGTATTTTAAGGTGATGAAAGAGATTAAGACGTTCTCTCCGGATATCGTGCATACGAACAATATTTCAGGGTTTTCTGTCCTGCTGTGGAAGGCCGTAAAAAAATGCAATGTCCGGTTAATACACACCTCCAGAGACTATTATCTGTTTCATCCCAACAGCACATTATTCAGCAATGGTAAAAATATGGCTATTGCAGATAAACGTGTTGTTTTTTGGTCAGCGATTAAAGAAAAGTACAGCCGGTATGTGGATGAATATGTTGGAATAAGTCATTTTATCCAGGAGTTACATGAAAATAACGGTTTTTTTAAAAATGCGGACAAACATGTCGTTTATAATGCTGTGAAAGAAATTAAATCAAATAAACAAAGCGAAGTCAGAAGAATAGGATTTATTGGTCGATTGACAATAGAAAAAGGTTTTGACGTATTTTGCCGTATTGCAGATAAAAATAAAGAGAAGTATTCATTTATTGCAGCAGGGAATTACGTTAATAACTATGAACAAGCAGAATTAAATCAACTTGCAAAGAGCAGCGGTGTTGTGGTTAAAGGGTACATGAAGTTAGATGAGTTTCTGGACCAGATCGACGCGGTAGTTCTCCCCATTAAATGGAATGAACCTTTCGGCAGGACTGTTGTAGAGTGTGTATTGGCCGGTAAGCTAGTATTAACTAATCCTGTCGGTGCGATGAAAGAGTTATCATTATTATTGCCAAATATAATTATTTCAAATGATATTGGAAGTGACTTTGATAAGAAGATAAGTCAGGCAAAATTAGTTCCTGTTGACTCTGGGATAATTGATAAATTTACACCTGAGGAAATAGCTAACCAATACCTCTGTATTTATAATGAAAAAGAGAGCCTGTAGAATGACAATGCGAGGATTGGAGCAAAAACTGATAGGACTTTCGTTACTGATGTTTTTGCTCTTTGAGTGTTTTGCGGGTCCGTTGAGAATGCTCTTTCATATGGCGGGTGTTGAGTTTTTATATTCTCTTCCAAAACTCTTCATTTTATTAACGCAAGCATATTCAGTAATGCTGGTATTTCACTACAGAAAGATAACGGTTAACGGCCTGATTGCCACTGTAACACTATTTTATGTTGTATTTATTAGCCTGGTATCCTCGCATATTGGCGCTATGTTAGTCGGTATCTGGGCTATTCTCCCCTTATTCCTGGGATACCATGGGGCAAGAATTATCATGCAGCATATCAGGGAGAAAGAAACTAACCGTATAATCACGATAGTTTTTTTATTGTCTTGCCTGGGTATTTTTATGAACATATTCGTAAATTATCCCTGGTACAACGTGTCCTACGAAATCGCGGGTATGGATGTTTCTTCAGCCCAAATGGGGAGCAGTGGTGGTTATACCCGATATGCAGGTTTTTTTAAAAGCTCGTTACAGGCATCAGCCAATGTTCTTATTTTACTTTTATACATCGTGGCAACGAGTAAAAGTAAGATTTTTGTAATCATTGCCTTTGTATTCAGTGCGCTTGTCGCAATAATGACCATTTCAAAAACGATACTGTTGCTTCACATTATTTTACTACTGTACATTTTTGTGAAAATAATCCCTGTTAAAGCGATATGGCGAATGACGTTACTCTGCGCCCTTGGATTTTCAATTTTCACCATCGGAAGCACGAACTATTATTTTAATGTCAGCAAAGATCCCGTTCAGGTTATGCTGCTGGCTTCCCTGAATGACCGGTTGACGAACACATGGCCTGAAGGTGTAAAAACAATAGTCAATAATGGGAGTTTATTTTTCGGCGGTGGGATGGGGACTATTGGAGTTGGGTCAAAATTGGGTACGGGTGTGTATAACCCAGGTGACAGTATGTACCTGTATATAATTGGTTCTGGCGGGTATTTATTAGGATTTATATTTTTGTTTTGGGCTTTTTATCAGTCCGCCACATTCACGAATGAGAACACTTGCAGATATCTTTCATTGCTTCTTGTCGTTTTATGTTTGTTTGGTTTATCAATGACAGCTCCAGAATATCCATTTATGGCGCTTTCGATCGGATTTTTGATTAATTCTAGAGTCTTTAAACTGTGCTGATATTACAGGCATGTTATTTATTTGGAGTTTTAGATGGTTAAAATACTTTATGATGCACGTTGGATTGGCGAGCATGGAATAGGCCGGTTCGCGAATGAGGTCTTTGAAAGAAATAATGGATTTATAAAAATAAAAAGTAACCTCAAACCAACCAGTCCTTTGGATGTTGTTTTTATTACTTTGTATCTGGCATTTAACAAAGGGGTGTATTTTTCTCCGGGGTATAACTGTCCATTTTTATTTTTGAATCGAAGTATTATCACCATTCATGACCTGAACCATATAGATATCGATCACAACAGCAGTTTTATGAAGAAATTATATTATGAATGGATCATGAAGAGAGCTTGCAGAAAATCTCTGAAAGTACTGACGGTGTCAAATTTCTCAAAAAAAAGAATCTGTGAATGGTCTGGGATAGAAAGTTCCAAAGTGATTGTAGTCGGAAATGGAGTTTCCGATGAGTTTGCTCACGCAAAGGAATCGGAAAAAAACGATCAGGAAGAATATATATTGGTTGTAAGTAACCGGAAAAAGCATAAGAACGAGTCCAGGATCCTGTCTGCTTTCGGTAAGGCTGCCATTCCTCAATCTGTAAAATTAGTATTTACAGGTAATTCGACAGGAGAAATTGAGAAAGAAATAGAAAGCAAAGGGTTACAAGGGCGGATTGTTTTCAAAGGCCGAGTAGAGAATAATGAATTGGCGCGTTTATATCAAAACTCACTTTTCTTATTGTTCCCTTCCTTATATGAAGGTTTTGGACTGCCGGTCATTGAGGCTATGTCGAGCGGAACCGCCGTTATTACATCAAATACCACATCGTTACCTGAGGTTGCCGGAGATGCTGCTCTGCTGGTGGATCCTGAAAGCATCGAAGAGATTTCCGGTGCGATTAACAACCTTTATTTTAATAAAAATATCAGGGATGAACTGATTGAAAAAGGTTTGAAACAAGCAAAAAAATATTCGTGGGCGACAACTTCAGACAAGATTAAATGTTTTTTAAATGAACTTTCTGTCAGGTAAAAATAACCATACATAAATATTATCCCAACCCAATTTGTGAAAAGGTTTATGAAATGAGTAAAGTGGTTATTTTCATGAAAATTTTATGTTTAATGATTTTTTGCTACCCATTCTACGGAATGTGCACAATTATTGGTGTAGGTACTCATTTTCAGGGATATCGTGGAGACAGCGAGAACTATTTAGTAAAGATTAAAAGTCTGGGTTTCACTTCGTTCAGAGAAGATTACCCGTGGTCAAATGTCGAGAAAACTAAAGGAAGTTTTGCTGTAAGTGACAGCATCAGGAAAAAAGACTCGGCATTCCTAAAGGCAAAGGGAAACGGGCTGGAACCTGTACTCATCCTTGATTATGGAAATAAATTCTACAATGACGGTGATTATCCTAGAAATGAAGAATCAATAAATGCATTTGTAAAATATGCAACCTGGACTGCAACAAGATTCAAAGGGAAAGTAAAATATTATGAGGTTTGGAATGAATGGACTATCGGCACTGGTATGACAAAGTATCGCAAGAACATTCCTTCTGCAGAAATTTATTTTAATCTGGTTAAAGCGACGAGCGAGGCGATAAAAAAAATAGACCCCGATGCAATCATTTTAGCCGGCGGTTTTAATCCTTTAGAGCAGAGAGCTAAGTTTATCGACGTCACTGATACAGTCTGGTTTAGCCAGTTGCTAAAACTGGGGATTTTAAATTATGCAGACGGGATCTCGATTCACACCTATTCCTACCTTAATGGAAGGCGCTCATTAAGAACGGTGGAAGGGAATTTAGATTATCTGGATAGCTTCCATGCTGCCAGTGAAAAAATAGCAGGAAAAGGTGTTCCGTTTTATATTACTGAAATCGGTGTCACCAACTACACTGGCCCTGGCGGCATGAAAGAAGATGAGGCCGCCAATTATATTAAAGAATATATCAAGAGTGCAATAACGC
Organism: Rahnella sp. PD12R; assembly: GCF_019200965.1. NCBI lineage: Bacteria > Pseudomonadati > Pseudomonadota > Gammaproteobacteria > Enterobacterales > Yersiniaceae > Rahnella > Rahnella sp. PD12R. The sequence goes on along the minus strand of NZ_JAHTMS010000018.1, from coordinate 39,618 downwards.
GGAATTACATCAAAGGGGTATGGATTTATGACCTTATCGATGATGGTAAGGACAAAAGTAAGAGAGACTTCAACTTTGGTTTACTCAATAACGATTTATCCCCGAAGCAGGCCGCACCGGTTGTTTCTCAGTTTCTTAATGGTAAGTAAGTTATAATTTTATTAAAGTGATTTAAAAAATATATTGTGCATCCTAAAGAGGCAATATGAAGATTTTGTTTTTTGTATATAAATTTCCGGTGCTCTCAGAGACGTTTATTCTTAACCAGATTGGTTATTTTATTAATCAAGGTTGTGATGTTCGCATTGTTTCAGTTTTCCCGGGTGACCTACATGCAGAGCATAATGTTATTAAAGATTTTGATTTAATCAATAAGACGCAGTTTTTACTCGAGAGGGAGCCTCAGGGAAGAATGGCAAAGGTTTTAGACAGAGCCAAAATTCTCATTCCCGCATTGTTTACCCGTCGTGTTGCAAGAAGTATGAACATTTCAGAGTACGGGTATTATGCGAAGACGTTAATGTTGCCAAAGATTTTAGCAAAAAATAGGACCCCCATTGCCGCAGATGTCATTGTATCGCACTTCGGCACAACAGCAGTGCTGGCAAGCCAGTTAAGAAATTTAGATTTTCTTAAGGGAAAGTTAGCGGCTGTATTTCACGGCAACGATATATCACAAACACGAACGCTTAGCCTCTTTAAAAATGACTACAAAAAGCTTTTCGCCACTACGGAGTTCCTGTTTCCTGTTAGCCAGTTATGGGCAAGAAAAATAAAATCAATTTCTGATTATGATAATAATATTCATGTAATCAGGATGGGAATCAGTGTTGGTAAGTTTTCCTTTAAGGAAGAACGCACGATTAATAGTCCCTTACGTTTACTATCTATTGCCAGATTAACAGAAAAAAAAGGAATAGCTGTTGCCATCGAAGCGTGTTCAATTCTGAAGAGAAATGGTATCAATTTTCATTACAGCATCATTGGTAATGGGCCATTGAGAACAGAGCTCGAATCCCAGGTGCTGGAACTTGAATTAGGCAAAGAAGTTATTTTTTTAGGCGCCCGGACTCAGGAAGTTGTATCCGACTATTTGAATGAATCCGATATATTTTTATTGCCCTCGGTAACTGCGAAAGATGGTGATATGGAGGGGATACCCGTAGCTTTAATGGAAGCAATGGCGATAGGAATACCTGTAATCTCGACTTTTCACAGCGGGATCCCTGAGCTGATAAAAGACCGCAAATCCGGCTATCTGGTACAAGAACATGATGCAAACGCTATTGCTGAAATAATAACAGAAATAATAGATAACCCGAATGTATTAGCTGATATTTGTCTCTGCGCCAAAAAAACAATTGATGAAGAGTTTGATCAGGATAAGTCATACTCTCGAATGTTGAATATTCTATCCAGATAACTTTTAAACACAAATTGGTGATAATTTGAAAATTTACTATTATAAGTCTGCTCAGGGTAATTTTGGAGATGATCTCAACGCATGGATATGGGATGCGCTTCTTCCAGATTTTTTTGACGATGACGATAATATACGCGTCTCTGGAATAGGAACTATTATTACATCAGCTATGCCGCCCGCTAAGAAGTGGTATGTTTTTTCCAGTGGCGTCGGTTACGGTTATCCTCCTGGTAATTTCGGCGACAGTTCATGGGAAACTCTGTGCGTCAGGGGTCCCCTCAGTGCTGAAATATTAGGATTGCCAAAAGAGAAGTTTATTACGGATGGAGCAGCACTCTTAAATACTCTGGCCGAATTTAAGCCTCTTCCAGATGCAGAACGTAAAGGGGTGATATTTATCCCTCATCATCATGCTTTAGTTACAGGGCAGTGGGAAAAAGTTTGCCAGCATGCTGGGGTCGAATTCGTAAACCCGCAATCTGATGCAAAATTTGTTATCCAAAAAATAAGAAACGCAAAACTGGTTCTGGCTGATGCGATGCATGCAGCCATTATCGCCGACGCCATGCGGGTTCCGTGGGTACCTTTGATAACTTCTTCTCAGATTAACACATTCAAATGGTTAGACTGGACACAGACGATTGATGTTCCCTACAGGCCAACCGTGTTAGGCAGCAGTTCATTACGTGAATACCTGCGCGATAAGTCCTTATGTGTTTATGGCGAAAAATACTTCTTACCCAACGCAGATGTTGATTATGCCGTTAACTATTTTAAAAAACAGCGAGAAATTAAAAATAAACGATGGTGGCCTAATTATCAGAGCTTCGCTGAGTTGGTACTTTGCAGGGTTCCCAATAAAGGAATTAAAACCACTGAGGCGATATTAAATATTAACTTTAATAGCCAATTTATTGATGCTGCTTCCGCAGTCCTTTTGCAGGCAAAATCTCAACCTGGATTTTTAAGTCAGGAGAATAAATTTAACTCAAACGTAGAGCGGCTGGTAAATAGTTTAGATAAACTTTCAAAATGCAAGTGATACTCTAAGGAATTACGTTGAATATCGAAGCGCAAAAAAAGAAACCGACTATTCTTTCTGGTGCTATCTGGTCGGTTCTTGATAATACTGCCTCGCAGGTGATCACTTTTGTCATATTTATTATTCTGGCTAAACTCTTAACGCCCAGTATATACGGAATGCTTAGTGTCTCTTTGCTCGTGACTCAATTTTTCAGGAATGTGATATTCGATAGTATCGCAACATCGATTGTCAGAATGAAATCTCCCTCGGCAGTTGATTATAATTCCGCCTTTTTTTTATGTTTCTCCTTATCGGTTCCTGCTTTTTTTATTGTATTTTTTTCTGCCCCATTTATTGAGGCCTATATGAAAGTTCCGGAACTTGCCAATGTAATTCGCGGAACGGGTATTATCATTGTGGTCAGTGGATTAAGCCGTACTCATGAAGCCTGGCTGACACATAATCTGATGTTCCGGCCACTGGCTATCAGGTCAATCAGCTCTATTTCTATCGGCGGCATTGTTGGGGTGATACTGGCTTATAAAGGATTTGCGGTTACCAGTTTGGTTGTTCAGCAGGTTGTCACATCGTTAATTTCTCTGGTCGCTTTGTGGGTTGCGACACCGTGGAAACCAAAAATGAAGATTTCAAAAGATTCCGTTAAAGAATCTCTTGGATTTTCCAAACATGTCGCTCTTAGTAATATCACGAATTTTGCAAATCAGAATAGTGATGTCTTTTTCATAACGTATTTCCTGGGGACGGCGGGGGCCGGGGTCTACTCCGCCGGTAAACGTATAGTAAATACTCTGAATATGGTACTTTCTTCTGCTTTGATGAGAGTTTCATTACCCGCATTTACGCGTTATAAAAATGATTTGGTTGAGTTCGGAAATAAATACCTGCAGGCAACCTATTTTACTGTTCTCGTGACTGCACCGGCTTTTGTTGGTCTTAGCGCTTTATCTCATGATATTACCTTCCTGCTTTTAGGGCCGAAATGGATGCCTTCTGTGCCCATTATGCAAATTGTGAGTGCCGTCGGATTCGTTACATCTATTGGCTATTATAACCACTCTGTCATGTTTGCCAGGGATAAACCGGAATGGCAGGCAAGGCTGACATTAGTTTATGCAATAAGTAATGTATTGGCCTTCTATATCTTTGTCAGATTTGGGCTGATTGCTACAGCTCTGGTATTTTCAATTCGTACCGTTCTTCTCTATCCTATTTCTGCATGGTGCGCCCTTACTCTCTTAAATTTAAGCTTCAAACAATATCTTCTGGAAATTTTCACCCCGATATTATGCTCTGCCGTGATGTGTTTATTCTTACTCGGTATGCAGACATTTGCAGTGCTGAACGAATCGTGGTCTGGGATTGTTGTGAAAGTTATTGCAGGAGCCATATTTTATTTTGCTTTAATTTTATCCTTCTCATCTAAGCGCAAAAAATCAATGATCCTCTCACTTGCAAGAAAGATTCTTAAAAGGGAATAACTAATTTTATGGGTACTCATCCGGCAATAGTTAGTGTTCTCATTCCCGTTTTTAACTCCGGGAAATATATCAATAAAGCTTTGCTTTCGGTTACATCTCAAACCTATTCTGATATAGAAATTATCATTGTTGATGATTGTTCAACCGACTCATCCTGGTCACTCGTGAATGATTTTTTTGTTCAGCATCCGAATTTTTGTCATAAGATTATAAAAAATGACAAGAATGAAGGGGTTTCCTTTACCAGGAACCGCTTAGTGGGTAATGCAAGTGGTGAATTCATTTGTTTTTTAGACTCTGACGATTACTTCGAACCTGATGCCATAGAGTATTTGATGGGCATCATTGCGAAGAATAAAACGTCGATAGGCCAGTGTCTTTACTATTCTGAAGAACTGTCAGGTGAGAGATCAGGCAATACTAATAATTTCTATACAAATAATATTTTACAGGGAAAAGATGCAGTTTTTTCAATGCTCGATAATGAGATAACTGGTTTTCTTTGGCATAAAATATTTAAGAGAGAACTTTTTAAAACGGTAAGGTTCAATGCTGATTTGTCAGTTTTTGAAGACTATTTAGTCATAATGACTCTGTTTATTCAGGGGGCCAGTATCTCATTTGGCAATGAGGCAAAATATCATTATGTGCAGCATCCAGCGTCGTTAACGAAGCAATCCTACCAAAAAGCACTTAACAGGCTGACATATCTGGAGATAACTAAATATCTGGTTGCACCTTTGGTGACGTCAGAAGCTGATAAATTAAGACTTATCAGGCATGAATATATCGTTATCCTGATGGTTTTCATCAATGCAATTAAATCTGGTGCAGCAGCGAAAGACGTTGTTAATTTAAGAGCGCATATTGTTATTAAATATTTATTCAGGTTGAAGAATCAACTTAGTGTTAAACGGTTCTGTTCCATTCTGGCCATCAGGATATCTCCTTCTTTACTTTATTATTTTTTAAAGTCTGCATTTTTAATTAAACCATAGTCTGGCTGGAGATCTTTATTCTCTTTAATTCTGAATAGGCCTTATGCCCGCTATCTGATTTTTTATTAAACTTCGTTAAATCCAGAGACGAAAACTATGATCCTTCCAGTAATCATGGCCGGTGGTACCGGCAGTCGTTTATGGCCAATGTCTCGTGAGCTTTATCCTAAACAATTTCTTCGTCTTCATGGCGAGCAATCGATGTTGCAGGAAACTGTCACGCGATTAAATGGTTTAGGGGCTTCTGAACCTTTGGTTATTTGTAATGAAGAGCACCGGTTTCTTGTTGCAGAACAATTACGGCAGATTAACCGGTTATCAAAAAATATTATCCTGGAGCCTGTGGGGCGTAATACTGCGCCGGCGATTACGCTGGCGGCGCTCAGTGCAATCGATGAAGGCAGCGATCCCTTATTACTGGTTCTGGCCGCTGACCACGTGATTGAAAATCCCGAAGCCTTTCATCAGGCGGTGCAGAATGCCATTCCGTTTGCCGAGCAGGGGAAGCTGGTAACGTTCGGCATTGTGCCGACCGGCCCTGAAACAGGATACGGGTATATTCAGCGTGGAATGGAACTGAGCAGTAACGCGGAATCTGTTTTTCGTGTGCAACGTTTTGTGGAGAAACCCAATTTACCGACGGCACTGCAATATCTCGAAACCGGCGAATACTACTGGAACAGCGGGATGTTCCTGTTCCGGGCAAAACGTTTTCTCGAAGAGATGGCCACATTCAGGCCCGATATTCTGCAAGCCTGTCTGAAAGCTATCGAAACACTGGAACCTGATCAGCAACAGAATTTTATCCGCGTAGATAAGGAATCCTTTTCGGCCTGTCCGGATGAATCTGTAGATTATGCGGTTATGGAAAAAACGACTGATGCCATTGTGGTTGCGCTAGATGCGGGCTGGAATGATATTGGTTCGTGGGCGGCATTGTGGGATGTCAATAATAAGAATACCGCCGGGAACGCCGTTACCGGCGACGTGTTTACCCATAATGCTGAGAATTGTTATATCAATACTGATGAAAAACTTGTGGCGGCAATTGGTGTTGAGAACCTTGTTATTGTTAATACCAAGGATGCCGTTTTAGTTATTGATAAATCTCAGGTGCAGGACGTTAAGAAGGTCGTTGAATATTTAAAGAGTGCTCAGCGCCGCGAATATCGTTTGCATCGCGAGTCTTATCGCCCGTGGGGCAGAAACGATATTGTGGTTAATACCCCGAGATATCACGTTAACCGAATAACAGTTAAACCGGGCGGTCAGTTCTCCCTGCAAATGCATCATCACCGCGCTGAACACTGGGTCATTCTTTCAGGAACGGCCAGAGTCACAATTAATGATGAGAACTTCCTGCTGACTGAAAACCAGTCAACGTTTATTCCTATCGGGGCGCAGCACAGACTGGAGAACCCCGGAAAGATCCCGCTGGAGCTTTTGGAAATTCAGTCAGGCTCCTATCTTGAGGATGACGATATTGTCCGTACACAAGATCACTATGGTCGTTGTTAATTTGGGGATGAATTATGTCAGATAAATTGACCTGCTTTAAAGCTTACGATATTCGCGGTGAACTGGGCGTTGAACTTAATGAAGATATTGCTTACCGGATTGGTCGGGCTTACGGTGAATATTTAAAACCAAAAAAGATGGTATTAGGCGGGGATGTTCGTTTAACCAGTGAAGTGTTAAAACTGGCACTCGCGAATGGTTTGCAAGATTCAGGAACAGATGTTGTCGATATTGGTGTGACAGGGACAGAGGAAATCTATTTTGCGACGTCTTATCTGGCACTGGATGGCGGAATAGAAGTGACGGCCAGCCATAATCCGATGAACTATAACGGCATGAAATTAGTTCGTGAAGAATCTAAACCTATAAGCGGCGATACCGGACTTGGGGAAATACAACGTCTGGCAGAAGAGAACAATTTTTCACCTGCCGATCCTGCTCAGCGTGGAACCTACGAAAAAGCGTCGGTACTCGATGCGTATATCGACAAATTACTCAGTTATGTCGATTTAAAGAATTTTACCCGCCCGCTGAAACTGGTCATTAACTCGGGTAATGGCGCTGCGGGGCATGTTATTAATGCAATCGAAGCGCGCTTCAAACAGGCCGGTGCGCCGGTGGAGTTTATCAAAGTCCACCACCAGCCAGACGGTACTTTCCCTAACGGGATCCCCAATCCGCTATTACCCGAATGTCGTCAGGACACCACGGACGCTATTATCAAATACAACGCCGATATGGGGATTGCGTTTGACGGTGATTTTGACCGGTGTTTCCTGTTTGATGATCTTGGGAATTTCATCGAAGGTTATTATATTGTCGGGTTATTAGCTGACGCTTTCCTCGAAAAATATCCGCAATCCCGAATCATCCACGACCCGCGCTTAAGCTGGAATACCATTGATATTGTCAGCGGAGCGGGTGGCGTGCCTGTTATGTCGAAAACCGGCCATGCTTTTATTAAAGAACGTATGCGCCAGGAAGATGCAGTTTACGGCGGTGAGATGAGCGCCCATCATTACTTCCGTGATTTCTATTATTGCGACAGCGGGATGATTCCGTGGCTTCTGGTCGCGGAATTACTGCATGTAAAAGGCAAGTCCCTGCGGCAACTGATTAATGACCGCATTATTGCCTATCCGGCTTCGGGTGAAATAAACAGTTTTCTGCATCAGCCGAAAGAATCTATCGCGCGCGTGCTGGCGGTGTATGAAGGCGAAGCGATTCATGTCGATCATACGGACGGTATCAGCCTTGAGTTTGATGAATGGCGGTTTAATCTTCGCAGCTCAAATACGGAACCGGTTGTGCGTCTGAATGTGGAATCCAGGGCTAATTCAAAACTGATGCAGGAACAGACGAGAAGGATCCTTTCTATTCTCCGCAGTATGTAATTATCTGTAAAATATTTTCTGGTGAGTAATACAGCTCACTATCGACTTCGTATTGCTCACTTTTAATTTTCGGAAGGCTTCGCGTTTACTCTTATTTGTATTTTTTATCATCATACCAAAAATAATAATTTATGAGGTTTTAATGATGTCACATGAAGTGAGTGTTGGGATTGTCGCTGACTGGTTGGTGACTTTTGCCGGGGCAGAAAAAGTTATTGCAGAATTTATAAAACTTTATCCTGAATCTGAGCTTTATTCGGTTGTTGATTTTCTCTCTGATGAATCCAGAAAACAATTTTACGGTAAAGATGTTAAGACATCATTTATTCAACGGCTTCCGTATGCAAAAACAAAGTATCAGCAATATTTGCCGCTGATGCCGTTAGCCATCGAGCAGCTGGATGTCACAAAGCACAATATTATTCTTTCCAGCAGCCATGCCGTAGCAAAAGGGGTTCTCACCGGGCCCGACCAGCTGCATATCAGTTATGTCCATTCTCCGATACGTTATGCCTGGGATTTTCAGCATCAGTACCTCAGGGAAGCCGGTTTGGATAAAGGCCTTAAGGGAAAATTAGCACGATGGTTCTTGCACAAAATACGTATTTGGGATTGTCGTACCGCCAACGGTGTGGACCATTTTATTGCTAATTCACATTTCATCGCGCGGAGGATTAAAAAAGTCTACGGGCGTGATGCAGATGTAATTTATCCGCCGGTGAGTGTGGACCGTTTTACGTTGCAGGAAAATAAAGACGACTTCTATTTTACCGCGTCCCGTATGGTGCCATACAAGCGCATCGATATTATTGTGGAAGCGTTTAGCCAGATGCCGGATAAAAAGCTGGTGGTCATTGGCGACGGATCTGAGATGGCCAAAATAAAGGCCAAGGCGGGTAAGAATATTGAGATTTTAGGGTATCAGCCGGACGAGGTCATGCAGGATCATATGCGTCGTGCGAAGGCGTTCGTTTTTGCTGCCGAAGAAGATTTTGGCATCACGCCGGTTGAAGCACAGGCCTGCGGTACTCCGGTTATTGCTTTTGGCAAAGGCGGCGTGCTGGAGTCCATCCGGCCTTACGGCGAAGTAAATCCTACCGGTATTTTCTTTGCGGAGCAGACGACAGATTCAGTCCTGCGCGCTGTTTTGCACTTCGAGACCATTCAGGAATCGTTCCTGCCAGTGAATTGCCGTAACAATGCATTGCGGTTCTCTGAGGAACGTTTTCACAGTGAACTGGATGACTATATTAAAACAAAGTGGCAAGCGTTTAATGAAAGTAAGAAAGTCATCTATTAATTCTTTATGGTTCACTTATATCATTTATTAAACCGTTTCTGCATCTTAATTCTGGTTCGCTCTCTGCCTTCCGGTGAATAACCTTACGATTATAATCGGGCATCATTCATGATGTGTTTATTAAATTGTAATCAAAGGATCTTATATGTCTAAAGTCGCACTGATTACCCATATAACCGGGCAGGATGGTTCTTATCTTGCCGAACTTTTATTAAAGAAAGGTTATACTGTTCACGGGATTGGCGGGAATGTCGTTCCGCTTAATACCGGTAATGCGGGCAGTAATTTTCACGATAAATCCTCTGATCTTCATATTTATACCCATGCTGATATCAGTACGGGAACGGCCCGTGATTTACTCGCTATTATCCGGCCGGACGAAGTTTATAATCTGGGCGGAGCGGGTCAGTCACCCGAAAACTCTGATTCCGCAGATGATCTGTTTTCCACGGGGGAATTCAGTGCGCTGAAGGTACTGGAGGCCATCCGTATTCTCGGGCTGGAAACGAAAACGCGTTATTATCATGCGTCGCCTTCGGCATTATGCGGTCTGGTGAATGGCATCGCGATTAATGAAATGGTGAGCCTGAATATTTATCCCTCCTGGTATGCCACGGGGATTTCTGATTTCTGGACCATTGTGAATTATCGCGAAACCTTCGGGTTATATGCGTGCAGCGGCATTCTTTTTAATCATGAATCACCGCGCCGCAGCGAGAACTTCGTCACGCGTAAAATTACCCGCAGCCTGGCCAATATTACGCAGGGGCTGGAGAAATGCCTGCATCTCGGGAATCTGAATGCGCTGCGTGACTGGGGCCATGCCCGGGATTACGTCAAAATGCAGTGGCTGATGCTGCAACAGGATAATCCCGAAGATTTTGTAGTGGCTACCGGCGTGCAGTATACCGTCCGCCAGTTTGTGACGTTTGCCGCGCTGGAGCTCGGGATTAAACTGCGCTTTACCGGCAAGGGCGTGGAAGAAAAGGGAATTATTACCGCGATCATCAGCCCGGTTGCGGCGGCCCTGAAAGTCGGGGACGTGATTGTCGCCGTCGATCCGCGTTATATCCGGCCTGCCGAAGCCTGTAAGGTCAATGCCAATCCGACCAAAGCACGCCGTAAACTCGGCTGGGCACCGGAAACATCTTTGCAGGATATGGTGATTGAGATGGTTCAGGCAGACCTTGCTTGCGCGAAGAAAGCTGCACGGCTGAAATTGTACGGATAAAGCCAGCCGCTGTTTCTGTGATGTATAAAAAAGCCGGAGAATGCGCTGACATTCTCCGGCTTTTTTTTGCCTGCTTTTTACCGTCCGTATTCCAGCCAGAGTACCAGTAAAACAGCAGCGATATTGGCAGCGATACTGAGCATAAATCTCGTTCTGAAAGGTTGCTTCTGCGTTTTATGCCGGAAAAGTTGCTGACCTGCCAGCGCACCAGCCCAACCGCCGAGCAGCCCGAACAGCAGTAATGTGCTTTCCGGTATCCTGCGCCAGCTTTTGCGGGCAGCAAGCTTGTCGGCACCGTAAATCAGCAATGTCAGCAGGTTGATCAGCAGTAAGCCAACCGGGACAGGATAAGGAGAGATGAGACTGGTACCGGCCGCCAGGATCAGCAGGACACAACAGACAGTGTTCATTGAAATATCACCGGAAATTGAAGGAAGACCCAGAATAGCTATAAAGATAAGAAAGGACAGAAAAACAGAAAGGACAGAAAGCAAAAAACCAGCCGTTAAGCTGGTTGCTTTAAAGATGGTGCCCGGACTCGGACAATGCTGCGGAGCAGCTTTGAACAGCGCTTGCGCTGGCCCCGAAGGGGTGAGTCTCAGTATGAGACGAATAATCGAACGGAGTTCGATGGAGAGTCCGTAGCTCAGAAAGCAAAAAACCAGCCGTTAAGCTGGTTTCTTTAAAGATGGTGCCCGGACTCGGAATCGAACCAAGGACACAGGGATTTTCAATCCCTTGCTCTACCGACTGAGCTATCCGGGCAACGGGGCGCATTAAACCGTATTGGGCATGTGCCGTCAACGGCTTTTTGTAACATCGGTGGGGTTCGTCACCCGACTGATGCTTTTTACCGCGTTTTGGCGATTTAACTTACGATACCGGGAAAGTGTCCGTCAAAACAGGGTGTGATGGGGTGAATTTTCGCGTTTTGTGATGTCGCATTCTGTAAGAATTTCCCGCAATGTTCAGGGTTGAACAGGGGAATAAAAGATGCCATTATTGCGCCGATTTATTAAACAACTCTGATCCCGTTTTCACGCGACAGCTCAAGAGGGTTGCGGCATGGCTGGTTTATCACATCGCGCTTTTCATAAGTGCAGAAAAAATCTGATGATGATCTCCGGGTGCTGTAAACACCACGATTTCAGTTTTCCTCCTTTTGCAGATCCTTTCATGCGGTAAGGCTACCGTTTGCCTGCTGTTAGATATTAGTAAAAACAGAGCGCACCTCTGATTTTACTGTTGTCTATCAGACGTGGCCGGGCCTGAACGTCGATCTGTTACCACTTTGCCCCTCTGGCATCGTTTCATCGCACTCGACCTCGCGCTCAAGCCAACGTCATTTGCCGGGCTGGACTCTGCGCACTATACCTTTAAGACGTAAGAACCAGCTCATTGCCGTGCCCTGTGGCACACCCTCTTACTTAACCGTTTGAGAGTCTGAATGAAACACTTAAAACTTGCAGCAAGCGCTTCTGTCGCCCCTTATCTCCAGACGTCCCGCCTGGTCGTCGATCTGCGTCGTGCCGATTATGCTGACGTGGCGGCCATTATTATCTCTGTCGGGGATCTGAATCACGGCAGGCTGGCGGAGATAGAAACGTTGGGATTCGGGATCCCCGCGTTTGTTGCAGTGCAGGGAACGGAGCTGATTTCGCCGGAGTTTTTGCCGTCGCTGAAAGGCGTGATTACGCTTTCCGATGCTAATCAGGCATTTTATGCCGCGCAGATTGAATCGGCTGCGCAGGGCTATGAAGAAGCCTTATTCCCGCCGTTTTTCGACACGCTGAAAAAGTATGTCGAGATGGAGAACGCGACCTTTGCCTGTCCGGGGCATCAGGGTGGTGAGTTTTTCCGTCGCCATCCGGCAGGGCGTCAGTTCTATGATTTTTACGGCCCGAACATTTTCCGCTCCGATATGTGCAACGCTGACGTCAAACTGGGCGATTTACTGATCCACGAAGGCTCGGCGAAAGATGCGCAAAAGTATGCGGCGAAAGTCTTCAGCGCGGATAAAACCTATTTTGTGCTCAACGGGACTTCTGCGGCGAACAAAGTTGTGACTAACGCGCTGCTGACACGCGACGATCTGGTGCTGTTCGACCGTAACAACCATAAATCCAACCACCACGGCGCACTGCTTCAGGCGGGCGCGACGCCGGTGTATCTTGAGACCGCGCGCAACCCGTTTGGTTTTATCGGCGGCATTGACGCAGCCTGTTTCGATGAAACTTATCTTCGTAAGCAAATCAAAGAAGTGGCGCCGCATCGTGCTGCGGAAAAACGTCCGTTCCGCCTGGCGATTATCCAGCTCGGCACGTATGACGGCACCGTGTATAACGCGCGTCAGGTAGTCGATAAAATCGGGCATCTGTGCGACTACATTCTGTTTGATTCTGCATGGGTCGGTTATGAGCAATTCATCCCGATGATGAAAGAGTGCTCGCCGCTGTTGCTGGAACTCAACGAAAACGATCCGGGCATTATCGTCACGCAATCCGTGCATAAGCAGCAGGCCGGGTTCTCGCAGACGTCGCAGATCCACAAAAAAGACAATCACATCAAAGGCCAGAAGCGACATTGCAGCCATAAGAAGCTGAATAACGCGTTCATGATGCACGCTTCGACCAGCCCGTTTTACCCGCTTTTTGCCGCGCTCGATGTTAATGCGCGTATTCATGCCGGTGGCAGCGGTAAGCATATGTGGATGGAGTGCGTGAAGCTGGGTATCGAAACCCGCAAAATGCTGCTCGATCAGTGTTCGATGATTCTGCCGTTTGTTCCGCCGGTGGTCGGTGGAAAGCGCTGGCAGGATCATGAAACCGCTGAGATGGCGAACGATGTGCGTTTCTTCGATTTTGTGCCGGGCGAGCGCTGGCATGCCTTCTCGGGTTACGCGGAAAAACAGTATTTTGTTGATCCGTGTAAGCTGCTGCTGACCACGCCGGGCATTGATGCATCCAGCGGAAAATATACCGAGTTTGGTATTCCCGCGACGATACTGGCGAACTACCTGCGTGAGAACGGCATCGTGCCGGAGAAATGCGATCTCAACTCGATCCTTTTCCTGCTGACGCCAGCCGAAACGCCGGCCAAAATGCAGTTGCTGGTGGAAGAGCTGGTTCGCTTCGAGCAGTACATCGAAGAAGACGCGCCGCTGAGCGAAGTGTTGCCGACCGTTTACCGTAAAAACGAAGACAGATACCACAACTACACCATCCGCCAGCTGTGCCAGGAAATGCATAACCTGTACGTCAGTTTTGATGTGAAAGAGCTGCAAAAAGAGATGTTCCGCGAGAAGAGTTTCCCGAAAGTGGTGATGAACGCGCAGGACGCTCACAACGAGTTTATTCGCGACAATATTGAACTGGTGCCGATCGGTGAAGCCGAAGGCCGTATCGCGGCGGAAGGTGCGTTGCCGTATCCGCCGGGCGTTCTGTGCGTCGTGCCGGGCGAGCTCTGGGGCGGCGCTGTGCAGCGTTACTTCATGGCGCTGGAAGAGGGGATTAACCTGCTGCCGGGCTTCTCACCTGAACTTCAGGGCGTTTATATCGAGAAAAAACCGGTCGGCTGGAAGCGCATTATGGGCTACGTCGTCGCGGAGTAATCTGCACGTTTTTACGCTCACGCAGAAATGAGAACGGAGGCCAGCTGGCCTCCGTTTTTTTGTACCGCAATCACATCAGTCTACGCGACGATAGCTGCGCTGCGTGTTGTTCACTTTGTACAGATAGCGGCGCGATTCGGCTGACGGATGTTTGGTGGTCAGCGTGGTATAGACATCGCCTGGTGCCATGTTGTTGATGATGTTGAACGCCTGCGTTTTGTTCTGAGAGAACACGCGCAGCACGCTGCCTGCACCGCCATTGTAGGCCGTGATCACGGCGTAACGGCGCGACGTCGGGTTACTGATGTTCCCCAGATACGTCGTTTGCAGCATCGCCAGATACGCGGTGCCGGTGTTGATATTATTCTGCGGATCAAACAGATAGCTGCGGCTCGGTTTGCCCCACTTGCCTTCGGATTTGAAGACGTCAACCCCGGCGGAATGCTGCACAACCTGCATCAGGCCCAGCGCATCGGCGTTACTGACCGCATACGGGTTAAAGGCGGATTCGGTTTGCATGATCGCCAGGATCAGCGACTGATCGACGCCGTATTTGGCGGAGGCTTCGCGGATCATCGGCAGATATTTATGCGCACGCTGATTCAGGTGGTTTGGCACCATCTGGATCGTGACGGAATAAATGATATGCATGCCGGACTGGCGGCGCATCAGTTTGTTTTGCACCAGATAATCGGCAAAGCTGTTGGCACGGCCGACCCAGCGGATAGGCTGCCCGGTGTTGTCGAGAACCTGCCCGTAAAGCATCGGCTCACGGCTGATCTGGATATCGTTGGCGTCGGAATAGAGGTCAACATTGCCCGGATCATCGCCCACCAGTAAGGTGCTGACGATCGCCTGACGCAGGCTCGCGGCCGGATCGGTGCCGGAAATGGTTTCAATCGTGATGGTACCCGCATCAAAGTTGATGTGGCTGCGGGTGTAATACTGATCGCTATACTTTACGTAGTCCTTCGGACCCGCAATCAGCACTTCATTCATACCCCAGATATTTTCGATGTTATGAGCGAACTGGCCCATCAGAATATCGAATCCGTTGGTGTCTTTTACGAAAGCTTCGTCGAACTGGTTTTTTTTACTGCCGGAGCAGGAAATCAGCATCGGTGCGATAACCAGCAAAGCTAAAATTTTCTTCATCTGAAAACCATTTCTGGTGAAAGAAGCAGGCCGCGCACGAGCCTGCCTAAATTTCTGTTCCTGAACGTTATTTTGAAGGCGGGGTGTAGCCTTCAATATGAACATCCTGACCTTCAAACAGGAAATTAACCATTTCCTGTTCCAGCAGTTTGCGGTCGTCCGGGTTCATCATGCTGAGTTTCTTTTCATTGATCAGCATGGTTTGTTTGGTCATCCACTGAGACCAGGCTTCTTTTGAAATTTCGTTGAAAATACGTTTGCCGATTTCGCCCGGATACAGCTGGAAGTCCTGTCCTTCGGCATCGCGTTTCAGAAAAGTACAAAAAATCGTTCTGCTCATGCTAATTCCTTATGATCATTCTGTTGGGACGGTTTTTTGCCATCGGCCTGTTTTGCCAGAGAGGTCAGCAAACGCTCGACCGGCGCGGCCAGCCCGACCTGTTGTGGTTGCGCTAAGTTATACCAGAGACCCGCACCTTCATCCATGCAACCCGCTGTCGTTCGCAGATTTAACCACATCGGGACGATATCCAGATGGAAATGGCTGAAAGTGTGGCGAAAAGCGGTCTGCTGCTGCAACTGATTTTGCGTAACACCGTATTTTTGAAGACCCTGCGCCAGTTCTTCTTCTGTCGCAAATTGCGGGAAGCAGAATAAACCGCCCCACAGGCCCACCGGCGGTCGCTGCTCCAGCCAGACTTTATCGTCCTGCTGAATCATCAGCATAAAGGCAGTTTTTTCCGGCAGCGTCGTCTTGGGTTTTTTACCCGGATATTTTGCCCAGCTGTGATGTGCGTAGGCTTCGCAACCGGATTTCACCGGGCAAAGTTCGCATTTTGGTTTGCTGCGGGTGCAGACCATCGCGCCTAAATCCATCATCGCCTGATTAAACTGCGCGACGCCTTCAGCGGGCGTGACGTCTTCGCTTATCTTCCACAAACGGTTTTCAGTTTTCTTCTCGCCCGGCCAGCCGTCAACGGCATAACACCGGGCCAGCACGCGCTTCACGTTACCGTCTAAAATGGGATAGTGCTGGTTCAGCGCCAGCGACAATACGGCGCCTGCGGTCGAACGACCAATGCCCGGCAGCGCGAGAATTTCATCAAAGGTGATCGGAAACACACCATTGTGCTGAGTGGCAATAGTTTGCGCCGCTTTATGCAGGTTACGCGCACGGGCGTAATAACCCAGGCCGGTCCACAGATGCAGCACTTCATCGAGCGGCGCGGCGGCGAGATCGGACACCGTCGGGAAGCGTTCCATAAACCGTTCGAAGTAAGGAATAACGGTCGCTACCTGCGTTTGCTGCAACATCACTTCTGAAAGCCAGACTTTATAAGGCGTTTTGGCGATTTGCCACGGCAGCGTTTTACGGCCATAGCGCTGATACCAGTCGAGCACCAGCGGCGAAAAAGTGGAGGCTTCCATCATGGGTGAATTACAGTCCGGCAGGGTTAAAAGACGGGGCTGATCACATCACAGTTCCCGTCTGGCTGTAAACCGGAACTTTCCGCACTGTATTGACGGATTTCCTGCCCGCAAGCCTTGCTAATCGGGAGTAAGTTTGGATAATGCGCCATTCTTAACAGTTAATGACCAAAATACAGCAGTGACCGAATACCGCGTCTTGCGTAACGGAGTGGAAACACCATGAAAAACGACGTCATTTCTCCGGAGTTCGATGAGAACGGTCGCGCGATGCGCCGTATCCGCAGCTTTGTCCGCCGTCAGGGCCGTCTGACCAAAGGTCAGCAATTTGCGCTGGACAACTTCTGGCCGGTGATGGGCGTGGAGTTTCAGCCGGAAACTCTGGCAATTGATACCTTATTCGGTCGCTCCGCACCTGTTGTGCTGGAAATCGGTTTCGGGATGGGCACCTCGCTGGTCACGATGGCGAAACAGAACCCGGACCAGAACTTTATCGGCATTGAAGTCCACTCACCGGGCGTCGGTGCCTGTCTGGCGACCGCGCACGAAGAGGGCGTCAGCAACCTGCGCGTGATGTGTCACGATGCGGTCGAAGTGCTGGAAAAAATGATTCCGGATGGTTCGCTCGACATGGTGCAGCTATTCTTTCCTGACCCGTGGCATAAAGCGCGTCATAATAAGCGCCGTATCGTGCAGCCTGAATTCGTTGAGAAACTGCGCAGGAAGCTGAAAGTGGGTGGCGTATTCCATATGGCAACCGACTGGGAGCCGTATGCAGAACACATGCTTGAGGTGATGACCAGTCTCGAAAGCTGGGCAAACCTGTCGCAGGAAAACAACTATGTACCGCGCCCGGAATCGCGCCCGGTAACCAAGTTCGAAATGCGTGGCCAGCGTTTAGGCCACGGCGTATGGGATCTGATGTTTGAGAGGAAGCAATAATGGCTAAGAATCGCAGTCGTCGTTTACGTAAGAAGTTACACATTGCAGAGTTCCAGGAACTGGGCTTCTCTGTAAAATGGCGTTTCCCGGAAGGTACTCCGGTTGAAACCATCGACGAATCACTGGATAAGTTCATTGACGGTGTGATAGAGCCAAACAAACTGGCCTTTGACGGCAGTGGCTATCTGCAATGGGAAGGCCTGGTTTGCCTGCAGGAAATCGGTCACTGCACCGACGACCATCGTGCGCAGGTGAAAAAATGGTTAGAAGACCAGAAAATGGAAGACGTTGAGGTTTCAGACCTGTTCGATATCTGGTGGGATTGACTCTGCCAGCAGTTGAACACTGAATCTTTTAAAGGTGCCTTTCCGGCACCTTTGTTACATCTGGAGGAAGGACGTTGGGTACCGAGCTCGATAACAGTTTGCTGGAAGATATTCTTGCGCAGGTCAGGCCGCTGATTGGCCGTGGCAAAGTCGCCGACTATATTCCCGCGCTGGCAGAAGTCAGCCCTGATCATCTGGGGATTGCCGTGTGTACCACGAAAGGGGAAATCTTTCGTGCCGGTGATGCCAATACCCGGTTCTCAATCCAGTCGATTTCTAAAGTGCTCAGCCTGACGCTGGCGCTGACCCGCTATCAGGAAAGCGAAATCTGGCAACGCGTGGGCAAAGAGCCTTCCGGCCAGCCGTTTAACTCGCTGGTTCAGCTTGAGCTGGAACAGGGCAAACCGCGCAATCCGTTTATTAACCCCGGTGCTCTGGTGGTTTGCGATATGCTGCAAACACGTCTGACTGCGCCCAAGCAAAGAATGCTGGAAGTGGTGCGTCAGCTGGCCGGTTCAGCCGATCTCAACTACGATCGGCACGTTGCGCGTTCTGAATTCGATCATTCCGATCGCAACGCCGCGATTGCTTACCTGATGAAATCTTTCGGTAATTTCGATAACGACGTCATCACTGTGTTGCATACCTATTTCCACTATTGCGCATTGCGCATGAGTTGTGAGGAACTGGCGCGGACGTTCGTTTATCTTGCGAACAAGGGCCATCCGCTGGGCAATGAGCAGCCGCTGATTGATGCCCGTCAGGCGCGACAGATTAACGCAATGATGGTGACCAGCGGCATGTACGACGGCGCCGGTGAATTCGCATACCGCGTCGGCATGCCAGGTAAGTCCGGTGTCGGTGGCGGCATTATTGCTATCGTGCCGGGGGAGATGTGTATCGCTGTCTGGTCGCCGGAACTTGATGCGGCGGGGAACTCTTTGGCAGGTATCGCTGCCTTAGAATTACTGGCGCAACGTATTGGCCGTTCAATTTTTTGAGTTTGCTGTCTTAAGGGAGAGTACATGTTAGTAAAAACTGGATTTGTTAAAGCATCCGTAGCGGCCTTGCTGGCGCTGACAGCGTGGAGTGCGCAGGCGGATTATCAGTGCGCCGTGCAGCCGAAAGAAGATGTGATCATCAAACCGCAGACCGTGCAGGTTGTAGGTAACAGCGGTGACTTGCTGATCACGCCAAACGGCAACGTGACTCTCAATGGAAAAGACCTCACCCTGAGCGCGAAACAGCGCCAGGAAGCGATCGATTATCAGGCCTCGCTGCGTCGCGATTTGCCGTGGATTGATCAGGGTGCCACCGCGCATCTGGAAAAAGGCCGCGTCGCCGTGGACCGTGTGATCGTGAACAAACTGGGCAGCGACAGCAATGTGCGTAACCGTCTGGTGACGCTCGACAAGCAGCTTAAAGAGCAGATGAATCTCATCATCGAGCATCGCCCGGATGGCCTGACCTTCCACCATAAAGCCGTAGAACAGGTGAAACAGAACGGTCAGAAGCTGATGGAACAAACCATGGGCGGCGTGATGCAAGACAGCATCAACGAGATGGGCCTGAAACAAGCCACAAGCGGCGGCAATCCGTTGCAGGCAATGATGGGCAATCTTGGCGGTCTGCAACAGGCCGTACAGGAAGAGTGGAACAAACAGGAAAAAGAATTCAAAGCCTTCGGCGACGATGTCTGTAAACGCGTCACCGCGCTGGATACTCAGCACAAAACCTTGCTGGCGGATTTGAAGCAGTAATTTCCTTCCTCAAAATTCAGAAACAAAAAAACCGCAATTAAGCGGTTTTTTTGTTGGGAAAAGCAGTTAGCGCTACATCTCCCAGGATTCTACTTTCGTGAATATCGCGAAAGCCAGCATCTCGACGTGGTGCATTTTATACTCAATCTAATGCCACGACAATCTGCGTTTGTTCGGACTCTGATTCGGCTTCCAAAATATTTTCGGCTTTTTGCTATCCGATTTACTCACCCAAAAACAATTCCAGCAGTGAATTCAGGAACAGTTTGCCTTTGCGGGTGATCTGCCAGTGCGTTTCGGTTTCCAGCAGATATTCTTTGCTGATGGCTTCATTGAGCTGCGCGCGGATGACCGATTCATCCAGCCCGGTATACAACCCAAACTCTTCGCGTGGTGCGGCTTCGAGCAGACGAAAGCGGTTCATGAAGAATTCAAACGGCAAATCTTCAGTTTCCACCGGATGCTGTTTATCCATGTAACGTCCCTGCATATAACCCCGCGGATGCTTGGTTTTGACCGTGCGCAGGATTTGCCCGTCGGGCTGTGTCAGCTTGCCGTGCGCACCGCAACCGATGCCGAGATAATCCCCGAAGCGCCAGTAGTTGAGATTATGCTGGCACTGATAGCCGGGTTTAGCATAGGCAGACGTTTCGTATTGCTGATAACCGGCGGCCGTCAGCAGTTGATCGCCTTGCTCAAAGATATCCCACAACGCGTCGTCATCCGGCAACGTTGGCGGACGTGAGGCGTACATCGTATTAGGCTCGATGGTCAGCTGATACCACGATAAATGTGGCGGATTCAGTGCGATGGCCTGACGCAAATCGTCCAGCGCTTCTTCCAGCGTCTGATCCGGTAAACCGTGCATCAGATCCAGATTGAAGCTGCGCAAATTCAGGCCGGTCGCCAGATGGGCGGCGCGTTTTGCTTCTTCCGGCCCGTGAATACGCCCCAGACGCTCCAGTTTTTGCGCATCGAAACTTTGTACACCAATTGAAATGCGGTTCACACCGGCGCGCTGATAGCCGCTGAAGCGGTCTGCTTCGACGGTACCCGGATTGGCTTCCATGGTGATTTCCGCACTGGCATCGAGAGGCAAACGCGCGCGGACGCCGTCGAGCAGGTTTTGCATCGCTTCGCTGCTCAGCAGACTTGGGGTTCCGCCGCCGATAAAAATTGTCCCTACGCTACGGCCAGCGGCCAGATGCAAATCTGCATCCAAATCGGCCAGCAGATGCGCGACATAGTCGTCGTGCGGCACTTCACCCTTTAACGCATGCGAGTTGAAATCGCAGTAAGGGCATTTTTGCACGCACCACGGAATATGAATGTAGAGACTCAGCGGCGGCAACTTACGCATTCTTCTGTACTGCCTCTTTCATCGCCGCCAGCAGCAGTTTCAACGCCTGACCACGGTGCGATACCGCGCTTTTTTCTTCACGCGTCAGCTCTGCGGCTGTTTTGCCCAGTTCCGGAACGAAGAAAATCGGGTCGTAGCCAAAACCGCCTTCACCGGCTTCTGCAAAGGCAATTTCACCCGGCCAGATGCCGTGACATACCAGCGGCGTCGGGTCTTCTGCGTGGCGCATGTAAACCAGAACGCAATGGAATTGTGCGTTGCGCTGGCCCTGCGGCACGTCTTTCAACGCGACGAGCAGTTTGTCGAGATTTTGCTGATCGCTGGCATCAACACCCGCATAACGCGCGGAATAAATCCCCGGCGCGCCGCCCAGAAAATCAACGGCAAGGCCGGAGTCATCGGCCACAGCCGGTAAACCGGTTTCTGTCGCCGCGTGGCGGGCTTTGAGAATGGCGTTCTCAATGAACGTCAGGCCGGTTTCTTCAGCGGATTCAACGCCGAGTTGGGTTTGTGCGACGACGTCCAGCCCGAAATCGGCCAGAAGATGTGCGAGTTCACGGACTTTACCGGCGTTGCCGGTAGCCAATACGACTTTTTGCATAAAATAACGTCCTGAAGACCATCTGAAATGAGTTTATTCAGCGAGCAGTACCGCGACCTCGGTCGGGATATTTTGCGGATTCGTAATGCGGACTTGTTTATGGCGGCCCAGCTCGCCCTTTTCAATGCTTATCTGACTTTTGGCGACTTTAAACTTTTTGGCGAGAAATTTCACCAGATGCGTGTTGGCCTGACCGTCCACCGGTGGCGCGGTGATGGCGACTTTGAATTCATCGCCATGCAAACCGACCAGGCTGTCGCGGCTGGCTTTGGGCTGAATAATCAACCGCAAAACCAGCGCGTCGGACTGCCAGCTCACCGGATTTACGGCAACTGCCATAACGTTCCGATGTAATTTAAGTTCGCGAAGAAATTATCGAGAATATAAAGAATAATCACGATAATCATGCCTGAAAAATCGATGCCACCCAGCGCGGGTAAGATGCGGCGAATCGGCCCCATCAGCGGTTCGGTTAACTGCATCAGCAGATAATCCATCGGGCCACGACCCTGCGTCACCCAGCTCAGCAGGGAGCGGATAATCACAACCCAGAAAATCAGCGAGCCTGCGGTTTTGATTAACGAAACCAGACCCGCCAGCAAATTCACCAGGCTCAGTGAAATCCCGCCGCTGATAATCAGCTCCATCAGCGGGTATTTGAGCGTCAGCAGCAGGAACGCAATCAGCAATGACGCGCTGTCAATCGGCCCCAGCGGCGGGATCACCCGGCGAAGCGGACGGATAACCGGCTGTGTCACTTTCACGACAAACTGGGATAACGGATTATAAAAATCTGTCCGCGCCCACTGCATCCAGATGCGGAGAAGCAAAATCATTGCGTAAGTATTAATTACCATGACTAACAAATTGGTCAGCATAAATTGCCTTATCTAAGTATGTTAAAACTGTTTTTCCATTTCCTGTGCGCGGGTAATGGCGGCCTGCATGGCTTCGGAGACAATCTCCGGTAATTTACGATCGGTGAAAACTTTCAGTGCTTCAAACGTCGTGCCGCCTTTGGACGTCACATTCTCACGAAGTTGTGACAATGGCGTGTCCGGGCTGGCGGCGACCAGCGCAGTCGCCCCGCTTGCAGCCTGTTCCACCAGCATCCGCGCCGCTTCTGCACTAAAGCCTAAACGCTGCGCTTCAGCCTGCATCGCTTCCATAAACAGGAAGAAATACGCCGGTGCGCTGCCCGCGGCAGCAATAATATGGTTGATGCCTTCTTCGGTATCGACCCAGCACACTTTGCCGACGGCGGTCATCAGCTTGCCGCTGTAATCGCGGTCAGCCTGTGAAACCTGTTCTGGCGCGAACAAACCGCTCATGCCTTTTCCGACTAGAGACGGCGTGTTAGGCATAATACGCACAATGTTCAGATTATCGCCCAGCAGCTCGCAGAAACGCGCCACGCTGACGCCTGCGGCAATCGACAGTACCAGCTTGTCGCTAAAATCCACGTCTTTTTGCAGTGCTTTACATACATCGGCCATCATTTGTGGTTTTACAGAAAGTACCACCACATCAGCGTCTTTTGCGCAGCCGCTGTTATCGCTGCTGCTTTTTACGCCATATTTTTCAGCCAGCGCGTCGCGGTGCGTGGTGGAAGGGGCACAAACGCTGACCAGATTTGCCGGATAGCCGCTTTCGACCAGACCCGCAATAATCGCGCCTGCCATGTTACCGGCGCCGATAAAACAGAGTTTACGATGTTGCATTGGTGCTCCTTGCTGTCAGAACAGGGGATAAGTAAGTCATTTATAGATGATTTAAAACAGTTTACTGCATCGCAGAGGTTACTGTTTGGCGCTGTAATCGCGGGCACCAAAAATCGCCGTCCCGATACGCACCATGGTGCTGCCCGCCGCAATGGCTGCCGGCATATCGTCAGTCATGCCCATTGAAAGCGTATCCGCCTGCGGGCAAATGACCTGCAATGCCTTCAGTGCGTCGCGCATCTGGCTGAAAACGTCCAGTTGGCGAGCGTAGTCGGTTTCTGCCGCCGGAATTGCCATCAGGCCGCGCAGATTCAGATTAGGCATCGCCATGATTTGCGCCGCCAGCTCCGCAACGTCTTCCAGCGCAATACCGGATTTACTGGCTTCATCGCTGATATTCACCTGAATCAAAACCTGCAATGGCGCGAAATCAGCCGGGCGTTGTTCATTGAGGCGCTGGGCGATTTTCAGACGGTCAATCGTATGGCACCAGTCGAAATTCTCTGCAACGAGACGGCTTTTGTTTGATTGCAATGGCCCGATGAAATGCCAGGTGAGCGCAGGCTGATGCCCGGCAAAGTGGGCAATCTTATCCACGCCTTCCTGCACGTAGTTTTCACCGAAGGCAAACTGCCCGGCGGCGATAGCTTCTTCGACAGCGCTCGCAGGTTTCGTTTTGCTGACTGCAAGCAAAGTAACTTCTTCTGGAGACCTGCCGCAAAGCTGTGCAGCGGCTGCGATTTTCTCGCGGACATTCTGTAAGTTCTGCTCAATAGCGTTTTGCTGACTCAGGCTCATAAGGACTCGGGAGGATTTCAACATGGATATTGATGGATTAGTGGGGCGTAGTGTAAAGCAAAATGCCTCTGATCTGCACCTTTGTACCGGCTATCCGCCAATGTTACGCATTGATGGCGAATTATGCCGCTGTGAAGATATGCCGGTTGTGAAGGCGTCGGTGATGCAGGCACTCAGCCAGCAGTGGCTGGATACCGCGCAGCTTGCCTGTCTGCATCAGGCCGGACAGGTGGATAAAGCGCTGACGCTCGGGGCGGGCGTGCGGATGCGTCTCAACATTTTTCAGCAATGGCACGGGCTTTCCGCGGCGCTGAGACCCATTCCGGCGCATTGCCCGGATCTGACCACGCTTCACGCGCCTGACGTTTTGCAGCGGCTGATTATGCAGGAGGATGGCTTGATTCTGGTTACCGGCGCGACCGGCAGCGGGAAATCCACCACGCTGGCGGCACTGATTGATCATCTCAACCGGCATACGGCACGGCACATCATTACGCTTGAGGATCCCATTGAGCTGATTCATACCAGCCGTCGTTGCCTGATCCAGCAGCGTGAGCTGGGGCAGCATACGCGTTCTTTCTCTGAGGCCGTGCGCGGTGCCCTGCGTGAGGATCCGGATGTGTTGCTGCTGGGTGAACTGCGTGATACCGAAAGTATCCGGCTGGCGCTGACTGCGGCAGAAACCGGGCATCTGGTGCTGGCAACCTTGCATACGCGCAATGCCACGCAGGCGATTGACCGGCTGGTCGATGTTTTTCCCGCAGAAGAAAAGGCGTTTGTCCGGGCACAACTGGCTGGCAGTTTGCGGGCGGTGATTGCCCAAAAACTGGCGGTAACGAAAGCGACGGAGGCACAGCAGGGCGGAAGGGTGGCATTGTTTGAAGTGCTGACATCAACGCCGGGCGTGTGCAATCTGATCCGCGAGGGGAAAACGCATCAGCTGGCGGATGTGCTGCAAACCGGCGCACAGGCCGGAATGCAGACATTTGCGCAGAGCCGCCAGCAGCGGCAAAGCGCCGGGTTACTGGCTGCGGATCAGGACTGACTCCATTGTTTCTCGAACCAGCTTTCCAGAATGATGACCGCCGAAGCCGCGTCCACGCTGCCTTTGTCCAGCGCGCGAAAACCGCCACGGTCAAACAAATCCGCGCGGGCTTCAACGGTGCTCAGACGTTCATCATGCAGCTCCACCTGAACGCCAAAACGGCCATGCAGACGGTTGGCAAACTTTCGCGCACGCGCCGTCAGCGGCTGTTCTGTGCCGTCCATGTTCAGCGGCAGGCCAACCACGACGAGATCCGGAAGCCATTCTTTCAGCAGCTTTTCGATCTTCTGCCAGTCCGGCGTGCCGTCCTGCGCTTTAAACGACGTCAGCGGGCGCGCCGTGCCGGTGACTTCCTGGCCGATCGCAAGGCCGATGCTTTTCGTGCCGAAGTCGAAGGCGAAGACTGTGCGGTTACCCATTATGCGTGCCCTGCGTGGGTGGCGAGCTGGCTGACATCCACGCCGATCATTTTCGCGGCTTCACGCCAGCGGTCTGCAATCGGAGTGTGGAACAGAATGTCGCTGCTCGCTTCAATGGTCAGCCATGAGTTTTCCAGCAATTCCTGCTCCAGCTGCCCCTGTTCCCAGGCCGCATACCCTAGCGCCACCAGCACATTTTTCGGCTGGTCAGGCGTGCCCAGGGTTTCGAGAACGTCTTTGGAGGTGGTGATCATGGTGCAGTCTGAAATCCGGATACTGGAACCAAAACCTTCACGCGGCGTATGCAAAATAAAACCACGATCGTCTGCCAGAGGGCCGCCGGAAAATACCGGACGGTCGAGGCGGATCGCCGGATCGCGTGGCTCAGGGCTGATATCGAGTTTATCGAGCACATTTTCGACGGTGAAATCTTCGACCAGTTTATTAATCACCAGACCCATTGCGCCGTCTTCATTATGTTCGCAGATATACACGACCGAACGTTTGAACTGGGGTTCGTCCAGTCCGGGCATCGCAATAAGAAAGTGATGTTGTAGATTCATGGTATGTAGGATGTTTAACCTCAAAATAGAAACAAAATCAGACAAGCCAGTTTATTACGTCAGCGTCATCAAAAAAAGCGGGCTATCCGGCAGAGCGGATAACCCGTTAATGACGGTATTGCGTGATCAGCGTGCAGCCAGACGTTTTTCGATAGCGTCCATCAGCATACCGGTGATGGAAATCGGGAATGCTGCTTCGATTTCACGCGCACAGGTCGGGCTGGTGACGTTAATTTCGGTCAGGCGATCGCCGATGATATCCAGACCAACAAAAATCAGGCCTTTTTGCTTGAGGATTGGTGCAACGGTGCGGGCAATCGCCCAGTCGCTTTCGCTCAGCGGACGTGCTTCACCGCGGCCACCGGCGGCCAGATTGCCACGGGTTTCACCTTGTGCAGGAATACGCGCCAGGCAGTAAGGCACGGGTTCGCCGTCAACAACCAGAATGCGTTTGTCGCCGTCTTTAATGGCAGGCAGATAGTTCTGCGCCATACAGAAACGGCTGCCGTGCTCGGTTAGCGTTTCGATGACAACGGAAACGTTCGCGTCTTCCGGTTTCAGGCGGAAGATTGATGCGCCGCCCATGCCGTCGAGCGGCTTGAGGATCACATCGGTATGTTCTTTATGGAACGCTTTCAGCTGCGCCGCGTTGCGTGTTACCAGCGTGTCCGGCGTCAGTTCCGGGAACCAGGCGGTGAACAGCTTTTCGTTACAATCGCGCAGGCTCTGCGGTTTGTTAACGATCAGCGTGCCTTTTTCTTCGGCGCGTTCAAGGATGTAAGTGGCATAAATAAATTCGGTATCGAAAGGCGGATCTTTACGCATCAGGATCACGTCGAGCTCCTGCAGGGCGATATCCTGTTCGGTGCCGAATTCATACCAGCCGTCGTAATCTTGTTTCACGCTGAGCTTTTTGGTGGTTGCACGGCCTTCGCCGCCGCGCAGATACAGGGAATTCATTTCCATGTAATGCAGCTCGTAGCCACGACTCTGCGCTTCGAGCAACATTGCGAAACTGGTGTCTTTTTTGATGT
This sequence comes from Rahnella sp. PD12R, assembly GCF_019200965.1. Taxonomy (NCBI): domain Bacteria; kingdom Pseudomonadati; phylum Pseudomonadota; class Gammaproteobacteria; order Enterobacterales; family Yersiniaceae; genus Rahnella; species Rahnella sp. PD12R. The sequence continues at coordinate 12,469 of NZ_JAHTMS010000018.1, read as the reverse complement.
TAATGGAAGAAATCGGGTCCATCACGATGCCAAGCTTGATCATTTGGTCTCCTCTTAACCCAGATCGCCGAAACGGACCTGTAAGGCCGTTATCGCGGTGAGAGCTGTAGTTTCTGTACGCAGAACACGGGGTCCCAGCAGGATATCAGTAAATCCGTAACCGGAGGTCATTGCAATTTCGTCGGCGGATAAACCGCCTTCCGGGCCGATCAGCAGGCGAACATGATTCACCGGCAGCGGCAAGGTATTGATGCTGTGGCTGGCGCGAGGATGCAGGTTCAGCTTCAGGCTGTCGTCCTGCTCTGCGCACCAGGCTTCCAGCTGCATGACCGGACGAATTTCCGGAATGCGGTTTCGGCCACACTGCTCGCAGGCAGCGATGGCGATTTTCTGCCACTGCTGCAATTTCTTTTCCAGACGCTCACCGTCCAGTTTCACGCCACAGCGTTCGGAAAACAGCGGCGTAATCGTATTCACGCCCAGCTCGATGGATTTCTGAATGGTGAATTCCATCTTCTCGCCGCGTGAAATCACCTGGCCGAGATGCAGATTCAGCGGCGATTCATTGTCTGACAGCACGCCTTCGCCCAGGCTGACGCGCACGTTCTTCTTATCCACCTGCGTAATGCTGGCGTCGAAGATCTGATTACTGCCGTCAAAAAGCTGAATGACCTGACCAGGCTGCATGCGCAGAACGCGCCCGACGTGATTCGCGGCATCTTCACTGAGCGCAATTTCGCTGTGCGCGGTTAACGGTTCAGGGTGATAAATGCGAGGTATGCGCATGTGAGGCTGCTGTCCTTAAAGTCTTGAGAGGGGTTATTTTGGCGACATTAGCCCGCATTGTCGCGAACTAATGTGCTCTGATGATGAGTTTAATACTAAGTTAGCTTTTTCTTTGCGCGCAAGCCTGCTGAACGTACGGATTATGATTTCCCTGCACATTCGCAATACGGTTGTCGCGTTCGCATTCCCAGGCAGTGACCGGATACTGGCGATCCCAGGCGGTAAACAGCTGAGTTTGCTGGCGTGACAGATTCAGTTTGTACTGATCGCGCATGTAGAAATAGGTGCGGGCGATGGCGCCGCGCGCACGGGCTGGCGGCTCGGCGGCTTTGGCTTTGAAGTCGATTTTCATCCCGCATTTGCCGTACTGGCCTTCACCGCCGTTCCACTGGCTGTACATGAAGTTGTTGCGATCGCCGTTCACTTCGCCGATAGCCGGTTCGAGGTTGTGCAAATCCGTTTCTATCTGGCGATAGTCGGCGCTTTTCGCGCAGTTTTTACGTCCGCCATCCTGCCAGCATTGCATCTGGTGGCCAAACTGCCAGGCGGGCACAACGTGTTCCCATTCAATACGGTTGGCACGTTGCTCGCTTTTGCGGACTTCATAGCCGCAGGATTTCAGATCCGGTGTCCCTTTTTTTCCCAGCCAGCTGATGTCACAGCCGCAGTAAAACGTCGGCGCACCCTGATTGATTTTGACCGCTGCCGCTTTGGCCTGAGTGAAATTATTGATGGCGTTGCCAGACTGGCTGAAAGCGCTCAGCGGTGCCAGAGCACCGATAAACAGAAAGGATAAAAGTGTTTTACGAAACATGTTTCCGAATAGCCCGAGTGTAAAAGGTCGCAAGGGTAACGGATGCGAAGCGGTGTGACAATCAGACAATATGGCTATTTAGTGATTGAAAAATCAGCAGTTAGCGGTGCCTTTAGCGTTAAAGCGTAACAGCTCGCCGCAATGCCGGCAGCGGTATTCCGACTCTTTACGCATCACCTTATTGTGGCGGCGAACCGTCAGCTGATGGTCACGGCAGGCGCACAGATACGGGTACGTTTTACTTTGCACGGAGGCGACTTCGAACTTGTGCGTCCGGCTGGCCGAAACGCCCAGCACGTGCTCCATCATCCAGTGCCATTCTTTACCGTGCGGAGCCGGTGACCGCCCGAAACGCCGGTAAACCAGCAAATGCGCCAGCTCGTGCGGAACCACTTCATCAATAAAAGGCTGCTGGTTTTCCATCAGCAAGACGGGGTTAAGACGGATTTGCCAGTGCTGGAGGTACGCGCTGCCCGCGCTGGTGCCGCGTTGCTGATATGTGATTTCCGGCTCCGCGTAATCGGTGCCAAAAAACTGATTTGCCATCTGGAGTTTTTCCCGCAGGCAGCGCATGACGGCTTGTTGCAGGGCGATGGGAAGGCGTGAGGTTTTCATCAGGCGAAGGATAAATCTGTGGGAAGCGAGATGCAATATTGAATTCCTCCCCTTTGCAGGGGAGGAATGGCGGGCTTACTTACCGATGTCGCGCAGTGCTTCACCTTTCATCAGGTTGCGTTCGATGTGTTCCAGGGAGACGTTTTTGGTCTCAGGGATCAGCGCAATGGTGATGAAGATGAACACAACGTTCAGCGCCGCGTATACCCAGAAGGTGTTGGCGTTGCCGAGGCTGTCGAGCATGGTCAGGAAGGTTGCGCCCACGATCATGTTGGCAATCCAGTTGGTCGCGGTGGAAACGGTGATACCGAAATCACGGCCTTTCAGCGGCTGAATTTCAGAACACAGAACCCAGATCAGCGGACCGGCACTCATCGCAAAACCGACGATGAACATCAGCAGCATCGCGATAGAGAAGTATTTCGCGGCATCTGATACAACGCCAATGTGCAGCATTGTTCCGAGCACGCCCATACCGACGGCCATAACCAGGAAGCCCAGTTTCAGGGTCGGTTTACGGCCCCAGCGGTCAACCAGACCGATGGCGATGAAGGTCGCCAGAACGTTAACCAGACCGACAATGACCGTGCCCCACATCTGCTGAGACGTGCTGGCGAAACCGGCAATGCCGAAGATTTTCGGTGCGTAATACATGATGACGTTCATGCCGGTGAACTGTTGCATGACCTGCAACAGGATGCCGAGATAAACCGCACGGCGGAAGTTTTTGTTGTTAGTGAACAGACCCCAGCCGCTTTGTTTTACTTTCAGGCTTTCACGGATTTCATCCAGCTCACGTTTCGCCTGTTCGCTGGAATCACGCAGTTTTTCCAGAACTCGGCGGGCTTTGCCATCGTCACCGCGTGCTGCCAGCCAGCGCGGGCTGTCCGGCAGGAAGAACACGCCAATCAGCAGCAACAGGGCGGGGATGGTGATAACGCCCAGCATCCAGCGCCATGCGCCGGTGTAGCTGAACGCCGTATCAGACAGATACGCCGCCAGAATACCGATGGTGATCATCAGCTGGTACATGGAAATCATGCTCCCGCGGATTTTTTCCGGTGCAATTTCTGACAGATAGATTGGCGCCGTGTAAGACGCGACGCCGACCGCCAGGCCCAGCAGGACGCGGGCAATAATCAGAATTTCTGTGTTTGGCGCAAAGGCGGAGCACAGGGAACCGGCAACGAACAGGATCGCGCCAATCATCAGGCTGTATTTACGGCCAATACGGAAGTTCATCCAGCCACTGCCGACAGCACCGACGGCGGCACCAAACATCATGGAGCTGACCACCCATTCCTGCTGGTGGCTGGTGATTTGAAAATCATGGCTGATAAACGGAAGGGCACCAGCGATGACGCCGATATCTAAACCGAATAACAGTCCGGCCAGCGCAGCGAGAAAACACACAAAGAAAGTGACGCTTTTGTTTGAGCGTTTTCCTTTGGTCGAAGTTGAGTTGTTCATCCGGTCTCCAAAATAATGCAATCGTTTTGAGTTTGTAATAATGCTTAGGCTGTTATGTTATTTACCCTGTACACAGCTTAACGTGAACCCGGTCACAGTGTTGTAATCGTTTACACTTATAGGTGTCATCGGGAATGTTGTTCGGTAAGGGTTTCAATGAGATATGCAGCAGGGAAGGGGCTTTCATGCAGAGTAATAGCCCATAAATTGATTTATATCAATCAAAATTATGTGACACATTTTTAATCATTAAAATAATCTATTAATTTATAACAAGTTATTATCTGTAACCGTTTTCACAGGTATTTAAAAATCAGATTCCATCCCAATTCATTCCGCGCTAATCCCCTAAAAACAGGCAATAAAAAACCCCGCCGCAAGGGCAGGGTTTCAGTGCAGAACAGTCTGAAAAACTTATTTCAGGCCGGCAGCTTCGCGCAGCTGAGCCGCTTTGTCGGTTTTTTCCCATGGGAAATGTTCGCGACCAAAGTGACCGTATGCAGCGGTTTCTTTGTAGATCGGGTGCAGCAGATCCATCATCTGAATCAGGCCGTATGGACGCAGGTCGAAGAACTCACGCACCAGCAGGGTCAGCTGTTCGTTAGAAACTTTACCCGTACCGAAGGTTTCCACCATGATGGAAGTCGGTTCAGCCACGCCGATGGCGTAAGACACCTGGATTTCACAACGGTCAGCCAGACCGGCTGCCACGATGTTTTTCGCCACATAACGTGCAGCGTAAGCAGCAGAGCGGTCAACTTTCGACGGATCTTTACCTGAGAACGCACCGCCGCCGTGACGGGCCATGCCGCCGTAGGTATCAACGATGATTTTACGTCCGGTCAGACCGCAGTCGCCCATCGGGCCACCGATAACGAAACGGCCAGTCGGGTTGATGTGGTATTTGGTGCTGGCGTTCAGCCATTCTGCTGGCAGTACAGGTTTGATGATTTCTTCCATCACCGCTTCCTGCAAATCTTTCAGCGCAATGTCTTCAGCGTGCTGAGTGGACAGCACAACGGCATCGATGCCAACGATTTTGCCTTCGTCATACTGGAAAGTGACCTGGCTTTTCGCATCAGGACGCAGCCATGGCAGGGTGCCTGATTTACGTACTTCAGCCTGACGCTGCACCAGACGGTGTGCGTAAGTGATCGGAGCTGGCATCAGAACGCTGGTTTCGTTGGTAGCATAACCAAACATCAGACCCTGGTCGCCCGCGCCTTGTTCCAGCGGGTCAGTGCGGTCAACGCCCTGATTGATATCCGGAGATTGCTTACCAATAGCGCTCAGAACGGCACAAGAGTTGGCATCGAAACCCATGTCAGAATGGATATAGCCAATTTCGCGAACGGTCTGACGCGTGATTTCTTCAACGTCGACCCATGCGCTGGTGGTGATTTCACCGCCAACCAGGACCATGCCGGTTTTGACATAAGTTTCACATGCAACACGTGCTTTCGGGTCTTGCTCTAAAATTGCGTCCAGTACTGCGTCAGAAATCTGGTCTGCAATTTTATCTGGATGTCCTTCTGAAACAGATTCGGACGTGAAGAGGTGTTTAGCCATTATGTTCTTTACCTTACATACGACGGGTTAGATATCACTGCATAGCACCGGGGAGACGGGCAGATGAGGAGCACAGCTCGTCATTGTCACAATGCGTCCTGCATGTCCCCATTAGGCAAAGCCTTAAAGCAGTTTGCGCATTAATCCCTAAAATTGCTACGGACGGATTAACATCTGGACGGCTATTTTAGGATAGCACCTGTGCTGAAAGCCAGTCATTTTTGTGACGAACATGGCGTTATTGTGCGGGTTTGCAGTGATATTCACGCATAGAAACAATCCTGACGTCATTTTCATTTTGCAATTTCAGCAGGTTGCCGGTATAAACGGCGCGCGCTGTACATATTTATAGAGACTGTAGATCCCAGCGTATTCCAGTGATTACTGTTTTCTCAGCTCGAATGCCCGCGGGTGATGCGTGGCACGTGTGGAGGTGGTTAGGTTAATGACCCACTTTTTACCGGTTGTTACATTTCAACAGCATCCCCTGCAGCCTTTAATGCGCCTTGCAGCACTTCTTTCAGCGGACCTTCTTTCAGAGAAATGTCTGCCCTCTCTGCGATGTTACAGACAGCCTGACTACAGACAGGTCAGTCGCCGACATCTGTACGCTACTCAGTAAAACCGGGATCGTATTCCCGACATATAACTGATGTAGCCTGCGACCTCCGGGGTGATTTCCCCTGATTTCTTCCGACTCGTTACACGGAGTCTAAAAACGTGTTTTACAATGATATGAGTGAAAAACAGTCCCATGGCTGTGGCTCGCAGGGTTTTATCCTGTCTGAAAGCCAGCCTTGCGGGTTGTTCTCACATGTTGTTACTGCGATAGTGGCTGGCCATGTTGTCAGTATAGAAAGAGGATTTACCTATGTCTGATGACATCCAGTCCCACCGTCCGTCACAACCGGGCGATACTGTTTCTTTGCGCTCCATGCAGGAGGTTGCCGTGAACGATCGTGATGCCAGCAAAATGCTGCGCACTTACAACGTTGCCTATTGGGGTAACAACTATTTTGACGTCAATGAACTGGGCCACATCAGTGTTTGCCCGGATCCAGACGAGCCTTCTGCCCGTGTCGATTTGGCGCAACTGGTGAAAGACATGCGCGAGCAGGACGGTCAGCGTCTGCCAGCCTTGTTCTGTTTCCCACAAATTCTGCAACACCGTCTGCGTTCGATTAACGCCGCGTTCAAACGTGCGCGTGAATCGTTCGGTTATGAGGGTGATTATTTCCTGGTTTATCCGATCAAGGTTAACCAGCATCGCCGCGTGATTGAATCTCTGGTCGAGTCCGGCGAACCGCTGGGCCTGGAAGCGGGTTCAAAAGCGGAACTGATGGCTGTTCTGGCTCACGCCGGAATGACCCGTTCCGTTATCGTCTGTAACGGTTATAAAGACCGCGAATACATTCGTCTGGCACTGATCGGCGAGAAACTCGGTCACAAGGTTTATCTGGTTATTGAGAAAATGACCGAGATTAAACTGGTGCTGGAAGAAGCTGAACGTCTGAACGTCATCCCGCGTCTGGGTGTGCGTGCGCGCCTGTCTTCGCAGGGTTCCGGTAAATGGCAGTCCAGCGGTGGCGAAAAGTCCAAGTTTGGTCTGGCGGCTTCTCAGGTTCTGCAACTGGTCGAAATGTTGCGCGAAGCAGGGCGTCTGGAAAGCCTGCAACTTCTGCACTTCCACCTCGGTTCGCAGCTGGCGAATATCCGCGACATCTCAACCGGTGTGCGTGAATCGGCGCGCTTCTATGTTGAGCTGCACAAACTGGGCGTCAATATCCAGTGCTTCGACGTAGGCGGCGGTCTGGGCGTGGATTACGAAGGGACGCGTTCTCAGTCCGATTGCTCCGTGAACTACGGCCTGAACGAATACGCTAACAACGTCATCTGGGGTATCGGTGATGCCTGTAATGAGCACGGTCTTCCGCACCCGACGGTGATCACGGAATCAGGCCGCGCCGTCACGGCGCATCACACCGTGCTGGTTTCCAACGTGATTGGCGTTGAGCGCAACGAGTTCAAAGAGCCGGTTGCGCCGGAAGATGATGCACCACGCGCGCTTGGCAGCATGTGGGATACCTGGAATGAAATGCACGATCCGGAAAACCGCCGCTCACTGCGCGAATGGTTGCACGACAGCCAGATGGACTTGCACGACGTCCATTCGGCCTACGCACACGGTATTCTGGATCTGACTCAGCGCGCCTGGGCGGAAGATATCTACCTGAATATTTGTAATAAAATTCAGGATCAGCTGGATCCAAGCAACCGCGCGCACCGTCCGATCATCGACGAATTGCAGGAACGTATGGCTGATAAGCTGTACGTGAACTTCTCGCTGTTCCAGTCCATGCCGGATGCGTGGGGTATCGATCAGCTGTTCCCGGTTCTGCCGCTGGAAGGGCTGGACAAACCGCCGGTTGGCCGCGCGGTGCTGCTGGATATTACCTGTGATTCCGACGGCACTATCGATCACTATATCGACGGTGACGGCGTGGCGACCACCATGCCGATGCCTCCGTATGATCCTGAGAATCCGCCGGTGCTGGGCTTCTTCATGGTTGGCGCGTATCAGGAAATTCTCGGCAACATGCACAACCTGTTCGGCGATACCGCGGCAGTAGACGTATTTGTGTTCCCGGACGGCAGCATTGAAGTGCAGCAGTCTGACGAAGGCGACACCGTGGCCGATATGCTCGAATACGTGCAGCTTGACCCGAATGTGTTGCTGACCCGTTTCCGCGATCAGGTAAAAGAAACCGATCTGGATGCGGAACTGCAGGCGCAGTTTGTGGAAGAGTTTGAATCCGGTTTATACGGTTATACGTATCTGGAAGAAGACGAATAGGGGCGCCGGTTTTTAGCCCTGAATGACAGATAAAATAAAGGCACCTTCGGGTGCCTTTATTATTTAGGTTATGAATATTCTATTTTGGGGGATATAAATAACGAATTTATTTCGCGATTATTTATCTTCGGCGATACGCTTTTTAATATTATCTGCGCGCTCCTGAGAAGGCGGATGAGAGCTGAATAAACTCTTCTCACTGCCACCGCTCATTTTTGCCAGTTTCTCAAAGGCAGTAACCAGCCCTTTGGTCGGCAGGCCGCGTTTTTTCAGCAAGTCGTAGGAATAATTATCAGCGTCAGATTCCTGTTTCTGAGAGAACTGCGCGTTAATCAGGTCTTCACCCAGATCGGCCAGCTGTGTGCTGGAAAGTTGTCCGGCAATGCCACCGGCTGCGCCCGCTGCATTGTGCGCGGCGGAAGTGCTATACGCCACCTGCATGGCTTTTTTGCTGTGACCCAGTGCGACGTGACCTATTTCGTGGCCCAGTACGCCTTCGACTTCATCGTCGGTCATCATGTCCATCAGGCCGCTGTACACGCGGATACAGCCGTTCGCCATCGCCCAGGCGTTAACGTCGCTGGTGAGGTACACTTTATAATTCGCCGGCCGGCCATTGATATCCTTGCCGAGGTTTTTGGCAATTTTATTCAGGCGTTTTGTGTATTTGCTTTTTGATGAAGCAATTTGGGATTCGGCATCGAGCGCTTTACAGGAACCTTCCGTCATATTGATGACATCCTGATCGGTCAGCGTGGCCGCTTTGTATGCATCTGAGCCGGATTTCATTAAGGCATCGGTATTGAGCGCGCCGTTCTGACAACCACTTAATAATACGGTGATCCCTAACGCAATTGCAGTTATGCGAAAATTCATAATCCATCTTCCTTTGATAGTTAAATTAAATAAAAACGCAGGAAGAATAACCAAACGTTTTTACTTAGCGAGGAAAAGTCTTCATGAAAGGTTATTTTCAGATTTTGTGCGATATTTATTTCTGAATAATGGATTTTTAATAAAATTAGGAAGCTTCATTTATACCGATAATAAAAAATGCGCCCTTTAGCGGGCGCATCTGTATGCAGGAAGGAATTAATTACCGGCAGCTATGCGATCACGGATATGTTTGGCACGCGCTTCGGATGACGGGTGATCGTCAAACCAGCCAATGCTGCTTCCCTGATCCAGTTTTGCCAGTTTTTCAAAACTGGTCGCCAGCCCGGTCGGATCAATTCCGCGTTTCTTCAGCAGATCGAAAGAGTAATCGTCGGCTTCGGATTCCTGTTTCTGCGAGAACTGCGCGTTAACGTATTTCTCACCAAGATCGGCCAGCTGCGATTGAGAAAGCGTGGTGCTGACGCCGCCCAGTGACGCCACCGCCGTCCGCGCCGCCGTGGCGCTGTAGGCAACCTGCATCGCTTTGCGGGTGTGTCCCAGCGCGACGTGGCCCATTTCGTGGCCGAGTACGCCTTCAACTTCGTTGTCGTTCATCATATCCATCAGGCCGCTGTACACGCGGATGCATCCGTTCGCCATCGCCCAGGCGTTGACGTCTTTCGTCAGATACACCTTGTAGTTGGCTGGCGTGCCATTGATGTTGTCCCCCAGCGCCGCCGAGATTTTTTTCAGACGTTGCGCGTATTCGCTGCTTTCTGGTGCTATTTGCGCTTTTTTATCCATTTCTTCGCAGGACTGAACACTCAGGGTTTTTACATCGGCGTCGCTCAGTGTATAAGCCTGATAAGCCTGCGCGCCGGATTGCATTAAGGTATCGGTATTAAGGGTTGAACAACCGCTGACCAGTGCGGCCGCGCAAAGACTCAGCAAAACGGGGTGGAATTTCATCAGTTTGGGTTCCCGGAGAACGTTAATAATAAAGTCAGTACAGCCTCAAAAAGGCTCTGATTGTAAGAATAGCGTTAAGATAGGTTTTTGGGATCGCCCGATCTATAGTGTAAGTCTGAAAAAACGCACTGATTTAAAAGCGAATTCTGTGAACTTAGTCACGAGAGTGATTAAGGATTGCCGTTTTAATGCCGAGTCTGAGAAAATGACTTTCTTGACTGCTTTTTTAATCCGACCTGGAGTAGAACATGTCCTCTCGTAAAGAGCTTGCGAACGCTATCCGCGCACTTAGTATGGACGCCGTGCAGAAAGCGAATTCCGGCCACCCTGGCGCCCCTATGGGCATGGCAGACATTGCCGAAGTCTTGTGGCGTGATTACCTGAACCACAACCCGTCAAACCCGAACTGGGCTGACCGCGACCGCTTCGTGCTGTCTAATGGTCATGGTTCTATGCTGATTTATAGCCTGCTGCACCTCACCGGTTATGACCTGCCAATCAGCGAGCTGGCGAACTTCCGTCAGTTGCATTCCAAAACTCCGGGTCACCCGGAATACGGTTATACCCCTGGCGTAGAAACTACCACTGGCCCGCTGGGTCAGGGCATTGCGAACGCAGTGGGTATGGCGATTGCTGAACGTACACTGGGCGCGCAGTTCAACAAACCAGGTCACGATATCGTCGATCACCAGACTTACGCGTTCCTGGGCGACGGCTGCATGATGGAAGGCATTTCTCACGAAGTGTGTTCCCTGGCCGGTACCATGAAACTCGGCAAACTGACCGCGTTTTATGATGACAACGGCATCTCCATCGACGGCCACGTAGAAGGCTGGTTTACCGATGATACCGCTGCCCGTTTCGAAGCTTACGGCTGGCACGTTGTGCGTCACGTTGATGGTCACAACCCTGATTCCATCAAAGCGGCTATCGAAGAAGCGCACAAAGTCACCGACAAACCTTCCCTGCTGATGTGCAAAACCGTGATCGGTTTCGGTTCTCCGAACAAAGCCGGTACTCATGATGTGCACGGCGCAGCGCTGGGCGCAGCCGAAGTGGCCGCCACCCGCGAAGCTCTTGGCTGGAAATATGCTGCGTTTGAAATCCCGCAAGACATCTACGCACAGTGGGATGCTAAAGAAGCCGGCAAAGCGAAAGAATCCGCATGGGATGAGAAATTCGCCGCTTACGCTAAAGCGCACCCTGAGCTGGCAAAAGAGTTCAAACGTCGTATCAACGGCGAATTGCCTGCTAACTGGGAAACCGACGCACAGAAATTTATCGAAGAGTTGCAGGCAAAACCTGCCAACATCGCCAGCCGTAAAGCGTCTCAGAACGCGCTGGAAGCTTTCGGTAAAGTGTTGCCAGAATTCCTGGGCGGCTCCGCTGACCTGGCGCCAAGCAACCTGACCATGTGGTCCGGTTCTAAGTCTATCGGCGACGATCAGGCGGGTAACTACATCCATTACGGTGTGCGCGAATTCGGTATGACCGCGATTACCAACGGTATCGCGCTGCACGGTGGTTTCCTGCCGTACTCCGCAACCTTCCTGATGTTTGTTGAATACGCGCGTAACGCCGTGCGTATGGCAGCACTGATGAAGATCCGTAACGTGTTCGTTTACACCCATGACTCCATCGGTCTGGGCGAAGACGGCCCTACGCACCAGCCGGTTGAGCAAATCGCCAGCCTGCGCGTAACGCCAAACATGAGCACATGGCGTCCGGCTGACCAGGTCGAATCTGCGGTGGCATGGAAATACGCCATCGAACGTAACGACGGCCCGGTTACCCTGATCTTCTCCCGTCAGAACCTGACCCAACAACCGCGTACCGCTGAGCAACTGGCGAACGTGGCACGTGGTGGTTATGTCCTGAAAGATTGCGACGGCACGCCAGAAGTGATTCTGATCGCGACCGGTTCTGAAGTGGGGATCACCGTTGAAGCCGCAGACAAACTGGCCGCAGCGGGCACTAAAGTGCGCGTGGTTTCCATGCCGTCTACCGACGCCTTCGACAAACAGGACGCGGCTTACCGTGAATCTGTATTGCCGAAAGCCGTTTCTGCACGCGTGGCAGTTGAAGCGGGTATCGCTGATTACTGGTTCAAATACGTTGGCCTGAACGGCGCTATCGTGGGCATGCATAGCTTCGGCGAATCTGCTCCGGCAGAGCTGCTGTTCAAAGAGTTCGGCTTCACGGTTGATAACGTTGTGGCTCAGGCACAGGCATTACTGAAGTAATCTGCCCCTGATGTCATCTTAAAAAAGCACCTTCGGGTGCTTTTTTTTGTGCACAGAAAACCCCCAGCTAGGCTGGGGGTTCAGTAAAGCTTTCAGCTTTGAGCCAGTTATAAAAACCCCTTTTGATTTGTTAAAACAGTTTGCGGTCTGGCAACTGCAAAGGTTCAACAAGAAATCAAAAGGGGGTCCCAATGAGGGACGAAAAGAGCTTAGCGCACACGCGATGGAACTGTAAATATCACATAGTTTTTGCGCCGAAGTACCGAAGAAAGG
>NZ_JAHTMS010000017.1:0-70363 GCF_019200965.1 Rahnella sp. PD12R | reverse complement strand
CCGTCAATCTTTCCGGCCTGGGCGTTCAGGTCTTTGAGGGTGTTTTGTGAATTGCGGATATCGCCGGACAGCGCCTTGCTGGCGTTCTCCACCGATTTAAACGGGCGGGTCGCCTGGTCAACCGCCTTTAACAGCACCTCTACTTTTAAATTACTCACTGTCGGCTCCGCTGCGCTGCATGGCCTTATGACGCCACGCGCAAAGCTCGGTCAGCGTCATCGGGTTCAGTTCTGACGGCGGCCAGTGAAAANGTCCTGGGCGGTCAGGTTCGGGGCGGTAATGCGCGGCAGGATTACGGTCAGCGCGTCAACGTCGGCATTCGCCAGCGCCGCCAGGCCAATGCCGCGCAGGTGTCCGGCATTGGGTTTGATGACTTCAATCTCGCTGATCAGTGTGTCGCCGCGTTTGATTGGTTCTTCCAGGATAACGATGTTTTCATTGTGTTCTGACATAGCGGTGTCTCTTATTCAAAAGTGAGGTTTCGCGCCGGAGTCCGGCGCGCGTTACGGGTTACAGGCCGATGTTTTTGCGGTGCTCCGCCACGCGGTCAACGCCGCCGACGATTTCCACCATGTTCACGGTATCGACTTCAATCATGTCTTTGCCGTCAATTACCAGCTTGAAATAGGTGCACTGGGTAGTGATTTTGGTTTCGGTGTCTTCGCCCTGCTTGTACTCGCCGAAATCCATCTCCTTGTGGCGTCCGCGCATGGTGACTTCCACGGCGGAGGTTTCGCCGGTGTCGTCGCGCTGGAAGGAACCGGCAAAGCGCAGCGGCACGGCATCGACCGCGCCCCACTGCTGCAACACCAGCTCATCCAGCCCGCCCACCGTCCACTCAAAGCTCAGCGCGTCGTCGTCCAGGCCGAAATCAATGGCAGCCGAACCGGTCATGCCGCCGCCGCGGTAGTTCTCCAGCTTGCGGGTCAGTTTTGGCAGCGTCAGCGCGCTGACCATGCCCAGGTAGCTGTTCCCGTCGTTAAACAGGTTCAGGTATTTCAGTTTCTTAGGCAGTGCCATGTTTTAGCGCCTCTTAGCTGTTAACGGACGTGGCGAACGTCGCCAGGTACTGATCGGTGATGCGCTGACGCAGGGTTAAATCTTCCAGCGGCGGCACCGGCGTATAGTCGTAATCAATGAATAATTTGCCCGCTTTGAGAGTTTCGACGGTGTTGGCCTCGGGGTCATACCAGCAGTTGCCATCGATGATCAGACCGGCGGTTTTCATTTCGCGCAGTTTGGCGTTAATGCCCGCAATCATGTCTTTGATAAGCGTCGGGGTAACGGGCTTATCTGATGCCCACATATGCCCTTCGGCGATAGTGTCCGCCAGCACCTGCGCGGTGCGGGTGTAGTTCTCAAACAGGAACAGCGGATCATCAGAGCAGGTGCGCTGCCCCCAGAACTTAAAGCCGTCCTTGCGGATAAGGGTGGTGACGCATGCCTGGTTCAGCAGGTCGGCATCGGTGCCGGTGGTCTGCAAATCCCAGTACACGCTGGCGGACAGGCCGGTGACGCCGTTGATACCGACGTTCGAAAGGGTTTTATGCCAGCCGGTTTCGGCGTCGATTTTGGCACGCAGGCCGAGCGCGTAAGCCGTCGCGGGGGCGGTGTCGATGGCGTTCGTGGTGGTGTTCCAGGCCACAAAGTCCGGCCAGACCACCATCAGCTCACGCTGGCTGAAATTGTCGCGGTACTTGATGGCATCAGACACGGTTTTGCAGCCGTAGGCGCTGACGTAGCTAAAGGCGCGGAGCTGCTGACAGACGGCGGCGAGCGCCGTGGCAACGTCCAGATTATCAAGCCCTGGAACGCCGAGAATGCGCGGCTTTACGCCGAGTTCCGTCTGGGCGGACAGCAGCGCTTTCATGCCGGTATACATGCCGGTTTCATCTGAGTCGCCGATGATGTTGGAGGTGGTTTCTGCGTCGTCTTTGCCCTCGGCAACGCGCACGACGACGACAACCGGTTTAGCCTGGTTGGCGATGGCCATCAGGGAGGCGCGGAGCGTGCCGGTTTTACCGGCCTTGCCTGCGGCGGTCAGCACGTTGGTAATAAGTACCGGCGTATCCAGCGGGAAGGTCGCAGCGTCGGCATCCTCGCCGGTGCAAACCATCCCGATGATTGCGGTGGAAACGGTGGAAATTACGCGGGTGCCGTCATTGATTTCAACAACGCGCACACCGTGATGATAATCAGCCATGGTGTTTTTCCTGTGATTAATAAGCCAGTCAATCATCGCGTGTTGTGTACGCGCAGGCACGGCGGGAAGGATGTTTGAACCATGGCACAACGTGGCGGAGCAGAAACAAAAAAGCCCCATTTCGGGGCGAGGTTCAGGCAGGGATTTCAGGCCAGGTGATATCCGGCGCGGTGTTCGCATCCAGCCGGTTAAGCAGCACGCGGTATTTTTTCCAGCCGACAATTTGCGCCTTTTCGTCCTCTGAAGCCATATCCAGATCGATGGCGTCCTGAAGCGTATCAATTTGCAAAACGGCCTGCTGCATCAGCTTTTTCTTCTGCACTTCCGCTTCCTGAATCTGCTGAATGCGCTCCGCCGCATCATCCTTCACCCAGGCCGCGCCGTCCCAGCGGTCAAAGCGGGTGGCAGGGGCGATATCCGTCGTATTCTCAGGCAACGCGCCCAGCTCCGTTATGGTTGTCTGCTGACCCGTCTGTGTGCTGTAAACCACCTTACCCCGAAAGTCTGCTACCACGTCCCAGGCTTCGCCGGTGAAAACCGCCACAAAGCCTTTTTCTGTCTGTGGGGGCACAATGTCCGTGCAGCGGGCAGGCAGGCCGGTATCCGGCGGGATCATGGCGTCGCTTTTGCCAATCAGTTCGCCGGTGATAGCCGAAAAGTCATACACCTTAATTGTCTGTGTCTTATCTGAATATCTGAACATTATGCGAGTCTCACAAGGTAATTAAAGGCCACGTTTTTCACGGTGTTTTCCGTGTTACCGGCGGCGTTTACGGTGATGGTGTGCCCGTGGGCGCCCATGTCGATGTAATGATCGTGTGCCCCAATATCGACATAGTGATCGTGCGCGCCGATGTAGGTGTTATGTCCGTGGTTGCCGTCCACGCTGGTCACCGGCATTTCTGTCTGATTGGCATTATTGGAACCGCTAAACCCGTAGTCTTTCGCCACGCCAATCGCGCCAAAGCGGTTATTAGCACCGGCGACCCCCATCTGATGCTGGTGTGCGCCCTGGCCGTCTGACCCTTTGGTGCCGTAGTCAAAGCCGGATGTTCCTTTACGTCCGTAATCAAACGCACTCGTCGTTTTCCGTCCGAGGTCGGTATTGCTGGCTGTGGCGGTATGGTTGTGACTTTTGACCCCGTCCTGCTCCAGGGAAAGCACGGCGCGCCCGCTGGCCGGTTTGCCTTTGAGGGTCTGCCCGCGCATATCAGGAATAACGCCGGAAGGGTACGCAATCGCCAGAGACGGGTACGTCGCCTTGTTAAATGTCTGCCCGACCATCAGCGCAAAACCGGCGGGCACGGTGTCAGAAGGCCAGGGAACCGGCATACCGACAAGCACGTCACCGGAGGCTAACGCGCCAATTTCTGCGGGGCTGGGCTTGTTGGCCTGGCAGTAAATTTCATTCCAGGCAGACCATGGACCATCAACGCCGTTCCACGCCCCCGTCATGGAGCGGGTAAATTGCCGACCGTTGCTATTGAATGCAATCTGCTGCGTCGCATTCGGACCCCAGGTCACGAAAATCACGCCGACAAAACCGTTCATCGGGTAGCCTTTGTCCGTCGTCGCTGCCGCCACGCCTGGCACGCCGTAATGCCCAAACATGCCGCTGCCGCGCAGGGTGTTCGGGGTATCCGCTGCGGTTAAATTCGTGCGGATTTTAAACGCTGTTGCAATTTCATCAGACAGCGCCTTTTCACTGGCGGCACTTTGCGCTGCTGTCCATGCGCCTACATCAGCAGCAGTGGGTTTGTTGTTGGTGCCATATGCGGCCACCCACGGGCGCCATGGTCCATCTTTGCCGTTCCAGTTGGTGGAAAGCCCGCGCATCCAGACGTTGCAGGTGTCAAAAGTGATATACATCTGCTGGCAGCCGTAGGCGCTGCCGGTCACAAAGAGCGTGCCCGCTTTGGCTTCGGGGTAATTCCGGTCTGCTGTCGCGGAGGCATTGGCCGACTGGTGATAAATGACGGCTTGCACCGCCGTAAGACTGAAGCCTACCGTGTTCAGGTCAGTTGAGCCGAGGGCAGTGTTTGCCGCAACGGAACCGGCGGTGCTGGCCTGCACCCAGTCACGCCAGGGTCCGTCCGTACCATTCCAGGACGCATTCAGCGCACGCGTCCACACCATGCCGGTGTTTTGCACCGTGTAACGCTGGAGTACTCCGCCCGTCCAGGAGGCAGGGATAATCTCCAGCACGCCCGCCGCCTGCGAGCCTGGCGGATAGCCGTTTGCTACCGTGGCATTCGCGCCGGTGCTTTGCACGTAAAGGCCAATTTTTGCCAGGTTAAACGTGTTGATGTTGGCGGTGCCCAGAATGGCAGAAGCGACGGGCAGCGCGCCCACCTCAGAAGCCGTCGGCGGGTTGGCCGTGTCGTACACTTTGCGCCATCCGTAAGGCAGCACGCCGTCGGTCTGACGCCATTGCCAGCCCGTCGGGTCTGTCGTACTGACAATGCCCACGCGCACGTAAATTGTGCCGGTTGTGCAATGCAGATACTGGGTCAGCGCCGCGCCTGCGTTATACCACCGGCGATAGGTCATCAGCGTATCCGCTGCCTGAAAGGTTGCCCCGAGAGGGTGATCGTCGAAATAGCCCGCCAGGGTAACGCCACCGGTCAGCGCAGTCACCGACGGGTCATAAATGGTCTTCACCGTGGCGTTATCGACGTTCGCTAAAATATTACTGACCGCCCCCACATCCGCCGCCGCCAGGCTGATGTCAGCGCCCAGCGCTTTATTATTTACCTTGCGGGTGGAGGGTACGCGTGTATTCGCATTGTCGTTGGCGGCCTTCACCGCCTTTGGCGTCGCCGCCAGCGTTTCGCTGGTACTGCTGACCGAGCTGCTGAGCTGGACAAAACCTTTTGCCGTCAGCGTGCCGTCGGGATGGTTGCGGGATTTTTCATGCGCGGCCAGCAGGTCATTTACATACTGCTCCGTTGCCATAATCACCGAGTCGTCGATCAGCAGGCTGATAGCCTCGGTGTTACTGACGGCAATCACCATCCGCAGCGTCTGCGTGCGGCCAGAACCTTCCGCCAGGGTCGGCTTGTAAGTGTCCGCCATGTTGCAGACGGCAATCAGCGCGCCGTCGTCAGCAAACAGTCCCATTTCTCGCATCCAGAAACCGCCGACGCTGGCAGAAATCACGGCCTCGGCAATCACCCAGTTGCCGTGAGTGGGATCGCGCTTTAAGGAATTGAGCGGCGTGCGGTACACCTCTTTAACCAGTTTGGTCTGGGTGGCGACGGGCGTGGTCGCCTTGCCGTTGCCGTCACCGACGGCAAGCTGCGTAATGTTGATGTCAGTCCCCGCCGCAATGGCTGCCGCGATACGCGACTGGCCGAGCGTGGTGACGACGGATTTAAATGTGCTCATAGCGTCCTCTTATGCGGGGTAAACGGTCAGCAGCTCGCCGGTGTACTGCGCTGCGCCAATGTAAACATCGCCTTTAATATCCTGGGTGATGGTCAGGCCGATCAGATGGCGGCTGGCCGGTTTGGCGTCGGCAATCAGCCTTTCCATCTCTAAATACATTTCTTCGGTGATGCCGGTTTCCAGCACCCCGATATCCAGGCGAAACGTGCCAGGCTCGTCATTGGTTTCCCACCACTCGGTCACGTTAATCAGGTAGCCGAGCGGCTCCACCACGCGCCGGATGGCACCAATAGTTCCCTTGTGGCAGTGAATGAACCACGCCGACTGAATAACGCGGCGCTTGGTGGCAACCGGCCAGTTTTCATCCCAGCGGTCAACCGACAGCGCCCACGCCAGGTACGGTAAAAACCTGGCCGGACAGGTCAGCGGATCCCAGAGCTGCCGCAGCGGCACCGGCACGTTTTCAAGCGCGGCGCAGGCATCAGCAGCAGCAACCTCAAGAGCAGAGGAACCAACGGGCAGCAGGCGATCACTCATCGTAGCCGCCCACTTTCAGGGTGTACGCGGTGCAGAATGACGCCTGCGTTTTATCCAGCTCGATGTCAGCGGCGGGGCTTTTCAGCTCCACCCGCTGCACGCCTTCAACGTGCAGCGCGGCATATATGGCGGACAGCCGGATGTCGCGGCCTAAACGGTGCTGCGCGGTGGTGTAGGCGATAAGCCTGGCTTCGGCGGCTTCGCGGATAGGTTCGGCTTCCGGACCTGGGAATAAATACAGCACCGCATCAATGGTGTAGTTCACCACCGTAGCTGACTGGACAGTCACGCGGTCAGCCACGGGGCGCACGTTCTCGTCATTGAGCGCGGCCTGAACCACCGCCAGCAGGTCAGCGGGGGCGGTGCCGTTGCCGGTCTGTGCCAGCACGGAAATCGTCACACAGGCAGGCGACGGACTGATGACTGAAATATCCGCCACCCGCCCGTCAGCCGAGCGCCCGTGATACTCATAGGAGCCGACGGGACCGGCTACGCTCAGTCCTTCAAACGCCTGCTGCGCACGGATACGCAAATCGGCATCACTTTCCATCACAGCCGCCACGGCAGGCACGCTGACCGTATCCGCAGGGGTGATCGTCAGGCGTTCCACGCTGAACGTGGCGGCGATATTGTCGAGATCATTACCGGAGGCATAAGCCAGCATCACCGCCTGTGCCGCCTCGTTTACCCGCTGACGCAGGATCACTTCGCGGTAAGCGTTCTCCTCCAGCAGTTTCACAATCGGCTCAGACTCCAGGGTCAGCGTGCGGGCAATTGCGGCCTGCTGGTCTTCGGGGTACAGCGATACCAGCGTGGCTTTGCGTTCTGCCAGGAGGGTTTCGTAATCCAGCACCTCCACCACGTCGGGGGCGGGTAACTGGCTCAGGTCGATAGTTGCCATGGTTAGCTCACGGGTAAGGTTAAGGAAATGGCGGCGGACGTGTCTTTGCGGGTGCCGGTGAGTTCAACCACCATTTTCCCGTCGAACGTCGTTTCAAAGGTGATGCCGGTCAGGCTGACGCGCGGCTCCCACTTGAGGATCGCGCTGTAACAGGCCGCCATGATTT
Organism: Rahnella sp. PD12R; assembly: GCF_019200965.1. Lineage (NCBI taxonomy): Bacteria > Pseudomonadati > Pseudomonadota > Gammaproteobacteria > Enterobacterales > Yersiniaceae > Rahnella > Rahnella sp. PD12R. The sequence goes on along the minus strand of NZ_JAHTMS010000017.1, from coordinate 63,169 downwards.
GCAGGCGCAGCGCCGCATTCTGCGGGCGGTCAGTCAGTATCGACAGCAATGAACCATAATCACGGCGCATGACGCGGGAACCGACGGGCGTGCGCAGAATGTCGCTGACCGACTGCTGAATGTGCGCCAGGTCTTCGACGCTGCGCCCCGTATCCGAAGCCAGTCCGATGTATTTTGCATTCGTCATAAAGGCACCTGTGTCTGACCGCCGCCCGTCTGGACACCGCCGTGTTTATGGGTATGAACAACCACGCCGTTTGACGTTAGGCTACCGCCGGAATGGGAAATATTGCCGGTCATCGTGCCGCCTTGTTTCACCTCCAGACTGCCCGTGGTGAGCTTTTGGGTACAGACCACTTCCGGCGTGTCGAGCGTGATGCGGGTTTTCGCCGTGCAGGTAATCAGCGGGGCAGTCACCGCCACCTCATCCGAGGCGTTCACCGTGGCGGATTTGATGCCGGTTGCCAGCAGCGCACCGGTTTGGGGTTCGTACTCGATCACCGCGCCGTCAGGGAATGACACATGCAGGGCATCGGCTGACGCGGACGGCGCAGGGAATTCATCAGAGAAAACGCCAGGCATCACAAAGGCAGTGTCCAGCTCGCCGCCCAGACAGAACAGAAGAACCTGCTCACCGGCGGACGGTGCCCACCAGGAACGGGAACGCCCTGCGCGGGAAGTGAGCCAGTGCAGCCAGTCTGTAACGTTGCCGCCAGTGTTCACGCGACAGGTGCCCGCATCCAAATCCACTTCGGCAACGGTGCCAATGCGGATCAGATTGCGCAACAGGCGCGGAATGTCGTTGTTGGGGATGGGTGTATTCATGCATAAAAGAATGCCGCCCTGTCAGGCAGCATACAATTTGAGGCGGGTTGATGGTGCAGGGCACAACGTAGGCTTACCAGTTCCGATAAGGGATATCGCTGCTATTGACAGACGCAATTATCATGCGCGAATGTAAAAAGTCACGAGTTGATGCTATGGCTAAATCTTTATTAGGTGTGTGGCCAACAATAATATCAGTCAAACAATTGTTTATTGAATCTTTAAAATTGAGCTTTGTAAAAGGTATTATCGCAGAGTTACCAGGGCGGAAATGTAGATCATCATATGACACATGCCCTTTACTTACTAACCGCCATTCAGCCTCCTCCTCAAAACTAGCATCTTTAATTAGTGGAAATATCATTGATAAACTTTCATCAACGTCTCTAACGAAAGGTGTGAAAAAAGAACTCAAGCCTCTCCCTTCCTTGTAAGTTCCGTTTCTATCCTCATCCATCATGTGTTTATCAATGAGCATATCTAAAACTTTAACTATCTCAAATCTTTGATCCGCTGGGTTGTAAATGCATTTTTTTAACGCAAAGTTATTGTTCTGACTAATACCATTCAAAATTGCACTTCTAAAACCAAGGCAGTATCCAGCCATTCCTCTTGAATAACCGCGCCATTGACTTAATAAATCTGCTTTTTCAGAAAATGAACAAACACAAATATTTGTTTTTCCCATTTTAAGTATTCGAAGTGATAGATCTTTTATCGTTTGGGCTATTCTTTCGTTGGATGTCCTCTTAAGTTTATCCTGTAAAATATCTCCCGCGATATCAGCAGCAAGATTAAACTCTCGATTATCATTCAGATATTGTATTTTTGTAGCCCATAACTCTTGGTTGCCCGCTATACCTAAAAATCCTGCTTGATCTGTATAGTGATAAAGCATCCGGGGAAGTACGTTTACATCTGGCATTGTGTAACCTTAGATTAAATGAGGGTATCATATTTATAAGATAAGTTAGCCCTAATCAAATGTCAGGTATTTAATAATCTAAGTAATGCATCTTCCACAATCTTCATATCCTCCGCATCCAGTCCTAACAGCGGGCGTGCAGGATACTGCATTTGTTTTGCACGTACAGACGGGCGATCCCGCAGCCCGTACTGATGCACTTTTGCCATCCGTTGCACCTGGCCGGTGAATTCCACCACTGCGTCGTCAGCGGTGCCTTTGGCCTTCATATATTTTGCCGTGCGCAGTTTGGCGAACATTTCCCGCTTAATGCGGCCTTTCTTTGCCCGCAACGGCTGCGGGCGGCGCGGCGTGAACGGCAGACCTTCCGGCGTGACCTGCTGTTTAATGCGCTGCTGCTGATGTTTGCGCAGACGCTTCGCGATGGTCGCTGCCATCGCTTTCCGGCTTTGCGGTGACAGCGCGGCAATCAATCCCGCCAGGCGGGTATCAAACGCTGACAGTTCACTCATGCCAATGACTCACTAATTCGCCGTGCAGGTACAGCTCACGCGGCCTTTCCACCGGCTCCGGCAGTGGCGGTTCCGGAAAATGCTCCACGTACAGACCGGCATCAATCTGTTTCACAATCACGCGCTCGGTGAGCTGCACGTCAATAGCGATATCGTAGGAACCATCATCTAGCATATCGGCCTTGAATTTAAAGCCGGTCTGCTGCTTTTCTGGTGTCGCCATGATGTCCGGCTGGTTCTCACGCAACCACGCCAGGATCGGGACAATAATCAGATCGCAGTCCTGGGCAAAGTTGGTGATCAGCAGTTCTGTCTGGTACTGGTATTCAAACGACAGCGAGCTGGCTAACGTGGAAACGATGCGCCCGTTATCCACAAACATCCGCAAGGTTTCGGGGCTGGTTTGCAGCACCGGCACCGCGTCAGTTAAGGCTTTTCGCAATTGGGCGGGTTTTAGCATGGTGTTCCTCCTGGCATTGTTTGACCGCTTCCACTTGGAGGCCGCAGGCTACCAGCTCGGCCTCCAGGTTTCTGACGTCGGCGCTTAAATCGCCGTTAGTAGTCGGTGAGCTTGCCGGTATCGGGCAGCTCGTTACCGCCGGACAGCCAACGTAAATAATCTGCGGCGCTGGCAAAGGCGGGGCGTTGGTGCATCCGGCTAATGCCATCAGGCAGACGAGCGCCATACCAATCACGCATTTCCTGATTTTCATTAAGTAACCTTTGAATGTGAATTTCACGGATGCGTGCATGATCACCCGCCTTTGAGAGCTGGGTGCGCAGGCTTTGTTCCTGGCGTTCCCGCGTCACGGCCTCATTGCTCAGGCGGTTAATGGCGTTGTCTCGGCTTTCAATACCGGCGGACAGCGTGCCGATAATGCGCTGCGCCTGGTCGGCTTTTTCAGTCAGGCCATCGATACGCCAGGTTTGCAGCCCCGCCAGCGCGCAGGCTACCAGCAGTAAAACAATCACAATGCGCATCAGACTCCCCGCAGGCAGTAGGCCAGCTCATTCGCACGGCGGCGCTCCAGGCCGGTGACGCGCTCGCCCTTCACAAACACCCAGCGCGGCAACTGCTCACAGGCGTCACGCCATCGACCTTTGTTGATGAAAAACGCTAACGTTGATTTGCAGGCAGCCGTCACGCCGACGTTAAAGGCAAACGACACCACGGCGTCATACACAGGCTGCGGCATGGCAACCGGCATACAGCGCGCAATCCCTTTCTCCACCCGCATCACATCTTCCACCAGATTCACGGCGGCCTGCCGTTCGCTGATGTGGGTCTGCGGTTTCACGCCTGCGGTGTGCCCGATGCCGTTTGTCCAGACGCCCGCGCTGCACTGATAGGCCGACAGGCGGCAACCTTCAAAATCGGCAATGAGTGCCAGACCGGCGGCAGAGGTTTTCAGCGTTGGCGTTTGCGGCAGCAGCGCGGCAATCGCAAGTACTGCGGCGACGGCGCAACGTCTAACGATTGATGGCTGCATTAATGTCCCCTCTGATGCCCATTTCTTTCAGCAGGCGGTAAGTTTTGCGCCGGTAGTACCAGTTCACCAGGAAAGTGGCGACGCCGACGCCTGCGCCCACCAGAAAGGCAATATCCTGATAAGACATGCCACCCAGCCAGGCCAGAAACACGGCGATGCAATAACAGATAAACGAGGTGATGCGCTCCATGGTCATCAGTCCCAAAGTGAGACGGTTTCACTGACTGCGGCCAGAGTGATGTCCGGCAGCTCCACCGCGTAGCCATGGGGCAGAATTGCCCCCTGTGCGGCTAAGCCAACGTTAGCCGCGTAAACTTTTTCAACGACCGATCCCGTGCGCCCGTAGTACCGCCAACAGAGCGAATCCACGGTGTCGCCCTGTTCGGCATAGACTTTCATCAGAGCAGCCCGATGATGCAGTGCGAGACACCGGCGACGTCGCTGATCGCGTTGCGCCCGTCCCGCCACAAATCATCAACGGTGCTTTCCACGATTTCGGCCTTTTTACTGCCTTTGTCAGTGGTGTCGTTATTCGGGTAACGTTCCGCCAGGAAGGCCGCCGCAATAGACGCCACGGCGCGCTGATAGGCGCAGACCTTCACGCTTTCTTCATCAATCTGATCGGCGGGGACATCAGCCAGACGATTAAATCCCTGGGCAATCTGCGCATCGCGAAAGCTGTACAGCTCTGCGTTCACTTCGGTCATGGCAAACTTTGCGGCGGCGCGCAGGCGTTTTGCTGTGACGGTGCCCTCCAGTCGCAGCGTGTCGCGCAGCTCAACCGGATCCACATCAGGCCAGAAATGAGTGTTTTTAATCGCGGGTTCCGTCGCGGCGTCCGGTTTCGGTGCAGGTACAACAAGAGACATAATGACCTCTGAATGGGGGGCGGTGGACGCCAGCGTTGAAAGAGGTGAAAGACTCGTCGCGGCTGGCGTGCCGCCCTGCGCGGGGCGCATTCTTTTTAGCTGCCGGATGCCTTTTTAATGGCGGACTCCAGGCGCTCAATGTCTTTTTTTACGCCTGATTTGCCGTCGAGAATTAAGGCACTTTTCAGGCGCTCCAGTGCGAGCGTTTCCTTGCCGCCGTCGCGGTATAGATAGCCGATAATCTTGTGCAACTGGGCACGGACTTTATCGGGCATATCTTCAGCGTCAGTCACCTCCAGCACCTCCAGCATCACGTCGATACTGACGGACTCTCCGGCGGCGCGGGCACGTGCGGCCTGGTCGATCACTTCTTCCGTGAAGGCACAGCCCGCCGTGCGGGTGCCGAACGGCATCGCGAGCCGGTGCTTAAAGGCGTAGCAGGCAATGTTCAGCGCACCGGCAATATCACCGGCATCAATACGCCAGATCATGACGGTCATCAGGATGGCATCCTGTGCGCCGTTCCCTTCGGCGAGTACGCCAGACACCCACGGGGCGTATTCAGGGAGCAGCTTGCGTTTCAATTCCGCTTTCGCCTGGAAGGACTGAAGTTTGTGCAGCGCCTGCTTATCCGCATTGAGCTTTTGCAGCAGCAGTTCATAGCCGGTCGCATGGGTCAGCTGACCGGCGGCCTGCTGCGCAGCGTTGATAGCGGACTGTCGCAACATGTGACGACGGCAAGGACTAATCATGTTATGTCCCCTTATTCCGCTGATTCAGGCTTAACTTCTTTAAAGGTGCCGATCTGGATGTTTTCGACCACGCAGCCGCCGCGATAGTCTTCCACCACGAAATCCTCATTAATGGATTCGTAGTTTTCGATGCGGTCACGCTTCGGCACTTCTTCGATGTGACGGCGGTGCGTGCCGTCCTGCCAGTAGATGGACAGGTTATCCAGACGAGTGATCATGAGCGCATTGGCTGGGAAGCCGGGCACGCGCACCGCCGGTAAGTTACCGATGCGCTTCTGGCTGATAATCATATCCGCGGCCAGGCTTTCGGAGTTTTCCTGCACCTTGTTCACCAGCGGGAAGTATTTGTCTGCCAGCAGCTGACGGCCGCAGATCACCACCAGGCCGGTATCATCCTGATAAATTGGATCAACCATGGTATTGGTAGCATCCATTACCAGCGCATCCAGATTCTCAAAGTCACCACCAAGGCCGACGCGCACAGTTTCAGAAATTACTGTTCCATCCTTACCAATAGCCTTATCCATTACGCGTTCCGGTGCATTGTTGCGGTACTTTTGCAGCCAGCCCACGTTCACGTCCTGGAGCAGCGGGTATTTAGTGCGGTCAGAAGTCGCGGCACGCGTAACGCCGTTAAAACCGATGGTAATGCGATCCAGCGCCTGGCGTTTCACGATGGCGTCGCGTAAACGCGCCTGAAAATCTTGATAGCGCGCCCAGAGATCAAGCGTGGCGTAGCGGAAATGGAAATCGTAGTTCGTCTGGCGGCACTCGTAGCCCTCAGCGGTCAGGGTATTAAAATCAGCCGTCTGGCGTTCACCGGTGCCGCTGGTGTCTGCGGTGCTGGCAATTGAACCGGAGACACTCACGCCGACCTTTTCCCCCTTCATTTCATCCACGGGCACGATGTTAATCATCTGGAGAAAAGCTGACGATTCCTGCACGCGGGTCATCAGCGTCTGCGTCACCGATGGCTCCACGCTGAATTTTTTGTCCAGGTCGCCGGTGTCCACCGAGTTCAGCTCAGCAATGCGGGACAGGTAGGCATTAAATTGAAAGCGGGTTGTTTGTTTCATGCTTTTTTTCCAAATTTGTTTACGGGTTAATAGCGAGTTGCGTGCTTAGCAGTCGGTGAAATTGGCTGCGTCACCCTTGCCGCCGCCGCTTGAGACGGGGCGCTGCGTGTAGTTCTGTGGGGCGGATTTCTCCAGCTTGCCTTTCAGGGTGCTGAACTGTTCGCGGTCATCTTTCGCGGTTTGTTCCAGCACGTTCAGGCGTTCCGTCAGCGAGGCTTCCAGCGCAGACAGCTTTTCATCACCGGTTTGCAGGCCGGTTTCGACGTGGGACACGACGACTTCCACGGCGTCATGCACGTCTTTAAAACGGGCATCATCCGAAACGGATTTACTGGAAAGCAGTTGTTTCACGCGGGAGAACAGCGACGGGGCAGCCGGTTTTTCTTCCTCAAACTCAAAGACCGTTTCTTCGGCGGCGGTAAAAAGGTTGTCCGCACTTTGCTTACGGCCAGCGAGCGGGTTTTGCTGTGCCTTTGCGCTAAATTGCAGGTACTCGGTGCCGAGGCTGGCGGGGCTGTCGGTCACGGCCAGGCCGATCAGATAGGCTTTGCCGGTATCTGAAAACGAGGGGTTAACCTCAATGGAGGTGTAAACCTTCTGCCGGGCTTTCACCATCGACATCAGTTCAGGCGTTGGATCGATATCGGCATACAGTGCCAGTTTGCCTTTGAGCGCGCCGTCAGCCACTTCTTCGGCGTAGACGCCGGTGACATCGCCGTACATACGGAAAGGACTATCAGGTAAGTAACCTTTGATATGTTCCATGTTGATGCGCGCGCCGTAGACCTTCGGGTCATAGGTCGCGGCCATCTGTTCAATCCAGGCGCGGGTGATTTCGCGCCCGTCGGTGGTTGCCCCTTCGGTACAAATACGAAAGCGCTTTGCTTTTGCTGCCATGTTTTGGACTCCGGTCGGTTGTGCTTCTGAGAAGTCCAAGTTTCCAGACACACGCCCGCCACCGCCAGCCGATGCGGGTTGATGCTTGATGGCACAACGTGGACAGCAGGAAAATCCGCAGGCCGCTCGTTAACGTGGCAGTCATGAAAATGACAAACTCGATCATCATCAGCGACCCACGGCGACAGGCGGCACTGCTTTACTGGCAGGGGTTTTCTGTCCGTCAGATTGCAGAAACGCTGACCCAAAAATTACCGACGGTGCAGAGCTGGAAAACGCGCGACGCCTGGGAGAACGTCGCGCCGATTTCCCGCGTGGAATCCAGCCTCGAAGCGCGCCTTATCCAGCTCACCACCAAAGACGTCAAAGGGAATGCGGATTACAAGGAAATGGAGGCGCTAGGCCGGTTAATGGAACGCCTGGCAAGGGTGAACCGCTACGGCCAGAGCGGGAATGAGGTGGATTTAAATCCTAACGTTGCCAACCGGAACAAAGGCGAGCGTAAGAAGCCGACAAAGAATTATTTCAGCGACGAAGCCCTGGAAAAGCTGGAGGATATCTTTCTGGCTCAGTGCTTCCAGTATCAGCGCGTGTGGTATGACGCGGGGCTTAAACACCGTATCCGGGACATCCTCAAATCCCGCCAGATTGGCGCAACGTTCTTCTTTGCGCGTGAAGCGTTATTGCGCGCCCTGGCAACCGGACATAATCAGATTTTCCTGTCGGCCAGTAAAACCCAGGCTTACGTCTTTCGAGAGTACATCATTCAGTTTGCCCGCCAGGTTGATGTCGAGCTGACCGGCGACCCGATTGTGATCGGCAATAACGGCGCAAAGCTGATTTTCTTAGGCACCAACTCCAACACCGCCCAAAGCCACAACGGCGACCTGTACGTTGATGAAATCTTTTGGATCCCCAACTTCCAGAAATTGCGCAAGGTCGCCAGCGGCATGGCGTCGCAGGAACATCTGCGCACCACCTATTTCTCTACCCCGTCAGCGCTGACGCACGGCGCGTATCCGTTCTGGTCGGGTGAGCTGTTCAACAAGGGGCGGGAAAACCGAAACGACAGGATTGAACTGGATATCGGCCATCACGCCCTGGCGAAAGGTCGGCTTTGTGAAGACGGGCAGTGGCGGCAAATTGTCACCATTGAGGATGCGTTAGCCGGTGGCTGCAACCTGTTCAACATCGACACGCTGAAACAGGAAAACAGCGCGGAGGATTTCCGCAACCTGTTCATGTGTGAGTTTGTTGATGACCAGGCATCCGTGTTTCCGTTTGCCGAGCTGCAACGATGCATGGTGGAAAGTGCGGAGGAATGGAAGGATTTCAGCCCGTTTGCCCTGCGTCCGTTTGGTTATCGCGCCGTCTGGATTGGTTACGACCCGTCGCACACAGGCGACAGTGCAGGCTGCGCCGTGGTGGCTCCTCCGCTGGTAGACGGCGGCAAATTCCGCGTGCTGGAACGTCACCAGTGGAAGGGGATGGACTTTGCCGCCCAGGCGAAAAGCATTGAGGAATTAACAAAACGCTACTGCGTGGAATACATCGGCATTGATGCTACCGGCATCGGTCAGGGCGTTTTCCAGCTTGTTCGGCAGTTCTTCCCCGCCGCGATGGAAATCCGCTACAGCCCTGAAACCAAGACAAAGATGGTGCTCAAAGCAAAAGACACCATCACGTCCGGACGCTTGGAGTACGACACCAACCACAAAGACATCACCTCGTCATTCATGGCGATCCGCAAAACCATGACCGCCAGCGGCAGCCGTTCCACCTACGAGGCCAGCCGCAGCGAGGAAGCCAGTCACGCCGATGTTGCCTGGGCAATCATGCACGCGCTGCTCAACGAACCGCTGACCGCCGCAAGCGGCGGCCAAAGCCCTAACATTCTGGAGTTTTATTAATTATGAATAAGCGCAAATTCCGCAAGGCGGCACAGACAGCAGTCACAGCAACGGCGCAGCATACCGGCGGCGCGGAGGCGTTCAGCTTTGGCGACCCGACGCCGGTTTTAGACCGCCGTGAAATTCTGGATTACATCGAATGTACGGGGAACGGCCAGTGGTACGAGCCGCCGGTCAGCTTTGACGGCCTGGCTCGCACGCTGCGCGCTGCGGTGCATCACAGCTCATCGCTGTTTGTGAAACGTAATATCCTGGCCTCGACCTTTGTCCCGCATCCGCTGCTATCACAGCAGGAATTTAGCCGGTTTGCCCTGGATTATCTGGTATTCGGGAATGCGTTTTTAGAAGTGATCCGCAACCAGCTCGGCGACGCCGTGGTGATGAAAACCGTGCCTGCCAAATACGCACGCCGGGGCGTGGAGCAGGATACTTACTGGTTTGTGCAGCAATGGAAGGACGCGCATCAGTTTGAAGCCGGTAGCGTGTTTCATCTGATTGAGCCGGATATTAATCAGGAGCTCTACGGCCTGCCGGAATATCTCAGTGCCCTGAATTCTGCCTGGCTGAATGAGGCCGCCACGCTGTTCCGCCGCAAGTACTATCAGAACGGCGCACACGCAGGATATATCCTATACATGACCGACGCGGCACAAAGCAGCTCGGACATCGATCAGATGCGTAAAGCGATGCGCGACACAAAAGGGCTGGGCAATTTCCGCAACCTGTTCATGTATGCACCGAACGGCAAGCCGGACGGGATCAAGATTTTGCCACTGAGTGAAGTCGCGACCAAAGACGATTTTTTTAATATCAAGAAAGCCAGCCAGAATGATTTGCTGTGTGCGCACCGCGTGCCACCGCAGATGATGGGTATCATTCCAGAGAACAGCGGCGGATTTGGGGATTCAGTGAAGGCGTCTCAGGTGTTTGTTCGTAATGAGCTGACACCGTTGCAGGAACGGTTTAAGGAGTTGAATGCGTGGTTTGGGGAGGAGGTGATCAGATTTACTACTTATGAGTTAACTTCGGAATAAGACTGCACAGCCCCGTGACATGGGGCTTGAACTATCCTAACTTACGTAGGTTTAATTAGCTCATCTCTGAGTTAATGTAATAACTTTAGTTATTAGGCTCAGTCAACTAATGCATTACCTCAATGGTACTTCAGTCACTATGAATAATTCATCTCCTTCTGGATTAGATTTTTCTTCAACATGAAGCGCCAGTGATAAATACATTATTGAATTTCTCGCTAATTTCATTAGCGTTAACGTTCTTGATTCGAATTCACTCACTGTGACTAGAAGAGAATGAGTAGATAGTCTACGTTGCTCATCAATTAAAGAAATGAGATCTTGATTACTTCTTATTAACTTTTCCTGCCGTGAAAGGGCTTCTTGAATATTTTTTTGACTTACTCCATTTTTGATATTCTTAATGTCGTGATATACATTCTTTAAATCAATTTCACACTGCACCTTCTCAGCTTTATATATTTCTAATTGTGCTGATGTGTAATCCTTGTCTGATTGCGTTAACGTGTATCCAAAGTCGTCAACTATTTTCAACGATCGATGTTCTAAAGCATTTCGTATATCAGAAAATGATTTTGCATCGGGATCAAGCCAACGAGCGATTGGCGCTGCGTCCTTAACATCCCTAATGTCTTTTAAAATATAAAACAACGCATGGATAAAATAGTTATCGCTCGTTTTTAATTTAGGGTTAGGAACCCATGATTTATCTTTTGAAATATCTCTAAAAATTGCATCAAAGGTAATTTTACTGTCATCTTTAATATCATTTAACTGCAAGAATCTGTGAAGAAAGTAAGATATTTTATCAAATAACGAATAAAGTATTCTAAAAGCACTTTTATAATGACTTGATTTTAAATTAGTTATGGAGTGTGACATATCCTCTACGTGGGGGTAGGTGTCGTTAAACATGTGTTTTGCATCCAAGGGGATATTAAGAGCAGTAAAGAAAAGATATCGAGCATAACAATATTCATTTTTTAATTCGTCGAAATTACCATGGTACATTAGAGTTTCATGCATGGATAAAGACTTATTTAATTGATACCTGAAACTAGGGAGAGTAATGATATCTTGATAAGTAATTGTCGAATTAAAAACATCATTTAAATCATTAATGAATAATTTATTTTCCCCACACCATGTTAAATAAGATTTCTCCTTTCTTGTTGTAAACTCGTAGTTTTCGTCATCGTTGATTTCGAAAAATGATTCATTGAAATTCTCTTCAAACCAACTTTTAAATTTCATAAACTCACCGTCTTCATCAAAAGCGACTAGCTGATCTTCAAATAAATATTCCTTGTGTTGTATTCCCTGCAAGATGAGTTTGTAAGCTACAAAAAGATGGTACGGTTGATGGCGAGAATCATACAAAGTAGCAGCAAGATATAATTCGTTTTGAGCCTTACAGATCATTGCAACAGGATTTTTTTGACTGATCGCACTATCCCAAAAAGGGATACTACAAAACGCTCTACCCTGCGCGCTTAATGAATTTGCGAGATTTGTTTGAATGCAGCTTTTTAAGTAGAGATCCTCTTTACTCGGAAACCTTAAGTCGTTTGCAGCATTCAAAGCTTTCCTAAAAAATATTACCGCCTTACTGAGGTCGTCTGAGTACCAGTTCATTTCTCTTTTTTTATAGAGAACCTGATAACAATTTCCAATGATATATAAAAAATTCGCTTCATCTATTCTCTCTTCAAAGTCAATATGCTTCTCAAGCAACGTTTCTACATAAAATTTTAATGCATGGCGATTATCTGCCATAATTAATGCATCAGCCTTTTTGGACATTTCTTCCAGCAAGTTTTTATCAGTGTTCATCATTAGTTGTAGTTCCATTGTTGACCTAAGATTTTTGGACAACTACTTGTATATTGAACATTATAGCCGTATATAAAATCTAAGTATGATCTTCATTCTATATTTAATATACAGGGAAAGTTTGCAATTCCAATCCTGGCAACGACCTGGCTGTCGTATACGGCATAAAATATGTACAACATGATATGATCCTATCCTTCGCAATGAATCTTGTTGGAAAAGCTCATTAACTTCGTGCTGTTTTCAACTCACATCCTACCGTCTACGAGACTCAGAGCAATGTAGAGCGCATCTGCGTGCAACAAGTTGCGCCGTTTTTTGTGTTCTGCACCTCGACGCGCGCAATGTTACCCGCCTGCCCGCTTCTGACTTGGCTTACTGTTTTTAATGCAGGTCTCCGAACGCCGCAAAGCCTAGCCCATCCTTGGGTTAGGCTTTTTTTGATCCTTCCGAGATCATGCAAAAACATGCACGTACTGCATGCAGCGCTTACTCATAAATTTTACTAGGAATTCAGTGAATCTTTCCTGGGGTGTTTACATCAAAAACGACTTTCAGTAATTCCTCATTTGCTGCCGACACCAGTTCTGAAATCCATATAGCGACAATCTATCTCTCCGCTTTATCGCACTCAACGCGAGCAGAAAGCTTTGCAATCAATCCTATACGCTCCAGCAATACCACCGTCTGTAAATTTTCCATACCACCTCACAAATACTGTTTATACATACAGTATATTAAATGAATTTGTGAGAATTTCCATAAAAATCTACATGTTATTGTAAATTGAATGAATCTGGTGAATTTTGCGCCATGGTCAAATATTCTTTTGGTTCATCCTGGCAGAGAGTTCTGCGGCGCTTTCCTTCCTTTCACTATAGCGGTCTGAAAGATGCTCACTCTGGCTACGCAGCAGCACAGTGAATTTCATCATTTCCTCCATTACATCAACGATCCGATCATAATAAGGTGAAGGCCGCATGCGTCCAGAATCATCAAATTCTTGCCATGCCTTCGCTACTGAAGACTGATTAGGGATAGTGAACATACGCATCCACCGCCCTAATATTCGCATTTGGTTCAAAGCATTGAAAGACTGAGAACCGCCGCTGACTTGCATGATTGCAAGGGTTTTACCTTGAGACGGTCGAACCGCTCCTTGCGAAAGAGGGATCCAGTCTATTTGTGCTTTCATTATCGCCGTCATTGCCCCATGACGTTCCGGTGAACACCAAACCATACCTTCTGACCAGCGAACTAATTGACGCAGCTCTTGCACTTTTGGGTGTGTATCAGGTACATCTTCAGGCAAAGGCAGTCCTGACGGATTAAATACTTTTACTTCTGCCCCCATAGCCTCCAGCAATCGAGCTCCTTCCTCAGTAGCTAAACGGCTGTATGAACGTTCACGAACTGAACCGTAGAGCATTAGAATTCGCGGCGGGTGATCAATATCATTTCCTGACATGTCTTTGTTAGTTTTAGGAGGTTTGAACAATTCAGGAACAATATTCGGTAATGTTTTATCCTCCATGTAAACTATCTCCTTTAGTCACAAGATTCCCATTTTCATCAATTACTTTCTCTCCATCTTCTTTGGAAAATGCCCCTTTTTGTCGGTCGGGTAATATTTCTAATACAACCTCTGAAGGACGACATAACTTTGTTCCAATTGGAGAAACAACAATAGGCCGGTTAATTAATATCGGGTCAGACAACATTGCTTCAATCAACGCATCATCCGAAAAATCACCTTCATCCAACCCCCGAATTGTATAAGGCTCAACATTTTTTCGTAAAAGGGCTCGAGGTGTTATTCCCATGTCTGTGATCAGTTTCACCAGCTCATCACGAGATGGAGGGGTTTTGAGATACAAAATCACCGTCGGTTCAACACCACAATTGCGAATAAGCTCCAGTGTGTTACGCGACGTCCCACAAGCGGGATTATGATAAATGGTGATATTAGTCATAATTCACTCTTATTAAAAACAGGTGGCTTTACGCCAAATTTAAGGATAAGCGGATTACCAGAGCAACCAGCGTGACAAAGAGCACGGGCAGAGTCATGACAACACCGATACGGAAATAATACCCCCAGGTTATTTTGATATTTTTTTGTGCTAATACATGCAACCACAACAAAGTCGCAAGGCTACCAATAGGTGTAATTTTAGGACCAAGATCACTCCCTATAATATTAGCGTAAACCATGGCCTCTTTAATAATTCCCGTCGCCGTACTTCCTTCTATCGACAGTGCGCCAATAAGAACTGTCGGCATATTGTTCATTACTGATGACAATAAGGCTGTCAGGAAACCTGTCCCCAACGTAGCCGACCATAAACCGTGTACCGCGAATACGTTAAGAACATTGGATAAAATGTCCGTTAAACCTGCGTTACGAAGTCCATAAACAACCAGATACATGCCCAGTGAAAAGATTACGATTTGCCAAGGTGCATTTTTCAAGACTTTTCCTGCATCAATTGCATGCCCACGTCGCGCAACTATCCAAAGAATAAACGCGGCGACTGCTGCAACTGCGCTAACTGGCACGCCAAGTGGTTCAAGCGCAAAGAAACCAATCAAGAGAAGAACAAGAACAATCCAACCCATTTTGAATGTACGCACATCACGGATCGCATCACGGGGTATCTTCAGTTTAGTTATGTCATACGACGTTGGAATGTCTTTGCGGAAAAACCAGTGAAGCATTGCAAGTGTTGCAATAATGGCGGCGATATCAACGGGAACCATCACAGATGCATATTCATTGAACCCCAGATTGAAGAAGTCAGCTGAGACAATATTTACAAGGTTGGAAACGATAAGAGGCAAACTTGCAGTATCAGCTATAAACCCTGCCGCCATTACAAATGCTAATGTTGCCCCACGACTGAAACCCAAAGCTAAAAGCATGGCGATCACAATTGGGGTGAGTATGAGTGCGGCACCATCATTGGCGAACAATGCTGCTACGCTCGCACCTAACAAAATTATGTAGGTGAATAACCACCGCCCCTTTCCTTTACCCCAACGTGCAACATGCAAAGCAGCCCATTCAAAAAAACCTGATTCATCCAAAAGTAAGCTAATGATAATGACTGCGATGAATGTGGCCGTTGCGTTCCAAACTATTTGCCATACAACAGGGATATCGCTGATATGAACAACACCTGTGCCCAAAGATAACGCAGCACCCAGTACAGCACTCCAACCAATTCCTAAGCCACGCGGCTGCCAGATCACCAGTATCAATGTAAAAATAAAAATTACGCCTGCTAGCCACATAATGCAGTTTCCTTAATAAATATATATGATTTAGTGAATATGTTAAGGCAAATTTTTTTGATACTTATTGGCAGGCTGCTTTGCCATGCTCCAGGCGCTTTACAAGTTCGGTAACTTCAGAAAGCTGGCTGTTTACAGCCTGTGTCAGAATCGTAGCTGCCCAGACTGGCATCTGTGGAGATAGTCTGTAGTAGATCCATTTTCCTTCACGACGGTCTGAGATTAAACCCGCTTCGCGGAGCATTGCCAGATGGCGTGAGGTTTTTGGCTGCGATTCCATAATAGCTGCGGTGATATCACAAACGCACAATTCCCCGGTAGTTTGGAGCAAAAACATAATGCTCAATCGTGTTTCATCCGAGAGACATTTAAAAAGTTGAAGAGGTATAAGCTTGGCCATGAGTGCTCCTGATTTTATATTGGTGATGTTACAAGGATGGCTGGCAGAGTCAACAACACATTCGATAAATCGAATGTGTTGTTGTGCTATCAAGAGTCGAACTTTCCCCAATCTGGCAACGGTTCAAAACACATGACCTGATCATCAAAGCTGATTTTCGCTCCACGGCTCAACGCTTCCAGCTCCCAACGTTCAGCAGTAATGCTGTGTTTCATCAATTCGCGTTCAATTTCGGGCAGGCGGGCCCGTTCTTCTGTCGTCAATCTTGCAGAGGGTGCAATATCGCGCCCTTTCGTTGGGTCAAAACTCCGCTGCGCTTTGCTGACTCTCGGCGTTTCTTCCCGTATGCGTGCCACAATCGCCCTCACGGCGGCTGTGTCTGTCCAGTCAATTACCGGTTGGTTATCAGGAATGAACGTTGTAGCGGCGCGCCCAGCCTGGCTATCACGCCAATTTGTGGCCTGCTTCTTTCCACCTAACCCACAGTTATTGACAGGACTCCGAGGCGCGCCGGAGGCGCTTTTTGCGGTCAAAACCTCAGAATCAACGGCAGAAGCAACGATGCGCCATTGAGTGGTGCGCGTTTCATATACATGTGATTCGCCGAGGTGGGGCGCGAAAATGCCCACAACTTTTTTCACTTCTTCATCGTAGGCGTTCAGCTCATTAGCAACGCGACGTGCTACGCGTACCGTCTGATTGTCACGCGGTACATTAGCGCCGCCCTGGGCAGTCATGTACGCCATAAAGTCACCGACATCAGCAGCAGCGCGCACGGCTTCCACTTCTTCGTCAAAGGTTTCTGTCAGACTGATAGAGCGGATACGGCGGCACTCACGGTATGAACCCATAGTAGGCAGGCCGATGGGATGAAATTGAGGAATGCGCCAGGTAGCAGCCCAGGCGGTAACAGCGGCAGCGGAATCGGTCAGCAGCTCACCAGTCTCGTGGTCGCGTTCACCTTCCAGTGCGTAACCGTCGATATTCTTCGCGATGTATTTAGCGATGTAGCCAGCAGCACCGCCGCGGTTCAGGTGCTTACAGTCAAAGCGGTTCTTTGCTGCGCCGCGCTCGTTACCGTCTTCTTTCATGGCGTATTTGCGCATGATATCGATCACCGGCTGACGCATGGCAGGTTTGGTGAATAACATCATGTGCCAGTGCGGAGTCGCGTCGTGGTGAGGCTCAACTACGCGCATCCCATAAACTGATAGGCCACTGTCTTTAAACGCGGTGCGCATTTTGCTCCAGATCCCACAAAGATAACGCTGTGCATCTTTCGGCGTGTAGGCCTCTTTGTCCCAGGCATGATTTAGCTGAACGCGCTTGTTATCACCTTTACCAACCATGCGGGTCGGGTGAAATTTGGAAGGCGTGGTGATAGTCAGAAACATCCCGACGTCACCATTCGCTGCAGCATATTTTTCGGTACCGGCGATAGTGCTCATCAGCTCCATGCGACGGATTTCAGGGTTTGAAATACTCGCCATGACTTTGTCGATCAAACTGATGCGCTCGCCGGTTTCGACATTCTCCAGGTCGCGGCTTTTTAGATAGTCCAGATTCGACAGTCGGCGGGAACGAACTTCACGGATAGCCTGCTTACTGGCATACGGAGATGCGTCACGGTTTACCTTACCGATTGCGATCAGCAATGACTCACGCCATCGGGTACGCTGACCTTTCAACTGACTTAGCCACCAGTCAGGATTTACCAGTCGAGACATGCCAGCGATGGCAGACGTCGTATCTAGCTTGCCCTTACTGAATTTTGTCCAATACATCGGGCTAACATTGAAGGCTCGCGACATTCCTGCAATCTCGCGATACAGAGTGCACTGAGTATCTGACTCAAGAAGCACCCCATGATCACCACCATGTTCAGCCAACAGATGATCGCAACGGTCTTCATAAATGGCCTTCAACTGTCCTGCAATATTCTGTGCGAAACGACGTAGTGGTTTGTCGCTCATGCCTGGTAACTGGTGATAAACATCGGCCTCGGAGATGAATTTCATGGAGGCATTGATATTCATTGCATGGGCTTTATTAACTGCATCGACACGCGGCAGAATGCTGCGCCCAAGGGTATAAACCAGATATTTATTAGCCGCGTGGATGCCCTGAGTTTTGAGAAGGTACGCGTGGCGACCAGTGAAAATCTCACGGAGATCTGTCGAAAGGTTTTTTACTTTGATGAAAACAGCTTGCCCCTGATCGTATTCATCACGGGTAAGCGGTCTCGGCCTTTCTGACGGAACGATAGGGGCGAGGGGATTATTCCAGGGGAACGCCCAAACTTCGGGCGTTTCAATCTGCGGAGTGAAGCGGCTGGCAGGCATTACATGCCGTCTTTGATATCGACGACAAGATAACCGGCATTGATGCCAGCCAGAACGAACAAAGCTAACCAGAGAATAGTCATTTATTCCCTCGATAATGCTTGGCGTTAATCTCGGCGAGTTCCTTGCAGTAAACGCACTGACTAACACCAGGCAGAGCAGCGCGGCGTTCTTCGGGAATAGGGCGATCACAGTCAATGCAAAACATTGCTGATACGCCTCTGGCAGATTGACGGGCTGCTTGAATCTGTGATTCTAAAATCAGGTCGGCGCGCTCTTGTGCGGCATCAATAACATCAGCCATTAGTGAGATTCTCCCGCTTCGTTTTGGATGCGGGTAGCCTCAACGCGCAAAGCTTCGGCGGCTTCAGTGCCGGTCATTGCCTTCTTAACGATGAAACATGCGATTGCTTCAAGACGTGCGGAAAATACGGCTGCACGATTTAAGCGTTCGTCAAAACGTGCTTCATTGATCATTTCTTCCATTATCCAATCCTGTTTTTTGGGCAAAAGGATGCCGTGCGGGTTGAACGCCAATTAAATTTCAAATGTATTAGTGTTCTATGTTGAGAACTGAGTCGGTTTCACTAATAAAGGCAGGGAGCGCGTTTCCAAACTCAATGAGTGAGTTAAGTGCTTCAATTACCTTTAATCTTTCACTATGTGCCAATTCGAAGTAACGCATTTCGATATGACGGCTTTTCAATCCAGCATGGAAACAGATCAATTTGCGCATGGTCGGCGTACTTTCATCAAACGTTTCCTGCGCAATATTTTTCTGGCTGGTCAGCATTTTTCTGATACCGATAATATGCTGAAAACAAGCCTCTCTTTTTTCTTTCGGGATGCTTTCCGAATAACTCAAAGTCTGCGACTGCATAAGCACCTCAACCAAATAATCGTTTGTAGAATGGCTTCCGGCTCAAAACAGTTGAACATGTTTGCGGTTTAGCTGGATTCCAGCGTTTGCCGCCTGGTAACTCAATCCAGCCGTGTCCAAAACTACGGGAAGGGCTTTGTCTTTTCAGAAGTGGTGCAACTGAGATAACCATTTACTTCCTCCTTAACGCGGCACGCCCAAGCCTAACCACATCAGCCAACCGTCGCGGATCTCCTTTGGACGTTTTTCAAATGCCAATTTCATCCCTGCATTCCAGGCGGGAAGGTAAATCCAGCTTTCAGAACGTGCTGTAGGATTTTCGGGATTGCGCATTTCTACAACTGGCAGTTTTCCTGCCTCAATCATCCCTTTGACTGCTGCGGGTGTTTTGCCGATTACCTTGGCAAATTCCGCATATGGCAGGACGTCCGACACACTTACGATTTGTTTACTCATCTGCTAATCTCCTGTTTGGATCTAATCAATTGCTACGTATTGCTTGTAATTGTTTATATCAATATAGATGGTCTTTATTAAGATCTAAACAAATATTATGGAGATCTAAACGAAGTGTCAAGTTCACTCGCAGATAAGCTGATTGTTATGAGAGAGTCTGAGAGACTTAATAGAAGGGAACTATCTGATTTACTTGATATTCCTTATGGCTCACTTACCTACTATGAAACTGGTAGATCGACACCGCCGACAGATGTCGCCATGAAAATTTTGGCTCACCCAAAGTTCACAAAATACACAATGTGGTTTATGACTGATCAAATTGCACCAGAAGCCGGACAGATCGCGCCGGTTCTCGCACACTTTGGGCAGGGCGAAACAACGTCGTCCCACTCCGACAAAAAGACTGGTTAACGCTACATTTCGATTTTTTACGTTTTATAGAATCACAGAGTCTTTGCAGTACCCACGATTCCGGAGGGCTTCAATATGTCGATTAAGAAGCTCGATGATGGTCGTTATGAAGTGGACATCAGACCGCAGGGGCGCAACGGAAAGCGCTTCCGGCGTAGGTTCGACAAGAAACATGAAGCAGCCGCCTACGAAAAATATGTAACGGTGAATTATCACGGCAAAGAATGGCTATCTAAACCGGCAGACAAACGGCCTTTATCCGAGTTGATAGAACTGTGGTGGCTCTATCACGGGCAGAACGTGAAGCACGGCAAGCTCGACAAAGCCAAACTGGAGTTCATCTGTAACCTGATGGATGACCCGTGTTCTTTCCAAATTGATAGCCTGGCAATTACAAAATTTAAGTCTTTAAGACTGGCAAAGGGTGTTAAGGCAACCACAGTTAACCGCAACTTGATGTTACTGAGCGGCCTGTTTACCTACCTGAACGAAGCCGGTTTGTTCCACGCTGAAAATCCGTTGCATGGCGTAACGTTGCTAAAAGGGCAGCTATCATCCATGACTTTTATGTCTGCTGATGAAATTGAAAAGTTGCTGTCAGTTTTGGAAGGGGACAATAAGAGGATTGCGATCCTGAGCCTGAGTACAGGAGGCCGCTGGGGAGAAATAAGCAGTTTGAAGGTTGAGAACGTCATTAATAACCGAGTGACTTTTCTCAACACCAAAAACGGCAAACCCAGAACAGTCCCGATCTCGGATGAGGTATGTAAGGCAGTTAAAAATCAGAAGTCTGGATTACTTTTTCCTGATGCCGATTATTTGACCTTCCGGCTGCTGTTGAAATCGGTGAAGCCAGACTTACCGAAAGGGCAATCATTGCATGTGTTGCGCCATACGTTTGCGACACATTTCATGATGAATGGCGGGAACATAATCACCCTACAAAGGATCCTTGGACACGCGAACATTAACCAAACAATGGTCTATGCTCACTTTGCTCCGGATTTTCTTCAGGACGCCATTTCCTTCAATCCACTGAGGGGAAAAGCAGGGCTGGAGTGTCCACATAGTGTCCACACCTAAGCTTCTTTGTAAGTTTTATAGCTGCTTACAGTATTTATAACTCATTGATTTATAGTGATCGCGTTGTAAGTACAGGAAAAATAAATGATAAAAAAGGCACATTTTTGTGCCTTTTGTTTTTTGATTTTCTGTAGAGTGGGGCGGCTTGTTATTGCGGATTGCCGTTCAGTA
Organism: Rahnella sp. PD12R; assembly: GCF_019200965.1. NCBI lineage: Bacteria > Pseudomonadati > Pseudomonadota > Gammaproteobacteria > Enterobacterales > Yersiniaceae > Rahnella > Rahnella sp. PD12R. The sequence goes on along the minus strand of NZ_JAHTMS010000017.1, from coordinate 42,006 downwards.
AGGCGGAGACGCCCTGACGGTAGCGCTGTTCCAGCGTTTCGCGGCTGGTGGCGTCGACTTCGAGATTGCGCAGTCGTCCGTCCTGAATGCCGTAAACCCAGCCGTGCAGGGTGACTTTCTGGCCGCGTTTCCAGGCTGATTGCATCACGGTGGAGTGGCCGAGGTTGTACACTTGTTCCACGACGTTCAGCTCACACAATTTATCGAGACGCTGATTCGGTGACAGTTCGCCCAGCAGGGAGCTGTGTTTGTACCAGATGTCCCGGATATGCAATAACCAGTTATTAATCAAACCCAGTTCAGGGTTTTCAACCGCTGCCTGTACGCCACCGCAACCGTAGTGACCGCAAATGATGACGTGTTCCACTTCCAGTACGTCGATAGCATATTGCACAACGGACAGGCAGTTGAGATCAGTATGGATAACCAGATTGGCGACGTTACGGTGAACAAACAGTTCACCCGGTTCAAGCCCGGTCAATTGCTCAGCGGGAACGCGACTGTCGGAGCAACCGATCCACAGAAAACGGGGTTTTTGAGATTGGGAAAGTCGTTCAAAGAAGCCAGGATCTTCGTCGATCATGGTCTTGGACCAGTTGGCATTATTACTGATGAGCTTTTCTATATCATTCATTGAGGTTAATAGCCTGTAACGAGCCAACAGCGATGGAGTAATATAGGGCAATGCTCCGTCTTTTAAAACCGATTCAACATCTCCTTTTACGCATTCCTACAACAGGGTTTTCACAACAAGGTACGCTTCCTTTATGAATTATGCATTGGAACTGGAAAAGTTAACCAAAACTTACGCCGGTGGTGTACAGGCTTTGCGCGGTATCGATCTGCGCGTCGAAGCCGGCGATTTTTATGCCCTGCTGGGGCCAAACGGTGCGGGTAAATCGACGACCATCGGCATCATCAGTTCACTCGTGAACAAAACCGCCGGTAAGGTTCAGGTATTTGGTTACGACATCGACAAAGATATCGTCAACGCTAAGCGTCAGCTCGGGCTGGTGCCGCAGGAATTCAACTTCAACCCGTTTGAAACCGTGATGCAGGTTGTCGTCAACCAGGCCGGTTACTACGGCGTGCCACGTCCGCTGGCGCTTCAGCGTGCCGAAAAATATCTGACCCAGCTGGATCTGTGGGGCAAACGCAATGAGCGTTCCCGCATGCTTTCGGGCGGGATGAAGCGTCGTCTGATGATTGCCCGTGCGCTGATGCACGAACCGAAACTGTTGATCCTCGACGAACCGACCGCCGGTGTGGATATCGAACTGCGTCGCTCGATGTGGGGCTTCCTGAAAGAGCTGAATGCGCAGGGCACGACCATTATTCTGACCACGCACTATCTGGAAGAAGCCGAAATGCTGTGCCGCAATATCGGCATTATTCAGGGCGGTGAACTGGTGGAAAACACCAGCATGAAAGCGCTGTTGTCCAAGCTGAAATCCGAAACCTTTATTCTGGATTTAGGGGCGAAAAGCCCGCTGCCGGTGCTGGAGGGTTACCGCAGCCAGCTGACAGATACGTCAACGCTGGAAGTTGAAGTCATGCGTGAACAGGGCCTGAACTCCCTGTTCAGCCAGCTGAGCAAGCAGGGCGTGCAGGTATTGAGTATGCGTAACAAAGCCAACCGTCTGGAAGAGCTGTTTGTCACGCTGGTGAACGGCAGCGGGGAAAAGAAATAATGTCGCAACTGTATTGGGTAGCACTTAAAAGTATCTGGATGAAAGAGATCAACCGGTTTGGCCGGATCTGGATCCAAACGCTGGTTCCGCCGGTGATCACCATGACGCTTTATTTCATCATCTTCGGCAATCTGATCGGTTCGCAAATTGGCAGCATGCATGGTTTTACTTACATGCAATTCATCGTGCCGGGCCTGATTATGATGGCGGTAATCACCAACTCTTACGCCAACGTGGCGTCGTCGTTCTTCAGCGCGAAATTCCAGCGCAATATTGAAGAGCTGCTGGTTGCACCGGTGCCAACGCACGTGGTGATCGCCGGTTATGTCGGCGGCGGCGTGGCGCGTGGGATCTGCGTGGGGATCCTGGTCACGGCGATTTCGTTGTTCTTCGTGCCGCTGGTGATCCATTCCTGGTGGGTGATTGCGCTGACGCTGCTGCTGACTGCGATCCTGTTCTCGCTGGGCGGTTTGCTGAATGCGGTGTTTGCCACCACATTTGATGATATCAGTCTGATCCCGACGTTTGTACTGACACCGCTGACGTATCTGGGCGGCGTGTTTTACTCGCTGTCGCTGCTGCCACCAATCTGGCAGGCGATTTCGAAGCTGAACCCGATCGTCTACATGATCAGCGGTTTCCGCTACGGGTTCCTTGGCGTCAGTGACGTTCCGCTGATCTTCACGATGAGCGTGCTGGTGGCGTTTATCGCGGTGTTTTATCTGCTGGCGTGGTACTTGATTGAGCGCGGGCGTGGTCTGAGAAGTTAATTTTATTGCTCCTTCCCCTCTCACGAGGGGAAGGCTGGGATGGGGTGTTGGTTTAACCAGGTCATCATAAACGACTGAGTCAGCGGCTAAACCCCCTCCCATCCTCCCCCTTCGCAGGGGGAGGCGTTTTATCAAGCCACCTGAACCGGCACGGCTTTCGCGGTGCGTTTCAGCTGGTTTTCACCTTCAAAATAAGCCACTTTCGGTTTGTGCTGGCGGGCATCAGCGTCAGACATCTGCACGTAAGAACAGATGATCAGCAGATCGCCGACACAGGCGCAGCGCGCCGCAGCGCCGTTAACCGAAATAATCCGCGAACCGCGTTCTGCCGCGATGGCGTAAGTTGAGAAACGCTGACCGTTATCAACGTTATAAATATCAATCGCTTCGTACTCTAAAATGCCTGAAGCATCGAGAAAATCCTGGTCGATGGCGCAGGAACCTTCATAGTGCAAATCTGCCTGAGTCACGTGAACCCGGTGCAGTTTGCCTTGCAGCATAGTGCGGATCATCACATATACCTTACTTGCGTAAAAAATCAGGGAACCCGCCGGGCGGAGATAATAAAATTCCGATATTTCCGGCGGCCAACATAGTTGCCGATTTGAGCTGCGCTGTCTACTGCGTCAGATCAACCTCTTGATTATCAATCAGCCGGGCTTTCCCTAACCATGCGGCCATCAGGATCACCGCAGACGTGCTGTCGACGGACAATTCCTGCAAGGTTTTGGCATCACGAATAAACAACTCATCTGGCGTAAATCCGGCTTCACGCAGCTGTTGCGCGGTTTCCTGCAACATCTCTTCAACGTGACGCTCGCCCTGGCTCAGACGCTCCGCCAGCGCGTTCATGATTTTGTTCAGCTGTGGCGCTATTTTACGCTCTTCAGGAGTCAGATAACCATTGCGCGAACTCAGTGCCAGACCGTCTTTGGCGCGCACAATCGGTACGCCAATAATTTCAATGTCGTAGCCCATGTCTTCCACCATCGTGCGCAGCAGCGCCAGTTGCTGGAAGTCTTTCTGGCCGAAACAGGCCACCTGCGGCTGCACCAGATTGAACAATTTGCTGACAATCGTCGATACACCACGGAAATGCCCCGGGCGGCTCGCGCCTTCCAGAATGGTAGAAATCACCGGTACATCGACCTGCGTCTGCGTTGTCAGGCCTTTCGGATAAACCTCCGCCGGAGACGGGGCGAACACCAGATCCACGCCGCGCTTGTTCAGCTTTTCGCAGTCTTCCTGCAACGTGCGCGGATAACGCTCGAGATCGTCCGGGCGTTCGAACTGCATCGGATTCACGAAAATACTCACCACCACCACGTCGCCGCGCGCTTTCGCTTCTTCCACCAGCGTCATATGGCCTTCGTGCAAATTCCCCATGGTCGGCACCAGGGCAATACGTTTGTTATTCTTACGGAAATCGCGGATCTCGCGACGCAGCAGCGCCACGCTGTCAATTATCAGCACACTTCTTCTCCCGATTATTTAAAGGAATGCTCTTCGCCCGGATACACGCCCTGCGCGACCTGATCCGCATACAAACGCACCGCGCTGCGGATATCGCCCGCTTCCGCGAGGAAGTCTTTGGCAAATTTTGGCGTATGGCCGCCGGTAATGCCGAACGCGTCATGCATCACCAGAATCTGTCCGTCGGTCACGTTACCGGCACCGATGCCGATCACGGGGATGCTCAGCTCTTCGGTCACGCGGCGCGCCAGTTCAACGGGCACACATTCCAGCACCAGCAGCTGCGCGCCAGCTTCTTCGAGCATCATCGCATCTTTGATGAGCTGGTTTGCGGCCACTTCGTCGCGCCCCTGCACTTTGTAACCACCAAAAATGTTCACCGATTGCGGCGTCAGGCCGAGATGGCCGCACACCGGAACGGCGCGCTCGGTCAGCATTTTAACCGTATCGCACAGCCAGCTGCCGCCTTCGAGTTTCACCATATTGCCGCCGGCACGCATCAGGATTGCCGCGCTTTCGAACGCCTGTTCCGGCGTGGCGTAACTCATGAACGGCAGGTCTGCCAGCAATAAAGCGTGAGGCGCGCCACGGCGCACGCAGCGCGTATGGTAAGCAATTTCCTCAACCGTCACTGGCAGGGTGGAATCCTGCCCCTGAACGACCATCCCGAGGGAGTCACCAATCAGCATGACGGTGATGCCCTGCTCAGCAAACAGCTGTGCAAAGCTGGCGTCATAGGCGGTAATGGTCGCAAATTTATGTTTTTCCTGCTTCCATTGGCGAAGCTGGCTCAGCGTTGTTGGTTTCATGAACACTTTCCTTTGAATAATTCATCGGATGAATATGATGCCAGTATTCTACTGTATGAGCCGAAATGCAGACAGCAAGATCAGCAACGGACTCCATGATCCAGGTCTTAAGAAGTGATTAAGAAGCTTCGCCTATAATGAAAAAAACGGAGGGAACCATGCGAATTCTATTGGTTGAAGACGACAAAATGATTGGCGACGGCATCAAAGCCGGGCTGACAAAACTGGGGTTTACGCTCGACTGGTTTACCGACGGGCTGACCGGCAAAGCCGCGCTCGACAGCGCGCCGTACGATGCGGTGATCCTCGATTTAAGCCTGCCGGGAATGGACGGCATGGAGCTGCTACGTGAATGGCGCAAGGCCGGTCGCGACACACCGGTGCTGATCCTTACGGCGCGCGATGCGCTTGAACAGCGCGTCAGCGGATTGCAGGCCGGTGCGGATGATTATCTGTGTAAGCCGTTTGCGCTGGTGGAAGTGGCCGCGCGTTTACAGGCGCTGATCCGCCGCCGTCATGGGGTGGTTACGCCAAAAGTGACGCACGGCGCAGTGGAATTCGATCCGGCCGCCCGAAGTGTAACGCGCAACGGCGAAACCGTCACGCTCACACCGCGTGAAGTCGCGGTGCTGGAACTGTTTCTCAATAACAAAGGCCGCGTGCTGGCGCGCACCCTGATTCAGGAAAAACTGTACAACTGGGACGATGAAGTCAGCAGCAACGCGGTTGAAGTGCATATCCACCATCTTCGCAGCAAACTCGGCAAAAGCTTCATCCGCACCGTTCACGGCGTGGGTTATACGCTGGGCGATGTGCCGTCCGGGGAGAGTGCGTGAAGGAGCTGAAAAACCTGAGTCTGCGTCTCCGGCTGATCCTGCTGTTTACCGTGCTGGCGCTGCTGACGTGGCTGAGTGCCAGCGGCGTGGCCTGGCACCAGACGCGTAAACACATCAACGAAGTGTTTGATACACAACAGATGTTGTTCGCCAAACGTCTGGCCGCCACCGGGCTGGGCGACCGCCTGAATATGCAAAAAGACGCCGAGCTGCCGGACACCAAAAAGATGGTGCGCAAAGGTTCACGCGGCCATACCGATGACGATGCGCTGACGTTTGCCATTTTTAATCAGCAGGGCGACATGCTGCTCAACGACGGCGAAAACGGCAAACGCATCCGCTTCGACGGCAACACACAGGGCTTTAAAGATGACGAGCTTAAAGGAGACAACGACGACTGGCGTGTGGTCTGGCTGACGTCGCCAGACGGGCAATATCGCGTGGCTGTCGGTCAGGAATACGACTACCGCAATGATATGGCCTGGAGTTTAGTCAGCGGGCAACTGACGCCGTGGCTGGCTTCATTGCCGGTATTGCTGCTGGCGCTGATTGTGATGGTGACGCTGGAACTTCGCCCGCTGCGTCGCGTAGCGGAAGGGCTGCGTCACCGCTCACCGGAAGATGCCACGCCGATTGTCACCGATCGTCTGCCCGGTGAAGTTCTGCCGCTGGCAAACGCGCTGAATTCTCTGTTCGACCGTACCAGTGAAATGCTGGTCCGCGAACGCCGGTTTACCTCCGATGCCGCGCATGAATTACGCAGCCCGCTGGCGGCATTGCGCGTGCAAACCGAAGTGGTGCAGCTGTCCGGTGACGATACCGAAATGCGCGAGCATGCGCTGGAAAACCTGACCACCAGTATCGATCGCGCCACGCGGCTGGTGGATCAGCTGCTGACGCTGTCGCGGCTGGAAAGTTTTTCAGAACCGGAAGAACTGGAGATCATCGACTGGCCTTCGCTGCTGGCACATAATCTGGCCGAACAGGATTATCGTGCGCACAGCAAAGGCATCGAATTACGTTTTGAAGAGCAGGGAACGCCGCCGCAAATGCGCGGGCAATCTCTTCTGCTTTCGCTGATGGTGCGTAATCTGCTGGATAACGCGATTCGTTATTCTCCGGCGGGAACCACCGTCTCGGTCACGCTGAATGCGCAGGGATTAACGGTAGAAGATCAGGGGCCGGGGATCTCGGAAGAGCATCTGGCGCGGCTTGGCGAACGTTTTTACCGGCCACCGGGTCAGGAGCAAACCGGCAGCGGTCTGGGGATTTCGATCGTACAGAGGATCGCACAGTTACATCAGTTGCGGGTAGAGTACCGGAACAAAACAGAAGGGGGATTACAGGTGCGGGTAAGTCGCTGAGCGGCCTACCATTTTGTCAGGCCATTCAGCGGAACGCGATCCAGTACGCTTTGCAGTGTTTCGCCATCCGGGAACACCAGATCCGGTGCCAGATCCGCCAGCGGGTACAGCATAAACTCGCGGTTCTTCATATGGTAATGCGGCACAGTTAAACGCTCCGTGTCGATCACCCGATCGCCATAAAACAGCATATCCAGATCTAATGTCCGCGGGCCCCAGCGTTCGGCTTTGCGGACACGTCCCTGATTTTGCTCGATGGCCTGGGTGCAATCGAGCAGCTCTTCCGGCGGTAACAACGTATCGAGCGACACCACGGCGTTCAGATAATCAGGCTGATCCTGCGGCCCCAGCGGCTTGCTGCGGTAAAACGGAGAGACAGCCACAAAGCGGGTGCGCGGCAAATGTGCCAGCGCCTCCAGCGCGCAATTTACCTGGTCGAGAGGTCGTGAGAGATTGCTTCCCAGAGCCAGGTAAACGCGGATCATTGACCGCCATCCTTACGGGGAGCGCGTTTACGCGGACGACGTGTCCGTGCGCGACGCGCAGGCGTTGCATCGTCACCGAGCGTACCGAGCATGGCTTTCTGCGAGGCCGGTGTGGCTTCCTGGAATTCACCCCACCACTGCGCCAGACTTTGCAGTTCGCGATGCTGTTCAACTTCAGCGCGCAGAACCAGTAAATCGTAAGCGGCACGGAATTTAGGATGTTCCATCAGCTTGTGCGCACGTTTGCCCTGACGGCGGGACAGACGCAGCTGCAATGCCCAGATATCACGCACCAGCGTGGTAATACGTTTTGGAATTGCCAGCGTGCGACATTGTTCGTCGAGCACGTCGTTCATGGCCAGCGCGAAGGCGTCGTAATACGTCAGACCGCCTTCCTGCGCCAGTTTCTGTGCATGTTCAATCACCGGATACCACAACATTGCCGCGAACAGGAACGCCGGATTGACGCGCTGATCGTTCTGCAAACGGTAGTCGGTATTTTTCAGAACCTGCAACAGAATATGTTCCATCGGGCTGTCGCCATGCTCAGTAAACTGGCGGGCGATCAGCGGGAACAACGGCTGGAACAGCTGGTATTCACACAGTTTTTTGTACGTGGCATAACCGTAGCCGGCTTGCAGCAATTTCAGCGATTCTTCAAACAGACGCGCAGGCGGAATTTCCTGTAGCAGGGTCGCCAGACGTGGGATCGGCTCAGCGGTTTCCGGGCTGATCTTCATGTCGAGTTTTGCAGCGAAACGCACCGCACGCAGCATACGCACCGGGTCTTCACGGTAGCGGGTTTCCGGATCGCCAATCAGGCGAATGATGCCGTTTTCCAGGTCACGCAGGCCGCCGGTGTAATCACGGACGGTGAAATCAGCCACGCCGTAATACAGGCTGTTGATGGTGAAGTCGCGGCGCTGGGCGTCGTCTTCAATCGTGCCGAAGATGTTATCGCGCAGCAGCATGCCGTTCTGGGCCTGCTGGGAAACGTTTTTATCGTCGGTTTCTTCATACTGTTCGTGATGGCCACGGAATGTGGCAACTTCGATGATTTCCGGGCCGAACATCACGTGGGCCAGACGGAAACGACGGCCAACCAGACGGCAGTTACGGAAAAGTTTGCGCACCTGATCAGGCGTTGCGTTGGTCGTGATATCGAAATCTTTTGGCTTTTTATCCAGCAGCAAATCGCGCACGCCACCGCCGACCAGGAAGGCTTCATAGCCAGACTTATTCAGGCGGTACAGGACTTTCAGGGCGTTTTCACTGATATCACGACGGGAAATATTGTGCTCATCGCGGGGAATAATGGTCATCGCACGGGTTTCGCCCGCGTAATCAAATGACGGGCGTGGCTTCTGGACGTGCTCGGTACGCGGAGCACGCTGTTCGCTGCGTTCGCCACGGTTGTCGGTACGTTCACCGCGATTGTCGTTACGTTCGCCACGCGGCTGATAAGGCGCAGAGCGACGGTTGTTGTTGTTACGACGGTCGCCCCGGTTTGCGTTGTCATCCCGACGGCCACGGTTTTCGCGGCGTTGCTCGTTGTCACGACGTTCAGGATGGTTTGCCTTCACAGTGTTTTCAGCCACAGGAGACGGATCGCGGCGGGAATTGTCCTCACGATTAACTTCTCCATGAAGTGCGGCTTCGTCATGAACAGCCTTTTCTTCACGAACGACTTTATCTTCACGGACCAGCACCTTACGGCAAAAATTGGCTACTCGGGTAAAAATGGTACACCTCGATAGTGACTGAAAAAATTGGCGTGACGCAAAAACAGCGGCTAATCATAGCTCACGATAGCCTCTTTGAGAATGCCGATGTCAGTTCAGCGGTGATTAAGCGCCCTGACGCGGTATCTCAGAGGGCGTCCAGTGCGTTGTCGCCCAGCGTAATAATAAAGGCAAAGTGTAATCCTGCCAGTTTTCCGGCAGCGTTTGGCCTAAAAATTTCAGTGCGTTAATGATTACCGGCCGCGGATCGCCTTCAGGCAGCGCCGGTGCATGATTTTGTTTCGAAAGCTTGTCGCCATTTTCATTCAGTGCCAGCGGCAAATGCAGATATCCCGGTTGCGGATATCCCAGATGCCGGTAAAGCGAAATCTGGCGCACGGTGGGCTCGATGAGATCGGCTCCGCGCACAATATGATTCACGCCCTGAAAATGGTCATCAACGACAACCGCCAGATTGTAGGCAAACAGCCCGTCGCGGCGTCGGATAATAAAATCTTCTTCGGCCAGCTGGCTTTCGGCCTGTAAATGCCCCTGAAAATCATCATCAAAACCATAAACCGGTAATGTCTGATGCAGGCGAATTGCCGCGTTTTCTGCACCTAAATTCAGGCCACGGCAGTGACCGTCGTAAAAGCCGCCGCTTTGAGCAATGCGCTGGCGGGTACAGGTGCAGTAATAGCTTTTTTGTTGCTGATACAGCCAGTCCAGCACTTCGCGGTAGGCGTCATGACGTTTGGATTGCCAGACGACGTCGCCGTCCCATTCCAGACCAAAGCGTTCGAGCGTGGCCAGAATGCGGTCAGCAGAACCGGGAATTTCACGCGGCGGATCGATATCGTCAATGCGAACCAGCCACTGACCGTTTTGGGCGCGCGCATGCAGATAACTGCCGAGTGCGGCAATCAGCGAACCAAAATGGAGGTCACCGGAAGGTGAAGGCGCGAAACGGCCCGTGTATTGATTTTGTGGCATAAGAATGGGGTCGTGCTTTTAAAGGGAACGCGGTGCATGACGCACCGCGTGGAACCCGGGACTTAGCCAGCCATCTGCTTTTCGCGGATTTCTGCCAGAGTCTTACAGTCGATACACAAGTCAGCGGTCGGACGTGCTTCAAGACGGCGGATGCCAATCTCAACGCCACAGGAATCGCAATAACCGAAATCCTCGTCTTCCACTTTTTTCAGTGTTTTTTCAATCTTTTTGATCAGCTTACGTTCACGGTCACGGTTACGCAGTTCGAGGCTGAATTCTTCTTCCTGAGCGGCACGGTCGACCGGATCAGGGAAGTTTGCAGCTTCATCCTGCATGTGTGTAACGGTACGATCTACTTCATCCCTGAGCTGATTGCGCCATGCTTCAAGAATCTTTTTGAAGTGAGCCAGCTGAGCGTCGTTCATGTACTCTTCGCCCGGCTTCTCTTGATACGGCTGCACCCCAGCGATAGCGAGAATGCTCAAGGACGACGTCTTACGGGTTTGGCCTTCTTGCATGATGCTTCTCCTACATAACACGCACTATGTTCATCCACCTTAACGTTTACAGGTTTTCTGCAAATGAGAGGCTTCGAACACTTCGATCCCCAACGGGGGAAAAAATCAGGCCGCTATAAATAACAGAAGGCAACGAGGTTGGCAATTATTCCTGACAGGTGCTTGACAAGCCTGTGAGGAAAAGCGTATTCGCGACCTGTATTTATGCCGCCGACGGCTAATAACAGGGTTATCCGAACTGGGTTTATCCGTTTAATGATTTCGTGACCAGCGGTAATCGTTCTGTGAGGCGGATACCCTCAGCAGAAAGTGCGGCACCGTAGCACATCACTTCTACACCTTTTTTCTGAACCTGCGTCAGCAATTCTGTGTAACGGGGATCAATATGGTGTGCAGCAGACACGCTTTCAATGCCTGAATGTAAAACAGCGAAGAAAAGTACCGCTCGCTGCCCCTGTTCTGCCATCGACTGTAACTCGCGCAAATGCTTCTGGCCGCGCAGCGTGACTGCATCCGGGAAGAATCCCTGACCTTCGTGCAGCAGCGTGACAGATTTCACTTCAATATAGCAGTCAGGTTGATTTTCTGCCTGTAACATCAAGTCTATACGGCTATTTTCGGTGCCGTATTTTACTTCCGCCGATAAATTACTGTAACCGGATAATTCCGGTATGCGACCGGCTTCTATTGCCTCGCGCACCAGCTGGTTTGCCCGCAGCGTATTCACGCAAATCCAGTGATGTTGCTGCGTTTCGGTCAGCTCCCAGCTGTGGGCATATTTACGTTTGGCGTTATCAGACGTGGAATACCAGACGGTATCACCCGGCGTGGCGCAACCGGTCATTGCGCCGGTGTTGGCGCAGTGCAGCGTGAGTTCACGGCCATCGGGGGTGATGACGTCTGCGAGAAAACGTTTGTAACGTTTGATCAGGGTAGCGGGTTGAAGCGCTGGCTCGAAATGCATGAGAGTTTCCGTATAAAAGAGATTCAGGTGGCTGGAATGTCAGCCAGAGGCCAGCTTTGCAGGCAGCGGTAACGGGTACGCCCGCGTTCGTAAGTCGATTCGTAAAGACTGAATTCTTCGGCGTCCAGTTGCCAGTTGGGCGTGGCGGGTGGGATCGCCACCGGCCGCGTGGCGCTGCGGTACAACGACACGTGCGGATGAAACGGCAGCGTACTCTGATGGCAGCCGTTACGCGCGGCGTGAGAGCGCAGCACCGAAGCCAGTTGCAGCAGCGCATTGGGCGCGCGCTTCGTGCCAATCCAGACCACGCCGGAACCCGGCCAGTGACCGATATCGTCCAGACACAGGCTGAACTTTTGCGCCTGAATGCGCCCGGCGATGCGGGTCAGCGCATCCGCTTTGAGTTCACTGATTTCGCCCAGAAAGGCCAGCGTAATGTGCAGGTTCGCCGCCGTGACGGGGCGGCCGGTGTCCTGCGGAAAGTTATCGGCACGCCATTTGATGACCTGCTTTTGTAACTTTGCAGGTAACGCTAAGGCGAAAAACAGGCGGCGCTCGACAGACATATTCTTTCCTGGTTTAAAAAAATCACGACATACCGGATCTGGCGCTAAATGCTACAATGCCCGCCGTTTAAAGTTAACTCTCATGGAGAATTCATTGTCTTCTTTGCCGGTCAGCGCCGTACTTGAACCGCTTTTAATCGCCCTTAAGCAGGCACCGCAAGTGTTACTGCTCGCGCCGACCGGTGCCGGTAAATCGACCTGGCTGCCGTTGCAGTTGCTCAAACAGGGCAATCTGCCGGGGAAAATCCTGTTGCTGGAACCGCGTCGTCTGGCGGCAAAAAATGTCGCTTTCCGTCTGGCGCAGCAACTGGGCGAAACGCCGGGGCAAACCGTCGGTTACCGTATGCGCGCCGAAAGCAAAACCAGCGCGGCGACGCGGCTTGAAGTCGTGACCGAAGGCATTCTCACCCGCATGGTGCAGGCGGATCCTGATCTGACCGGCGTTTCTCTGGTGATCCTCGATGAATTCCATGAGCGCAGTTTGCAGGCCGATCTGGCGCTGGCGCTGCTGCTCGACGTACAAAATGTGCTGCGCGATGATCTGAAACTGCTGATCATGTCCGCGACGCTCGACAATCTGCGTTTATCGCCGTTACTGCCTGATGCGCCGGTGATCGTTTCCGAAGGACGCAGTTTTCCGGTTGACCGTCAGTATCTTTCCCTCGCCACCCACGAAAGGCTGGACGAAGGCGTTTCCCGCGTGGTCAGCCGCCTGATGAGTGAAAATCACGGCTCGATGCTGCTGTTTTTGCCCGGCGTTTCCGAAATTACCCGCGTGCAAAATCTGCTTTCGGGCAAGGTGGCAGACGATGTCGATCTCTGCCCGCTTTACGGCGCGCTCTCTTTAGAGCAGCAGCAAAAAGCCATTCAGCCTTCACCCGCCGGACGTCGCAAAATCGTGCTGGCGACCAATATTGCGGAAACCAGCCTGACCATTGAAGGTATCCGGCTGGTGGTCGACAGCGGTCTGGAGCGCAGCGCGCAGTTTGACCCGCGCAGCGGCCTGACGCGTCTCGTTACGCAGCGCATCAGTCAGGCGTCCATGACCCAGCGCGCAGGCCGCGCAGGGCGTCTGGAGCCCGGATTGTGCTGGCATCTGTTCAGCAAAGAGCAGGCGGAACGCGCCAGTGCGCAGGCCGAAGCGGAAATCCTGCAAAGCGATCTGAGCAGTTTCTGGCTGGAGTTGTTGCAGTGGGGTTGTCAGGATCCGGCGCAGCTTCAGTGGCTCGATGTACCGCCCGCGGCGGCGTTGTCGGCGGCAAAACACCTTTTACATCAGCTTGGCGCGACCGACGCGCAGGGCAAACTTACCGCCGCCGGACAGCGCATGGCGCAGCTCGGCTGTGAGCCCCGGCTGGCGGCGATGTTGATTTCTGCGGCGCAGCAAAGCCCGGACGCGCTGGCGACGGCAGCGCTGCTGGCGGCCATGCTCGAAGAACCGCCACGCGGCGGGTTGCCGGATATTGATTACTGGTTCAGCCGTCCGCAGGGAAACTGGCAGCGGCGCGCAAAACAGCTGGCGCAGCGCACCGGCGGGAAAAGCGGTGATGCCGATGCGTCGCTCGCACCGTGGCTGCTGGCACGCGCATTCAGCGACCGTATCGCCCAGCGACGCGGTGAAGATGGCCGTTATCTGCTGGCTAACGGGCTGGGCGCGTCTTTGCCGCAGGACGACGGATTAACCCGCGCGCCGTGGCTGGTTGCGCCGCAATTATTGCAGGGCAACAACAGCCCGGACGCCCGAATTTTGCTGGCAATTTCGCTCGATATCACACAACTGCCTGCGCGGTTGCCGGACGTCGTGGAAGAGCAGACGGCGGTCGAATGGGATGAAGAAAAAGGGACGCTGCGCGCGTGGCGGCGCTGGCAAATAGGGCGTCTGGTGCTGAAAGCGAATCCTCTGGCGAAACCGGAAGATGCCGAGCTGCAACAGGCGCTGATCGACTGGATCCGCACGCAGGGTTTGCAGGCGCTGACCTGGTCGGTGGCCGCCGAACAATTGCGGTTGCGCCTGACCTGTGCGGCAAAATGGCTGCCGGAGGCTGACTGGCCAGCGATGGACGACGACGCCCTGCTCGGCGGGCTGGAAAGCTGGTTACAGCCTTCTTTACAGGGTGTGCGTTCGTTAAAGTCGCTGCAACAGGTTGATTTGCATGATGCCTTATTAAGGCTCTGTGACTGGCAACAGCGTCAGCGTCTTGACGCCGCTTTACCGACGCATTACACCGTCCCGACTGGCAGTCGCCTGCCGATCCGCTATCATGCAGACCAGCCACCGGCGCTTTCGGTGCGGATGCAGGAAATGTTTGGCGAAGAACGCAGCCCTAAGCTTGCCGAAGGGCGCGTGACCGTGGTGCTGGAATTGCTGTCTCCGGCGCAGCGGCCTTTGCAAATTACCGCCGATCTCGCGGCGTTCTGGCAGGGCTCGTACCGCGAAGTGCAGAAAGAAATGAAAGGGCGCTACCCGAAACATCCGTGGCCTGACAACCCGGCTGAAGCAGCGCCGACGCGGCGAACCAAGAAGTATTCCGCGCAATAAGCGTGGCGACGAAATTGTTCAGGAAAGGTCGCTTTTTTTCAGACCTTTCTTCTGGAAGTAAACCAAAGCCGGGCACAGAGTAAGCGCCTTGCTGCCCGCGTTGCGGGATAAAAAAGTATCCGTTTGAATCGAATATGAAAATGACTCAGCTAAACAGAATCATTATGCAGAATAACTTTATGACGAACACAGCAGTACGTGGGGAGAATGACTGATGTCTGGCGATGATCGCGAGCCAATTGGCCGTAAAGGTAAACCCGCCGGGCGCAAGCCTGCGCGGACTCGTCCGGTTCGCCGCAGCCGTCGGGATGACGACTACGACGAATACGAAGAAGAGGAACTCGATGACGAGTATGAGGATGAAGATGATTACGAAGAAGAACGGGGATCTCGCATGAGCCGCAAAGCACCGCCGCGTAAAGCGAAAAAAGGCGGCAAGAAGAGCCTGAAACGCCGTATTTTCTGGCTGCTGGTCAAGCTGTTCATCGTCTTTGCCATTCTGCTGGGCATTTATGCGGTCTATCTGAACCGTGAAATCCACAGCCGCATCGACGGCGGTAAAGTCTGGCAATTACCGGCGGCCGTTTATGGTCGTCAGGTAAACCTTGAGCCGGATATGTCCATCAGCAAAGCTGAAATGGTCGGGCTGCTGGAAGGCACGCAATATCGCGAAGTGACGCGCATCACCCGTCCGGGCGAATTTACCGTCCATGCGAATTACATTGATTTACTGCGCCGTCCGTTTGATTTCCCGGAAGGCAAAGAAGGGCAGGTTAACGCGCGTCTGATGTTTGATGGCAACAGCCTGTCAGAAATTAAAAACCTGGATAATCAGCGTGATTTCGGGCTGTTCCGCCTGGATCCGCGTCTGATCACCATGTTGCAGGCGTCCAATGCTAACGGCGAACAGCGTCTGTTCGTGCCGCGTTCCGGCTTCCCGGACTTGCTGGTTGATACCTTGCTGGCAACGGAAGACCGCCATTTCTACGAGCACGACGGGATTAACTTCTATTCCATCGGTCGTGCGGTGGTGGCGAACCTGACAGCCGGTCATGCGGTACAGGGCGGCTCTACGCTGACCCAGCAGTTGGTCAAAAACCTGTTCCTGACCAACGAACGCTCTCTGAGCCGTAAGGCGCGTGAAGCGGTGATGGCGGTCTTGCTCGACGCCGACTACAGCAAAGATCGCATCCTTGAGCTGTATCTGAACGAAGTGTATCTCGGCCAGAGCGGTTCCGATCAGATCCGCGGTTTCCCGCTGGCGAGCCTGTATTACTTTGGCCGTCCGGTGAACGAACTGAGCCTCGATCAGCAGGCATTGCTGGTCGGTATGGTGAAAGGCGCATCGCTGTACAACCCGTGGCGTAACCCGACGATGGCGTTGCAACGTCGTAATCTGGTGCTGCGTTTGCTGGTCGATCAGAAAGTTATCGATCAGGAACTGTATGACATGCTGAGCGCGCGTCCGCTGGGCGTTCAGCCAAAAGGCGGGGTGATTTCACCGCAGCCTGCGTTCATGCAGATGGTGCGTCAGGAATTGCAGGCCAAGCTGGGCGATAAAGTTCAGGACATGTCCGGGGTGAAAATTTTCACCACGCTGGATCCGATTTCTCAGGATGCGGCGGAAAAAGCGGTTGAAGAAGGCATTCCGTTACTTCGCAAGAAAAGCGGCCTGAACGACATCGAAACGGCGATGGTGATTGTTGACCGTTATACCGGTGAAGTGCGTGCGATGGTCGGCGGGGCGGAAACGCAGTTTGCCGGTTTCAACCGCGCCATGCAGGCGCGCCGTCAGGTCGGTTCTCTGGCGAAACCGGCGACCTATCTGACAGCGCTGTCGCAGCCGGATAAATACCGCCTGAACACCATTCTTGCCGACCAGCCGCTGAACCTGAAACTGGCGAACGGCCAGATCTGGTCGCCTAAAAACGATGACCATCAGTTCCGCGGTCAGGTTCTGCTGGTGGATGCGCTGGCGCGTTCCATGAACGTTCCGACGGTTAACCTCGGTATGGCGGTGGGTCTCGACAACATCACCAAAACGCTGATTGATTTGGGGATCCCGAAAGAATCCCTGAACCAGACGCCGTCGATGTTGCTCGGTGCAATCGCGCTGACGCCGATGGAAGTGGCGCAGGAATACCAGACCATTGCCAGCGGCGGTAACAAAGCGCCACTGTCGGCGGTGCGTTCGGTGATTGCGGAAGACGGCACAGTCTTGTACCAGAGCTTCCCGCAGGCAGTACGTGTGATCCCTTCTCAGGCCGCTTATCTGACATTGTACGCAATGCAGCAGGTGGTTCAGGAAGGGACATCGCGCGCGCTGGCGAACAAATTCCCGAAACTGCATCTGGCCGCGAAAACCGGGACATCGAACGAACTGCGTGACAGCTGGTTTGCCGGTATCGACGGCAATCAGGTTGCAATCACCTGGGTTGGCCGCGATAACAACGGTCCGTCTAAGCTGTGGGGTTCTACCGGTGCGCTGGTGCTGTATGGCCGCTATCTGGAAAACGGCACGCCTCAGCCGCTGGATCTGCAAATGCCGGAAGGTATCAGCCCGATGAATATCGACGGCGCAGGTAACTTTGTGTGTGGCGGCGGTGGCGGTATGATGGGCGGTGGCACCGTACGTTCCATTCCGGTCTGGACCGATTCACCGGATGCTATGTGCCAGGCTTCTGTTTCTGCCGTTCAGCAGCAACAGCAGCAACAACAACAGCCTCAGGGCCAGCAACCTCAGGCGCAGGACGAGAAGAAAGACAGCAACGGTGTTGCCGGTTGGATCAAGGACATGTTCGGTTCCGGCCAGTAACAAATTGTTGATTTCAGAAACATTAAAGGGCGCGATGAGAATCGCGCCCTTTTTAATTGTTATTCTTAACTCAAATTTCCCCGTCGTGTTTTACATTCCCGTCAGGTCTTTCACAACTCAGTCCGTATAATTCATAGGCGTTTTTACCCATGTTTAACATGGGGATACTTTTTATTCATTCAGCCAATCTATGAGTCAAATAGGCTTGCAGAGCCCCGCGCAATGCGCATATTATGCGACGGTCATAATAATAATTATCGTTTACATTCCCATTACCACTCCAGAGATAATGCAATGGCTTCTCAATGCTCGCTTTCAAACTCAGTCCAAAAAGGCGCATTTAAGCGTCGGACGCTCGCGTTTACCATTACCGCCGTTCTGGGCTCCACCGCGTTTTACGCAGGTGCAGCAACCACAGCAACCGCGAAAGAAGATACGATTAATGTTACCGGCGCGACTCAGGCATCCACTGAATCTGCGTGGGGCCCGGCTCCGACGATTGCTGCAAAACGCAGCGCGACGGCGACCAAAACTGACACCGCGATCGAAAAAACGCCACAGTCTGTTTCCGTGGTAACCCGCGAAGAAATGGATATGCACCAGCCGAAGTCTGTTAAAGAAGCGCTGGGCTACACGCCGGGCGTGACGGTCAACAGCCGTGGCGCATCCAGCACCTATGACTTCGTGATTATTCGCGGCTTCTCATCTGTGGGTCTTAACCAGAATAACTATCTGGATGGCCTGAAGCTGCAGGGCAACTTCTATAACGATGCGGCGATCGACCCGTACATGCTCGAACGTGTTGAACTGATGCGCGGCCCGACTTCCGTCCTGTACGGAAAGAGCAATCCCGGCGGTATTATCTCTATGGTCAGCAAGCGTCCGACCACAGAGCCACTGCATGAAGTTCAGTTCAAGATGGGTACAGACAATCTGTTCCAGACAGGTTTTGACTTCAGCGATGCGCTGGATGATAACGGCGAGTTCTCTTACCGTCTGACCGGTCTGGCCCGCTCGAACAACGAGCAGCAGGAAAATGCGAAGCAAAAACGTTACACCATCGCGCCGTCATTCACCTGGCGCCCTGATGACAAAACGAACTTCACTTTCCTCTCCTATTTCCAGAACGAACCGGAAACCGGTTATTACGGTTGGTTGCCGAAAGAAGGCACGGTTGAGCCATTGCCAAACGGTTCCCGTCTGCCGACCAGTTTCAACGAAGGCGCGACCAACAATAGCTATTCCCGTAACCAGAAAATGGTCGGCTATAGTTTTGACCATGAATTCAACGACACCTTCACCGTGCGCCAGAATCTCCGTTTCAACGAGATGAAAACGTCACAGCAGAGTGTTTACGGAACCGGGATCGACGCGACCAACGGGCACATGCTTAACCGCGGTACCGTGGTTGATAACGAACGTCTGCAAAACTTCAGTGTAGATACCCAGCTGCAAAGTAAATTCTCTACCGGCGATATTGATCACACCTTGCTGACCGGTGTTGATTACATGCGCATGCGTAACGATATCAACGCGACATTCGGCACTGCGCCGCAGTTGGATCTCTATCATCCAACGCGGGAACACTTCGATTTCGGTGATGCCGCTCCGTATCAGATGAACGAAAGCAAGCAGACTGGTCTGTATGTTCAGGATCAGGCGGAATGGGATAAGTGGGTCATGACCCTGGGTGGCCGTTACGACTGGTCACAGCAGGCAACGACTGTACGCGGTGATGGCGGTGGTTACATTGAACGTAACGACAAGAAATTTACCTGGCGCAGTGGTCTGAACTACCTGTTTGATAACGGTATCAGCCCGTACATCAGCTACAGCCAGTCTTTCGAGCCGAGCGCTTTTGACCTGTGGAGCCAGCCGCGCGTTTCCTACGCACCGTCTAAGGGGGAGCAGTACGAAGCGGGCGTGAAGTATGTGCCGAAAAATATGCCGGTTGTGCTGACCGGTGCTATCTACCAGCTGACCAAAACGAACAACCTGACCGCTGATCCATCGAATCCACTGGCGCAGGTTCCTGCGGGTGAAATTCGTGCACGTGGTGTGGAACTGGAAGCGAAAGCGGCCCTGAACGCCAACATCAACATGACGGCGTCATACACCTATACCGATGCGCAATACACCAAAGACACCACGCTGAAAGGCAATACGCCTGAGCAGGTGCCTACGCACATGGCTTCCCTGTGGGGCGATTACACCTTCTATGAAGGTATTCTGAGTGGATTTACCGTGGGTACCGGTGGTCGTTATATCGGTTCAAGCTACGGCGATCCGGCGAACACCTTCAAAGTCGGCAGCGCCGCAGTGATGGATGCGGTCGTGAAATACGATCTGGGTCGTTTCGGCCTGAACGGTTCCAGCGTGGCGGTTAACGTCAATAACTTGCTGGATCGTGATTACGTTGCCAGCTGCTTCCAGACGTACGGTTGTTTCTGGGGCGCGGAACGTCAGGTTGTGGCAACAGCCACCTTCCGTTTCTAAAAGCTTTAAGAAGTTAAATCCGGGCACGCTGGTCGTGCCCGTTTCCAATTCACTTCCAGACGTCACGTAGAAAATCTTATGCCTGATAACAACGTACACCCGTCTTCATCGCTGCCTGACAGCGTCTTTTGCCTGCAAGAAGTCAGCTTTTCAGTGCCGGGGCGAACGTTGCTCGCGCCGCTGTCACTGACCTTCCCGCAGGGAAAAGTGTGCGGGCTGATTGGCCATAACGGCTCCGGGAAATCAACGTTGTTAAAAATGCTGGGACGGCATCAGCCGGCGACGTCCGGAACGATTTATCTGAATGAAACGCCACTGGCCCAGTGGGACAGCAAAGCGTTTGCGCGTCAGGTTGCGTATCTGCCGCAGCAACTTCCGGCCGCAGAAGGCATGACGGTGCAGGAACTGGTGGCGATTGGCCGCTATCCGTGGCACGGCGCGCTGGGGCGTTTTAAACATCAGGACAAAGAAAAAGTCGAAGAAGCCATTGCGCTGGTGGGCCTGAAACCGTTCGCCCAGCGCCTGGTCGACAGCCTCTCCGGCGGCGAGCGTCAGCGTGCGTGGCTGGCGATGATGGTCGCACAGGACAGCCGTTGCCTGTTGCTCGACGAACCGACTTCCGCGCTGGATATCGCGCATCAGAAAGATGTGCTGGCGTTGATCCAGCGCCTGAGCCGTGAGAAAGGCTTAACCGTGATCGCGGTATTGCATGATCTGAATATGGCGGCGCGTTATTGCGATGAACTGATGGCATTGCGCGGCGGCGAGATGATCGCGCAGGGCGCGCCGGAAGACATGATGCGCGGTGACGTTCTCGAACAAATTTATGGTATTCCGATGGGCATTCTTCCGCATCCTGCGGGCGGTGCGCCGGTAAGCTTCGTTTACTGATATGTCTGATATTCAACGTTATTCAGGGCTGACGCGCCGTCGTCTTTTACAGATGATGGCGCTGTCCCCGTTACTGACTTCCCTGCCAGCGCTGTCTGCCTCGCGCCCTGATCTGAGCCGCATCGTTACCCTCGAATGGTTACCTACCGAGCTGCTGATTGCGCTCGGCGTGATGCCGCTGGCGATTGCTGATATTCCCAATTACAACCTGTGGGTGGCGGAACCGCCGCTGGCACCCGGCGTTATCGATGTCGGCCAGCGCACCGAGCCTAACATGGAGCTTATCCAGCAACTGAAACCTTCTTTGTTGCTGATAACGCAAGGTTATGGCCCGGACACCCAACAGCTGGAAACTATCGCGCCGGTGCTGGGTGTGAAAGCCAATGATGGCAGCGCGAAGCCGATGCAGCTGGCGATCAAATCTCTGCATAAACTGGCGGATACGCTCGGTTTGCAGGATCGCGCTGAACAACATTTGCGGGTGTATAACGACGCCATTGCGAAAACGCGTGAGCTGATGAAACCGGTCGCGCAGCAACCGGTACTGCTGATGACCTTTATCGACCCGCGCCACGTTCTGGTGTTTGGTCAGGGCAGCATGTTCCATGAAATCATGGGCGATGTCGGGCTGACCAACGCGTGGGGCGGCGAAGGCAGTTTCTGGGGCAGCGTGTCGGTAGGCGTTGAGCGCCTGACCCGCATTAAAAATGCCCGCGTGCTGTGTTTTGATCACGGCAGCGCAGACATCATGGATGCGGTTGCCAAGACGCCGCTGTGGAAATCGATGCCTTTTGTCCGTTCAAATCAGTTCAGCGTTGTCCCCGCCGTCTGGTTCTACGGCGCAACGTTCAGCGCCATGCATTTCTGTAAAATCCTGAACAGCACACTGGGGAAACCGGTATGAACCGCCGTTCACTCAGCGTTTCGCTGATCCTACTTTTAGTTCTGGCGCTGGCAGCCGGTGCGCTCAGTATTTACAACCTGCACCAGCAATTGCCTTATCACTTATGGCGCGGCGCGCTCTGGCAGCCGGACATCGACGATGTTCAGCAGATGCTTTTCCATTACAGCTCACTGCCGCGTATCGCCGTCGCGCTGCTGGCCGGTGCCGGTCTGGGGCTGGTCGGTTTGTTGTTCCAGCAGGTATTACGTAATCCGCTGGCCGAACCCGCGACGCTGGGGGTTTCGGCGGGCGCACAGCTCGGCCTGACGATCGCCACGCTCTGGGCGCTGCCGGGCGGCATGATCACGCAGCAGTTTGCCGCGATGACTGGTGCGGTGGTGATCGGCGGGCTGGTGTTCGGGATCGCCTGGGGCAAACGCATGTCGCCGGTGACGCTGATCCTCGCCGGTCTGGTACTCGGCCTGTACTGCGGCGCGGTGAATGGCCTGCTTGGGATCTTCAACTATCAGAGCCTGCAAAGCCTGTATATGTGGAGCAGCGGTTCGCTGACACAGCAGGACTGGGACGTCGCGACGTTTTTATTGCCGCGCGTGATTATCGTCTGGCTGCTGGCGTTCCTGTTACAGCGCCCGATGACCCTGCTCGGGCTGGATGACGGCGTCGCGAAAAACCTGGGTTTAGGCCTATCGGCGGCGCGTCTGGCGGTGCTGGCGCTGGCGATCCTGATGAGTGCGCAGCTGGTCAACGCCGTCGGGATAATCGGTTTTATCGGCCTGTTTGCGCCGCTTCTGGCGAAAATGCTCGGCGCACGTCGCCTGACTGCGCGTCTGGTGATGGCCCCGCTGATTGGCGCATTGCTGCTGTGGTTCACCGATCAGGTGATGCAATATGTGACGCAAATCTGGATGGAAATCCCGACCGGTGCCGCGACCGCGTTAGTCGGTGCGCCGCTGCTGCTGTGGCTGCTGCCGCGTCTGCGAAACAGCATGACACCGCCTCCGATGAATCAGGGCGACAATGTGCCCAATGAACGTCACCATCTGGTGCGTTGGGTTGCGCTGGCTTTACTGGTGCTTCTCGCCGGGCTGGTGATCGCGCTGATGGTCGGGCGTAATGCAACAGGCTGGAGCTGGGCGACGGGCGCAGATTTGCAGGCGTTGCTGCCGTGGCGTTTACCGCGCGTACTGGCGGCGCTGGCGGCAGGGATTATGCTGGCATCTTCCGGCGTGCTGATTCAGAAACTGACCGGTAACGCGATGGCGAGCCCGGAAGTGCTGGGGATCAGCTCCGGTGCGGCGACCGGCGTCGTGGTGATGATGTTTATCGTTCCCGGCGATGCGTTTGTGTGGCTGCTGCCTGCGGGCAGTGCCGGTGCGGCGTTAACGTTGCTGGTGATTATGGTCGCCTCCGGCCTGCGCAGTTTCTCGGCGGAACGGATGTTGCTGACCGGCATTGCGCTGAGTACCGCTTTCACCACGCTGATGACGCTGCTGCTGGCCAGCGGTGATCCGCGTATGGGCGGTTTGCTGACCTGGCTTTCCGGTTCGACCTATTCAGTCACTGCGCCGATGGCGTGGCGAACGCTGGCGCTGGCCGCCGTGCTGATGGTCATCGTGCCGTTCTGCCGCCGCTGGATAAACATCTTGCCGCTCGGCAGCGTGACCGCGAAATCCGTCGGACTGGCGCTGACGCCAACGCGTGTGGCGATCCTGCTGCTGGCCGCCGTGATGACGGCTGCCGCAACGCTGACCGTCGGGCCGCTGAGTTTTGTCGGGCTGATGGCACCGCATATGGCGCGCATGATGGGATTCCGCCGCGCCGTTCCGCAGTGGATGGTGGCGAGTATTCTCGGCGGTCTGCTGATGGTCTTCGCGGACTGGTGTGGCCGTATGGTGATCTTCCCAAACCAGATCCCCGCCGGTTTGCTCGCGACCTTCATCGGCGCGCCGTACTTTATCTATCTGCTGAGAAAGCAGGCGAGTTAACGTGTTTTGCTAATAAAAAAGGGGCCAGATGGCCCCTTTATGCTGTGGGGATAAAGAATTCAATTTTCACTTATCAGTGAACGTTTAAATTACTACGACGAATTTCCCATCAATCAGAGAAAATATCGGCGCGAAGCTCATTGAATATGTCTCACCATCTTCGTTATAAAAATACGTTAACGGTGAGTACGTCGGGATGGATTTATTATAAAATTGAACCATTCTGCCTTTATTCATGACCCGAACAGCATAGTCTTCCCAGCTAATTTTCCCTATTTTGGCTTTGCCATTTTCAATCTCATCTTTCGTGAATTGTGATTCCAAAATATCATCTTCGCTATCCCCCATTGACCTTGACCATACGTCAAGTGATATTTTGTATAATTTTTTTATTTTTGACCTGTCCTGGTCATTTATTGCATCAGCAAATTCTGAATAGGCCATTTGTAATTTCTGAATTTGTTCCTCTGATCCTGTGAATGGAGTAGCATTGACCCAAGCCCATGTTGGGAGTCCATGAACCTCAATTATTCTTGTGAACTGGAATATCTCCATTCCTTTCGGGAATCTATAAGTCTTATAAGATTTGGCCCTGATATGTCCGATTTCTGATTGTTCTGCCTGGATTTTATTGTAGTTTAAATATTTTTTATCGTCTTCATTTTCATTGGTAATGAGTGACTGAGGGATTCCCTCTTTATCTATTGAGATGTTTATTGAAGTGAGTATTGTTTCTTTTTGTTTTTCGAATTTTATGACATCCAATTTACAACTTGCTTCCGGGTTGAATGTTGCACGTGTCTTATTGTCGATGTCTTCTTGAGAAAACCAGGCCAGAGCACCGATTTCAAGAGTAACATCATTCTCGCCATTTTCTAACATGAGCAATGAGTTTGTACTGGATGAACCCATACCTCTACCCTGCATTGAAGATGTACGATTATCTGAGCCGACGACGTCGTTGGTCTTAATGGTGCAAAATGCATACTTAATATCGAACACGCTACGAATTTTAAAAGGGATTTCATTAGCAAGAACATTTGTCATTGTAATACTTCCTGTTAATATGGTTAACGCTATTTTGTAGAATAATCTCATGTCATCCTCAGTGATTTTTACAGTTGGGGGATTCCGTTGTAACCGTAAGGCTTATCATCTTTTTTATTGTTATTTGGATTAGATCCCATTGCCCAGGGTTCTGCGTGAACAGGTACTGTTATCGTGGGTTGTGGAACAGAACGAACCTTCCCGTATAAGTTTATTCTTAAAGGCGAGTCACTTGCTTTTAGCGGCGCCGCTAATAGCCATTCTTTTTTTATTTTTTCTCCTGCCTGTTGTTCTTCTTTATCACCTCTTTTAGCCCTAAAATCCGCTACAAACTCGAAATAGCCCTTTATTCCATCATGATATCCAGCCAAATCAAGCCCGTCATCATATTGATCCAGTTCGAACCCTGCCGCGGTAGCAAGTTTTCCGGACGTATTAAGTGCTATGTCAGCCCAAAACACTTCCATCTTAAATGCGGCACTGATGACGCCTTCCAGGCCTAATTTAAGCTGATTACCTTTGAGAATATTAAAAGACCACTCATTTTCTTTTTTACTGTAAGCTGCACCAATATTGATATTTACGCCTGGTAAAAATTGAAGATAACAATCTATACTGGCTCCTCTTTTTTTAAGGTAATCCCGACACTTTCCAACCAGTGTTTCAATCTTACATTACGCACAAATAAATTGAATTATATCAAATTTTAATGAGCCGGATAAAAATGGACTGCCGTATAACCCCATGTAATGATAAGGGCCTTGTTGAGTGTCTATATATTGATAGGCATAGGAAATACCTAATTTCACAGGCTCTATTTTCATACTGAATAGACTATACCCCCTCGTATTTCCCGGGTTGTCAGGATCAGGGGTGAAAAATTTATTAATATTATCAACCAACGTATCGACTCTCTTTAACTGTTCGAGTGATTTAACTGTTTTTATTTTTTTAACTGATTGGGCATATTTTTCTGAGTATTCTGTGTCAGCAATTTTGACGCCAAAATCGACGGTAAGTGCTGTTTTTCTTGTCAACTCAAACTGATCGGTATGATACTTCCAACCATCGCGAAGTTTATTGCTGTTTTTAGGTTTAGTATCATCCATCGCCATTCGGGATTTTATTTGTTCATCGCGGCGCTCTTTAGTCGTCCTTTCCCTAATCGAGGGTATGATTTCATAACTCAAACCTACGGTGAAACGCATTTCAATAGTAGGGTAAACATCTATTTTTATGTGGTTTCCTGTCTCCCAGCATCCCTTAGTTTTAACAATGTAATGAGCCGGATTGTCGTATAAATCAGCGGGAGATGTGATAGTGTTTAAGTAATCCCATGGTGAATGAAGAATATCTATTATATCTTCATCGTTGTCTTTGTTTTTATAATGTAAAATGACAGGGTTGGGACTGCTGTCTGATTTCAATGGAGTCGAAGTATTCTCATCAACGTTGTTCAGCATCGATTCCGGACAACCGATTTTTTGGCATTTACTAATAATTGTGATGGTTCCTTCGCATCCAGTTCCTTTATCCAACAGATCAAAGGTAACCGGGGATTCTATTGGCCAGATATGATTTTCTTTGGCCTTAGGGAAGTTTGCTTCAATCTTATGCAGGCAGGGATCTGGCATTCCGCATTCTGCACATGCCTTACCGGCTGTAGATGAGGGTTCTGACATGTTGTTATTCCTTTAACTAACGATAAGTTTCTTTATTGATTTGAAAACTATGTTCACTGATATTTATATTAAATATTAATTGATGGTATTCATTTTTAAGTACTAGCGGAATGTAACGTTGTATCGGAGAATCAGGTGAGATGTGCGTCGCAAATAAATAATGATGAAGCAGGAGTTAAATAAGATTATATAAAATCAGATATTGCAGAAAGCATAAAGGGGCCAGATGGCCCCTTTGTGCTTTCTGCCAAATAGCGGCTTAAAGCTTAGCGAAACAACGGCGTGCGGCGTCGATGGTGCGCTGAATGTCTTCCTGCGTGTGGGCCAGAGACATGAAGCCCGCTTCGAACGCGGAAGGTGCCAGATAAATGCCTTCTTCCAGCATCATGTGGAAGAATTTCTTGAAACGCTCAACGTCGCATTTCATCACATCCTGATAGCCGGTGACGGTTTTGGCATCGGTAAAGAACAGGCCAAACATCCCGCCGACGTGGTTCACCACAAACGGAATGTTCTCTTCTGCTGCGGCTTCACGTAAACCTTCAGCCAGCTGTGTGGTGCGTTCGGTCAGGGTTTGATGAACGCCTGGCTGTGCCACCTGCGTCAGGCAGGCGATACCGGCGGCCATCGCAATCGGGTTACCGGAAAGCGTACCCGCCTGATACACCGGGCCGGTTGGCGCCAGCGCTTCCATCACGTCACGGCGTCCGCCAAATGCGCCCACCGGCATACCGCCGCCGATGATTTTGCCCAGACAGGTCAGGTCAGGCGTTACATCGTAATAATCCTGAGCACCGCCCAGCGCGACGCGGAAACCCGTCATCACTTCGTCGATAATCAGCAGTGCGCCGAACTCATCACAAATCGCACGCAGGCCCGGCAGGAATTCCGGCAGTGGCGGCACGCAGTTCATGTTGCCCGCGACCGGCTCAACGATGATACAGGCGATATCGTCCGGGAACTGTTCAAACGCCGCGCGGACAGAATCCAGATCGTTATAGGTGCAGGTCAGGGTATGTTTGGCGAAATCAGCGGGCACGCCCGGCGAGTTTGGCTGGCCGAGAGTCAGCGCGCCGGAACCGGCTTTCACCAGCAGGCAGTCGGCGTGGCCATGGTAACAGCCTTCGAATTTGACGATTTTATCGCGATGCGTGAAGCCGCGCGCCAGACGGATGGCGCTCATGGTCGCTTCCGTACCGGAGTTCACCATGCGAACCATGTCCATGCTTGGCACCAGTCCGGTGACCAGCTCGGCCATTTTGACTTCCATTTCAGTCGGTGCGCCAAAGCTCAGGCCGCGTTGCGCAGCTTCAATCACCGCATTGCGGATTTCCGCGTTGTTGTGGCCGAGGACCATCGGGCCCCACGAGCCGACGTAGTCGATATAGGCTTTGCCATCGGCATCAAACAGGAACGCGCCGTCTGCGCGCGCAATGAATAAGGGGACGCCGCCGACGCCGGAGAAGGCACGTACCGGCGAGTTAACACCGCCCGGGATTAGCGCTTGCGCCTGCGTGAACAGACTTTCTGACTTACTCATTATTCGGCTCCTGAATTGCTGGGTTCTGTATGTAATAAGAATGTTGATGCGCCCATTCTAGAGAAGTGAGCGGCGTTATCAAACCGTAAACCGTGCGGCATATTGTTGCAGATCCTGTCAGGCGGGCATTTTGTATGATTAAATCCATCAATCTTTCCCAACTCTTTCCACATAACCTTTCACCTAATGAATGAATCAGACTCTGAACATTTAGATAATCCGCGCCTGCGCGGTCCGCGTAAACGCAGTGAAGTGCTGCGCCTTTTCCTGCGCCGCGATAAGACACCGGTGACGATTTTGATGGTCGCGGCGGTGGCCGGTACCGTCGCCGGGCTGCTCGGCGTGGCGTTCGAAAAAGCGGTGAACTGGGTAATGCACCTGCGCCTCACCGGCTTAGGATTTTTCAGCGATTACTGGATCCTGCTGTGGCCGCTGACCTTTGTGGTTTCCGCCGTGCTGGCGATGTTGGGCTATTACCTGGTGCGGCGTTTTGCCCCGGAAGCGGGCGGCTCCGGCATCCCTGAAATTGAGGGCGCGCTGGAAGAATTACGGCCCGTTCGCTGGTGGCGCGTTATCCCGGTGAAGTTTTTTGGTGGGATGGGCACGCTCGGCGCCGGCATGGTGTTGGGCAGGGAAGGGCCGACCGTGCAGATGGGCGCAAACGTCGGGAAAATGATGGTGGATATCTTCCGGCTGCGCAGCGCCGAAGCGCGCCATTCTTTGCTGGCAACCGGCGCGGCGGCGGGGCTTTCGGCCGCTTTCAACGCACCGCTGGCGGGGATCCTGTTCATTCTCGAAGAGATGCGCCTGCAATTCCGGTACAGCCTGATTTCCATCAAAGCGGTGTTTATCGGCGTGATTATGTCGAGCATCGTCTTTCGCATTTTCAACGGAGATGGCGCGGTGATTGAAGTCGGGAAACTGGCGAACGCACCCCTCAACACGCTGTGGCTCTATCTGGTGTTAGGCATGGTTTTTGGTGTGGTAGGTGTCAGCTTTAACGCGCTGATTTTCCGTACACAGGATATGTTTGCGCGCATTCACGGCGGCAATCTGAAGAAAATCCTGATTATCGGCGGCATTCTGGGCGGCTTTTGCGGGTTGCTTGGGCTGGTTCAGCCGGAAGCGGCAGGCGGCGGCTTTGCGCTGATCCCGCTGGCGGCGGCCGGGAAATACAGCCTGCTGATGCTGCTGTTTCTGTTTGTTGTCCGCGTCGCGACCACGTTATTGTGCTTCGCCTCCGGTGCGCCGGGCGGGATTTTCGCGCCGATGTTAGCGCTCGGCACTTTGCTGGGCACCGCATTCGGCACCGCGGCGATGTACTTTTTCCCGCAATACGGTATTGAGCCCGCGACTTTTGCGATTGCCGGAATGGGCGCGTTATTTGCGGGCAGTGTACGTGCGCCGCTCACCGGAATTGTGCTGGTGCTGGAAATGACCGATAACTATCAGCTCATTTTACCGATGATTATCACCTGTCTCGGCGCAACGTTGCTGGCGCAGTTTTTGGGAGGTAAGCCCTTGTATTCCGCCATTCTTACCCGCACCCTGCAACGGCAGGAACGTGAAAATGCCGAAAAAGCGCAGGCAGAATCTGAGGCGAAAGGCACCAATAGTCAGGACAGCGCGACCAAAACATCCCATACTTGAAGCATTAACTCATGTATAAGATAATGAGTACATTATTCAGACAGTCAATCCGGCGGCCTGAACAAATGCGGATTGGGAGCGAGAGATTATGAGCGAAGCATTGTTGAATGAAACTGCTGCGTTGCCGTTACAGTTTACTGAAAACGCAGCGAAGAAGGTGAAGAACCTGATTTCTGATGAAGAAAACCCGAACCTGAAACTGCGTGTTTATATCACCGGTGGTGGTTGCAGCGGTTTCCAGTACGGTTTTACCTTTGATGACAAAATCAACGACGGCGACATGACCATTGAGAAATCAGGTGTGGCGCTGGTAGTCGATCCAATGAGTCTGCAATATCTGGTAGGCGGCTCCGTGGATTACACCGAAGGTCTGGAAGGTTCACGTTTCGTGGTGACGAATCCGAACGCGAAGACTACATGTGGTTGCGGTTCCTCCTTCAGCATCTGATTACCCTTCATCCTTAAAAGAAAAAGCCCGTTTGCTGATGCAGACGGGCTTTTTTAATGGTTGATGGCGGACGCTGAGGTAAGTAAGCATTCACATGCAACTTACCATTCCACCGTCACCAGTTTGGAATCCGTGCTGATGCCCGGAACGGAAGCGAGCATCATTTCGCTGATGTGCGGCTGCATCATTGTGCGGCTGGCGCAGGTTACGGACGTGCCGGAGTGCGCCACATCAACTTTGCAGGTCGGTAAAATGGTCAGGCTGATGTGGATCTCGCCACTTGTCATGCCCGCGACCGCGACCAGCGGGCTCAAAGCCAGCAGCACGCTGAGGAGGAGTACTTTCATTAATATTTTTTCCTGCTGGTGTAATCACAATAAAAATCAGCCAGGGGCTGAGAAGGTTATCGGTAATGTTTTCGTGGCCTTTAATCCAAAATTCTTATGATTTGGATGCCAGTCATGCCTTTTAGTGACGTTATTTTTAACGTTCTGGCGTGACTTTTATTATTTCGTCTGTACAACAAAGAGATAACGTTCAAGCGGGGAAAGTGCACGAACCGGATAATTCTACGACAGGCATGTTACCAGATGACAGGGCTGCATTATTGATTTTGGTTAATAAAAGAACAATTCGGAAAAGTGCCACAGCGCACAGATTTTGGCGGGGAAACGTTTTGTTAGTAAGCATTCACCTTTAAGGCAAGGCAGCAAGCTGAGGGCAGAGCTGTTGTGCTGCCAGCAAAATACGTGGCCCCGCGCGGCTGAACCAGTCCGGTTCGAGTGCGATAACCTGCGCATTGAGCAGGGAATGCCAGTAGGCTTCAATGATCGCTTTTTGCGATTTTCCTCCCGATATAACAATAACCTGTGGCTGACGGCTTAAAACCTGCTCCCGGCTGACCTGAGGCCAGGGAACACGGCTGTCGGCGAAAACATTTTTTGCGCCACAGACTTCCAGCACTTCACTTTGCATTGTTGCGGATGAGGCGGTAAACAGCGGCTGAGTGCCGAACTGGATAAATGCCGGAACCGGCTTTTCGCGGTGATACTTTTGCTTCAGAGTCTGCCATTGCTGATGAAAACCACGGGCTGCCTGCTGAGCTTTTGCAGGCTCCGGGCTGTAGGCTGCCAGCTGTTCCAGCGCCTTTGCCACATCTTGCGCATTCTGCGGATCGAGATAAATGACCCTGATGCCCAGAGACGTGAGCTGATCAAGCGGACGCTGCGGATTACCGCCGCGCCAGGCGAGCACCAGATCCGGTTTTAGCGTCACAATGCGCTCGACATTGATTCCCTGCCAGTTCGCAACCTGCTCAAGCTTGCTGGCCTGCGGCGGGAAGTCGGAGTAAGCACTAACTCCGACCAGCCGATCGCCCATGCCCGCAGCAAACGCCAGTTCTGTCAGATTAGGCGCGAGGCTGATCACCCGCTGCGCCGGTGCCGCTGTCGCCATCAGGGGCAGCGACAGGCAAATCAGTAAAAGACAGAACCGGCGCATCATCACTCTTCGGAAGCAGCCAGTGCTTTCAGCATGGCATCAACCATCAGCGTGGATTGCTGTGCAGCAACCACCAGGAACTCTTCAAAACTCAGGTGAGATTCGGTGTCTGCGACGTCAGAAATGGCACGTACAACCACGAAAGGCGTGTCGAAAAGATGGCAAACATGGCCGACTGCGGCAGCTTCCATTTCCACGGCAGCGACGTTCGGGAAGGTGGCACGAATGCGGGCCAGAGGCGCTGCACCGTTGATGAATGCGTCACCGCTGCACACCAGACCGCGCACGGCGTTCAGGTCCAGCTCGCGGATACAGGTTTCAGCCAGTTCGATCAGGAAAGGTGCCGCCACGAAAGCTGCCGGGCAACCCGCCATCTGACCCGGCTCATAACCAAATGCGGTCACATCCGCGTCGTGGTAGCGAACTTCATCGGAAACCACGATATCGCCGACTTTCAGCGTTTTCGCCAGACCACCGGCAGAACCGGTATTGATCACCACATCCGGGCGGCAATGTTCCAGCAGCAGCGTCGTACCCATCGCCGCAGACACTTTACCGATGCCTGATTTCAGCAGCGCGACGTCCACACCGTTCAGCTGACCGGTATAAATTTCGCAGCCAGCACGCTCAATAGTCTGACGGTTGATGATTTTGTCGCGCAGCAGGGTCACTTCCTGCTCCATTGCGCCAATAATGCCTACTTTCATATGAATACTCGCAGATTGGGGTGAAATGAACCGCAGCAGGTGCGGAATTGACGGTTTAATAACGAAAACAATGTGCGATAGTCTATCATGGCTAAAGGGAAGAGATAATGCGTTTGGGCCGTGGGTTTTGTTACGCAAAACGCGGGCTGGCCGGGCGCGTGAGTGGCTGAAAAGGTGGGAAATCATGTCCGGGATCGATTTTAAAGCGAAATTCAATTTTCAGCGCCCGTTTAGCGCCCCGATTGAGGCGCGGGATGCATATGACGTCGTCCGGCAGTTTGAGAGCGACCGGGGACGTATTATCAATTCTGCCGCCATCCGCCGTCTGCAACAAAAAACACAAGTCTTCCCGCTGGAGAAAAACGCCGCCGTCCGCAGCCGCCTGACGCATTCCCTCGAAGTTCAGCAGGTGGGCCGCCACATTGCGAAAGAAATCCTGCACCGCCTGCGCCGTCAGGGCAAGCTCGAGGTTTACGGGCTGGACGACGTGACCGATCCGTTCGAAAGCGTGGTTGAAATGGCCTGCCTGATGCACGACATCGGCAATCCGCCTTTCGGGCATTTCGGCGAGTCGGCAATTAATAACTGGTTCAAAAAGCGCATGGATATCGAAAGCTGTGGCGAAACGCCGCCTGAAACCGATTCCTGTCTGGTGGCCTGTTTGCGGCTGACGCCGGACGAGGCGGAGCTGAATCAGCTGCGCAGTAAAATCCGTTACGACCTAAGCAATTTTGAAGGCAATGCTCAGGCCATTCGCCTGGTGTTTACGTTGCTCAAACTCAATCTGACTTACAGCCAGACCGCCTGCATCCTGAAATATACCCGTCCGGCGTACTCAATGAACCGCCTGCCTTCGCACGATTATCTGATGAAAAAGCCCGGTTTTTATCTGGCTGAAGAAACGTTCATCAAAGAGCTGCGCAGTGAACTCGGATTAGGGGAGTTCAACCGTTTCCCGCTGACCTACATTATGGAAGCCGCAGACGATATTTCTTACTGCATCGCCGATCTGGAAGATGCGGTTGAGAAAAATATTTTCAGCGTCGAAGAACTCTATAAATACCTGACGCGTGAATGGGGCGACATTGAGAAGAATGACATCTTCGATAAAGTGGTTCGCACCGCGTATGAAAAAATGGATAAAGCGAAAACATTCCGTAATCCGGTGGATTATTTCTTTATGGAACTTCGCGTTCAGACGGTTAAACAGCTGGTGCCTCACGCGGCGCGCAGATTCATTGATAATATAGAAGATGTTTATCAGGGAACCTTTAATCATGCGCTGCTCGAAGATGACAGTCAGGCGAACCGTTTGTTAGAGATTTATAAATCCGTCGCATTCAAACAGGTATTCAACCACCCAGAAGTCGAGGAGCTGGAATTACAGGGTTACCGGGTGATCAGCGGATTACTGGATATTTACAGCCCGTTGCTGGATATGCCATTGTCTGATTTTAGCCAGCTGGTTGAAGAGGATACGCACAGGAAATATCCTATAGAAACCCGTCTGTTGCATAAGATTTCTGCCAAACACCGTCTGGCGTATAACAATGCCGTCGTGGCGCTCGAAGGCGCAGGTGTTTCGGAATTTTCCGCGCAGGAGTTCTATTACCGGGCGAGAATGATTCAGGATTATATCAGCGGCATGACAGATCTTTATGCGTACGATGAATATAGACGTCTGATGGCGGCAGAATAATTTACCCGTCATACTTTGCATTGCAGATGCGTTGGCCGCATTCAGTCGCCCAAATCACTGACTACAGTCAGCTCATCGGGACTTCTTCAATTGCCGCCTTCCTGCAATACGAATTATTTAGGGTAAAAGTTAAGGGTTAAATTTAAACGTCTTTTATTTTCTTTACGAAACTGTCCGAAAAAGCGCCATTTGTAAATAATGACAATACTTTTTTACCATTGTCAGTATGACCCTGATGAACTTCACGCTATTAATACCATCTCAGTATCACGACTACCAAACAACGCGACTATTTTGGTTGCCACAATAATTTTAAGAGATCCTGAAAAATGAAAAAATCGACTTTATTCCTCAGCGCTTTAGCGTTAAGTGTTGGTATGGCAATGGCCCCGGTTTCGTCTGCTCTGGCTGCCGAAACCGCATCTTCGAGCACCACACAGCTGCCAAGCCTGGCACCGATGCTTGAAAAAGTGATGCCGTCCGTGGTGAGTGTGAACGTGGAAGGCAGCGCGCCGGTGAAAACACCGCGTATGGGCCAGCAGTTCCAGCAATTCTTTGGTCAGAACTCTCCGCTGTGCCAGGACGGTTCGCCGTTCCAGGGCTCCCCGGTTTGTCAGGGCGGCGGTCAGGGACCTGACGGTCAGCCAGCACCTGAACAGAAAGAAGATTTCCGTGCGCTGGGTTCCGGCGTAATTATTGATGCGGATAAAGGTTATGTTGTGACCAACAACCACGTTGTTGATAACGCGACAAAAATCAGCGTACAGCTGAACGATGGCCGTAAGTTCGATGCGAAAGTGATCGGTAAAGATCCACGTTCTGACATCGCGGTTATTCAGCTGCAAAACGCCAAAAACCTGACCGCGATTAAAATCGCCGATTCCGAGCAGCTGCGCGTGGGTGACTACACCGTGGCGATTGGTAACCCGTATGGTTTAGGCGAAACCGTGACATCCGGTATCGTGTCTGCGCTGGGACGTTCCGGCCTGAACATCGAAAACTATGAAAACTTCATCCAGACGGATGCGGCGATTAACCGCGGTAACTCCGGCGGCGCGCTGGTTAACCTGAACGGTGAACTGATTGGTCTGAACACGGCGATCCTGGCACCGGACGGCGGCAACATCGGTATCGGCTTTGCGATCCCAAGTAACATGGTGAAAAACCTGTCCAAACAGATGATCGAATTCGGCCAGGTGAAACGTGGCGAACTGGGCATCATGGGTACCGAGCTTAACTCCGAGCTGGCGAAAGCGATGAAAGTAGACGCACAGCGCGGCGCATTCATCAGCCAGGTCATGCCGAAATCTGCCGCAGAAAAAGCGGGCATCAAAGCGGGCGACGTGATCCTGAGCATGAACGGCAAGCCAATCAGCAGCTTCGCGTCGTTCCGTGCGGATATCGGCACCATGCCAATCGGCACCAAAGTGACGCTGGGTCTGCTGCGTGAAGGCAAACCGGTGAACGTTGACGTGACCATTGAGCAAAGCACGCAAACGCCTAAAGTGGAATCCGGCAACATTTTCACCGGCATTGAAGGTGCTGAGCTGAGCAATGGCACCGCGGGCGACCAGAAAGGCGTGAAAGTTGACGAAGTGAAACCGGGTTCAAAAGCTGCGAGCATTGGCCTGAAAAAAGGCGATGTGATCCTGGGCGTGAACCAGCAGAAAGTCGCTAACTTAGGCGAGCTGCGTAAAATTCTGGATACCAAGCCGTCTGTACTGGCGCTGGATATTCAGCGTGGTGACTCTTCAATCTACCTGCTGGCGCAATAATCCGCAGGCAGTCCTCACAAGGCACGCTCCGGCGTGCCTTTTTTTATGCTTTTTTCTCCCGATCCGCGCCTGAATTTTCTTGGGCATTTGCTTAAAAATGTGACCTTACCCGCAACTTCAATAGGTGCTTTCGCTCTTTGGGCATTTGCATAATGTGTCGGCGTAAGCCGCTGGGTATGCTGGTCTGACAACGATAAAACAGGCAAGGCAGGGGATCATGTCAGCGTATCATCTCGATGCAAAGCTGGCGCAACAGATTGTTGCCCGAACAATGCAAATCATTGATAGTAATGTGAATGTCATGGATGGACGGGGAAGAATAATCGGTAGCGGTGACGATCAGCGTCTTGGCGAATTGCACGAAGGTGCGCTGTTGTCCATTTCGCAGGAACGTATTGTCGATATCGATGAAGGTGTTGCACGGCATTTGCACGGAGTGCGTCCGGGGATCAACCTGCCGCTGCGCATAGATGGCCAGATTGTCGGCGTGATTGGCCTGACAGGCAATCCGTCGCAGCTGCGTCAGTACGGCGAACTGGTCTGCATGACCGCCGAAATGATGCTTGAGCAGGCGCGTTTGTTACATATGCTCGCGCAGGACAGCCGTTTGCGCGAAGAACTGGTGCTGAACCTGATCCGCGTGGACGAACTTTCTCCTGCATTAATGGAGTGGGCGCAGCGTCTGGGCATTGACCTGAACCGCCCGCGCGTGGCGGCGGTGGTCGAAGTCGACAGCGGTCAGCTCGGCGTGGATTCCGCGATGGCGGAGCTGCAACAGCTGCAAACCTTACTGACCACGCCGGAGCGCGATAACCTGATCGCGATTGTTTCGCTCACCGAAATGGTGGTGCTGAAACCGGCGCTGAACAGCTACGATCGCTGGGATCCGGACGGTCACCGGCAGCGAATCGATCATCTGTTGTCGCGCATGACCGAAACCGGTCGTCTGCGCGTCCGTATTTCCCTCGGCAACTTCTTCAGCGGCCCCGGCAGTATTGCCCGGTCGTATCGCACCGCGCGAACCACCATGACCGTCGGCAAACAGCGCATGCCCGAGCAGCGTTGCTACTTCTATCAGGATCTGATTTTGCCGGTGCTGCTCGACAGCCTTCGCGGCGGCTGGCAGGCCGATGAACTGGTGCGGCCGCTGGCGCGTCTGAAGGCCACCGACGGCAACGGATTACTGCGGCGTACACTGGCGTCGTGGTTTCATAATAATGTGCAACCCACGGCAACGTCTAAGGCACTTTATATTCACCGTAATACGCTGGAATATCGTTTAAACCGTATTTCGGAATTAACCGGTTTGGATCTGGGAAATTTTGACGATCGCCTGTTGTTGTATGTGGCACTTCAATTAGATAACGATCAGGTTTAATTAATCTGTGCGTCCTGAAAGTATTTCTTTAGCGGATATTTTCAGGACGAAATTGCCGAATTTAATTAAACGTGACGTCAATCACAAGCCATTCTCTTTTCGTGAACTGACTCGCATGGTACTGGGCATTCGCCTCAAGATAAATGCAAACCGCTTTCCATGCTTGTCACTTTGCCTAATGAGTTGGTTTCCGGTTGTTCTTATACTGGCATTCTTCCTTCCTCTCTGAACCCTACAGTTCTGTGGCTGGCTGGAATGACTTATACCTTGGGGTATTTGCATCACTCTCAATTCCGGAGAACATCATGGAAACAATCGTTTCATCAGCCAGTGCCGTGAAAAAAAGAACTAATGCGCGCTACTGGATCGTGGTGATGTTATTTATCGTCACATCATTTAATTACGGCGACCGCGCGACGTTATCTATTGCAGGGTCGGCAATGGCGAAAGATATCGGTCTCGATTCTGTCGGGATGGGATATATATTTTCGGCATTTTCCTGGGCCTACGTTATCGGACAAATACCCGGTGGCTGGTTACTGGATAAATTCGGTTCCAAAAAAGTTTACTTCTACAGTATTTTCATCTGGTCATTATTCACATTGTTGCAAGGGTTCGTCGATATATTCAGCGGCTTCGGCATCGTAGTTTCCCTCTTCGTATTACGTTTCCTGGTCGGCCTGGCTGAAGCGCCTTCTTTCCCGGGCAACAGCCGGATTGTTGCGGCATGGTTCCCGGCACAGGAACGCGGAACAGCGGTTTCGATTTTTAACTCCGCACAGTATTTCGCTACTGTGATTTTTGCCCCGATTATGGGCTGGCTGACACAGGCCGTAGGCTGGTCACACGTCTTCTTCTTCATGGGCGGACTGGGGATCATCCTGAGCTTTATCTGGCTGAAAGTGATCCACGATCCGAAAGATCATCCGGGCGTCAATCAGGCCGAACTCGACTACATGGAAGCCGGTGGCGCGCTGATCAATATGGATCAGAAAGCTACTAAAAAGGCGAAAGTCAAAGGCGAGAAAGCCTCACAGCTCAAACAGTTAATGAAATCGCGCATGATGATCGGCATCTACATCGGCCAGTATTGCATCAATGCGCTGACTTACTTCTTCATCACCTGGTTCCCGGTTTATCTGGTTCAGGCACGCGGAATGTCCATTCTTAAAGCGGGCATGGTGGCGTCGGTTCCGGCCATTTGCGGCTTCCTCGGCGGCGTGCTGGGCGGGATTATTTCCGACTGGCTGATGCGCAGAACCAACAACCTGACGCTGTCACGCAAAGCGCCGATCGTTATCGGTATGCTGCTGTCGATGTCGATGATTGCCTGCAACTACGTCGATACCGAATGGATGGTCGTCGGAATTATGGCGTTCGCCTTCTTCGGCAAAGGGCTGGGCGCGCTGGGCTGGGCGGTTATGGCCGATACCGCACCGAAAGAAATTAGCGGGCTGAGCGGCGGGTTGTTCAACATGTTCGGTAACGTTTCCGGCATCATCACCCCGATTGCGGTCGGCTACATTATCGGTACCACCGGTTCGTTTAACGGCGCACTGATTTTCGTCGGGATCCACGCCCTGCTCGCCGTCATCAGCTACGTCTTCATTGTCGGCAAAATTGAACGTATCCAGTTGAAACCTCTCGTATCTGCCACCGCAGGAAAAGGAGCCTCACGATGAGTACGCAATCTTCTCCGGTCATCACTGATATGCAGGTTATTCCTGTGGCCGGGCACGACAGCATGCTGATGAACATCGGCGGCGCACACGGCGCTTACTTCACCCGTAACATCGTGATTCTGACGGACAGCGCCGGGAACACCGGCGTGGGCGAAGCGCCGGGCGGTGAAGTGATTTACAACACGCTGGTGGAAGCTATCGCGCAGGTCAAAGGCCAGGAAGTGGCGCGGATGAACCGGCTGGTGCATCAGATTCACGTGGGTAATCAGTCGTCGGATTTCGATTCGTTTGGTAAAGGCGCGTGGACGTTCGAGTTGCGCGTCAATGCGGTGGCGGCGCTGGAAGCTGCGCTGCTGGATCTGATGGGCAAATTCCTCGGCGTGCCGGTGTGCGAACTGCTCGGGCCGGGCAAACAGCGCGACGAAGTGACGGTGCTCGGTTATCTCTTCTATATCGGCGACCGGCAGAAAACAGATTTACCGTATCAGGAAGGCGCGCGCGGCGTTCACGACTGGTATCACCTGCGTCATCAGAAAGCGATGAACAGCGACGCCGTGGTGCAGCTGGCGGAAGCCGCGCAGGATCGCTACGGCTTTAAAGATTTCAAACTCAAAGGCGGTGTACTGCCCGGTGAGCAGGAAATTGACGCGGTGAAAGCGCTGGCAAAACGTTTCCCGGATGCGCGGATTACCGTCGATCCGAACGGCGCGTGGCTGCTCGATGAAGCGATTGATTTGTGTAAAAACCTGCACGGGATCCTCAGCTATGCGGAAGATCCGTGCGGCGCGGAGCAGGGTTTTTCAGGCCGCGAAGTGATGGCCGAGTTCCGCCGCGCCACCGGTTTGCCGGTCGCCACCAACATGATAGCCACCAACTGGCGCGAGATGCAGCACGCCGTGATGTTGCAGTCCGTCGATATTCCGCTGGCGGATCCGCACTTCTGGACCATGCACGGCGCGGTACGCGTGGCGCATCTGTGCGATGAGTGGGGCCTGACCTGGGGCTGCCATTCCAACAACCATTTCGATATTTCTCTGGCGATGTTTACCCACGTTGGCGCGGCCGTGCCCGGTAAACCGACGGCGATTGATACGCACTGGATCTGGCAGGAAGGCAATCAGCGCCTGACCAAAGAGCCGCTGCAAATCGTCAACGGGAAAATAAAAGTGCCGGAGAAACCGGGGTTAGGGATTGAGATCGACATGGATCAGATCCACCGCGCCCATGAGCTGCACAGAAAGCTGCCGACCGGCGCACGCAACGATGCGGCGGCGATGCAGTACCTGATCCCCGGCTGGACATTCGATCGCAAGCGCCCGGCGATGGGCCGCTGATTACGGAATCCGAATTCACTAAGGAGTTAGCATGACCTCTTCATCTACACCAAAAATTGTTTCCATGCAGGTGATCCCGGTGGCCGGGCACGACAGCATGTTGCTCAACCTCAGCGGGGCGCACGCACCTTTTTTCACCCGTAACATCCTGATCCTCAAAGACAGCAGCGGGAATACCGGCGTGGGCGAAGTCCCGGGCGGCGAGAAAATCCGCCAGACGCTGGATGATTCCTCCTTACTGGTGATCGGCAAAACGCTGGGCGAATACAAAAATGTCATGACTGCCGTGCGCGAAAAATTTGCCGACCGCGATGCCTCCGGCCGCGGGCTGCAAACTTTCGATTTACGCACCACAATCCACGTCGTGACCGCGATTGAAGCGGCGATGCTGGATCTGCTCGGCAAACATCTGGGCGTCACCGTCGCGTCTCTGCTCGGCGACGGTCAGCAGCGCGACGAAGTCGAAATGCTTGGCTACCTGTTCTACGTTGGCGACCGCAATAAAACGTCGCTCGGCTACCAGAGCCAGCCCGGCGACAACTGCGACTGGTATCGTCTGCGCCACGAAGAAGCCCTGACGCCTGCTGCCGTGGTGCGTCTGGCCGAAGCCGCGTATGAAAAATACGGCTTCAATGATTTCAAACTGAAAGGCGGCGTGCTGGCCGGCAGTGAAGAAGCCGAAGCGGTGACCGCATTGGCGCAACGCTTCCCGCAGGCGCGCATCACGCTGGATCCGAACGGCGCGTGGTCGCTGAATGAAGCCATCGCGCTCGGCAAACAACTGCGTGGCGTGCTGGCCTATGCGGAAGATCCGTGCGGCGCAGAGCAGGGCTTCTCAGGCCGTGAAGTGATGGCGGAATTCCGTCAGGCCACCGGCTTACCGACTGCGACCAATATGATCGCCACCGACTGGCGTCAGATGGGCCATACCA
This sequence comes from Rahnella sp. PD12R, assembly GCF_019200965.1. Classification (NCBI taxonomy): domain Bacteria; kingdom Pseudomonadati; phylum Pseudomonadota; class Gammaproteobacteria; order Enterobacterales; family Yersiniaceae; genus Rahnella; species Rahnella sp. PD12R. Next base: position 812 of record NZ_JAHTMS010000017.1, on the reverse strand, counting down.
TCCAGCTGAAATCTGTGGATATTCCGCTGGCGGATCCGCATTTCTGGACCATGCAGGGCTCGGTGCGCGTGGCGCAGATGTGCCACGAATGGGGCCTGACGTGGGGTTCTCACTCCAATAACCACTTTGATATCTCGCTGGCGATGTTCACTCAGGTTGCCGCCGCTGCGCCGGGCAAAATCACCGCCATCGATACGCACTGGATCTGGCAGGAAGGCAATCAGCGTCTGACCAAAGAACCGCTGCAAATCAAAGGCGGTAAAGTGCGCGTGCCGGAACAACCGGGGCTGGGCGTTGAGCTGGATATGGATCAGGTGATGAAAGCTCACGAACTCTACAAAGGGATGGGGCTGGGCGCGCGCGATGATGCTCAGGGCATGCAGTTCCTGGTGCCGGACTGGAAGTTTGATCCGAAGAAACCTTGTCTGGTTCGGTAGCCGTCAGATTCAAAAAAATTGGTGCAGTAATGGCCACCGCCCTGACGTTGCCGTCAGGGCTTTTTTGTTTTTACTCTTAATTGATTACATCCGAACTTTCATGGCAATCAGCCTTTCTTTCCCACCATCTCAAAGCGTGGTGAAACCAGTCCGAACGTGCGCCGGTGAACATTTTTTAATGTGCTTCACTTATTCTGCATTCCTCATACCTGTGAACCGCCTCACAACGCGCACGCCTTTTAAGGTTTAGCTTCTGTCATCACTCTGATTTTGTTGTATTTATTTGATGAATAAAACAATGGATACCCCACCTTCAAATCAATCATTCCACGGACGCTTCCACCTGCTTCCGCCCGGCCAGATTGCCTTTAGCCA
>NZ_JAHTMS010000016.1:0-113531 GCF_019200965.1 Rahnella sp. PD12R | reverse complement strand
GGATACAGGAATACATAAAGCACCAACTGGAAGAGGATAAAATGGGTGAGCAGCTCTCGATCCCATATCCGGGCAGCCCGTTTACGGGCAGTAAGTAATCCATAGATGCAAATGTCAGATCGCGATGCGCCTGTTAGGGCGCGGCTGGTAACAGAGCCTTATAGGCGCATATGAAAAACCTCCGGCTATGCCGGAGGATATTTATTCGCCCTGAATTCGGGCTCTGTTCTGATTTTCGCGTGAAATGACGCAGGTCAAACCCTTTTGTGCCGCTCTCCGCTACACTCCTGCATTCTGAAACTGTTTCATTCCGTCAGTTTTTGCGAAAAATCACTGTCGAAAAGGTGATGAAAAAGTAAAATCACTGTGAACACACGGAATTTGCTGGTGTTTTTTTCAGCGATCGGCGAGATTAACGCGTCGAAATTCCGGGAATTATTCCTTTTGTTCATAGTTTGGTTTATTCTCAGCTGAACCGTTTCAGTCAGGCTATTTGAGCTTAACATCGTCACCAGGTTGTTAACGTGCCGCAAACTGAAATTTTTCTACTGCACTGAACGTGCGGGCAGATGACGATGGTGATTCACCGTAAACGCACGCTGCATTACTATAGGTGTTACTGATATTAAGTAACAACCGTGTAACAGGGAGATGTATGCCAATACGTATTGCAATTAATGGCTTTGGTCGCATTGGCCGTAGCGTATTGCGCGCGTTATACGAATCCGGGCGTCGGGCGGAAATTTCCGTCATTGCCATCAATGAAATCGCCAGCCCGGAAGGCATGGCTCATCTGCTCAAATACGACTCCAGCCACGGGCGCTTTGCCTGGGATGTCCGCCAGGAAGGTGAAAACCTTTACGTCGGCGATGACTCCATCCGTTTACTCCATCAGCCTGATGCCAGCCAGTTGCCCTGGGGCGAACTGAGCATTGACGTGGTGCTCGATTGCACCGGCGTTTACGGCAGCCGGGCAGACGGTGAAACGCAACTTGCGGCGGGAGCCAAAAAGATTCTGTTCGCGCATCCGGGCGGTCATGATTTAGACGCCACAGTGGTTTACGGTGTGAACCACGAGTTGCTCGAACGCCAGCACCGCATTGTGTCCAATGCGTCCTGCACCACCAACTGTATTATCCCTGTGATTAAGCTGCTCGACGATGCGTTTGGCATTGAGTCCGGCACGGTAACGACCATCCATTCTTCAATGAATGACCAGCCGGTCATCGACGCCTATCATGCGGATTTACGCCGCACGCGCGCCGCCAGCCAGTCCATTATTCCGGTCGATACCAAACTTGCCGCAGGGATCACGCGCATCATGCCGAAGTTCTGCGATCGCTTTGAAGCGATCTCCGTGCGGGTGCCAACCATCAATGTCACAGCCATTGATCTGAGCGTGTTTGTCGAGGGTTCTGTGACGGTAGACGAGGTGAACCAGCTGCTGCAAAAGGCCGCAACAGGCGCTTTTCGTGGTATAGTTGACTATACCGAACTACCATTAGTCTCGACAGATTTTAACCATGATCCCCACAGCGCCATCGTAGATGGAACGCAGACGCGGGTAAGTGGACAGCACCTGATAAAAACACTGGTCTGGTGCGATAACGAGTGGGGTTTTGCCAACCGAATGTTGGATACAACATTGGCAATGTCCGCGAGCGGTTTCTAGTACGGCTGTTCCGGCCTTCTGGCCGAAATTGCCTTCAAGCAACTTTAAAGAGAATCAACGAGAGGATTCACCATGTCTGTTATTAAGATGAGCGATCTGGATTTAGCGGGTAAACGCGTACTGATCCGTGCCGATCTGAACGTGCCAGTTAAAGATGGCAAAGTAACTTCAGATGCACGTATCCGCGCTTCTTTGCCAACCATCGAAATTGCCCTGAAACAAGGCGCACGCGTGATGGTTACCTCGCATCTGGGTCGTCCGACTGAAGGCGAATATAACGAAGAGTTTTCTCTGCTGCCAGTTGTTAACTACCTGAAAGACAAGCTGTCTTCTCCTGTTCGTCTGGCTAAAGACTATCTGGATGGCGTTGAAGTTGCCGAAGGCGAGCTGGTTGTTCTGGAAAACGTTCGCTTCAACAAAGGCGAAAAGAAAGACGACGAAGCCCTGTCCAAAAAATATGCTGCCCTGTGTGACATCTATGTGATGGACGCATTCGGTACTGCGCACCGCGCGCAAGCTTCTACCCACGGCGTAGGCAAATTTGCTCCTATCGCGTGTGCCGGTCCGCTGCTGTCAGCTGAACTGGAAGCACTGGGTAAAGCTCTGGGTAACCCGGCGCGTCCGATGGTTGCTATCGTGGGTGGTTCTAAAGTTTCTACCAAACTGACCGTTCTGGATTCCCTGTCCAAAATCGCTGACCAGCTGATTGTTGGCGGTGGTATTGCGAACACCTTCGTTGCAGCACAAGGCAACAACGTCGGTAAATCTCTGTACGAAGCAGACCTGGTCGGTACCGCAAGCAAACTGCTGGAAACCTGCGACATTCCTGTCCCAACTGACGTTCGCGTTGCTACCGAGTTCTCTGAAACTGCGGTTGCTACCGTGAAGTCTGTTAAAGACATCAAAGATGACGAACAAATTCTCGACATGGGCGATGAGTCTGCAAACCGTCTGGCTGAGATCATTAAAAACGCTAAAACCATTCTGTGGAATGGTCCTGTAGGCGTGTTCGAGTTCCCTAACTTCCGTAAAGGGACCGAAATTGTGGCGCAGGCCATTGCTGACAGCGAAGCATTCTCTATCGCAGGCGGCGGCGACACTCTGGCAGCTATCGACCTGTTCGGTATCGCTGACAAAATTTCCTATATCTCCACTGGCGGTGGCGCATTCCTGGAATTCGTTGAAGGGAAAGCACTGCCAGCGGTTGTGATGCTGGAAGAGCGTGCTAAGAAGTAATGAACCTTGAATGAGCAGCAGTAAGGCTGCTCGTTCTTCTTTGCCGCGCGAGGGGCTGCACAGTGGAACTCGCGCGACATAGCAAACCGATTCAATCCATCTACGGCCGACGAATACAGGACAAAGAACTATGTCTAAAATTTTTGATTTCGTAAAACCAGGCGTTATCACTGGTGATGATGTACAGAAAGTTTTCGCTATCGCTAAAGAAAACAAATTTGCACTGCCAGCGGTTAACTGCGTAGGCACCGACTCAATCAACGCCGTTCTCGAAGCTGCTGCGAAAGTCCGTTCACCGGTTATCGTTCAGTTCTCTAACGGCGGCGCTGCGTTCATCGCAGGTAAAGGCCTGAAAACTGACGTGCCACAAGGCGCGGCAATCCTGGGTGCAATCTCTGGCGCACACCACGTACATCAGATGGCAGAACATTACGGCGTGCCAGTCATCCTGCACACCGACCACTGCGCGAAAAAACTGCTGCCATGGATCGACGGTCTGCTGGACGCGGGTGAAGCTCACTTCGCGAAAACCGGTAAACCACTGTTCTCTTCTCACATGATCGACCTGTCTGAAGAATCTCTGGAAGAAAACATCGAAATTTGCAGCAAGTATTTAGCTCGCATGGCAAAACTCGATATGACTCTGGAAATCGAACTGGGTTGTACTGGTGGTGAAGAAGATGGCGTGGACAACAGCCATATGGACGCATCTGCACTGTACACTCAGCCACAAGACGTTGATTACGCATACGAAAAACTGAACGCAATCAGCCCGCGTTTCACTATCGCTGCGTCATTCGGTAACGTACACGGCGTGTACAAACCAGGTAACGTTAAACTGACTCCAACGATTCTGCGCGATTCTCAGGAATACGTTTGCAAGAAACACAACCTGCCACACAACAGCCTGAACTTCGTATTCCACGGCGGTTCCGGTTCTACTGCAGCAGAAATCAAAGAATCTGTAGGCTACGGTGTTATCAAAATGAACATCGATACCGACACCCAATGGGCAAACTGGGACGGTATTCTGCAGTTCTACAAGAAAAACGAAGCTTACCTGCAAGGTCAGTTGGGTAACCCGGAAGGCGCGGATAAACCTAACAAGAAATTCTATGACCCGCGCGTATGGCTGCGTTCTGCTCAGTCTTCCATGGTGACTCGCCTGGAACTGGCATTCAAAGAACTGAACGCAATCGACGTACTGTAATTCTTACCCTTCCGGTGCTTGACCACCGGAATGTGAGGATAATCGTCAAAGGGGCTTCGGCCCCTTTTTTATTGCCCGTTTTACCTTCACAATCGTCCTGTCTCATTCTCTGCTATCTTATTGAAAACTATCTCTGCCGGAGAAAAATATGCGTCTTGTCTTGCTTACGTTACTCGCCCTGACATCTTTCGCCCAGGCCGCAGAGGTCGACTGTAAAAATGCCTCTACGCAAATGGAGCTGAACATTTGCGCCGGGCAGGATTTCCAGCGCAGCGATGCGTTACTTAATCAGGCTTACAAACAGAAGATGGCGCAACTTTCGCCGGAACAGCAAACCAAATTCAAAGCCGCGCAGCGCAGCTGGATTGCGTATCGTGACAAAGACTGTGATTTTATGTCTTCGGGCGTGGAGGGCGGTTCCGTCCAGCCGATGATCTATTCAGGTTGTCTGCAACAAAAAACCGAACAACGCACGAAAGAAATTAATGCCATCCTGCATTGTGAAGAAGGCGATCTGAGTTGCCCGTAATTGCATTGTTTTTGCATGAAGCCTGAAGGTAGAGCCATGAAGCCAAAATCTGTCACCCTCGATGACGTCGCGCGTCAGGCGGGCGTTTCTTATCAGACCGTATCGCGTGTGCTGAATCAGGCGGCGCACGTCTCGGCAAAGACGCGGGATAAAGTCGAGCAGGCCATGGCGGCGCTGAACTACGTGCCGAATCGCGTTGCCCAGCAACTGGCCGGGAAACAAAGTTATACGCTGGGGCTGGCGACCACCGAACTCGCGCTTCATGCGCCGTCACAAATTGCTTCCGCAATGAAAACCCGCGCCAATCAGTTAGGTTTTAACGTCGTTATTTCGATGATTGATAACCTGAGCCTTCCGGCCTGCCGCACGGCGGTGAATGAGCTGATGTCGCAGCGCGTTGATGGCGTGCTGATTAACGTGCCGCTGTCGAACGATGATGCGGGCGCCATTGCGCAGCTGTGTGGTGATTTACCGGTGCTGTTCCTGGATGTCGATCCGCAGGCAGAAGTCTTTAAAATTCTGTTCGATCCGCATTGCGGGGCAGAGCAGGGCGTTGAACATATTCTGGCGCTGGGGCATCAGAAAATTGCGGTGCTGACCGGCCCGCTGGAATCCATCTCCGCGCGGCTGCGCTACGAAGGCTGGCTGAGTACGCTGGCAAAACACCAGATTACGCCCTGTGCCGTACAACACGGCGACTGGAGCGCGGCGTCCGGCTATCAGCAGGCATTAATGCTGCTCAACCAGCCGGTGCGGCCTACGGCGATCCTGATTGCCAATGATCAGATGGCGCTCGGTGTGCTGCGTGCGGTGCATGAATTTGGCCTGCGCGTACCGGAACAGATTTCGGTGATCGGCTATGACGATACCGAAGACAGCGCGTTTTTCTTCCCGCCGCTGACCACCATAAAGCAGGATTTCCGCCTGCTCGGGCATGAAAGCGTCAACCGGCTGGTTGATCATCTGCATCATCATGGCGATAAGCAGCAGTCGTCGCTCTTATTGCCGACCTCTTTGGTGGAACGCCACACCACGTCGAAACCCGGCGAATCTGCTGTTTCTCAGGAAGCACTGTCGCAGGAGCTTCTCCGCATCGCACGTCAGCTCAGCCCGCGCTGATTCACTTTTTTTGCTTCTCCGGCGCGGGATCTGTGATCCGCGTCCCTTTCCCGTACTCCCTTGCTTTACTTGATGGCTCCCATTACGCATGTTTATATTATTGTGAGCGCATAACAATTTTGCATGGGGATTATTATGACATTATCAGCGGATGAAAAACTGTCGTCACTGGCTAACGTTCTGGGGCGCCGTGACTGGGAAAAACCATCATTAACGCAATATAACCGTCTTGCGGCGCACCCGCCTTTTAACAGCTGGCGGGAAAGTGAAGAAGCCAGACGAAATCAAGGTTCCCCTAATATTCGTTCCCTGAACGGGGAATGGATATTCAGCTATTTTAGCCGGCCAGAAGCCGTGCCCGAACAATGGCTGGAAGGTGACCTCGCGGATGCAGACAAGGTTCAGGTGCCATCAAACTGGCAGCTTGCGGGCTATGACGCGCCGATTTACACCAACGTTCAGTATCCGATCCCGGTTAATCCGCCGTTTGTGCCGGAAGAAAACCCTACGGGTTGTTACTCGCTCACAGTATGTGTGGATAAAGACTGGCTGGACAGCGGCCAGACGCGCATTGTGTTCAATGGCGTAAATTCCGCCTTCTATTTATGGTGCAACGGCAAATGGATCGGTTATTCCCAGGACAGCCGTTTACCGGCGGAATTCGATCTCAGCGACGTGCTGCATGTCGGTGAAAACCGGCTCGCGGTGATGGTGCTACGCTGGAGCGACGGCAGCTATCTGGAAGATCAGGACATGTGGCGTATGAGCGGGATTTTCCGCGACGTCACTTTGCTGCACAAGCCGGTGGAGCAGATCACGGATTATCAGGTTCGCACGCATCTGTTCCACGGTTTCACGCAGGCTGAACTGGAAGTGCAGGTCAGCGCCGCCGTACCGCAGGAAAGTGCCGCAGATTATCAGGTTCGCGTGCAGCTCTGGCAGGGTGACAAGCCGGTTGCAGAACACCAGCAGCCGCTGGGCAGTGAAATCATTGATGAACGCGGCAATGCGTTTGATAAAACCACGCTGCGGTTACCGGTCAGCCAGCCGGAATTGTGGAGCGCCGAACAGCCTGCGCTCTACCGCGCGGTCATTTCCCTGATTTCTCCGCAAGGCCGGGTGATTGAAGCCGAAGCCTGCGACGTCGGGTTCCGTCAGGTGGAAATCAGCAACGGGCTGCTGAAAGTTAACGGTCAGCCGGTGTTGATCCGCGGGACCAACCGTCACGAACATCACCCTGAAAACGGTCAGGTGATGGACGAAGCGACGATGCGCCGCGACATCGTGCTGATGAAACAACACAACTTCAATGCAGTGCGGTGCTCGCATTATCCGAACCATCCGCTCTGGTACACACTTTGCGATCAGTATGGTTTGTACGTGGTCGATGAAGCCAATATTGAAACCCACGGCATGCAGCCGATGAACCGGTTATCGGACGATCAGGTCTGGTTCAATGCGTTCAGCGAACGCGTCACCCGCATGGTTCAGCGAGACCGCAACCATCCGTGCATCATCATCTGGTCTCTGGGCAATGAATCCGGCCACGGTGCGAATCACGACGCGATGTACCGCTGGATCAAATCCGTCGATCCGACGCGTCCGGTGCAGTACGAAGGCGGCGGCGCCAACAGCGCGGCGACCGACATTATCTGCCCGATGTATTCCCGCGTGGAGCAGGATCAGCCATTCCCGGCGGTGCCAAAATGGTCCATCAAAAAATGGATCAGCATGCCGGACGAAACGCGTCCGCTGATCCTCTGCGAATATGCCCACGCGATGGGCAACAGCTTTGGTGGTTTCGACAAATACTGGAAAGCCTTCCGTCAGTTCCCGCGCTTGCAGGGCGGTTTTGTCTGGGACTGGGTTGACCAGAGCCTGCTGAAAACGGGCGAAAACGGCGAGCGCCATATGGCGTACGGTGGTGATTTTGGCGATACCCCGAATGACCGTCAGTTCTGCATGAACGGCCTGGTCTTTGCCGACCGCACGCCGCATCCGTCACTGTTTGAAGCGCAGCGCGCCCAGCAGTTCTTCCAGTTTTCACTGGTCAGCACATCGCCTCTCACGCTGGAAATCCAAAGCGAATACCTGTTCCGCCGCAGCGACAACGAACAGCTGGTCTGGCGCATTGAGCGCGATGGCGAAGTGATTGCGCAGGGCGAAGCGGCGCTGAATATTGCACCGAATGGCGTGCAGAAACTTGAGCTGGGGCCGGTCCCGAAAGCCGACGGCGATTTGTGGCTGAACGTTTCCGTTCATCAGCCGCAGGCGACGGCATGGTCGCAAGCCGGTCACCGCAGCGCATGGGATCAGTGGCAGTTACCGCAGGCGCTGAGCCTGCCGGAGCCGGAACAAGCTTCTGCCGCCGCGCCGGTTCTGGAAATTCAGAACGGAAATATTTCCGTGGCTCATGGCACACAACGCTGGCAGTTCTGCCAGAAGAGCGGCCTGCTGGAACAGTGGTTTGATGGCAAAACGCCGCGCCTGCTTTCGGCGCTTCGCGACCAGTTTGTCCGTGCGCCGGTTGATAACGATATCGGCGTCAGTGAAGTCACGCGCATTGATCCGAATGCGTGGGTGGAGCGCTGGAAAGCCGCCGGAATGTATCAGCTTGAATCGCAGTTAATCAGCATCAGCGCTGGGCAGATTCAGGACGGCGTAATCATCAACACCTCGCACGCGTATCTGGCTGGCGGAGAAACCCGGTTGCTGAGCCGCAAAACTTACCGTATCGACAATCAGGGCGAACTGCATATCAGCGCGGATGTTCGCGTAGCGTCAAACGTGCCGTCGCCGGGGCGCATCGGTATGACCTGCCAGCTGGCAGACACCGCTGAGAACGTCCGCTGGCTGGGGCTGGGGCCGCATGAAAACTATCCGGATCGCCGCCTGGCTGCGCAGCACGGGCGCTGGACATTGCCGCTCGGTGATTTGTATACGCCGTACGTTTTTCCGACCGAAAATGGTTTGCGCGGTGAGACGCGTGAACTGGAATACGCCGGATGGACGTTGCGGGGTAATTTCCACTTTGGCCTGAGCCGTTACAGCCTGCAACAGCTGACGGACACCAGCCACCGCCATTTATTGCGTGAAGAAGAGGGGACATGGCTGAACATCGACGGCTTCCATATGGGCGTCGGCGGGGATGACTCCTGGAGCCCGAGCGTCAGTCCGGATTTCCTGCTGACTGCCGGTCAGTATCATTATTCGTTCACCTGGAAACGTGCCTGACATCCCGCGCCGTGGCGTAACCCGCTGCGGCGCAGCGTTCAGTCGTAAGGAAACTGATTATGTATTACCTGAAAAATACTAACTTTTGGATGTTCGGGCTGTTCTTCTTTTTCTATTTTTTCATCATGGGGGCGTATTTTCCGTTCTTCCCGATCTGGCTGCACGACATCAATCAGATCAGTAAAAGCGACACCGGCATAATATTTGCCAGCATTTCGCTGTTCTCCCTGCTCTTCCAGCCGGTCTTTGGGTTGCTGGCCGATAAGCTGGGGCTGAAAAAGCATTTGCTCTGGGTGATCACCGGCATGCTGGTTCTCTTCGCGCCGTTCTTTATTTACGTGTTCGGCCCGCTGCTGAAAATTAATATTTATCTCGGTTCGGTGGTCGGCGGGATTTATCTCGGGCTGATTTACAACGCCGGTGCGCCTGCGATTGAAGCTTATATCGAAAAAGTCAGTCGCCGCAGCAGCTTTGAATTTGGCCGTGCGCGGATGTTCGGTTGTGTCGGCTGGGCGCTTTGCGCGTCGGTAGTCGGCATCATGTTCACCATCAACAACGAATTTGTTTTCTGGCTCGGTTCAGGCTGTGCGGTCATTCTGGCCATCCTTCTGCTCATTGCCAAACCGGAAGTCACGCCTACCGCGCGCGTAGTGAATGAACTGGGCGCGAACACCAAACCGTTTAGCCTGAAGATTGCCCTTGAGCTGCTCAAAGACCGCAAACTGTGGTTCCTGGCGCTTTACGTAATCGGCGTGTCCTGCACCTACGACGTCTTCGACCAGCAGTTCGCCAACTTCTTTACCTCGTTCTTTGATTCGTCGTCCGAAGGCACGCGCGTGTTCGGTTACGTCACCACCATGGGCGAGCTGCTGAACGCCTGCATCATGTTCTTCGCACCGCTTATCGTGAACCGTATTGGCGGGAAAAATGCGCTGCTGCTGGCCGGGACGATTATGTCGATCCGTATTATCGGCTCGTCGTTTGCCTCATCGCCGCTGGAAGTCGTGGTGCTCAAAACGCTGCACATGTTTGAGGTGCCGTTCCTGATTGTCGGCTGCTTCAAATACATCACTTCAGTGTTTGAGGTGCGCTTCTCCGCGACGATTTATCTGGTGACGTTCTGCTTCTTCAAACAGGTGGCGATCATGTTTATGTCCGTCTTTGCCGGGAATATGTATGACCGTATCGGTTTCCACGGTACATACCTCATTCTCGGATTAGTGGCGCTGACGTTCACGGTGATCTCAGCTTTCACGCTGAGCGGAAGAGGGCCGTTGCAGGCTTTCAAAACGCCCCAAACGCTTAAGAACAGCCGCGTAAATTCCTAATCTGATCGCCTTTCTCATCGGGCGGTTGGCGCTTCATCACATTGTTAGTTAACCTTAAAGAGCACTTGCTGCCCGTTATATCGGGCAGCTTTGGTTTCTTTCAGCCCGACAGGGTTTTATTTTGGGGTACGCTAAATGGATGATTTGAACGTTGTGGACGGCATTAACAATGCCAGCAACTGGTTGGTGAGAAACCAGGCTTTACTGCTTCATTACGCCGTGAACATTGTGGCGGCTATCTTTATTCTGATTGTGGGGATGATCATCGCCCGCGTTGTGTCAGGCGCCGTCAGCCGGGTTCTAAAAGTTCGTGGTATCGATATTACGGTTTCCGATTTCCTTTCCGCTATGGTGCGTTACGCGATTATCGCGTTTACGCTGATTGCGGTTCTGGGGCGAATCGGCGTGCAAACCACGTCGGTGATTGCTGTTATCGGTGCCGCCGGTTTAGCCGTCGGCCTGGCATTGCAGGGCTCGCTGTCCAACTTTGCCGCGGGCGTTCTGCTGGTGATCTTCCGTCCGTTCCGTGCGGGCGAGTATGTGGATCTGGGGGGCGTGGCCGGTACTGTCACGCAGGTGCAGATTTTCTCCACCACGCTGCGCACGCCGGACAACAAAATTATTGTGGTGCCCAACGGCAAGATCATCGCCGGTAATATCATCAACAACTCACGCGAACCGACGAGCCGTATCGATCTGACTATTGGTGTCGGTTACAACTCTGATATCGATCTGGTCAAAAGGCTCCTGACCGACATCGTCACCGCCGATGGACGTGTTCTGAAAGATAAAGATGTCGTGGTTCGCCTGAACGAAATGGCCGCGTCTACTTTGAATTTCATCGTGTACGCGTGGACCAGTAACGGTGATGCGCAGAACGTGAAATGGGATCTGCTGGAAGCGTTCAAACGCGCGCTGGATGAGAACAATATCAACATCGCGTATCCGCAAATGGATGTTCATTTGTACCCAGCGGCTCCGGTCGTTGTGGATAAAAACGCACAGCCTGCGGAATAACATCGCGGCTTCTCAAAGGGCGCCTGCGGGCGCCTTTTTTGTGTCTGAAAATCGGATCCCTCACAAATAAGCCAGGCTAATGACCGATTAGAAATATCCATTTCCTCTAATGACACCAAAGCCCTTACACTGCGCGCAATCTCTGTTATTAACTCTTTAAGGATATTCACGTGCTGGCTATTTTCCTGCAAGGACTGGCGATGAGCGCCGCAATGATTTTACCCCTGGGGCCGCAGAATGCGTTTGTGATGAATCAGGGCATTCGCCGCCAGTATCATCTGATGATTGCGTCTTTATGCGCGCTGAGCGATATCGTGCTGATTTGCGGCGGGATATTTGGCGGCAGCGCGCTGCTGAGTAAATCGCCGTTGTTGCTGGCGCTGGTGAGCTGGGGCGGCGTGGCATTTTTGCTGTGGTATGGCTGGGGCGCATTCCGTACGGCGTTCAGCAAAAATCCTGAACTGGCGCAGGCCGAAGTGGCGAAGCAAAGCCGCTGGAAGATTGTCGTCAGCATGCTGGCGGTGACCTGGCTCAATCCGCACGTTTATCTCGATACATTTGTCGTATTGGGCAGCCTGGGCGGAAGCCTGAGCCACGATGAACGTTCGTGGTTTGCGCTCGGCGCGGTCAGCGCTTCTGTGCTGTGGTTCTTCGGGCTGGCCATTCTCGCGGCATTACTCGCGCCCTGGTTAAACACCGGGAAAGTGCAGCGCGTCATCAATTTTATCGTCGGCACCATCATGTGGGCGATCGCGATTCAACTCGCGCGTCAGACCGGCGTATTTTGAGTTTTTGCCCGGAAACAGGTTTTTGTCACTAATCTTAGTTTCAGTTGTAACGGTTTATGCTACGGTTTTGCGGATTGATTGAATTAACTATTGCCAGATCTTTGATGATTAATGGAGGCACTGTGAAACTGAAAGCATTGGCTGTAGCAGCGATGTTGGGATTAGGGACTTTACCTTTGGCGTTGCACGCGGCAGAAGTTCCTGCCGGGCCGCACGTGGTGACATCAGGTACGGCAAGCGTTGACGCCACACCGGATATCGCGACGCTGGCCATTGAAGTGAGCGTATCGGCAAAAGATTCCGCGAGCGCCAAGAAACAAGCCGACGATCGTGTGGCGGAATATTTTGGTTTCCTGCAGAAAAACGGAATTGAAAAGAAAGACATCAATGCCGCGAATCTCAGCACGCAGCCGGAATATAACTACCTGAAAGACGGCAGTTCAGAGCTGAAAGGCTACCGTGCGGTGCGTCAGGTTCAGGTGACATTGCGTCAGCTGGATAAACTGAACGATTTGCTGGATGGCGCGTTAAAATCCGGCCTGAATGAAATCCGTTCTATCGAACTGGGTGTGGCAAATCCTGATCGTTTCCGTGACGAAGCGCGTCAGAAAGCCATTGATAACGCCACACAGCAGGCAAAATCTTTGGCAGAAGGTTTCCACACCAAGCTGGGGCCGGTTTACAGCATTCGTTATCACGTCGCTAACTACCAGCCAATGCCGGTTGCGCGGATGTTTAAAGCCACCGCGGCACCAACGCAAAATGATGCCGCTGAAACTTACGAACAGCAAAGCATTCACTTTGATGATCAGGTGGATGTGGTGTTCGAACTCCAGCGTTAATATCTTTCATATTTCAGATATTCAGAGACAGACGTCCATGTAAAAACCCGCCTCGGCGGGTTTTTTGTTTTCTGCGGGGGTAAATCAGTCCTGACGCAATACCTGATGGCCGTGTGCCAGCAGGGCGTCGGTGACTTTACGCATCATGCGGCTTTCCGGCGCAAAGCGGTGCCAGTAGAGCATCCGGCGCTGGAACAGGCCGGGCGTCAGGTCGATAAGTTCGCCGCTTTCCAGTTCTTTCTCGATTTGCAGATGCGGGATCATACAACAGGTCGTGCCCTGACGGGCCAGCTGCACGAAGGCTTCCGACGAGTTAACGATATGACATGGCACGCTGCCCGGTGACAAATCGAAGTTTTGTTGCAGGAACGCCTGGTGCATATCGTCGAGATGGTCAAACGCAACCGCCGGCGCTTTCAGCAGCGCGGAACGGGTGACGCCGTTCGGGAAATACCGATCGGCAAAGGGTTTAGAAGCGACAAACAGGTAATCCAGTGCGCCAAGTTGATCGACCAGACAGCTCGGAAGCGGCTGCGGCTGAATACTCACCGCACCGACCACTTCACCGCGGCGCAGACGTTCCTGCGTCCGGGTTTCATCTTCAACCTGTAAATTCAGGCGGATAGGTGAGTCGACCAGCACAGATTTCAGCGCCGGTAACAGCCAGGTTGCCAGGCTGTCGGCGTTGACCGCCAGCGAAAGCAGCAGCGGCGTATCATTACTGTCGCTGTTGCTGTCACTGCCGAGCCACTCTTCTTCCAGCAATTCCACCTGATGTAACAGGGCCAGTAATTTCTGCCCCTGTTCCGTCGGACGAGGCGGCACGGTACGCACCAGCAGAGGCTGGCCGAACAAATTTTCCAGTTGTTTAATGCGCTGAGAGACCGCCGATTGGGTGATGCAAAGCTTTTGTGCGGCGCGCTCAAAACCGCGCTCACGGATCACCGCGTCCAGTGCCTGTAGCGTTCTATAGTCCGGGCGTTTCATCGGAGTTCTGTCCCTTGGATTTAATTTTATCCGAACACTATGCCACAGATTGTCAGGTTTTGTGGTGAGGAAAATCGGGGCGTTTACAACCCAATTGCACTTAATAAGTGTGATCTGGTCACGCTCTTGTCTGCCCAATCTGCCGGCACATGCTTTATAATCACCGACACTTTTCCGTATTCACGCCACTTACGTTATCAGACAGAGAAGCCATTATGACGCAGGAAGAATTGAAAAAAGCAGTCGGCTGGGCCGCACTGGATTACGTGACCCCGGGCACCATCGTCGGTGTAGGAACCGGATCCACCGCCGCCCATTTCATCGATGCACTGGGTTCCATCAAAGGTCAGATTGAAGGTGCCGTTTCCAGTTCTGACGCTTCAACGGCAAAACTGAAAAGCTTAGGCATTCACGTTTTCGACAGCAACGAAGTGGACTCGCTGGACGTTTACGTTGACGGCGCGGATGAAATCAACGGTTTCATGCAGATGATCAAAGGCGGCGGCGCTGCGCTGACCCGCGAAAAAATCATTGCCGCGATCGCCAAAAAATTCGTCTGTATTGTGGACGCGTCCAAGCAAGTCGATGTGCTGGGTAAATTCCCGCTGCCGGTAGAAGTCATCCCGATGGCGCGTTCTTACGTTGCGCGTGAACTGGTGAAACTTGGTGGCCTGCCGGAATACCGCCAGAACGTTCTGACTGACAACGGCAATATCATTCTCGACGTCCATAATCTGAGCATTCTGGATGCCGTCGCGATGGAAAATAAGATCAACGGAATTGCGGGCGTGGTGACGGTAGGGCTGTTCGCCAACCGTGGCGCCGACGTTGCGCTGGTAGGCACTTCTGAAGGCGTAAAAACTGTCACGCTGAAGTAACCCATCAATAAGCAGAAGATCTGGCTGCTTTTGCTGAAAGCAGCCAGTCATCCCCCTGTCATAACACAATGTTATGAAGATGATAATTTTCTGACTGAATCATCTTTTCTTCAAAAGCCTTAATTTGGTGACTTATGTCACATTTCTCACTAACGCCTCCTGAACGTCTTGCTCTGCAAAATCTAACCAGCAGGAAATGCTGAAAACCAACAGGCGCGGTGAGCCTTCTGCTGTCTGGCAGGCAATCGTTTGTATTGATGATGGCGTATTTTTTGTTATGTTGACTGTGAGCAGTCACCTAGCAGTTCGAATTCAGCCAGAAAAAATATAGGGTCGGGAAATGGCAAAAGTATCACTTGAGAAAGACAAGATTAAATTTTTGTTAGTGGAAGGCGTCCACCAAAGTGCGGTTGATACACTCCGTGCCGCGGGTTACACCAATATTGAATTTCACAAAGGTGCTTTAGATACGGAATCGCTGAAAGAATCGATCCGTGATGCGCACTTTGTTGGACTCCGATCGCGTACTCAGCTGACCGAAGAAGTGTTCCAGGCAGCAGAAAAACTGGTGGCTGTAGGGTGTTTCTGTATCGGTACCAATCAGGTTGACTTGAAAGCGGCAACCCGTCGCGGTATTCCGGTCTTTAACGCACCGTTCTCCAATACCCGTTCCGTCGCCGAAATGGTGTTGGGCGAAATGTTGCTGATGATGCGCGGTATTCCTGAGGCCAACGCCAAAGCGCACCGCGGGATCTGGAACAAACTGGCCGTCGGCTCTTTTGAAGCGCGCGGAAAACGTCTGGGTATTGTCGGCTACGGCCACATCGGTACACAGCTGGGTATTCTGGCGGAAAGCCTGGGGATGCGCGTCTTCTATTACGACATCGAAAGCAAATTGCCGCTGGGTAATGCGCAGCCGATTGCGACTCTGGAAGAACTGCTCAGCACCAGCGACGTCGTAACCCTGCACGTTCCTGAAACGCCAGGCACCAAAAACATGATTTCCGAAGTGCAGCTGGCACAAATCAAGCCGGGCGCATTGCTGATCAACGCCTCACGCGGCACGGTGATCGACATTCCTGCCCTGTGCAATGCGCTGCGCAGTAAACATCTGTCCGGTGCGGCTATCGACGTCTTCCCGGAAGAACCGGCGACCAACAGCGATCCGTTCAATTCTCCGCTGTGTGAATTCGACAACGTTCTGCTGACGCCACACATCGGCGGTTCTACCATGGAAGCGCAGGAAGGCATTGGCCTGGAAGTGGCAGGTAAACTGGCGAAATACTCTGACAACGGTTCAACGTTGTCTGCGGTTAACTTCCCGGAAGCCTCTTTGCCAGCGCATACCGAGAAAGCCAGCCGTTTGCTGCATATCCACGAAAACCGTCCGGGCGTGCTGACCAGCATCAACCAGATTTTCGCGGAGCAGGGCATCAACATTGCGGCGCAGTATCTGCAAACCAGCCCGGAAGTCGGTTATGTGGTTATCGATGCTGAAACGGATGTCACCACGCTGAACACCGCGCTGCAACTGATGAAAGCAATACCGGGCACGATCCGTGCTCGCTTGCTTTACTGACGATCTGCGCAGTAACAGAACATAAACCGCCGAAAGGCGGTTTTTTTATGCCATTTCCCGCAGACGGGAAGATCATACCGATGAGTCGTTTGCCAGATTGCTCAAGGTGTTGAGCCGATGACGGGCGCCATCTCAGGGCATTTCACGAAAATGTCAGAAGTAAAAGAACAGGCTGACAAGACCACAGAGGATCAGTGAAGACAGGGTGATTTCGAACTGGAAGCGGCGCAGCATCATCCACAGTACCTCAGGATAAAAACTGGAGAAAAAAACACCCGGCGAACCGGGTGTAAATTTAGCAGTCCTGGTTATTGCGAGTTAACACCTCACAAAGACTTCTTGGTGACTTCTTATGCTGCTGGTGTTGCTTTTGCAGCTGGTGCAGCTTTCTTAGCATGTTTCACGTGTTTCTTAGCAGCCTGCGCTTTCTGAGCTACCGGAGCAGCTTTCTTAGCATGTTTCACGTGTTTCTTAGCAGCCTGCGCTTTCTGAGCTACCGGAGCCGCTTTCTTAGCGTGTTTTACGTGTTTCTTAGCAGCCTGCGCTTTCTGGGCTACCGGAGCCGCTTTCTTAGTGGCTTTTTTGTGTTTTTTAGCAGCCTGAGCTTTCTGAGCGACTTTCTTATGAGTCTTGTGTTTGGTTACGTGCTTGGCAGCAGGTGCAGCGGTTGTTGCTGCAGCAGCAGGTGCTGGCGTTGCGGTTGTTTCAGCAGCGAAAGCGACAGAAGACAGACCCATTGCAGCGGCTACAACCAGAGCTAATACTTTTTTCATGTTTAATTCCTCAGAGATATCGGTTTATGTGTCTGCCCCACTGCGGGGCCGTTGAGAAGATAATAGACATGACGGATTTTATTGTCCGTGAGGGATTGGTTTCGGCGTGTAACGGTATGTATAAGGGGAATTTTCTGAGGGGGAGTATTATCGGAGAGAAGCATTAACAGTCAGCCGGTCTTTACCATGTCCATACTTTGCCCGGCGTGATCACTTGCGGCAAAGGCACATCCCAGTGTTCCACGGGCAAGGCATCCACTTGCTGGCAATCATGCGCTAAGCCTATCGGATACGGCCCGCCATCCTGCCAGTGCTCCAGCGCGCGGTCGTAGAATCCGCCGCCCATACCCAGACGTTGTCCGTGGCTGTCAAACGCGACCAGCGGCGTCAGGATGATATCCAGCTGAGATAAAGGCAGAACCTTTGTGACATCGAGTTGTGGTTCGAGGATTTTAAGACGATTGCGCACCAGCGGTGTTTCAGGCGTATAGCGCAGGAACAACAGATGGTGAGGAGAAAACGGATGCAGCACAGGCAGACAAAGCTCTTTTCCTTCCTGCCACAGGCGCTGAATCAACGGTGTGGTATCAAGCTCTCCGTCGAAGGACAGAAAAACTGAAATCGTGCTGGCAGACTGAATTTTAGGGTGTGCGGCAACGCGATCAGCGGCCTGAAGGGCAAACTGTGTTTGCTGACCGGCAGTCAGATTTTTTCTACGCTGGCGAATTTCAGTACGGATATTTTGTCGGGCAGAAGCAAAAAGAGGAGTGTGCGACATAGATACAAACACCAGAAAGGGATGTACCGAAAAGAAAGGGGAATCTCCGAGATGCCGTCGCAGGCTGTAACCCTTGAACCCATGGTTCAAGGTGAACGTGCTGTCGCAATCTTTAGGCTTCTCGGACGGACCGAGCATGCGCACCGATTACGGATCATCACATTCTGTTGGTACTAATTATCGGCTCAGGGGACGGGCCCGCTGGCGAACATCTCAGAGAAATTTTTTACCGCTTCTGACTGGCCTGTGACGAGCCACATCAGCAACGTGTGTTATTCGAAAGGCGCCCCTTCACGTTCAGAGATCCGGCCTTGTTCGAGCAATGCCTGCTCGATGGTTTGCTGCAGCATCCGGATACGTTGTTCCATATTGGATGCGTAATCGCGCGTTTTCAACCTTTCCTGAGCAAGTTCGTGACATACGTTCAATGCCGCGATGAAAACCAGTTGCTCTGTATTGGTGACTCTAGTGCGAACTTTAAGATCTTGCAACCGCTGATTAAGATCTTCAGCTGCCAGATTCAGTGCTTCCTGTTGTTCTGGCGGACAATTCACCCGTAACGAGCGACCAAAAATTTGAATATCTACCGGTTGTGCAGACATGCCACCTTCCTGCTGATTTATTCGTCCGCCCCAACGTGACCACTACGACCTGGCGCAGGATGTTGGAAGCGGGCGCCACTATAACTATCTCAATACCAGGTTACAACCCCATGACCGGCTGACTGCTGCCCGATTGTTCAGGGCGTGCCATTCAGGCCAAAGTGAGCCTGATTGCGGGCTGCTAATCTGGTACTACGACAGACCTTGGTGGTAGCATAACACGAACTTAACCTGCCAACGATGGCGAATGCGCATGTCTATTGAGAATACTTACCCTACTTACGATTCGTTGGATCAAAACCTGAAACAACAATCGGTTGCTTTGACCGCAGCAGAAATGCACGGTCTGATCAGTGGCTTACTGTGTGGCGGCAACCGCGACGGCAGCTGGCTGACGATGGTGCATGATCTGACCAATGAAGGCATGGCCTTCCCGCATACGCTGGCGGATTTGCTGCAACAGCTACGTAAAGTCACCTCCGATACGCTCGAAGATGACAGCTTCGAATTTAAAATGATGATGCCCGATGACGACAAAAGCGTCTTCGAACGTGCCGACGCGCTCGCCGGTTGGGTCAATCATTTCCTGCTCGGCCTTGGCATGATGCAGCCTAAACTCGCGAAAGTGAAAGGCGAAGTCGGCGAAGCCATCGATGATTTGCGTAGCATCGCGCAACTTGGTTACGACGAAGATGAAGATCAGGAACAACTGGCGCAATCTTTAGAGGAAGTGGTGGAGTACGTCCGCGTGGCGGCCATTTTGTGCTTTGGCGAATTTGGCCACAGCCTGCCGTCTGCACCGGAAAATACCCGCACGTTGCACTGATTATTTGAGAACACATTTAATAACAACGAACTAAAACGATTTCAGGAGAAAGTGATGACTCAGCAAGAGATCGAGAACCGTCGCCAGGCGCTGTTAGCGAAAATGGTACCGGGAAGCGCTGCGATAATTTTTGCGGCACCCGAAGCCCCGCGCAGCGCCGACAGTGAATACCCGTATCGTCAGAACAGTGACTTCTGGTATTTCACCGGTTTCAACGAACCGGAAGCCGTGCTGATTCTGGTCAAAAGTGATGAAAATCATAACCACAGCGTGCTGTTTAACCGCGTGCGTGATCTCACCGCTGAAATCTGGTTCGGGCGTCGTCTGGGGCAGGAAGCTGCACCGGCTAAGCTGGGCGTGACCAAAGCCTTGCCTTTCGGCGACATCAACGACCAGCTTCATTTACTGCTCAACGGCCTTGACGTGGTCTATCACGCGCAGGGCGAATATGCCTATGCCGATGAAATCGTTAACCGTGCGATGGAAAAACTGCGTAAAGGTTTTCGTCAGAACTTCGCCGCGCCCGCGACCGTCACTGACTGGCGCCCGTGGGTTCACGATATGCGTCTGTTCAAATCCGCCGAAGAAATCGCGGTTATGCGCCGTGCCGGGCAAATCACCGCGCTGGCACACACCCGCGCCATGGAAAAATGCCGTCCGGGGATGTTCGAATATCAGCTCGAAGGCGAAATTCATCACGAATTCAACCGCCACGGCGCACGTTATCCTTCCTACAACACCATTGTCGGCAGCGGTGAAAATGGCTGCATTCTGCATTACACCGAAAACGAATGTGAAATGCGTGACGGCGACTTAGTGCTGATCGACGCCGGTTGCGAATATAAAGGCTATGCGGGTGACATCACCCGCACCTTCCCGGTGAACGGTAAATTCAGCAAAGCACAGCGCGAAATCTACGACATCGTGCTGGCGTCAGAATACAAAGCGCTGGAGATTTTAAAGCCGGGCAGCAGCATTCAGGCGGCGACCGAAGCGGCCGTGCGCGTGATGATTGAAGGTCTGGTGAAACTGGGCGTGATGAAAGGCGATGTCGACACGCTGTATGCCGAACAGGCGCACCGTCAGTTCTTCATGCACGGCCTGTCTCACTGGCTGGGCCTGGACGTTCATGACGTCGGCCATTATGGCTCGGCAGATCGCAGCCGTACGCTGGAACCGGGCATGGTGCTGACCGTTGAACCGGGTCTGTACATCGCGCCGGACGCCGACGTTCCGGAAGCGTATCGCGGCATCGGTATTCGCATCGAAGACGACATTCTGATCACCGCGACCGGCATCGAAATTCTGACCGGCGACGTGGTGAAAGAAGCCGATGATATCGAAGCCTTAATGGCGGCGGCACGTAAATAATATGAGCATTGTTTCTCTATGAGCATAGTGATTGTTGGCGGCGGAATGACCGGTGCCACGCTGGCGCTGGCGATTTCCTCGCTGACGCAGGGGCGTCTGCCGGTGCATCTGGTGGAAGCGACCGCGCCGCAAGAACACGGGCATCCGGGTTTTGATGCCCGTTCGATTGCGCTCGCGCAGGGAACCTGCCAGCAACTGGCGCGCGTCGGGATCTGGCCGGCACTGGCAAAAATCGCGACGCCTATCCGTGACATTCACGTCAGCGATCGCGGTCATGCGGCTTTTGTGAATCTCACTGCGGCGCATTACGGTGTCGAAGCGCTCGGTCACGTTGTTGAGCTGCATGAAGTTGGCAACCGTTTGTTTGCCATGCTCAGCAAGGCGCCCGGCGTGACGGTGCATTGCCCGGCAAAAGTGGTTGATGTTCAAAGACAAACCGACAACGCGAGTGTCACGCTCGACAGTGGCGAAACGCTCACCGCGCAGTTGCTGGTCGCTGCTGACGGTTCTCATTCGTCGCTGGCGAAAGCCTGCAATATCAGCTGGCAACGCGAGGATTACGGGCAGATTGCCGTCATCGCCAACATCGCCACCAGCGAACCGCATAACGGCCGTGCGTTCGAACGCTTCACCCAAAACGGACCGCTGGCTTTATTGCCGATGTCCGACGGGCGCAGTTCGCTGGTCTGGTGCCACCCGCGCGAAGCCCGTGAAGAAATTGATCACTGGAGCGAGGTGAAGTTCCTCAGCGAACTGCAAAAGGCCTTTGGCTGGCGTCTGGGTACCCTGAAACAGGCCGGTAAACGCTTCAGTTATCCGCTGCAATTACAAAAAGCCAACAGCCATATCAGCCATCGTCTGGCGCTGGTGGGTAACGCGGCGCAAACGCTGCATCCGATTGCCGGTCAGGGTTTTAACCTCGGCCTGCGCGATGTGATGACGCTGGCGGAAACGCTGGCAGGCGCCGCAAAGCAGGGCAACGACGTCGGCAGTTATCGCGTACTTTGCGATTATCAGAACCGCCGTCAGCCCGATCAGCAGGCGACCGTCGGCGTTACCGACGGCCTGATCCACCTCTTTGCCAACCGTTATCTGCCATTAATGGTCGGCCGCAATCTGGGTTTACTGGCGATGGAAGGCATCACGCCGTTGCGCGATGCGTTTACAAGGCGGACGCTCGGCTGGGTTGACCGTTAATTCCGTTCCGGGCCTTACAGGAAAAATTATGCAATCTTTTGATGTGGTTATCGCCGGTGGCGGAATGGTCGGTCTGGCGCTGGCATGCGGATTACAGGGCAGCGGTCTGCGCGTTGCCGTGCTGGAAAACCAGCTGCCGGATCTCGATTCACCTTTGCCGGAACAGCCGGGCATGCGCGTTTCTGCCATCAACGCCGCCAGCGAGCGCCTGCTCAAATATATCGGCGTCTGGGACAACATCATCGCTCAGCGCGCGAATGCGTATCAGGGAATGGAAGTCTGGGATCGTGACAGCTTCGGTAAAATTGCATTTCGTGGCGAAGAATACGGTTTCAGCCACCTTGGTCATATCATCGAAAATCAGGTCATTCACCGCGCCCTGTGGCAGCGGGCAGAAAATTCTTCTGACATCACGCTGCTCGCACCTGCGACGCTGAAAAATGTCGCGTGGGGCGAAAACGATGCGTTCGTGACTCTCAGCGATGACCGCCAGCTCAGCGCGCGTTTAGTGGTCGGCGCTGACGGCGCGCAGTCGTGGCTGCGTCAGCATGCCGATATCCCGCTGACGTTCTGGGACTACCGCCATCATGCACTGGTTGCGACCATTCGCACCGAAGAGCCGCACCAGTCTGTCGCACGGCAGGTTTTCCACGGTGACGGTATTCTGGCGTTCCTGCCGCTGGCGGATGCTCATTTGTCTTCTATCGTCTGGTCGGTTTCGCCGGATGAAGCGCAGCGTCTGAGCGCCCTGGCACCGGAAGAGTTTAATAAAATTCTCGCCAGCACCTTTGACCTGCGTCTGGGCGTTTGTGCTGTCGAAAGCGAGCGTCTGACCTTCCCGCTGACCGGCCGTTATGCCCGCAGTTTTGCAGCGCCACGTCTGGCGCTGGTCGGCGATGCGGCGCACACCGTGCATCCGCTGGCCGGGCAGGGCGTTAACTTAGGCTTTATGGACGCCGCCGAGCTGGCTTCTGAAATCAAACGTCTGCAAAAAGAAGGCAAAGATTTCGGTCAGCACATGTATTTACGCCGTTACGAGCGCCGCCGTAAACACAGCGCGGCGCTGATGCTGGCGGGAATGCAGGGCTTCCGCGAACTGTTTGCCGGGGATAATCCTGCGAAGAAATTATTGCGTGATATCGGCCTGACGCTGGCGGATTCCTTACCGGGTGTGAAACCGCAACTGGTCCGTCAGGCGATGGGGCTCAACGATCTTCCTGAATGGTTACAGGACGATTCACTTCGATTGAAATAATCTAATTTCAGCTCGGTTTTACCATTACTTTTTCTAATTCGAGGCCGGATTCCCCATTCTGAAAAGGGTGAGAAATCCGGCCTCGCCGTTATATAACATCGATACTTTTGGTGTTTATTTGTAGATTTTGCGCCACAAACCCCAGTTTACCAGTCAAAAACTCTGCACAATGCCCCTGAGAAATTACTGACATTCGTTCTGCTCTACATATTTTATCTTATGGTTAGCAGGGGAATTCAGTGGTAAGTTCAAATAAAGGGTATCGTTTGCGCTCCCTGTCATTTTTACATTTTCAGGCAGCCTTTTCGTCATGAGGAATAAGATGGTTAAGCAGACTCAGCTTTATGAACAACACGTGGCGTGCGGTGCGCGTATGGTCGATTTCCACGGCTGGATGATGCCTTTGCATTACGGCTCGCAGCTGGATGAGCACCACATTGTGCGTCAGGACGCCGGTATGTTTGACGTCTCGCACATGACCATCGTTGACCTTCACGGCGCACGGACCCGCGAATTCCTCCGTTACCTTCTGGCGAATGACGTCGCCAAACTCACCGTCCCGGGCAAAGCCCTTTACACCGGCATGCTCAATGCGTCCGGCGGCGTGATCGACGACCTGATTGTTTACTTCCTCACTGAAGATTATTTCCGCCTGGTGGTGAATTCCGCCACCCGTGAAAAGGATCTGGCATGGATTTCGCAGCATGCAGAACCGTACGGCATCGAACTGACCGTGCGTGATGACTTAGCGCTGGTTGCCGTTCAGGGGCCGCAGGCGAAAGAAAAAGCCGAAACGCTGTTCACCGCTGAACAAAAACAAGCCGTCGCTGGCATGAAACCGTTCTTCGGCGTGCAGGCGGGCGACCTCTTTATTGCCACGACCGGCTACACCGGTGAAGCCGGTTATGAAATCGCACTGCCGCAGGAGCAGGTGGCTGATTTCTGGCAAAAATTACTGGCCGCAGGCGTTAAACCTGCCGGGCTCGGCGCGCGTGACACGCTGCGTCTGGAAGCTGGCATGAACCTCTACGGTCAGGAAATGGATGAAGGCGTTTCACCGCTGGCGGCCAATATGGGCTGGACCATCGCGTGGGCACCGGAAGACCGCAACTTTATTGGCCGTGACGCACTGGAAAGACAGCGCGAGCAGGGCACCGAACAGCTTGTTGGCTTAGTGATGACAGAGAAAGGCGTGCTGCGTAACGAACTGCCGGTGCGATTTACCGACGGCGCGGGCAATACGCAGGAAGGCGTGATCACCAGCGGCTCATTCTCCCCGACTCTCGGCTACAGTATTGCTCTGGCACGCGTTCCGGCGGGCATTGGCGAAAACGCTATTGTTCAAATCCGTAACCGCGAAATGCCGGTAAAAGTCACCAAACCAGGCTTTGTCCGTAACGGCAAACCGCTGGCGCAGTAACCCATTCGATTAGCTGATTTATAAAAATTTAAAACGTTTTCAGGAGATTAAAGATGAGCAATGTGCCAGCAGATTTGAAATACGCGTCTTCCCACGAGTGGGTGCGTTCAGAAGGCAACGGCGTTTACACCGTAGGGATCACCGAACACGCACAGGAATTACTGGGCGACATGGTCTTTGTAGACCTGCCAGAAGTGGGCCGTGAAGTTGCCGCAGGCGAAGACTGCGCGGTCGCGGAATCCGTTAAAGCGGCGTCCGATATTTACTCCCCAATCAGCGGCGAAATCGTGGCTGTGAACGGCGAGCTGGAAGGTTCTCCGGAGCTGGTCAACAGCGAGCCGTACGGCGCAGGTTTCCTGTTCCAGATTAAAGCCTCAGACGAAGCCGAACTGGCTAATCTTCTGGATGCAGAAGCCTACTCAGCTTCAATCGAAGAGTAATCAAGACTGCAATGCCCGCCCCGCAACCCGTTTGCGGGGCGAATTCAAGACCCGTAGCTTTTGTCAGTATCCCAAGACACCTCCAGCAGATTTCAGGAATGCGTAGCAAATGACTCAGACTCTCAGCCAACTCGAAAACAGCGAAGCCTTTATCGGCCGTCACATTGGTCCGTCTTCTCAGCAGCAGCAACAGATGCTGGACACGGTCGGTGCAGACTCGTTAAACGCGCTGATCCAGCAGATCGTTCCGGTCGATATTCAGCTGCCGGGGCCACCGGCCGTCGGCGATGCCGTGACAGAACATCAGGCGCTGGCTGAGCTGAAAGCCATTGCCAGCCAGAATCAGCGTTATAAATCCTACATTGGTATGGGTTACAGCGCAGTGCTGACGCCGCCGGTGATCCTGCGCAACATGCTGGAAAATCCGGGCTGGTACACCGCGTACACGCCATATCAGCCGGAAGTGTCTCAGGGCCGCCTCGAAGCGCTGCTCAACTTCCAGCAACTGACGCTGGATCTGACCGGTCTGGATCTGGCTTCTGCGTCGTTGCTCGATGAAGCAACCGCTGCCGCCGAAGCTATGGCGCTGGCGAAACGCGCCAGCAAACTGAAAGATGCTAACCGTTTCTTCGTGGCGGATGACGTACATCCGCAAACGCTGGACGTTGTCCGCACCCGTGCGGAAACTTTCGGCTTTGACGTTATCGTTGATAAAGCAGAAAAAGTGCTCGATCTGGAAGGCGTCTTCGGCGTGCTTTTACAACAGGTCGGCACCACCGGTGAAGTTCACGATTACACCGCGCTGCTGGGCGAACTGAAATCCCGCAAAATTGTGACCAGCGTTGCCGCTGATATTATGGCGCTGGTTCTGCTGGCCGCGCCGGGCAAACAGGGCGCTGACGTGGTCTTCGGTTCCGCGCAACGCTTTGGCGTGCCGATGGGTTACGGCGGCCCGCACGCCGCGTTCTTCGCCTGCCGCGACGAGTTCAAACGCTCCATGCCGGGCCGCATTATTGGTGTTTCCCGTGACGCCGCCGGGAAAACCGCGCTGCGTATGGCGATGCAAACCCGCGAACAGCATATCCGCCGCGAAAAAGCCAACTCCAACATCTGTACCTCGCAGGTTTTACTGGCGAATATTGCCAGCCTGTATGCGGTATTCCACGGCCCTGAAGGCCTGAAACGCATTGCATCACGCATTCACCGTCTGACCGACATTCTGGCTTCTGGCCTGAAACAGGGCGGCCTGACCCTGCGTCACAACACCTGGTTTGACACGCTGACCGTTGAAGTCAAAGACAAAGCTGCCGTGCTGGAACGCGCGCTGAGCTTTGGTCTGAACCTGCGCACCGACATTCACGGTGCCGTAGGCGTGACGCTCGACGAAGCGACGTCCCGTGAAGATGTGCAGATCCTGTTCGCCGCCCTGCTGGGTGACGACAACGGTCTGGACATCGACAAACTGGATAAAGCCGCATCGACCGACAGCAACTCGATTCCTGCCGCGATGCTGCGTGTGGACCCGATTCTGACGCACCCGGTTTTCAATCAGTACCACAGCGAAACCGAGATGATGCGTTACATGCACCGTCTGGAAAAAAAGGATCTGGCGCTGAATCAGGCGATGATCCCGCTGGGTTCCTGCACCATGAAACTGAATGCTGCGGCCGAAATGATCCCGATCACCTGGCCGGAATTTGCTGAATTGCACCCGTTCTGCCCGACAGAACAGGCCGCCGGCTATCAGCAAATGATTGGTCAGTTGTCACAGTGGCTGGTGCAGCTGACCGGTTACGATGCGGTGTGTATGCAGCCAAACTCCGGTGCGCAGGGTGAATATGCGGGCCTGCTGGCGATCCGTCGTTACCACGAAAGCCGTAACGAAAGCAGCCGTCACATCTGCCTGATCCCAAGTTCAGCGCACGGCACTAACCCGGCTTCCGCCCAGATGGCGAGCATGACGGTGGTGGTGGTGGCCTGCGACAAACAGGGCAACATTGATTTGAGCGATTTGCGTGAGAAAGCGGCGAAAGCGGGCGATGAGCTGTCGTGCATTATGGTCACTTATCCTTCCACGCACGGCGTTTACGAAGAAACGATCCGCGAAGTTTGCCAGATTGTGCATCAGTACGGCGGTCAGGTTTACCTCGACGGCGCGAACATGAATGCCCAGGTCGGCATCACCACGCCGGGTTACATCGGCGCGGACGTTTCGCACCTTAACCTGCATAAAACCTTCTGCATCCCGCACGGCGGTGGCGGTCCGGGTATGGGACCGATCGGCGTGAAAGCGCATCTGGCACCGTTTGTTCCGGGCCACAGCGTCGTGCAGATTGACGGTGTCCTGACGCAAAACGGCGCAGTTTCTGCGGCACCGTTTGGCAGCGCGTCTATCCTGCCAATCAGCTGGATGTACATCCGCATGATGGGCGCGGAAGGTCTGAAACAAGCCAGTCAGGTTGCGATCCTGAATGCGAACTACATCGCTACCCGTCTGAAAGACGCGTATCCGGTGCTCTACACCGGCCGTGATGGTCGCGTGGCGCACGAATGTATTCTGGATATCCGTCCGCTGAAAGAGACCGTTGGTATCAGCGAAATGGACATCGCCAAGCGTCTGATCGACTACGGTTTCCACGCGCCAACCATGTCATTCCCGGTTGCGGGTACGCTGATGGTTGAACCGACCGAATCCGAAAGCAAAGTGGAGCTGGATCGCTTTATCGATGCGCTGCTGTCCATCCGCAAAGAAATTGATCGTGTAGCGAAAGGCGAATGGCCGCTGGCCGATAACCCGCTGGTGAACGCACCGCACGTACAAAATGAGCTGGTGAACGAGTGGAACCACCCGTACACCCGCGAAGTGGCCGTGTTCCCGGCAGGTGATGAGAATAAATACTGGCCGACGGTGAAACGTCTCGATGACGTTTACGGAGACAGGAACTTGTTCTGTTCATGCGTGCCGATGAGTGATTACAAGTAAGGCCTGAACCGGCCTCGAACGGCTCCCTCCCCTGCGAAGGGGAGGGTTGGGGTGGGGTATTACAGCAAAATGCCTATATTGAAGTTTCCCCAAATTATTGTTTTTGGTGCTAAACCCCCTCCCAACCTCCCCCTTCGCAGGGGGAGGAGCAAACCAACGTCGTATCCTTCCCTAATTTCCGGCATTTTCCCAAAGGAGCCCAGCAATGAATATTGCCCTCGTCACCGGCGGTAGCCGCGGTATCGGCCGTGCAACCGCGATCCTCCTCGCGCAGCAGGGTTACGCCGTCGGCGTCAACTATCTGAATAACGAAACCGCTGCACAATCCGTCGTCGATGAAATTCAACAGGCTGGTGGCAAAGCCATCGCGCTTCAGGCTGATATTGCCGACGAAACGCAGGTGGTCGCGATGTTTAAACGCCTGGGCGAAGAACTCGGGACAATCACCGCGCTGGTGAATAATGCCGGAATTCTGTTCCAGCAGACGACGATTGAAAACCTCTCGGCGGAGCGGATTAATAAAGTGCTGTCCACCAACGTGACGGGCTATTTCCTGTGCAGCCGCGAGGCGGTGAAAATCATGTCGCACCGGCACGGCGGAAAGGGCGGGACGATTGTGAATGTCTCCTCGGCGGCTGCCCGTCTGGGTGCGCCGGGCGAATATGTTGATTATGCCGCGTCGAAAGGGGCGGTGGATACCCTGACCACCGGTCTGGCACTGGAAGTGGCGGCGTACGGTATTCGCGTAAACTGCGTGCGGCCCGGTCTGATTTATACCGAAATGCACGCCAGCGGCGGTGAGCCGGGGCGCGTCGATCGCGTGAAGGCCAATCTGCCGATGCAGCGCGGTGGCCAGCCGGAAGAAGTGGCGCAGGCGATTTACTGGCTGCTCTCCGATTCCTCCTCCTACGTCACCGGCAGCTTTCTCGATCTGGCGGGTGGGAGATAATACTTTCTTCGGATGCAGAAGCGCCTTAAGGCGCTTTTTTTATGTCCAAACGGTCAACTCCACACAAACGGTCATAACAGGTCATGGGAAACCACGAGGAATTGTGACCGTTTGCAAAACTGTTGCTGTCTTGTTGCAACGCAAATGACGATTTAATGCCGTTCCCGCCACAGATCCAAACTTTAACATTTCATCTTTTCTCATCTTTTCGTGACAACTATCACATGACGGCGGTGGCAAAAAATGCACACAGCCGCGTTTGAGGCACTGCGCATTCCACAACCACCGGGCTGCGTATCCTGTTTGACATCGGGAAAGAGGAATCACCACATGCTGCCAGTAGAGCGACATCGTTTTATTACCGAAATTCTCACCCAGCGCGGACGCATTCTGGTACAGGAAGTGGCGCAGTTATGCCGTATCTCGCTGGAAACGGCGCGGCGGGATCTGGCGCTGCTGGAAAAGCGCGGCGTGCTGTTACGTAGCCACGGCGGCGCGGTCTTTACGGAACATTCGGCGGGCGAAAAAACCTATGTGCCGTCGCAGATTGAACAAGGCGAATCGTTTCGCGACCGCAGTAATCAGTCGCCTGACAGCAAAACGCGCATCGCCAAACGCGCATTGCAGCTGATTAATCCGGGTGATTGCCTGCTGCTCGACAGCAGTTCGACCAGCTGGTATCTGGCGCGCCAGTTGCCCGATATTCAGCTGGTGGTGCTGACCAACTCAGTGCAGATCATCCAGACGCTGTCGGTGAAAGCCAATGTGCGCACCATCGGTTTAGGCGGTGAATATTCGGCGAAATATGAAGATTTCGTCGGCGTGCTGGCCGAGCAAATGCTGAAAGAGTTCGTCATCAACAAACTGTTTTTCTCCTGTCACGGCATCAGCCATGAAGGCGGTATCCGTGAAAGCAACGAGCATCACGCGCGGCTGAAACAGCAAATGCTGCTTTCCTCCGAGCACAAAATTTTGCTGGCTGACTCCAGCAAATTCGGCCGCCGCTCTTTTGCGCGGATCTGCCACTACCGGGAAATCGACACACTGATAACAGACCATCTGGAGGATGAGGAATTCCGCCAGGAACTGGCCTGGAGCAACGTTAACGTGATTGAAGTTTCTCCGTCACCCCTACAGAAAAAAACTAAAAACAACCGCAACGGCCCGTTTGCTGCGGTAAATAACTGACCTCCCAGGAGAGTAAACATGATCAAGAAATCCGTTCTTGCCTGCCTGTTCGCCACAGCCATGTTGTCCCTGTCAGCACACGCCGCTGACAAAATTCGCATGGGCGTGGTGGTGAAAGTCGGCGGTAACGCCTGGTTCAACGCGATGGAAGCCGGGATCAAAAGCGAAGCGGCGAAACGCGGGATCGACGCATGGCAGGTCGGCCCGACCAGCGCCGATCCGGCGTTGCAGGTGCGTGCGATTGAAGATCTGATCGCCCAGAAAGTGGATGTGATCGGCGTGGTGCCCAACGATGCCCGCGTGCTGGAGCCGGTGCTGAAACGCGCACACGACGCCGGGATCAAAGTCATCGTGCATGAATCGCCGGATCAGAAATACGCCGACTGGGATTTCGAAATGGTCGACGCCACCCAGCACGGCATTAACCACATGATCGCCCTCGCACAATGTATGAAAGAAAAAGGCGATTACGCGGTGTACGTCGGCAGCCTGACCGTGCCTCTGCATCAGAAATGGGCCGACGCGGCCATCAATTATCAGAAAGAACATTATCCGAACATGCACCTGGTCGGTGACAAATTCGGTGTCGGCGAATCGCTTGATGACAGCATCCGAACCACCAACGACCTGATGTCTAAAGACGCCAACCTGAAAGGCATTCTGGCGATCGGTTCACAAGGCCCGATCGGCGCAGGCCGCGCGGTGCTTAACCGCGGCAAAACCGATGATGTCTGCGTCTTCGGGCCATTCAGTCCGGGTCAGGGCGCAAGCCTGGTGAAAGCCGGTGCCATCAAAGGCGGCTTTATCTGGAACCCGATGGTGGCCGGTGAAGTCTTCGTGCGCATCGCCGAGAAGCTGGAAAAAGGCGAAAAAATCACTGACGGCATGACCATCGAAGGCATGGGCAAAGTGAAAGTCGATGAAGCCACGCGCACCATTCTGGGCAACGAAACCGAAAGTCTGGATAAAGCGAACCTGCCGAAACTGGTCAAAATGGGGCTGTAATCATGGCAATCTCCGAGATCATTCAAACAGACAACACGCCGCTGATTGATGTACAGAATCTGTCGGTGACCTTTGGCGGACAGCGCGCGCTTAACGACATTTCCCTGCGGCTGATGCCGGGGGAAGTTCACTGCCTGGCGGGCACCAACGGCTGTGGTAAAAGTACGTTGATCAAAGTGATCTCGGGGGTTTATCAGCCGGATAACGGTTGCCGGATCACGCTGGGTTCTGCCACGCAGGGGCTTCAGACGTTCAGCAAACTCAGCCCGGATCAGGCGCGGCAGTTTGGCGTTCAGGTGATCTATCAGGATCTGTCGCTGTTTCCGAACCTGAGCGTGTTTGAAAACATCGCGTTCGACCACAACCTGCAAGGGCTGATGGGCTGGTATCGCCCGTCACGCCTGCGCAACACCGCGCAGCGCATTCTTACTGAACTCAATTACACCTTAGATCTCGACAGCAAAGTGTCGGCGCTGCCGATTGCCCAGCGCCAGCAGGTGGCAATTTGCCGCGCGCTGGTCGCCGATGCGCGGTTAGTCATTATGGATGAACCGACCGCCTCGCTGACCCGCACCGAAGTGAATCAGCTGCTGCGCACCGTGCATTACCTGAAAAACAAAGGCATCAGCGTGGTCTTCGTCAGCCATCGTCTCGACGAAGTGCTGGAGATTTCCGACAGCGTCACGGTCATTCGTGACGGCAAAAAAGTCGGCACTGTCCCGGCCTCTGAGGTCAGCAGCGAGCGCCTGACCGAGCTGATGACCGGCCTCAGACTCGATTACCGCCTGAAAGCCGCCAACATGAATGACGAACGCATCATGCTGGAAGCCGACAAACTCACCCGCGAAGGCCAGTACCACGACGTCAGTTTCAAACTGCACGCCGGCGAAGTGCTCGGCCTGTGCGGCCTGCTCGGTTCCGGACGCACCGAACTGGCGCTAAGCCTGTTTGGTATGACCAAACCGGACAGCGGCAAAATCTACCTCGACAGCAAACCGGTGCGTTTTCGCAGCCATGAAGACGCGATCAAATCCGGCATCGGCTATGTCTCTGAAGACAGGCTGACGCTGGGACTGATCCAGCAGCAATCGGTCGGTGACAACACCGTGCTGGCGATCATGGATCAGCTGCGCAGCCGTTTTCATCTTATCGACGAATACCGCAAAAACAAGATCATCCAGCAGTGGATCGAAAAACTCGGCGTCAAAGTCGCGAACCCGGATCAGGCGATTTCCACGCTGTCCGGCGGCAATCAGCAAAAAATCGTGCTGGCGAAATGGGTGCTGACGCAGCCGAAGATCCTGATCCTCGATTCACCGACCGTCGGCGTGGACGTCGGCGCGAAAGCCAGTATTTACCAGCTGGTGCACCAGCTGGCGGAAGAGGGCATTTCGATCCTGCTGATTTCCGACGAAGTGCCGGAAGTGTATTTCAACTGCGACCGCGTGCTGCATTTCTCCGAAGGCACAGTGAAGGGTGAATATCTTCCGGGCGCGATTACTCAGCAACAGCTTGCGGAGGCGGTCAATGCTTAAGCTCAGCCGGTTACGCCCGTCCAGCAACGAAGGTTATTTAGCCTGGGTTTTGCTGGTGGTTATCGTCACGTTTTCCCTGCTCACCAATCAGTTTCTGACGCTTCAGAACCTGCTCGATCTGACCGAAAGTTATGCCGTCAGCGGCATTTTTGCCCTCGGCTTATTTGTGGTGCTGGTCACCGGCGGCATTGATATTTCCTTCGCGGCGGTCGCTTCCGTCGTGCAGTACCTCATCGCCACGCTGGCCATTCATTATGGCCTGAGCAGCCCGACAGGCAGCATTTTACTGGCGATCGCGATCGGCACCGTCCTCGGGATGATCAACGCCATCCTGATCTACTGCCTGCGCATTGTCTCGATCATCGTCACCATCAGCATGCAGTCACTGCTGTTCGGCATGCTGATGTGGCTGACCAACGGCACCAGCCTCTACGACCTGCCGGACTGGCTGACCACGCCGATCCGCGTCCTGCCGTTCAGCGTCGGCGAGCAGCATTACCAGATTGGCCTGCCGGTTGTCGTGATGCTGGCGGTGGCAGCGCTGAGCTGGATTTTACTCAACAAAACGCATCTGGGCCGTCAGCTGTTTGCGGTCGGTGGTGATCAGGAATCCGCGCGCCGCATTGGCATCCGCGTCGGTCTGCTGCACCTGTTTGCGTACGGCTATCTCGGCGCGATGGCGGCGATTGGCGGGCTGGTTCAGGTCTACCGCGTCGGCGAAGTCGTGCCGAATGCGCTGGTCGGCGGCGAGCTGGATGTTCTGGCTGCCGCGGTGCTCGGCGGCGCCAGCCTTAACGGCGGCAAAGGCAGCGTGGTCGGCACACTGATGGGCGTGTTCCTGATTGGCGTGCTGAAAAACGGCCTCAACCTGGTTGGCGTCTCCAGCTACTTCATGAATATCGTCATCGGCGTGGTGATTGTCGCGGCCATCACCGTCACCCATTACAAGAAACGCAAAGAAACCGAAGTCGGCTTCGCCTGAGGAAAACCGCTATGTTCGCGAAAAGCAGAAATGTGAATCTTAAAGACCGGCCACGGCTGAAAATGGCTTCCCTGAAAATAGCTTCCCTGAAAATAGACAACACCACACTGGGATTATCGCTGTTGCTGCTGGTGGTCATTATCGGTTTCAGCCTGGCGATGCCGGGGCGATTCTTCAGTGACGCCACCTTTATGAGCGTCGCGTTTCAGCTGCCTGAACTCGGTTTGCTGACGCTGGCGATGTTTATCCCGATCCTCAGCGGCGGCCTGAACCTGTGCATTATTGCCACCGCTAACCTGACCAGCCTGCTGATGGCGTGGGTGTTTCTGACCTGGCTGCCGCCCGATGCCAGCATGGCGATGCAGGCGGTCTGGCTGACCGTGGCGCTGGTTGGCGCAATGATTCTGGCGTTGGTCATCGGCATGCTGACCGGTGCGCTGGTGGCCTACGTCGGGGCGCATCCGATTCTGGTCACGCTCGCCACCATGACGATGGTGAACGGCGTCGGCATCTATCTCTCACGCGGAGCGGCCATCAGCGGCATGCCGGACATCGTGCGCTTTATCGGCGCGGAAACGCTGCTCGGCGTACCGGTTCCGCTGATTATCTTCCTGCTGACGGCGGTGCTCATCGCAGTATTCCTCGAACGCACGCGCCTGGGCAAATACATCTACATGAGCGGCAGCAACATCAACGCCACCCATTTCAGCGGCGTCAACACGCACCGTGTCCTCATCGCCATTTACGTGATTTCCAGCATGTTATGCGTGATTGCCGGGCTGGTGATGATGGCGCGCTTCAACTCTGCGCGTATGGGCTACGGCGATTCTTACCTGCTGCTGACCGTGCTGGCGATCATTTTAGGCGGCACCGATCCGAACGGCGGATTCGGCAAAGTAGCGGGCGTGGTGCTCTCGCTGATTGTCCTCCAGGTAATTTCTACCGGCCTGAATCTGTTGAACGTCAGCCCGCATTTCAGCCTGGCGATGTGGGGCGCGGTACTGATTGTGGTGCTGGCGCTGAAATTCTTCCGTGCCCGTTTCCTGCAAAAACGCGCAGGACGCATGAGCGCCGCCAAAGCGCGGGCTGCACAACCTTAACCCTTATTTTTAAAGCTTATTTTAATAGCCTCTGACCTTAGGAAAACATCATGGAATACAAAATTTCTCCGTCGCTGATGTGCATGAGCCTGATAGACATCAGACAGCAACTTGAGGTGCTTAACCGCCGCGCTGACATGCTGCACATCGACATCATGGACGGCCATTACGTCAAAAACATCACGCTGTCGCCGTTCTTCATCGAACAGATCCGCCCGCATACGTCGCTGGTTCTGGACGTGCATATGATGGTGGAAAATCCGTCCGACTTTATCGAACCGATAGCCAGAGCCGGTGCTGATTTTATTTGCCCGCACGCCGAAACCATCAACCGCGACGCGTTCCGCATCATCAACCAGATCCGTTCTCTGGGTAAAAAGGTCGGCGTGGTACTTAACCCTGCGACGCCGGTGGAATACATCCAGCACTACATTCATCTGCTGGATAAAATTACCGTCATGACTGTCGATCCGGGCTACGCCGGGCAGCCGTTCATCCCGGAAATGCTGGGCAAAATTGCCCAGCTGCGCGATCTCAAACAGCAAAAAGGCTACCGCTATCTGATCGAAATCGACGGATCCTGCAACCTGCGGACGTATCAGGATCTGATGTCTGCGGGCGCGGAAGTGTTGATCGTCGGCAGTTCCGGCCTGTTCACGCTCGACAGCGATCTGGATATTGCCTGGGACAAAATGCTCGATCAGATGCGTCAGGCGCGTCACGCAGCCTGAGGGCAGGAGAGCCGTATGCCGCATTTTCTTGGAGTGGACGTCGGGGGCACCAATACCCGTTTAATGCTGATGGACAGCCAGCAAAATTTTCGCGGCTACCACAAAACCCCGACACAAAGTTGGGCAGGGCAAAGTGACCCGCTGAGCGGGCTGGAAGCACTGATCCGCGGGTATCTGGATGCGCAGGATCCGCATCATCAGGTGGCACAGGTGATGCTCGGTTTGCCGGGGATCTTATCCCGCGACCGGCAAACCGTGTTATCGCTGCCGTTTATTTCCGCGCTGGATAATCAGCCGGTCGCGGAGCAGCTTGCGCAGCGGCTGCATCTGCCGGTGACGATGGATAAAGACGTTAACCATCTGATGTGGTGGGATTTACTTCAGCACGACGCGCTGCCGGACGTCGCCGTCGGCCTGTATCTGGGCACCGGTCTGGGCAACAGTTTGTGGATTAACGGCGATTTTTATCATGGTGCACATGGCGGTGCGGGCGAGCTAGGGCACATTCCGCTGGCAGGCAATCCGCTGTTGTGTCCTTGCGGCAAAACCGGGTGCGTAGAAACGCTGACGTCCGGCAACTGGCTGACCGGCTGGGCGCGGCAGCACGCACCGCAAACGCCGTTCGCCGAACTGTTTGTGCGTCACGCAGAACATGTGGATTTAACCGAATTTGTAGCGCGTCTGGCGCGGACGGTCGCCAGTGAAATGAACATTCTGGACCCGGAATATCTGGTGCTCGGCGGCGGTGTGCTGGCGATGGAGAATTTCCCGCTGGCGCAGCTTGAACAGCAGTTGCGCAGCCATCTGCGCAGCCCGTATCCGGCGAACGGACTGAAGATCCACTTCAGCGCCGTCACCGATGAGACCGGCTGCCGCGGCGCCTGTCTGGCCGCACAACGCGTTTTTCAGTCGCAGTCACGACCGTTTTCTTTCAGGAGAGAGGCATGAAAAAAGGCAAGGTATGCGTATTTGGTTCTTTCAACCTCGACATCGTCGCTGGCATGGCGCGTTTCCCCAAACCGGGAGAATCCCTGATTGCACGCAACAGCATGATGGGCGCGGGTGGAAAGGGCGCGAATCAGGCGGTTGCCGCACTGCGCGCCGGTGCGCGGGTGCATTACATCGGAAAAGTCGGGCGTGATGATTTCGGTATGTTCGCCCGCCGCCACCTCGACAACGCCGGTTTCGACGCCGTCACGCTGTTTTCCACCAGCGAATGCCCGACCGGTAATGCGCTGATTTACGTCGCCGGTGCGGACGCGGAAAACATGATAGCGGTCGATCCGGGCGCGAACCTGACGGTCACCGACGAAGAAGTCGAACAATGCCGCCCGGCGGTAGCCGCCGCCGATATCCTGCTGACGCAGCTGGAAAATAATCTTCCGGCTATCGAAAAGCTGATCAACATCGCCAGGGAAAACGGGACGTACATTATCCTCAACCCCGCGCCGTTCCAGCCGGTTTCCGACCACCTGCTGGCGCAGGTCGATTTGCTCACGCCCAACGCCACTGAATGCACATTGCTGACCGGCATTGAGGTTCACGATATTCCATCCGCTAAGCGCGCCGCCCACGCGCTGCACGCCAAAGGCATTCAGGCACTGATCGTCACGCTCGGCACGCAGGGCGCGCTGCTCTCCGTGAATGGCGAAACGCAGATCATCGCCGCCTGCCCGGCCACACCGGTCGATACCACCGGCGCAGGCGATGCCTTCAACGGCGCATTAGCCTCGC
Organism: Rahnella sp. PD12R; assembly: GCF_019200965.1. Lineage (NCBI taxonomy): Bacteria > Pseudomonadati > Pseudomonadota > Gammaproteobacteria > Enterobacterales > Yersiniaceae > Rahnella > Rahnella sp. PD12R. The sequence goes on along the minus strand of NZ_JAHTMS010000016.1, from coordinate 76,243 downwards.
AACTCGCCGCCGGTTCCACGCTCTCCGAAGCCGCACAATTTGCCTCCGCGTACGCATCTGTTTGTGTGGAAAGAGCAGGGGCTGCGGCATCGATGCCGACCTATGAAGAAGCACGGGAAAGGATGGGTGTTGGTGTGGTTTGATATTTCACTGAATGATCAGCCCGCACAAAGCTCAATTTTCGAATTCGCCATTAATACCCCACCCCAGCCCTCCCCTTCGCAGGGGAGGGAACAGGAGTCATTCCTGCGAGACGCCTTCCAAATACCAAAGTAACTTCCTGTAAATCCATACAGTCTGTTTCATTGGCAAAATCATCGGAATATAGTCACCTCGCTGCGGCAAAATCCGTAGCCGGACTTGGAACTCCGATTATCTGGAACTGAAAAAACTTGTTTTTTTTCAGCGGCTACGTGCACACTTCAATTCGTGGCTCAGGCAGGGCAATCTTTATGATTGGCCGGTCGCTAGATCCGGAGTTCCAAACCTGTCTGAGTCACTCCTTTAGTTTGGAACCTGAAGGCGTGATGAAACTTAAATCTAGTAATGGAATGATCATCATGACAACAACCGAAACCCAATACCCTGAAAACTCCATCACCGCTTTTCGCACTTTGATTTCCGATATGGATCTCAGCAACTTCACCGAACCCCAGCTTTATGATCTTGGCGCGGTCGCCTCTGAATCTGCCGAAGGCCTTTGCCATGGTTTGCTCTGTCTGAGCGAGGGCCTGGAAAGCGGAGAGCTTTTGCCGCCGGAAGGTGTGGCGCAGGTGAGCGCGTACATCAAAGCCACGGCGCATGTTTTGCCTGCTTTGTTTGAGTTGTCGGAAAAAGCCGGGAACGCGCTGGCGAGGTCGTGAGTTCAGGGTTAATGATTTTAAGGCCGGCAATACGCCGGTCTTTTCCTCCTATTTGCTCAGTAACATTCGCTCATTTTTCATTCAAATAACCATCACATAACCGCCATGTAACTGACACACATTCCCGACAGGATAGGCACCTTATTTGGCTGACCGGTATCCTGTAATGCGCCGTTTGTTGTTCCCTTATCTTGTTTTGCTGCCGACGCTGATTTTTCTGTTTCTGTTCACCTATTACCCTTTATTCCAGTCAGCGATGGACAGCCTCTTTGACAGCCGTCTGTCGTCGGACGCGCCGCCGTTTGCGGGTCTGCAAAACTATCTGCGTCTGGTTCAGGACTCCGTTTTCTGGCGTGCGCTGCTCAATAATCTGGCTTACATCCTGATGACCGTGATCCCCGGCATCGTGCTGGCGCTGCTGCTGGCCGTTGCGCTGTGGGAAAATACCTCGCTGAACCGCTGGCTGCGTACCGCGTTTTTCTTCCCGATGATCATTCCTCTCGTCAGCGCCGCCACCCTATGGCTGTTCATTTTTATGCCCGGCATGGGGCTGCTTGATTACTACCTGGCGAAAATGTTCGGGCCGATGAACAACAACTATCTCGGCATGAGCAACAGCGCGCTGATTGCCCTGAGCGTTATAGGTGTATGGAAATTTGCCGGGTATTACATGCTGTTTTTCCTCGCCGGATTGCAGTCGATTCCCGCTTCTGCCCGTGAAGCGGCGCTGATGGAAGGGGCGTCGCGCCCGCAGGTTTTCTTCTATGTCACGTTGCCCCTGCTGCGCCCGACCATCAGTTTTGTGGTCACGATTGCGCTGATTTACTCGATTACCCAGATTGATCACGTCGCCGTGATGACGCAGGGCGGGCCGAATAACGCTACTACGGTGTTGCTGTATTACATCCAGAGCCTCGCCAACGACACGCACGATTTAGGCAAAGCGTCAGCGGCGACTTTCCTGACGCTGGTGCTGTTGTTTGGTTTTTCGATGCTGAATCTGCGCGTACTGGAAAGAGGGGCTCACTATGAGCGTTGAAACATTGATGACTCAAAAATCGCGCGCCGTGCCGCGATCTTCCGGGCTGCTGCTGCGCGGTGCCCGCCGTTCGACATTGCCGGTTCTGCTGCTCTGCGCCGCGTTTTTATGGATGGCACCTTTCCTGTGGATGCTGTCGTCGGCGTTCAGCGAAAGCAGCTTCGGGCCGGATATGGCCTCGCTGTTGCCCCGTTTCCCGCTGACGCTGCAAAACTTCCGTGATGCCTGGGACAGCGCAGACTGGCTGCGGCTTTACGCCAACACCATTTTCTTCTCGTTCGGCACGTTTCTGGTTCAGCTGGTGACGATTACCACCGCCGGTTACGTCTTCGCGTATCACGAATTTCGCGGCAAACAGACGCTGTTCTACCTGCTGCTCATCCAACTGATGATCATGCCGGTCATCATGATGGTGCCGAACATGATGATCCTCAAACAGTTCGGGCTGCTCAACACATTGACCGGCGTGATGATGCCGTACTTCGCGTCGGCGTTTGGCGTGTTCCTGATGCGTCAGGCGTTTCTCAGTATCCCGCGTGAAATTGAAGAAGCCGCGCTGATGGAAGGCTGCCGCTGGTGGCAGGTGGTATTCCGCGTGCTGATCCCGATGTCATGGCCCGCCATTCTCGCTTTCGCGACCGTCAGTATTACTTATCACTGGAACGAATATCTCTGGCCGCTGATGGTGCTGAACGACCCGGACAAACAGGTGCTCACCGTCGGGCTGGTGTCCTTCGCGATGGGGGCAGAATCGGGCGGTCAGTGGGGATTAATTACTGCGGGGACGCTGATGGTGTGCCTTCCGCTGATGCTGGCGTTCATTATTTTTCAGAAACAGTTCCTGAAGAGCTTCGGTTTTTCGGGGATTAAATAAAGGAGTCTTCCATGTTTTTAGCTCAGATCTCTGATATGCACTTTCGCAGCCACGGCCGCAAACTGTATGACTTTATCGACGTGAACGGCTGTAACGCCGAAGTGGTCAGCCAGCTGAATGCGCTGGAAGAACAACCGGATGCGGTGGTGATCACCGGCGATATCGTTAACTGCGGTCTGCCGCAGGAATACGAGGTGGCGCGCCGCACGCTGGGCAATCTGCGTTATCCGCTGTTTATTATTCCGGGCAATCACGATGACAAAGCGCAGTTTCTGGAAGCGCTGCATCCGCTGTGCCCGCAGCTCGGAAACGACCCGCAAAACATGCGTTATGCCATCGACGATTTCCCGATGCGTTTGCTGTTTGTGGATTCCAGCCTTGCCGGTGAATCGAAAGGTTTTCTGACGCTGGAAACGCTGGCGTGGCTGGAAGGCCAGCTGGAGCAGGGCGGTGATAAACCGACGGCGGTGTTTATGCACCATCCGCCGGTCAAAGTCGGTTCCGCGCAGATGGACGCGATTTCCTGTGAAAATGGCGACCAGTTGCTGGCGCTGATTGACCGTTTCCCGTCGCTGGTTCGCGTGTTCTGCGGCCACACGCACCGCCTGATTTTCACCCAGTACAAACAGGCGATCATCACCACCATTCCCGGCACCGTGCATCAGGTTCCGTACTATTACCACAATCCGGCGCCGTTCTATAACCTCGAACCGGCGGCCTGCGTGATGCACCGTCTGGTGGATAAAACCGGGCTGGTCAGTTATCTGCATCCGCTGTCGCAATATCCGGGACCGTATCTTTACGACGCGCAAATCAGTTGCCCGGTGGATGATCAATGATGTCTGGCATTCGTCTGGAAAATATTACCAAGCAGTTTGAAGGCAGTACGGCGGTGAATCAGCTTTCGCTGGAGATTGCCGACGGCGAATTTCTGGTGCTGGTCGGGCCGTCGGGATGTGGCAAAAGCACCTTGCTGCGTCTGCTGGCGGGTCTGGAAGACGTCAGCGAAGGACGTATTTTGCTCGACGGAACTGACATCACCGCGCAGGCACCGCGTGAACGAAATTTCTCGATGATCTTCCAGAACTACGCGCTGTTCCCGCACATGACCGTTGAACAAAACATCACGTTCGGCATGCGGATGCGCAATGAGCCAAAAGATCAGCATCAGGCGCGGGTCGATCGCGTGGCCGGATTATTGCAACTGGAACCGTTGCTTAAACGCAAGCCGGGCAAATTGTCCGGCGGTCAGCGTCAGCGCGTGGCGATGGCACGCGCGATAGTGCGCGATCCGAAGTTATTTCTGATGGATGAACCGCTGTCGAACCTCGATGCGCGCCTGCGTACCGAAGTGCGCGATGGGATTATGCAGCTGCATCAGCAACTGAAAACCAGCACCGTTTACGTTACGCACGATCAGATGGAAGCCATGACCATGGCCGACCGGATAGCGGTGCTCGATAAAGGCCATCTGCAACAAATCGGCGCGCCGGAAATGCTTTACGCGCACCCGGCCAACCTGTTTGTCGCCGGTTTTATCGGCACGCCGTCGATGAATCTGTTTTTACTGCCGTGTGCCGGTGGCGTGCTGAGCGTCGAAAATCAGCCGGTGCATTTGCCGCAAACTGACCACGCGCAGGCGCTTACTGACGTGTATCTGGGTATCAGACCCGAACACATCAGCGACCGCCCGGTCGACGGCGAAAGCCTGCAATTGCAGGCCACGCTGACCTATCGCGAACTGCTCGGCGCGGAGTATCTCTGCCACGCCGACACCGCGCTCGGCAAGATCCGTTATGTCCGTAAAAACCAGCTGCGGGAAAATACCGGGGATATTCCACAACCCGGCGACCGCATCACTTTGCATTTCTCTTTGCACGACCTTCATCTTTTTTCAGGCCAAAACCAGCAAAACCTGCACCGGGAGAATTTTTTATGAGTAAACGCATGAATGCAACAATGCGTAAAATAAGTGCGCTGACGCTCGCCATCGGCTTCATTGCCGCAGGCACGGCGTCTGCTAAAGAAAACATCGATTTCATGTTCCCTGCGCCGGTTGACGGCAAGCTGACCATGGAAATGACCCGCGTTATCAAAGAGTTCAACCAGTCACAGAATGATGTCGAAGTGCGCGGGATTTTCACCGGCAACTACGACACCACTAAAGTGAAAGCCGAAGCCGCCGCGAAATCCGGGCAGCCCCCGGCGCTGGTGATCATGTCGGCCAACTTTACGGCGGATCTGGCAATCAAAAATGAAATCCTGCCGATGGACGAACTGTTCAAATTCGGCGACCAGAAAGCGACGCCATTTTTGACGCAAAATTTCTGGCCCGCCATGCGTCAGAACGCCCAGCTGAACGGCGTGACTTACGCCATTCCGTTCCATAACTCGACGCCCATTCTCTATTACAACAAAGACATGTTCGCCAAGGCCGGGATCACCGCGCCGCCGAAAGACTGGGACGAACTGCTGGAAGATTCGAAAAAGCTGACCGATTTGGCAAAAGGCCAGTGGGGCATCATGTTGCCATCGACTAACGATGATTACGGCGGCTGGATTTTATCCGCGCTGGTGCGCGCCAACGGCGGCCAGTATTACAATGCGGATTATCCGGGCGAAGTGTATTACGACAAACCGTCCACGCTGGGCGCACTGCACTTCTGGCAGAACCTGGTTTATCGCGACAAAGTGATGCCTTCCGGCGTGCTGAATTCCAAACAAATCAGCGCAGCGTTCTTCTCCGGAAAACTGGGGATGGCGATGCTGAGCACCGGCGCGCTGGGCTTTATGCGTGAAAACACCAAAGATTTCGAGCTGGGTGTGGCGATGATGCCTGCCAAAGTCCGCAACGGCGTGACCATCGGCGGCGCGAGTCTGGTGAGCTTTAAAGGGATTTCCGACGACCAGAAAAAAGCGGCGTACCAGTTCCTGCAATATCTGGTCAGCCCGAAAGTGAACGGTGCCTGGAGCCGCTTTACCGGTTATTTTTCACCGCGTATGGCGTCTTATGACACACCGGAAATGAAAGATTATCTGGCAAAAGATCCGCGAGCTGCGATTGCGCTGGAACAGCTGAAATATGCGTATCCGTGGTATTCCACCTACGAAACCGTTGCGGTTCGACAGGCAATGGAAAACCAGCTGGCAGCGTTGGTGAACGACGAAAAAGTCACCCCGGAAACCGCCGCCGCACAGGCGCAGAAAGATGCCGACACCATCATGAAACCGTACGTTGATTCGACGGCGCTGAAAGTGCCTTAAACTCCCTCCCCTGCGAAGGGGAGGGTTGGGGTGGGGTATTAAGGTCAAATTAAAACGTTAAAGTTTGCTTTGACAAGGAGTTAGCCTGCAATACCCCCTCCCAACCTCCCCCTTCGCAGGGGGAGGAGCAAGTCCATAGCAATAAATAATCTCCCTGATGTAATTTCCCTTTAAACAATAAATTTCATGATTATTCTCATGACGCGGGGACTTTTGTTCAATTATAAATACACGGCATTAGGATTTTTCTTAGTGGCGTTGTTTTTATTTTTATACATAAGGATCTGTTTTAATGAATACTAAAAAAATACTCGTTTCAGTTTCTCTGTTGGGCGCTCTGTTACTGAGCGGCTGCGCCAGTGTTCCTCTGGCAACGCAACAGGAATCTGCCCAGGCAAAAAGTTTTCCTGTACCTGAACAAAATATGTCTGGCTTATATATTTATCGTGACAGTTTTGTTGGCAAGGCACTTAAAAAAGATATCTATGTTGACGGGAAATGTATTGGCGAAACTGCCGACAAAGTATTTTTCTACACCCAGGTCTCTGGCGGCCAGAATCATAAAATTTCCACTGAGTCAGAATTCTCACCCAATGATTTAACGATTTTCACTGAACCAGGCCGGAATTACTTCGTCAGACAATATGTAAAAATGGGCGTATTCGTTGGCGGCGCGGGTTTGAGTGAATCTGCCGAGAGCGAAGGTAAGAGGGTGGTTTCAAAACCCTCAGTGCGTCTGGCAAAAACCGGGCACTGCGATAATTAATTTGCTAATAATTCAGGGTTTATTACCAGATTTACAAAAAGCATAACTCCTCCCCCTTCGCAGGGGGAGGAGCCAGGAAAATTACTTCAACCACCCCTGCTGGTGGGCGTTATCAAGATGGCTGCGGATATGCAGCCAAAGTTCCGGGTGGATTTCGGCGATAAAGGAATTACGCGCCAGAACCTGTTCCAGACGAATGTTATTTTCTACCCAGCTCTGACCCTGATTATTCAGGTTCATGACCATCGGCATGACGCGGTCAATCACCAGCGCAAAGCGCGCTTCCGGCGTTTCTCCGGCTTCGTATTCGTTCCACAAATCCAGAAATTGTGTGCTCAGCGGCGCAGGCAGCAGGCCGAACAGGCGTTTGGCGGCGATCACTTCCTGATCGTGAACGGCAGCGCGGGCGGCGAGGTCATAAACGATGACGTCACCGGCGTCGATTTCCACGATGTCGTGGATTAGCGCGATGCGGATGACTTTATTGATATCCACGCCTTCCGGTGCAAAAGGTGCCAGAGACATGGCTGCAACGGCGAAATGCCAGCTGTGTTCCGCAGAGTTTTCCTGACGTTCGGTGCCCAGCACTTTTGTGCGACGTTGCACGCTTTTCAGCTTGTCGATTTCCATCAGAAACTGAAAAACTTCGGTCATTGCGCCAAAATTCAGCGGGGAAGTTGCTACGGACATAGTCAAACCTTAGTCAAATTGACGGCATTATGAAGAGCATTATCAGAGATTTCCGGTACACCTTAATCGGTTGATGTAAAAAAATCATGTTTTTGGGTGCGGTAAATGGCGCTGTCTTCAGAATGTCATACGGGTAAATTATAAACAAAGTGAATGAATTGAAGGGATTCCAGTCATTCGTGTAATGAAATGATGATCCGGCTAAGGGACTGTTACATCAGGAAATACTCAATTTAAGCGTACAGGTGTACACTGGAATCGTTCTCAGTTAATCTGCCTGTCGGCGTAATTTATAAACAGCGCCGGATTAACGTTATTTTATTGTTTTGCCTCGAGGGTTCTCATCGTATGGGTAAGTCATCACCACAGGGATATCCGTGGGCTGAAGAAATTGCCAACAGCCTGAGTCACGGCGTCGGGCTGGTGTTTGGGATTGTCGGCCTGGTCTTGTTACTGGTGCAGGCGGTCAGCGTAAACGCCAGCGCAATGGCGATCACCAGTTATAGTTTGTATGGCGGCAGCATGATTTTGCTGTATCTGGCCTCCACGTTGTATCACGCCATTCCGCATCAGAAAGCCAAATACTGGCTGAAAAAACTCGATCACTGCGCGATTTATCTGCTGATTGCCGGAACCTACACGCCGTTCCTGTTGATCGGGCTGAATTCTCCCCTGGCGAAAGGGCTGATGGCGGTCATCTGGGGTCTGGCGTTGTTTGGCGTGATTTTCAAACTGGCGTTTGCACACCGTTTTGAAGTGCTTTCGCTGATCACCTACCTGACCATGGGCTGGCTGTCGCTGATTGTGATTTATCAGCTGGCGACCAAATTGTCTTTGGGCGGTGTGACGTTGCTGGCGGTGGGCGGCGTGGTGTACACGCTGGGCGTTATTTTCTATGCATCGAAACGCTTCCGTTTTGGTCACGCCATCTGGCACGGTTTTGTGCTGGGCGGCAGCGCCTGCCACTTTCTGGCGATCTACTTCTACGTGTAAATAAAACGATGAGTTGAAAATGAAAGCGGAGCCATGTGCTCCGCTTTTTTATGCCTGCTATTCGCCGGACCACCATTGCACCAGCGACGGCACCGGGCGTAAATCATAATGCGGTTCGCCCAGCAGATGGTTCAGGATCCTAGCCGAACGCCACGCGGTCAGCGTCAGCTGGCCTTCGGCGCTGCCGTGGCTGTGGATACCGGCATTCACCGCGTAAATCCGGTTCTGCTCCGGGCCGTCCCAGCGCAGGTTGAAGTTGGGCAGCAACGGTAAATGCTGTTCGCGATCGTACGGAATTCTGTCGAGCATTGGCGCGAGATAATCCGGCAAACCGGGGCGATAACCGGTGGCGAGAATGACGATATCGCCGCTGAAATGTTCCTCGCATTTCTCCAGCCCGTGTTTCGCCTGCAAACTGAAATCCCCGGAAGCGTTGCGAACGATATGATCCAGCGCGCGGTGCGGCAGTAAACGCACGTTGCGCGGCTGATGCAACACGTCAAACCGGTGATACAGCTGCTTATAAATATCTTCCAGCGTGTGATAACTGATACCGTCGGAAGGCAGTTTCTGCGTTCTGATCTCCTGCTCGCGCACGTCTTCGGGCAGGGTGTAAAAGTAATTCACATACTCTGGCGTGAAATATTCATTAGTGAAAATCGACTCATCCAGCGGCTGAAAATTCGGGCGTCGCGACAACCAGCTCAGTTCCGCGAATTCTCCCCAGTGGCCGCCCAGCGCATTGAGAATAATGTCTGCGCCGCTCTGGCCACCGCCGACCACAATGACGCGCTTGCCGGTGAAATCCGGTTCACGCAATTCAATTTCAGCTGCGTGGAAACAGTTTTCGCCCAGCGCCGCGCGTGCCGGTTTGGGGATCCACGGCGCATGGCCGGTTCCGAGGCAAATATTGCGCGCGCGGTGCTCGCCTTTATCGCCCTGCACCACAAATTCCTGCTTTTTATCATCGAAATCAATACGCTCAATCGGCTCGGAAAAATGCAGACCGGGAATGCGGTCACACGCCCAGTGCAGATAATCTGAGAATTCATCGCGGCTGATGATCAGCTGTTCCGTCGCCAGAAAACGGTAAATTTTCTTCTGTTCAACCAGATAGTTGATAAAGGAGAATTCGCTGCGCGGAGCGACCGTCGTCACCAGATCCTGCAAAACGTAGGTCTGCATGGTGGCTGTCGGCAATAACATGCCGGGATGCCAGCTGAATTCCGGGTTGGCATCAAAAAAAGCCGTGTTAAGTTTCGCGGTATCCTTCGCCATGGCGGCCAGACTCAGATTAAACGGGCCGATGCCAATACCAATCAAATCCTTCGCGGGCATCTTTCTGTTCCTTATGTGTTTTAGAAAAGACAGTGAAGTGCTTTAAGCATAGGTCAGCCGCCGCAAGCTGACATTTTTCTCGAAAACAGAAAGAAAACTTCATAGACTCAGACACTTCGCCCGTTTCCAAAAGATGAACAAAAGGATCCGTTATGACCCGCCTGCGCCGTTTTAAACAAGTTGATGTGTTTACCGCTGAGCCGCTGAAAGGCAATGCACTGGCCGTAATCCTGGATGCCGAGGGGCTGACCGACGCCGAAATGTTCGCCATGGCGCGCTGGACCAATCTTGCGGAAACCGCTTTTGTGCTTAAACCGGCTTCGCCGAAAGCCGATTACCGCGTACGTATTTTTACCACCGACAAAGAGCTGCCGTTTGCCGGACATCCGACGCTGGGCACGGCGTATGCGCTGTTGCAAAGCGGGCTGAAGCCTAAAAATCCGGGCCATCTGATACAGGAATGCGGCGTCGGGCTGGTTCAGGTTAATCAGCTGGCCGAAGGCGGGCAGGCGTTTTCTGCACCTCCGGCGGTGATGAAACCGCTGGCGGCTGAGCACAATGCATTGCTGGCGACCGCGCTGCGCGGTGGCAAAATTCAGGCAGACGTCACGCCGGTGGCGGCGGACATGGGCATTATCTGGCTGGTGGTGCGTATGGAAAGTGCGCAGGATTGCCTGAATATTACGGCTGACGCAGCGGCTATCAGCGAGCTGCAAACGCGCCTCGGCGTGAACGGCATTGCGGTTTACGGTTTGCACGATAAAAACGGCCCGGCGGATTATGAAGTGCGGGCACTGATCGACGAAGACGGCGTGCTGAAAGAAGATCCGGTCACGGGCAGCGCGAATGCCTGCCTGGCGCGGGTGCTGAAAGCGGCGGGATTCCCGGACGGCGCTCATATGGCCGAAAGTTACCGCGTCCGTCAGGGCACAAAACTTCAGCGCGATGGCCGTGTGACGGTCACTTTCGTGGATGGCGAGCCGTGGATCGGCGGCGATACCTGTACGCTGATCGACGGCACGTTAGATCTCTGATCAGCGCGGCGTCAGCCCTTGTTGCGCCGTCTGTAGCAGATGAATAAACGCCTGCATATACGGCGTGGCATTCGGGTTATGGCGGTGCAGCAGCCAGGTGCGGTTCTTCACCGTCGTGCCATCGACGCTGACGGGCCGCCGGTAAAAATGCTCCGGCAGCGGTAAATATGTGGCGACAATCGCGTAGCCCAGCCCGTGCTCCACCATCGCCATACACACTTCGAGTTTATCGACTTCCATCGTGATGTTTGGCGCGTGCGAGAAATTGGCATTCCACCAGCGTTCAATCAGCTGCGTGACGTGCGCGCCGTGATGGATTTTTATCTGCGGCATGTGGGGCAGCAGCGCAAAATCAAAATCCTGACTGTTCACCAGCACATAATCATCTTCTTCAATCAGATGCTTACCTTCCTTCCAGTTAAAATCATCTTTCACCAGCGCCATATCAATCTCGCCGCGTAGCAGTTTTTGAATAATATCCTCGCTGAATCCGCTCATCAGGCTGACGCGGATCCCCGGATGCGTCTGGCGAAACTGGCTCAGCAAAGGCGGCAGGCGATACGCCGCATAATTGCTGGAAACGCCCAGAGAGATTTCCCCTTGTTGCGCCTGATCCAGACTGTGCAGATTGAGTTTCAGTTGCTGTAAATCGCTGAGCACGGTCACCGCGTGCTGCGCGAGGTATTCCCCCTGCGCGCTGAAAACCAGCCCCTTTTGTCCTTCTTCAAATAAACGGATAGCCAGTTTGCGTTCGATCTGACGCAGGCGATAACTCAGGGCGGGCTGCGAGGTGTAAAGCTGCTCCGCCGCGCGGGTAATATTTTTATGCTGATATACGGCGCGCAAAATCAGCCAGTCTTTTTCGTTCATGGATTTCCCCGGATTATTGCCCGCAAAGCCGAACACCATAAAATAATTTTTGCGTAAAAAGGGCAACAGATAAAAAGGCTCAATTTGACCAGAATCCTTAAAAGCCATATTTCTGGAAGGCATAGAGGCAAAACAACGCAACGGCCAATTCACGCTGTCAGAAAATAATTTTTGGCTTTGCACCATCGCAGGGAATAAAACATGTCGGTTTGCACTACAGAAGAACAAAAGGCGCAGATTATCGCTGCCGTCGATTTACTGGCGGCTCAGGCGACGGAACTGGCGCTGAACATTCATGCCAATCCGGAGCTCAGTTTTGAAGAAGTGAATTCTGCGGCGGCGCTGATTGCGCCCCTGCGTGCGGCAGGTTTTGAGATTGAAGAAGAACTCGGCGGCTTGCCGACGGCATTCCGTGCCACTTATAACAGCGGTAAACCGGGGCCGGTGATTGCGTTACTGGCCGAATATGACGCGCTGGTCAATCTGGGCCATGCCTGCGGACATAACCTGATCGGCACGGCTTCCGTGACGGCAGCGCTGGCGCTGAAACAGGTTTCGCAGTTTCTGACGGGCAGGCTGGAAGTGATCGGCACACCGGCGGAAGAGGAAGGCGGCGGCAAAATTATCCTCAGCGACAAAGGCATTTTTGACGATGCCGATGCGGTGATGATGTTCCATCCGCGCGATAAAACTATGGTGGTGCGCGGCGGGCTGGCGTGTGTTGATGCCGTCTTTAAATTTTATGGCAAAGCAGCGCATGCGGCGTCCGCGCCGCAAAACGGCATCAGCGCGCTGGATGCCGTCATCCACACTTTCAATGGGATCAACGCGTTACGTCAGCTTTTCACCGATGATGTGCGCGTTCACGGCATCATCACCGACGGCGGCAGCGCCACCAATATCGTTCCGGCCTACAGCGAAGCAAAATTCCTGATGCGCGCCGACACCGTGAAAGGGCTGGCCGCCGTGAAGCAAAAAGTCTTCGATGCGGCACGCGGCGCAGCGCTGATGACCGGCGCACGGCTGGAAATCGAAGAGGGGCAGATCTACGCCGAACGCAACAACAACCTCACGCTGGCCGGATTCTTCCAGCAAAACCTGGAAGCCATCGGCGTTGAAGTCGTTCCGCCTCCGCTGAAAGGCGGCATCGGTTCCTCCGATATCGGCAACGTCAGCCAGATTACGGCGGCAATCCACCCGTATATCCGTATCGGCGATGTCCTTCCTCACACGCCGGAATTCGCCGTTGCCGCCGGTTCAGAAGCCGGGTTGCAGGGCATGTTACAGGCCGCCAAAGCGCTGGCGATGACGGCTCTCGATTTATGTCAGGACGACACAAAGCTCCGCGCAGTCAGAGAAGAATTTTCAAACTGGCAGTCAAAACAATAACTTTGGGAAGAGAGGACAGAATAATGATGAAAAAAACACTGGCGGCTGCCGTTCTGGCACTGACCTTTGGCAGCGCGATGGCTCACGCAGACGGTGAAACCCTGCGCGTCGCCGCCGACATGGGCTATCCGCCATTCCAGTACCGTGATGCCAGCGGGACGCCGACCGGTTTTGAAATTGATATCACCAACGCCATCTGCGATGTGATGAAAGTGAAATGCGAGTTCGTGGTCAGCAGTTTTGACGCCGAAATTCCTTCCCTGCTCGCCAAGAAAGTCGATTTTATTTCGCCACAGGGCGCGACGGAAAAACGCCGTAAAGTGATTGATTTCAGTGATTTCGTCTTCCATATCCCGACCAAGCTGGTGGTGCAAAAAGGCAGCCCGCTGTTGCCGACGCCGGAGTCTTTGCAGGGTAAACGCATTGCGGTTCAGCAGGGATCGATTCAGGAAATGTACGCCAATACCTTCTGGCAGCCGAAAGGCGTCGATGTGGTGGCTTACGCCGATCAGGATACGATTTATCAGGATCTGGTCGCCGGGCGTTTAGACGGCGCGCTGAGCCCGGCGGTGGCCGTGACCTTCGGATTCCTCAATAAGCCGGAAGGGAAAAACTTTGAGCTGACCGGCCCGGAAGTGCGTGACGACAAAATATTCAGCATCGGCTCTTCCTACGGCGTGCGCAAAGACGACGCCAGAATCAAAGCGTTGCTCAACGACGGGCTGGCAAAAATTAAGGCCGACGGCACCTGGGAGAAGATCAAAGTGAAATATTTCGGCCCGCTGGACATGTCCGTTCATCAGCAGGAGAAAGCCCAATAATGCCACTGCGTCCGCCGGTTCGTGAACATTTACTGCCGCTGATGGACGGACTGTTGCACGAGTTTTCCTCGCTGCACCGGCTTTCCGGTTGTGATGATGCTGAACTGGCGGCGCAGCGCATGGTGTCTTTATTGCAGGAACAGGGGCTGGATGCGCGCCTGATGCATTGCCCGTTGTATCTCAGCGATCCGCTGTGCGGCAGCCTGGAATTGCCCGGCAAACCCGGCTGGCGCTGTGAAGCGAAAACCCGTTCATTTTCCGCGCATTGCCCGCAGGGCGTGGAAGGGCGGGCTTTTTATGACGCAGAGGCCTGCGCGCCACGTACCGATCTGCAGTGGAAAGCGTGGGCGCAGAACGTAAAAGGCAAAATCGTGATCGCCGGTCAGGGCTTTGAAGATTACGTGCAACGGCTGTGTGCCGCCGGTGCGCTCGGGCTGATCCATATCTGGGGTTCTGCGGAATCCGCACTGCATGAAGAAACGGTCGGGCCGGTCTGGGGCACGCCGGAACCGGATGATTTTTTACGTTATCCGCGCCTGCCGGTGATTTCGGTCAACCGGCAGGACGGCCAGCGGTTGTTAGCGGAGCTTCAGATCACCCCGCTGATGGCGTTGAAAATGGCCACACAGCTGAATTATCACGTCGCCGAATGCAGCATGCCGGTGGTGGATATTCCCGGCAGCAGCCCGGAGTTTGTGCTGTTGTCCTCCCACTACGATTCCTGGCATGAGGGCGTGACCGATAATGCGACCGGCAATGCGCTGTGCCTGGCGATGGCGATCCATTTTTATCAGCAGCGAGAGACGCTGTTGCGCGGGCTGCGGATTATCTGGTGGCCGGGGCATTCCAATGCCCGTTATGGCGGCTCTACGTGGTACGCCGACCGTTACCGCCAGCAGCTGAAACAACATTGTGTGGCGCATATCAACGTGGATTCGCCGGGGTGTCTCGACGCCGTCAATGTGGTGCTGAATGTCAGCGGTTCTGAATCCCACGCGTTCTTAAACACCGCCGTTGAAGCCGTGACCGGTGAACCGGCGCTGCGCATTACCGCGCTGGGAAAAGGCGGCGACCAGTCATTCTGGGGCTGCGGTTTACCGCTGCATTTTGCCTTCCGCGAAGTGCCTCAGGAAAAAACGACGCAGTCACCGGGCAGCGGTGGCGGCTGGTGGTGGCACACGGAAGCGGACACTTACGATAAGGTGGATCTGAATATTCTCTGGCGCGATACGCAAATCCACGCGCACTGGCTGGAAAGTTTACTGACGCAGCCCGTGCTGCCGCTGGATCCGCTGGCGTATCTTGAAAGTTTGCAGCACTCCCTCACACAGCTTATCGCGGCTATTTCACCGGAATTCGACCTCGCGCCGGTGGCTGAAAAACTCAGACAATTGCAGCCTGAACTGGAGAAACTGACGACACGCTGGATGGCGGATCCACTCGTCTGGCAGCCGCAATTAAAGCGGGTTATCGCAGATTTACATCGCCTGCGTTACAGCTCGGTTGATGATTTTCACTATGACCTGAGTTATCGCGGCGGCGCGTTTCCCGGCTTTCAGGAGCTGGCGTCAGCCCGCGAAAATACGTCGCCCGAGATGTGGCTGATGATGACCACACGCTTCTGGCGCCAGCGGGATCGCGCACTGGCGCTGCTCGAAAACGCAGACGCTATTTGTCGCTCATAACGAGCAAATAGCGACAAGGCTGCGAACCCGGATTACTGAATGTGACAGGCAAATCGACGCCAAACGTCAGCGCGTCACCGGCGGCCAGCGCGTAGTTTTCATCGCCATAACGGATCTCCAGCGATCCTTCTACCATCCACAGACGCTGCTTGTAAGCCTGCTGACGCCAGCCGGGATAGCTGACGCGCGCTCCGGCGGGAAGGGTAATTTCCACCAGTTCGGGCGCACCATTCTCTTCATGCGCGGTCACCTGGCGGCGCATATAACCAATATCCGGATCCTGCCAGACTTCCTGATTTGCCCGCGGACGCAGCGGGGCGGGCTGCGGGTTTTCTTCTGACAGCAGCTGTGCCAGCGACACGCCGAGGCTGGCCGCCAGACGCCCCAGAAGACTGGCGCTCGGGCTGCTGTCCTGCCGTTCAATTTTCGAAATCATCGCTTTACTGACCCCGGAATTGCTGGCCAGCTGTTCGAGGCTCAGCCCCTGAGTTTTTCGTAATGATTGCAGGCGTGTGGCGATCAACTGGTCGATTGACATATTAGGTGTTCCGTTGTTTACTTTTGTGGAATTAAATCCACTATAGTGGAAATTAAACTATAACGGAAGCGAAGGGGGAAATCTGATGAAACTGATTGCCTGTAATGAACATCAGCACGCGGTGCCGATTTTGGATATTTTTAATGATGCCATTATAACTTCAACGGCCTTGTATGATTATAAACCGCGCCATATCGACAGTATGACCTCATGGTTTGCCACTAAACTGATCAATAATTTCCCGGTTATCGGCCTCGAGGATGAAGAAGGGACGCTGCTGGGATTCGCCAGTTATGGCACGTTTCGCGCGTGGCCAGCGTATAAATATTCTGTCGAGCACTCTATTTATATTCATAAAGATCATCGTGGAAAAGGGCTGGGAAAAGTGTTGCTCAATGCACTCATTGACGCGGCACGCGAGCGCGATGTCCATACACTGATTGGTGCGATCGACGCGGCAAACGGCGGCAGCATTGCGTTGCATGAGAAGAACGGATTTACCCACACCGGAACGATTAAACAGGCCGCCTGGAAATTTGACCGCTGGCTGGATCTGGCCTTTTATCAGTTGATCCTTGATACGCCTTCAGCGCCTTTTGGAGGCTGAAAACGGGAGGGGAATGAGAAAGCAAGCGCCGGAGGGCGAAAGGTGATTTCACGGCATAAGCTGTGAGTCATCCAGTCGGGAAATGTGAGGCAGACCATGTCAGGTAAAGCGCAAGTTCGTCACGAAGCGGTATCGGGAAGTGCGGAAAGTCATCAGGCGCAGGATCCGCGCTGGCAGGCGGTTATCAGTTGCGATGAGAAGGCTGACGGCCAGTTTGTATATGCGGTAAAAACCACCGGTATTTACTGCGCGCCTTCGTGTCCGTCACGCCAGCCAAACCCGCAGAATATTGAATTCTACGACAATGCCGAAGCCGCCGAACAGGCCGGTTTTCGCCCGTGCAAACGCTGCCGTCAGGGGCTTATTTCACTGGCGCAGTTTCACGCTCAGCGCGTGGCGCTGGCCTGCCGGCTGCTTGAACAGTCAACCGAAATGCTCACGCTGAACCAGTTGTCGGCAGAAGTCGGCATCAGCGCTTATCATTTTCATCGTATATTCAAAGCCCAAACCGGTGTGACGCCAAAAGAATATCAGCAGGCGCAGCGCACGCGCCGCGTTCGTGAAAAGCTGGCCGATGCGGCGACAGTGACCGAAGCGGTTCACTCCGCCGGGTATTCATCCGATGGCCGGTTTTATGAAACGTCGGGTAAGGTGCTGGGCATGACGCCGCAGTCATTCCGCGCCGGTGGCCGTGATGTTCGCGTATGGTTTGCCATCGGGCACTCTGCGCTCGGCGAGATTTTAGTCGCTGAAAGTCAGCGCGGAATTTGCGCCATTTTGCTGGGCGATGAACCGGAAAAGCTGATCGCTGAATTACAAAACAGTTTCCCGCAAGCTGAACTGGTCGGCGGCGATCCTGATTTTGAGCAGCGTATTGCCGTGATCGTCGGCTTTGTCGAACAGCCGCAAATCGGGCTGGATTTGCCACTGGATATTCGCGGTACGGCTTTTCAGCAGCGCGTCTGGCAGGCATTGCGCGATATTCCAGCCGGAACGACCGCCAGCTATGCCGATATTGCCCGCAAAATCGGCTCGCCAAAATCCGTTCGCGCCGTGGCCGGTGCCTGTGCGGCGAACCTGCTGGCCGTTGCCATTCCCTGCCATCGCGTCGTGAAAACAGACGGGAATATTTCCGGCTACCGCTGGGGCGTGGAAAGAAAGCGTTCATTGTTAGCGCGGGAAGAAAAAGCCTGACTATACTCAGCTGACTTTTCTGCCACCGGATTTTTTGATGACGAGGGACGCCGTGCCTGCTTTTTCTTTGCGCGAAGCTGCGCCAGAAGATATTGATGAACTCGCCGGATTGCACGTCGCTATCTGGCGTGAAACCTACCGCGAGCTCGCCCCGGCGGAAGCCTTCGCTGCGCTGGATGTGCCACGCCGTAAAGTTTTCTGGCAGGATAAATTTGATCATCCCGCAGCCGGGCAGGGTATTTTTCTGGCTGAAGTTAACGGAAGACTGGCCGGATTTTGCCTGACCTCGGCATCATCTAACCCTGATTTTGGCGAGATGGCCGAAATTAAATTCCTGTATGTTTCCGGTGATTTTAAGCGTCAGGGCATCGGGAAACGGTTAATCAGTAAAGCGGCTCAGCATCTTATTGCTGCGGGATATCGCAGCGCCGGACTTGGCGTAGTGGAAGGCAACGAACCGGCAATCCGGTTTTACAGTGCGCTGGGTGGCCGCGAAGCAGGGCGATATACTGACGCCGGGCCGCTCTGGCGTTCGCGAAATATCATTTATGCGTGGCCGGATATTACGTTGCTGTCTGCCGTTTAAATCTGCCGTGTAAATTCGCTGTTTACATCTGCTATGCAAAGAAAGTGCCCGCGTCAGTGAATTCCGCGGGCTATTTTTTTATTTACGCAGTTCTTCCAGACGCTGCTTCTGCTGACCTTCCGCAGAGAAGTTATCGGCGCTCAGCCAGCGGTCAAATGCCGTTTTCGATTCCGGCCATTCGCTGTCGATGACGGAATACCAGCAGGTATCACGGTTATGGCTGCGCAGGACGATAGCCTGACGGAATGTGCCTTCGTATTGAAAACCGAAGCGTAAAGCGGCCTGTTTAGACGGTTCATTCAGGCTGTGGCATTTCCATTCGCAGCGGCGGTATTTCAGCGTATCGAACAGATAACGTTGCAGCAGATAAATCGCTTCGGTGCCGAAACGCGTGCGCTTCATCAGTGGTGACCAGTTTACCCAACCAATTTCCGCAACGCCGTTCACCGGGTCGATACGCATCAGCGATACGCTGCCGACGGCGCGGCCTGTGGCGTTATCCACCACGGCGAAAAACAACGGATCTTCACTTTTGACCTGCTGCGAAATAAACAGATCGCATTCAGCCTGCGTCGCCGGACGGTCAACGGAAAGGTAGGTCCAGTCACTGCCGCTATCAATGCTGTGCCAGGCGTTAAACAGATCCTGACTGTGGCGTTCGCAACTCAGTGGCTCCAGGCGACACCAGATGCCATTAAGCTGAACGCGTGACGGACGTTCGCGAGGCTGCCAGTCGGGAAGGGCGTCGCCCACGGGCTGACCAAAGTGGTTGAGGGTTGTCATCATCTTTTCCATTTCACTATCAGAGAGCTTTCCATAAAATCAGAATGGCGATTGGGCTGCAACCGGTGAGATGCCAAAGAGCTGAAAAGCGGAGAAAAAACCTCCGCTTTTAATCCATGAAGGCGGTAAATCTCATGCTGGTTATAAACGACCAGCACTGCCACAGACTTTTATCTTTTCCTCCACTACTTTTTGCATAGCCAGCTTTCCGGGAACGATGTATTTGCGCGGATCGTTCGCGTCAGGATGCGCTGTAAAATAGTCTTTTACTGCATCGGCAAAGGCAATTTTCAACTCAGTTGCCACATTGACTTTGCAGATCCCAAGCGCAATCGCCTCATGGATCATGTCATCCGGGATACCGGACGCGCCGTGCAGCACCAGAGGAATATCGACCAGTTGACGAATTTGCTCCAGACGGCGGAAATCCAGTTTGGGCGTGCCCAGATATAAGCCATGCGCTGAACCAATGGCGACTGCCAGCGAATCGATACGGGTGGATTCCACAAAGTGCCTGGCGACAACCGGATCAGTAAAGAAGCTGTCGCCTTCCTCAACGACCAGATCGTCCTCCTGCCCGCCAAGCCGCCCGAGTTCGGCCTCTACGCTCGCGTCAAAGGCATGGCACAAACGCACCGCATCGCGCACCTTTTCAATGTTTTCTGCCAGCGGGAAATGTGAGGCGTCGATCATGACGGATCGGATCCCCGAGCGGACTTTCGCCGCGATGTCTTCCAGTTCCTCATGATGATCAAGATGCAGTGCCAGTGGAATACGGTTTTTCCGTGCCGCTTCCTGACATATCGAAATCAGGTACCGGGTTCCCGCATAACTGAATGTGCCGGGCGTTCCGGCGAGTATGACCGGAGAGCTCATCGCGGCCGCCGTTTCGGCCACAACCTGTACCGTTTCCATATTGTGGATATTGAATGCCGGAACCGCATAACCTTCGCGCTGCGCCGCCAGCAGCATTTCTCTGTTTGAGATCAGATACATGAATTTAGCTCCTTGTTAAATCCAGCAGGATTTTGCCCGCCATAGGTTTTCCCTTCAGGGCGGTAACTTCTTTGACAAATTCCTCCGGGTCGCCAAGACAACCAATGAGCGGTGTCAGATTTATTTTCTGTTCCGCGAAAAGCTGCGTTGCGAGTTGCCATTCACTGCCGGGCCAGGGCGCGGAATAATTCATCCAGCTGCCGAGTAACGTCAGCTCCTTACGCAAGATATGGCTGAAGGTTGCCACATTCAGGGTCAGATCTTTATGCAGCGTACCGACCAGCGCGACCTGTGCTTTCGGTCCCGCAATGTCGAGAGCCAGCGCGACGGTTTGCGGCGTGCCAGCGGTTTCGATAATCAGCTGATTAAAACGACGCTCCTGACTTTGCTGGCGGATTTCGTCAGCGTTCAGCATGGCGCTGTTGAAGCTATGGCTAGCACCGGTTTCCAGAGCAAGCGCCAGCCGCTGGGGGTTGATGTCTATGGCGGTCACGGAACGCGCACCCAGGGCGCTTGCGACCTGAATGATCAACTGACCGATCGTCCCCGCACCAATCACGACGACTTCTTTGCCTTCACAACCCCCAGCCAGTTTCAATGCGTGTAAACCCACGGTGATCGGTTCCAGAAATGCGCCCTGCAACAGAGAAGCGTTTTCCGGCAGCCGGAAGAGATTTTTTCTCGGCGCGACCACATATTCCGCATGGCCGCCATCGCGCCGGGAGCCGATAAACTGGTAGTGCTTACATTGTGAGTAGGCTTCTTTTTTGCATTCTTCACACTGGAAGCAGGGGAGCAGAGGAACGCACGCCACAGCATCACCTTCCTGTAAATCATGAACTTCGCCACCTGTACTGACCACGTAACCACTGAATTCATGGCCGAGCGTGATCGGATAATAATGCGAAGAGTTGGCGAAAATACGCGGAATATCAGAGCCGCACAGGCCGGAATACGCAACGCGAACTAACACATCATCGGGCGCGCTTAATACAGGATCTGCCTTTTCCTCGACGGTAATTGTTCCGCCCTGATGTACAACTACAGATTGCATCATTGTTTCCTTAAGGCGGAGGTAACCCTCCGCCTGGATGAGGGTTAAGCGCTGGCCAGTGCAGCCGCTGCCAGTTTTTCAGCCCGGGTAAAATTACGGGCGCGTCGCCATGTGAGGAATACACCCACGGCGTAAATGACGCCGATGATGCTGAGCCCCGCGATGTTTTTCAGCGTACAAAGTTGGATCAGAAGATAGGTAATCGGAGAACCGCCCTGATCCATGGATGCCACCCGGCCACCGGCTGTGAGAGCACCGGCATTTGCCGCGAGCTGCGTATGCAGGTCGATAGTCTGCGTCGCAATCCAGAGGGTGATACTCATGATGATGCAGCCCGAAATCAGCGTGCGGAACAGGTTCCCCTGATGCACGGCAACCGCAATCGCCACAAAGAAACCGATTGTTGCCAGATCCCCAAACGGCAGAACCTGATTTCCCGGTACCAGCACCGCAATCAAAATCGTTAATGGAATAAAGATCAGGCTGGCGGAGACGACGGCGGTATGGCCGAGCAAAAGCGCAGGATCCAGACCAATCAGGAATTCCTGTCCACCGAAACGGGCTTGCAGACGTGTACGGGCATGGCGTGCAATAGGTGTTAACCCATCCATGATCGGTTTAATCACCCGCGGCATCAGGAGCATGACGGCAGCCGTTTTGACAGCCAGCTGCAATACGCCTTTGATGTCATATCCGGCGAGATAACCAATAATCAGACCCATGACAAAACCCACGGTGACGGGTTCTCCGAACGGGCCAAAGCGTTTCTGAACATCGTCGGCGCTGAAGTGGATTTTGTTCAGGCCTGGGATTTTCTCAATAAGGGTATCGACCAGCACGGCAATCGGGCCGAGATAAGCCGAGGAGCCGTGCGGGATAGCGATGCCTTCAAGGTTGAAGAAATCGCGGGTATCTTTCGCAAACCAGTCGCCAAGTTTGTAGATGAACGCCGCGTGAACCACGACGCCCATGATCCCCAGCCAGTATGATCCGGTTGCCAGATGCAGCATGGCGCCGGTGAATGTCATGTGCCAGATGTTCCAGATATCGACGTTGACGACGCGTGTCATGCGGGTCAGCAGCATCACGATATTCACCCCGATAGCAATCGGAATGGCGACCAGCGCAATCTGGGATGCCCAGGTCATCGGTGATGAACCCGGCCAGCCGATATCCACCACTTGCAGGTTGATTTCAAAATGCTCGGCCATCGCTTTTGCCGCAGGCCCGATGGAATCGAGCATAAGGCCAATGACCAGACCGATCCCGACGAAGCCGATGCCAATGTGAATGGCTGATTTAAATGAGTCCCCCAGTTTCATGCCCAATATCAGGGAGAAAATGATGATGACGCCGGGCAGCATGACTGTCGGCCCGAGATCGAGGATGTAGCGCATTATTTCGGTAAACATGGCTTACTCCTGCAACAGGGTCAGTATTTGCTCACGCAACGCATCCATGCCGACGCCAGAAATGAACGGCATCCCATGTACCAGCGGAATTGCACCGAACTTACGGTCAACTCTGGCCGTGGTGCAAATCAGATGCGCACCGTCCATGTAGGTTTCGATCTCAGTGACGCGGCACTGGACGAGATCCACTTCAATATTATGTGCTGCGCATAACTCTTTGATTTCCTCTGCTGCCAGAGTGGAAGTGGCAACGGCTCCGCCACAGGCGACAATGATTTTTCGCTTCACGGTAAGGCTCCTTGATGCTTTGTTTTAATGTTTTTAAGTAAGGTGTAGAGGAGGTGCTTCGGTTGGTAACGGCTTCAGATATAAACGGGAGAAATTTTCTCTTCAGCCGGTAAGAAAACCTGTTGCTCAAAGAGGGATGCCAGCTGATTTTCTGGCGCAGTAAGCAGTTTTTCTAAAAATTCCGGCTTCTGTAGCTGACTGAAAAGTTGACGTAACAAGCTCAGCTGTTCTGACGGATGTGTGACGATAAGCGCCACAATCAGAGACGCAGGAACGGTGCCTTCATCATCAGCCTGAAAGAATTCAACGGGAGCATCCGGGCGAATCAGGTAGATAGCCGGGCTCCGGGCATGGCTGGCTTCGCAGTGCGGAATAGCGACTGCATGCTCTTCAAGCTGAATGCCCGTCGGGAATTCGGCCTCGCGATTCAGCAGCGCCTGCGGATAGGTGCTTTCAACCACACCAGCTTTGACCATGCTTTCTCCGATGTGGGCCAAGGCTTCCAGATAATCCGTGAAGGCAATATTTGTTTTGACGAAGATTTCGCAGTTAAGCATTGCTGCAGGCCTCCGCGCTGACGGGTTGCGGGGAACAGCCGTAATGGTAGGCGCGCAGAACGTCCTGAATTTTATCGATAATCAGTTCGTGAGGATCGCTGGTCAGTTTATTCACCATCACCCGTTCAAATTGCGCAGGAAGATATTGGCTCAACAGGCCCAGCGGGATTTCTACTGATTTTAAATTGGCGACCAGCGCTTCCATAGCCCGGTTGATGCGGGCATTGGGCCAGTAATAACGAATGCGATCTGAAAGGCTGAAATGCAGGTCGATCAGCGAAAGGCTGAATGTCGGGTTGTAGTATTTTTTCCAGTAAACCGGTTCGTCCAGCATGACACCGTCGATCACGGTCAGTATCTGGCTGCGGGATTCGGGGGCGATCAGCACCTGTTCGATATTCGCCAGAGCAAAAACGGCTTCACGAAGGGCAAAGGTTAACGCAGGCCCGACTTTCAGAATGGCAAAGTGATCCTCAACCAGATGACGATAGGATTCTCGGGTTTGGTAATCGGTTGAATGTGCCTCATAAACCAGTGGAGTTGTTGTTATATAAGCCGATAATCCCGCAGCGAGTTTCGGCTGATAGTGGATCACACGGCTATGATCAAACTCTACACCTGGCTGCACAACAACGGCGATGATCCGCTCAATTGCCGCCTCAAGCCCCATTTCACGGAAAGCCTGATGATGCATTTCGAGCGTAGCTTGCGCGTCTTTCGACTCGGTCACATGAACATGCTGGATAGCAGAAGCTTCACCGCCCGGAACCGGAACTTCGGTGCCAATGACGTAAGTCAGCGAGCGTTTCTGTTGGGGTGTTGCTACACGTTCGGCCACCTGACACAAACGTGCTGCGCGCTGAGCGACAACAAAAGGATCAAGCGGAACCGGATCGTCTGCGCATGACATTGACGCGTCCAGATGGATTTTGCTGAAACCGGCTTCAACATATTGGGCTATCAGCACTTCTGCCTTAGACATTGCAGTTTCAGCATCTTCATTTTGCCAGCAGTTTGGCCCCAGATGGTCCCCTCCCAGAATGAGTCGCTGCACCGGGAATCCGACTTTTTCCGCAATCGCGAGAACGAAATCCCGAAAATCGATCGGCAGCATTCCTGTATAGCCACCAAACTGGTTCACCTGATTGGAGGTGGCTTCGATCAGCACTTTACGATTGGTGCGGAGATCTTCCCGCAGGGCGGCTTCGATTACCAAAGGATGTGCAGAGCAGACAGAACAAATCCCGGTGCTTTCGCCTTGCTTATGTTTTTCGATAATATCTTTCATATTGGCCTCCGTTTGTTTTCGAAGATACTCATATCATTTCGAAAGCCAAACAATAGCGTTTTACAGAATTCGTGACAGTGATCGAAATATTTCGTAAGGTTGTTGCATTCGTTTTCTTTCGACTTTCGGGTTGTGCCGTAATATGAAAGCAATCAAAGCCTGGCGGGCAAGGTGATATCACGTTTCACAATGTCGGGATTTTTTTCTCCTCTTAATGACGCCTTTTGTTTACACTGTCCGCAATACAGTCTTTCGGATCCTTAATCATGAATACTTATGATAGACGTAACAAAATCATTGATTTAGTGAATCAAAACGGCACCGTCATGGTCGCCGAGCTTTCGAGTTCTTTCGACGTTTCTGAAGTGACAATTCGTTCTGACCTGGGATTACTGGAACAAAAGGGGGCTCTGAAGCGCTTTCATGGCGGTGCGGCGAAACGCGATGCTTCAGTGGCCAACCTGACGGGATTGCCGCAGGATGAAATGGTGCTAGAAGAACGTTATTTGCAGGCCAGTGATCCTAAAAAACGTATCGCTCAGGCGGCGGCAGGATTGGTAAAACCCGGAGATACCGTCATTCTCGACAGTGGCAGTACCACCATGTTGCTGGCGGAAGAACTGGTAAAATCAGGTGATATCACCGTCATCACGAACAATTTGCCCGCTGCGTTTGTGTTATCTGAAAACCCCGATATCACGCTGGTGGTCTGCGGCGGAACGTTGCGGCATAAAACGCGCTCTTTGCATGGAAACATCACGGAATATGCCTTGCAGGGAATCGTCGCCAATCTGATGTTTGTGGGCGCAGACGGCCTGGACGCCGCGACAGGCATCACCACATTTAATGAGGGCTACAGCATCAGCGGTATTATGGCTGCCGCCGCTCAGCGGGTCGTCGTTGTCACTGATTCCACTAAGTTTGGCCGTCGCGGATATAACCTGGTGTTGCCGATGGAAAAAATCGACACAATCATTACGGACACGGATATTCGTGATGAAGCTTTGCAGGCGCTCAGGCAGACATCGGCGGATCTCATGTTGGTGTAACCTTTTCAGATAACGTTTATCGGCGAGGCTGACTTTAGGCTGAAAGCCGAATCAGTGAAACGGGAAGGTTTGAGGATTGCGGAGGTTCACGAAAACAATCTTCTGAATTGCAGTTTCTGGCAGGTGGTATTGGAATCCGTCCCGCAAATATTGAGCCGCATGGTTAGCCACATGCGGCCTGATGAAAGGAATTACGGCTGTTTGGTATAGACCTCAAACGTGAAGTATTTCTTTTCCAACGTCTGGTAAGTCCCGTTTTTATGGATTTCTGCCAGCGCATTATTGATAAGTGTCAGGTGCGCCTGATCATCCTTACGCAGGCCGATAGCCGTTCCTTCGCCCAGATAACGGGTGTCGTTTAACGGCTCGCCAGCAAAGGCATAATCTTTGCCTTCAGGCGTTTTCAGAAAGCCTGTTTCGGCTGCCGCCGCGTTAGTCAGCGTTACGTCGATACGGCCAGAGGCCAGGTCCTGATTGACGAAATCCTGATTCTGATAAGAGACGACGTTCACGCCTTTCTTCTGCCATTCGCCTTGCGCATATGCTTCCTGCGTGGTTCCCTGAGCGACGCCGACGGTTTTGCCTTGCAGCGATTCCGCTGTCGGTTGCAGGCCACTGCCTTTTTTCGCAATCAGCACACTGGGTACGTGATAAAGCATGTTGGAGAAAGTGACCTGCGTTTTGCGCTTTGGCGTCATCGACATGGCGGAAAGTACGGCATCAAATTTTTTGGCATTCAGGGCAGGAATAATACCGTCATACGCGGTTTCAACCCACTCACATTTAACCTGAGCCTGCTGACAGATTGCGTTGCCCAGATCGATATCAAAACCGACCAGCTTGCCGTCCGGCGCTTTAGATTCAAAAGGGGGAAACGAAGGATCTACGCCAAAACGCAATGTTGTTTCAGCCTGTGCAAAACCGCTGGTAGCGGCCAGCGCAAGAATGGCCAGCAATATGTTTTTCTTCACAAGTAATCTCCTGATGGTGCCAAAAAAACAAACCCCCGCAGCTAAAGGCGAGGGTAAAAGTGATGCTTTCTTATTTC
Organism: Rahnella sp. PD12R; assembly: GCF_019200965.1. Classification (NCBI taxonomy): domain Bacteria; kingdom Pseudomonadati; phylum Pseudomonadota; class Gammaproteobacteria; order Enterobacterales; family Yersiniaceae; genus Rahnella; species Rahnella sp. PD12R. The sequence continues at coordinate 49,217 of NZ_JAHTMS010000016.1, read as the reverse complement.
GAATATGACGACTCAATAAGTCAGGGTCAAGCGCCACACAACTGCGCAAAACGGGCAATAGTCGAAGATGGCAGCAATAAGATAACCGGCCGCTATGGAAAACGATTATCCGCAGAAATGGATGAGATAAATGTCGTGTTTTGGATGAAAAACAAAAGGATAGACTGCGATGACTCAACGGAGAGGTTGCAATAAAAAAGCCGCAAACCCTTGCGGGCTGCGGCTTTCTTTGCGGTAACGGCCTTATCTGGTAATAACCGAAACCTTGTTTGGTGGAGCTGGGGGGATTTGAACCCCCGTCCGAAATTACTACACCGTCGGCACTACATGCTTAGTCCAATCTTTACATTCGCCGGTTAGCTGCGGATGGACACGCCACTAACAAACTATCCTGATTGGGTTTAACGCTTTCACCCCAGGCAAGGTGTCCACGCGATCTCTTTTGGGTTTGACCTCTCTTGATCCCCGTCCTAAGAGCGGAGGCTAGGGAGAGAGGGCTCTAAGCAGGGTATTAAGCTGCTAGGGCGTAGTTTTCGTCGTTTGCGACTATTTTTTTGCGGCTTTTTACGAGGCCAACCGCCCCTCGGCATGCTCCTTGGGCTTCGCAAATCCCGTCGAATCCAGAATCAGCCCCAAGTACTATTTCGCAGTATACCAGAAAAACTGCAAGCTAAGCCAGAGACTTAGCGGTTTGAGTTCTTCATGATACGTGCTTTGTCTACTTTCCACTCACGATCTTTAATGTCATCGCGCTTGTCGTGCTCTTTCTTACCTTTTGCCAGGCCAATTTTCACTTTTGACCAGGCATTTTTCCAGTACATGGAAAGCGCGACGACGGTGTAACCATCGCGTGTCACTTTACCGAACAGCGTCTCTAACTCACGTTTGTTCAGCAGTAATTTTCTTGTGCGGGTCGGATCACAAACCACATGACTTGACGCCACGTTGAGAGGTTGAATGGTTGCGCCGAATAAAAAGGCTTCACCGTCGCGGAATGTGACATAACTGTCAGTGATGTTTGCTTTACCAGCACGCATCGATTTGACTTCCCATCCCTGCAAAGCAAGCCCCGCCTCGATCTCATCTTCGATGAAGTATTCATGGCGAGCGCGTTTGTTCATCGCGATAGTCGCGGAACCGGGTTTATGTGCTTTTTTCTTTGTCATAGTGACACTTATTATACTGTAAGCGATGCCGAATGAAATCCCCACGCGGTCAGAGTCAGATGTTTTTCCTGTTTGTAGCGCGCTGTGCTTCGTAGTTTTTATTACCGCGCAGATAAATGGTATTATCTGTACGTTTTATGACTCCTGGAAAATGATATGCCACAGATAAGTCGTTCTGCGCTTGTGCCGTTCAGCGTGGAACAGATGTACACCCTAGTAAATGATGTCGATGCTTACCCGCAATTTCTGCCCGGTTGTACCGGCAGTCGGATTTTAGAAAACAGTGACACGTCGATGACGGCCGCTGTCGATGTTTCTAAAGCAGGCATCAGTAAAACGTTTACCACAAAAAATACGCTGATAAGCAATAAACGCATTGATATGCAACTGGTTGATGGCCCTTTTCGTAAGCTCACCGGCGGGTGGGATTTCATCGAACTGAGCCCTGAAGCCTGCAAAGTTCAGCTTAGTCTGGATTTCGAGTTCACGAATAAGCTGATTGAGCTCGCGTTCGGTAAAATCTTCAAAGAGCTTGCAGGAAGCATGGTTCAGGCTTTCACACTGCGTGCAAAAGAGGTCTACAGTGTCTGAGATCCGCGTTGAAGTGGTCTACGCGTTGCCAGAACGTCAGTACCTGCGAACCGTCAAGCTGGAAGAAGGCAGCAATGTTGAACAGGCTGTTGTTGCTTCTGGCTTGCTTGAACTGCGTCAGGATATTGATTTAAAGAAGAACAAGCTGGGGATTTACAGCCGGCCCGTAAAATTGGTGGATACGGTGAGTGACGGTGATCGGATTGAAATTTACCGGCCGCTGATTGCGGATCCGAAAGAGCTGCGGCGCATTCGAGCCGAACGTTCTAAAAAATAAGGCGCCTGAGGCGCCTTATTTTTTTACCCTGAAAGATGATTTTTGGTAGTTACCAACGACCATCACACCCGGGCGATTTATTGCTGATCGCTCAACTTCGGTTTGTTATCGATGTTGGTCAGCTCGCCACCCTGGTTGAAGGTCAGCGTTAATGTTTGCTGAGTTATACCTTCATGACCTGGCTCCTGACGGAACACGTAATACCAAACATCACTGCCGAACGGGTCGTGCAACATCGGCGTGCCAAGAACATAAGCAACCTGTTGCTTAGTCATGCCGGTATGAATTTTTTGTACATCAGCAGGAGACAAGTAGTTCCCCTGATTGATGTCAGGCCGATAAACCACCTTTTCCAGAGTGGAACAGCCCGCAGTAAGCATTAGAAGAGCTACAGCGGCGGCAGTTAGCGTTTTACAGCGCATAGTCATTACATTCCTTTAGGGCATAAGATGCCGATGATAATAGACCTTTCATCAGTTTGAAACCTTTGCGGGGCACCTGTATGACCGCTTAAATGTAAAAAAGTTGAGCTTTTTACGCTGCGAGTAACTCTTTTGCATTGGCTAACGTGTTTCGGGTGACTTCACTTCCGCCCAGCAAGCGTGCCAGTTCCTGCAAACGCGCCTTCTTATCAAGACGATTCATTTGAGTTTCTGTCACTTCGCCGTCGGTTTCCTTGCTGACAAAATAATGCTGATGACCACATCCTGCAACCTGAGGTAAGTGTGTTACGCACATTACTTGTGTCGATTCACCCAATTGGCGCAACAGGCGGCCGACAATCGCGGCAGTTGGTCCGCTGATACCGACGTCCACTTCATCAAAGATCAGCGCCGGAGTTTCCATTTTTTGTGCCGTAATGACCTGAATTGCCAGCGCGATACGCGACAGCTCACCGCCGGATGCCACTTTAGCCAGCGCCTGAAGAGGCTGGCCCGGGTTAGTCGTAACCTGGAATTCAAGGCGATCCGCGCCTTCGATGCTGAGATGCTCAGGCTCGAACTGAACCTGAATTTTAAATTTACCGTGCGGCATGGATAGCGCCTGCATGCTTTGGGTAATCAGGTGTGTGAGTTCATCGGCGAAGTACTGACGTTTGTCATGTAATTGTTTTGCTATGGCCACTGCCTGTTGGTAATGCACCTGCACGGCTTCGCTCAATTCGGCCTGATTCGTTTCCTGCTCATCGAGTGCCTTTTGTTCTTCAAGTAACTGGCGATGAAGTTCCGGTAATTCTTCTGCGCTGACATGATGTTTACGCGCCAGATTCATTTGCCGGGATAAGCGCTGTTCCAGCTCGTACAATCGGTTTGGATCCATATCCAGACGTTCGCTGTAATGACGCAGTTCGTCGCTGGCTTCGCTAATCTGAATTGAGGCCTCATCCAGCATAATGATCAGTTCGTTCATTTTGCTGTCGAGTTCAGCCAGTTCAGTTAACTGATTACGGGCGGTGTAAAGCATGCTGACAATATTCTGTTCTTCACCATCGGCCAGCAAATACAGAGCACTCTGGCTGAGAGACAGCAGTTGTCCGCTGTTGGCCAGACGCTTGTATTCTTCGTCAATTTGCTCGTATTCACCCGGCTGAGGGGAAAACTCATTGAGCTCTTTTAACTGGTATTGAAGGAGCTGACGGCGTGATTCACGCTCATTCATCTGCTGCTGATATTGCGCCAGCTGGCGGCAGCTTTGGTGCCAGTTCTGGTAAGCGGCACGCATTTCTGCCAGCAACAAAGGCTGGTCTGAATACGCATCGAGCAGGGCTTTCTGATGCTCCGGTTTGAGCAGAAGCTGATGGGCGTGCTGGCCGTGAATCTGAATAAGATGCTGGCCCAGTTCGCGTAGTTGGGATAACGGAACAGGCGTTCCGTTGATAAAGCCACGTGAGCGGCCATCGCTGCTGATCGTCCGACGCAACAGGCAATCATGCCCTTCATCCAGCTGATTATCGGCCAGCCAGTGTTTTGCGGAAGGTGTATCGGCAAGTGTGAAACGCGCGCAGATATCTGCACGGCTTGCGCCAAGGCGAACCATGCTGCCATCGGCGCGGTTGCCCAGGCAAAGGCCCAGTGCGTCAATAGCAATGGATTTACCTGCACCGGTTTCGCCGGTGATTGCTGTCATCCCTGCATGAAAATCGATTTCTAATTCACGGACAATGGCAAAGTTACTGATAGTTAATTGCGCCAGCATGATCACCTTCCTGTACATAACAACAGACCTGTAATTACATACAGTATAAACTGGTTTTATATACAGTAAAGGGGCTGGCGAATTATTTTTATCAAATCAGAAGAGTTTTTTCGACCATCCGAGTTTTGTGCTTAATGTATTGAAATAACTGTAATCCTTCGGGTGGATTAAGTTCAGATGGAATTCACTGCGGCGGATCACCACTTCTTCACCCGGCTGGATGGGCAGGGCGATCTGGCTGTCACAGCTGATTTCCAGATCATTGCTCATATGTGAAAAACGCAGACAAATGGTGCTGCTGCTATTGATGACCAGCGGGCGTGCCGAAAGCGTATGCGGGAACATTGGCACCAGCGCGATGGCTTCAAGCGTTGGCGTCAGAATCGGCCCGCCGCCGGAAAGTGAGTACGCCGTTGAGCCGGTCGGCGTGGAGATGATCAGACCATCTGAACGCTGGGAAAATGCGAATTTGTCGTCAATATAGACTTCAAACTCAATCATATGCGCCACTTTCCCCGGATGCAGAACGACTTCATTGATGGCGGTGCTAACGCGGCATTGCTGGTCTTTACAGCGCACCATCGCTTCCAGCAGGAAACGTTGCTCGCTGATGTATTCGCCCTGCAAAACATCATCGAGTTGCTGAAGGGCGTTATCCGGATCGAGATCGGTCAGAAAACCGAGATTACCGCGGTTAATGCCGATGACTTTGATGTCATAGCGTGCCAGGACGCGCGCGGCGCCCAGCATATTACCGTCACCGCCAACTACAACGGCAAGATCGGCCAGTTTGCCGATCTCCGCCAGGCTGCCGGTTTGAGCGCCTTCCAGGGCTAAATCCTGTGCCACCTGCCGTTCAACGACGACCTGATAACCTTTTGAAATTAACCAGTGATAGAGCATTTCATGGGTGGCAAGTGCCGAAGGATGGCGTGGGTGTCCGACGATCCCAATGCACTCAAATTTTTTATTCATCGCTGTGGTTATCCTCAGCAGGGTGTGATGACACCTGCATTATGACCGGTTTCATTCAAAACCAAACCTTGAAACCCCGGTTTTGATCCCCATAATAAGCCAACTAGCAAGATTAATGCTAAAACGCGGAGAGATTCATGAGTAGTAAAGAACATAAGACACCTGACGAGCAAGTCTCTGAAGAACTGAATCAGGAACAAGAGCTGCATGCGGAAGCGGAAACTCAGGCGGCAGATGTCGTTGACCCTCGCGATGAACGCATTGCTGAATTGGAAGCACAGCTGAAAGAAGTTCAGCAGCGTGAGCGTGACAGCCTGCTGCGTGCGAAAGCGGAAGTGGAAAACATCCGTCGTCGTACCGAACTGGATATCGAGAAAGCGCACAAATTTGCCCTTGAGAAATTCTCTGGCGAATTGCTGCCGGTCATCGATAACCTGGAGCGTGCTCTGGATCTGGCTGATAAATCGAATTCAGAACTGGCAGGGTTGATTGAAGGCGTCGAACTGACCCTGAAATCTCTGCTGGACGCTGTACGCAAGTTCGGTATGGAAGTGGTAAGCGACATCCACGTTCCATTCAACCCTGAGCAGCATCAGGCCATGACGATGATGGAATCCGACGAACTGGAACCTAATCACGTCATGATGGTGATGCAGAAGGGCTACATGCTGAATGGCCGTCTGTTACGCCCGGCGATGGTTGCGGTTTCTAAAGCCAAAGCCTGATTCTGTTTCAGAACGACTGTAAAAATAAGAGGCACCTTCGCGGGTGCCTCTTTTTTTATGCTATTCCGTGGCCGGTAAAACAGGCATCCAGTCAATGGGTGCCAGGCCTTGTTGCTTGAGTAATTCATTGGCCTGAGAAAAATGCTTACAGCCCAGAAAACCGCGATGCGCAGAAAGCGGAGAAGGGTGCGGCGCTTTCAGTACGTGATGGCGGTTGCGGTCAATGATATTGCCTTTTTTCTGGGCATGAGATCCCCACAGCAAGAATACTATTCCTTCACGATTTTCATTCAAGGCTGCGATCACCCGGTCGGTAAAGGTTTCCCAACCCAGTTTGGCGTGGGAATGTGCCTGCCCGCCTTCTACGGTTAACACCGTATTGAGCAGAAGTACGCCCTGGTCGGCCCAGCTCTGTAAATATCCATGATGAGGGCGCTCGAAACCGGGGATATCCGTTGCCAGCTCTTTATACATATTCACCAGTGACGGCGGCGCAGGGATACCAGGACGAACTGAAAAGGACAGTCCGTGAGCCTGATTTGGGCCATGGTACGGATCCTGCCCCAGAATAACGACTTTCACATCGGCAAGTTCAGCGGATCGAAAGGCATTAAAAACATCCTGCTGAGGCGGATAAATCGTTTTTCCCGCCGCGCGTTCAGCGGCAACAAACTTCAATGTATCAACAAAGTAAGGCTGTTCTTTTTCCTGACCGATGACGTCATGCCAGGTGAGAGTGGTGGACATTGACGCTCTCCTTTTCAAGGTGATTTTTCTCTGCGCGTAGCTTACCTGCTCATTCTTCCGAGTTAAACCCGCCTGAGCTTTTGCTGATGTTTATCTGCGGCTTAACGGTTTTATGCAAAAATTATTGATAATTTACAAAAATAATTTAAGCCTGCTACTTGGAAAAATTGATATAAAACATAAATATGCTGAGTAACAGGAATAACCACACTGGAAAGATTGATATTAATCAAAGAATGCGGGGTGTTCTGCTGTTATATCTGACAGCAGGACAATGGGTTGTTGATCAACCCTACACCAATCAATTCACAGTATCGTAGCCAATTATGGAGGCAACATATGATCACCGGGATCCAAATTACCAAAACCAATAACGAAGCGCTGAAAAACTCTTTCTGGCTGCTGGATGATGAAAAATCGGAAGCTCGCTGTGTTTGTGCAAAAGCGGGTTATGCGGAAGACCAGATCGTTGCTGTCAGCGAACTTGGCCAGTTTGAATACCGTGAAGTTCCAATGGAAATTCAACCGACTGTACGTGTGGAAGGCGGTCAGCACCTGAACGTTAACGTTCTTCGTCGCGAAACGCTGGAAGATGCTGTTAAACATCCGGAAAAATACCCACAGCTTACCATTCGTGTTTCTGGCTATGCGGTGCGTTTTAACTCGCTGACTGCTGAACAGCAGCGCGATGTAATTACCCGTACTTTCACTGAAAGCCTGTAATCTCAACAGATTACGTAAATTTCAGATAATAAAAAACCGCCTGTTCAGTTCAGGCGGTTTTTTTTCGTCATGAATAAGTCCGCAGGTGGCTTATTTTGACGTGTCTTTCGCAGCATCAGGTTTAACGCGACGTTTGCCGACGTTTTTACTGTCACGATGGCGAACTTTAACTTTCACCTTCGATTTTTCCTGCGCTTCTTTCTGCTTCTCTTTGCGTTTCGCCAGCACTTTCTTCGATGGCTTGCCGGTGACTTTCTCGCTCGGTGCTTTCGTTTTCGCACGGAACCCGTCGAGCACGCGTGCTTTCAGCGGCTCGTTCAGGTAGCGACCGATTTTGCCCAGCAGCAGGTGGTCATGTGCTTCCACGAATGAAATGGCTGTGCCTTTACGGCCTGCACGGCCGGTACGGCCGATACGGTGCAGATAAATATCCGCCGTCAAAGGCAGGTCGAAGTTAAACACGTGGCTGATGTCGTTGATGTCCAGGCCACGGGCGGCGATGTCAGTCGCTACCAGCACGTTGACGCGGTCTTCAACCATGCGTTTTACCGCTTCAGTACGCTTCACCTGAACCATTTCGCCTTCGAGATAACAGGAGTTGATCCCTGCTTCGCGTAACCAGGCCACCAGCTCATGCACACGCTCACGCTTACGCACGAAGATTACCGATTTAGTGACATCTTCCTGTTTCAGCAAATGGATCAGCATCTGGGTTTTGTGCGCCAGATCGTCTGCGCGGTAGTACCATTGCAGAATTTTTTTACGCTCGCGGCGCGACGGGTCGGCTTCGATTTCAACCGGCTCAGTCAGAATGCGTTCTGCGAATTCACGGATGGCTTCCCCTTCCAGCGTTGCGGAGAACAGCAACGTCTGTTTACGCCAGCGAGCTTCGGCAGAAATCGTTTCGATATCCTGAGCAAAACCCATGTCCAGCATGCGGTCTGCTTCGTCGAGGATCAGCGTTTCGATTGCGCGGCAGTCAAAGTTTTCTTCTTTGATGTATTGCAGCAAACGGCCGGTCGTCGCAACGACGATATCCTGGTTTTCGCTGAACACTTCGGCGTGGTTCATATATGCCACACCGCCGGTGATCGTCGCGATATCCAGATCGGTATGTTTCGCCAGCTCACGGGCCTGTTCAGCAACCTGCATAGCCAGTTCACGAGTTGGCGTGAGGATCAGAATACGGGGCGGACCAGATTTCTTACGCGGGAAATCCAGCAAATGCTGCAAGGCTGGCAACAGGAATGCCGCGGTTTTGCCGGTGCCGGTAGGAGCCGAACCCAACACATCGCGTCCGTCCATTGCTGGCGGAATTGCCTCTGCCTGTATGACAGTCGGGCGGCTATAGCCTTTGTCGCCTAAGGCGTCAATCAGGCGTTCATCGAGTTCGAGTTCGGAAAAAGTGGTTACAGTCATGGTCTACCTCTACTTGGGGCGCCGATTATAGACGTGTTAGACGCGATCTTCACCTATTTAAGCGGTTTGCGTGCCTTTTCCTCCACATCTCTTTACCCTATGCTACGACAGTTTTCGTTCAGAGGCCTGATGGCCGGCGTAATTACGGTGAAATGAGTGGCAAAAGAAGTCAGTTCGGCCCGGCCTTTGCGGCGCAACGGGTTTACCTTTAAACAGTTTTTTGTCGCGCACGACCGCTGTGCGATGAAAGTTGGTACCGATGGCGTTCTGCTTGGCGCAACGGCGCCCGTCAGCGGGGCTAAACGCATTCTGGATATCGGCTGCGGCAGCGGCCTTATTGCCATAATGCTGGCTCAGCGCAGTGGCCCTCAAACTGCTATTGATGCCGTCGAACTCGAACCTGCCGCCGCTGCACAGGCTGCGGAGAATTTTCGCGAATCTGTCTGGGCGCAACGGTTGTCTGTCTTCGCGCAGGATATTAATGATTACGCACGGCAGCACCCAGCTGAGTATGATCTGATTGTCAGCAATCCACCTTATTTCGAATCGGCGGTAGCCTGTCGGGATGAAGCGCGAAATGCGGCCCGATATACCGAAACTCTTACCCACGCCGCGTTGCTTGAATGCGCCGGGAAGTTGATTTCGCCGCAAGGGTTATTCAGCGTTGTGCTGCCTTATGACATTGGTCTGGCATTTGAAACGCTGGCGAATCAGCAAGGCTGGTTCACCGCATGGCGGATGGCCGTGCGCGATCGCCCGGGAAAACCCCTTAATCGCCTGTTGCTGACGTTATCGAAACAGCCCGTTGAGAAAGAAGAAATGGAACTGGAATTGCGGAAATCAGAAGGTATTTACAGCGAAGCGTTCTGTGCACTGATTGCGGATTTTTATCTGAACTACTGATGGATTTTGTGTCTGTAAAAGTGCGTTCCTTCGCACTTTTTAGTGTCTAAGGCTGCAAGATTGTCGGTTGAGGGTTTTCCTCTAACTCCGGATAATCCAGTGTGAAGTGCAGCCCGCGGCTTTCTTTACGTTCCAGTGCGCTGCGCACTATAAGCTCTGCTACTAACACCAGATTGCGTAATTCGAGTAAGTTATTGGAAATACGGAAGTTGGCATAGTATTCGTCAATTTCCTGTTGCAGAGTCATGATGCGCCGCAATGCGCGCTCCAGACGTTTTGTAGTCCGAACAATCCCGACGTAATCCCACATAAACAGCCGCAGTTCATGCCAGTTATGCTGAATCACCACTTGCTCATCCGAATTGTCGACACGACTTTCATCCCATTGCGGAATATTTTTTGCCAGTTTGGCATGCGGTAAACGCTTGATGATGTCTTCCGCCGCCGACCAGCCGTAAACTACGCATTCCAGCAGCGAATTGGACGCCAGCCGGTTAGCGCCGTGTAATCCGGTATAACTCACTTCGCCGATCGCATACAAACCGTCGAGATCGGTACGCCCGTGCTGATCAACCATCACGCCACCGCAGGTATAATGTGCGGCCGGAACAATCGGAATCGCCTCTTTCGTCAGATCAATGCCGAGTGATTGCAGCTTTTCGTCGATCATCGGGAAGTGATGCTTAATGAATTCCGGCGGACGATGGCTGATATCCAGATACATACAATCCGCGCCAAGACGTTTCATTTCATGGTCGATTGCCCGCGCCACCACATCACGTGGTGCGAGTTCGCCACGTGCATCGAAATCGGGCATGAATCGCGTGCCGTCGGGGCGTTTGAGCAATGCACCTTCGCCGCGCAGAGCTTCAGTGAGCAGAAAATTGCGCGCCTGAGGATGATAAAGACAAGTCGGATGGAACTGGTTGAATTCCAGATTGGCAACGCGGCATCCTGCGCGCCAGGCCATTGCGACGCCATCGCCGGAAGAAATGTCCGGATTCGTGGTGTATTGGTAGACTTTCGCCGCACCACCGGTGGCCAGTACAACGGCTTTAGCGCGCAGAGTCTCAACGTGCTCTTTGTCACGGTTCCAGACATAGGCACCCACCACGCGCTGCGTACCGGGCAAACCCAGCTTGCTTGAGGTAATTAAATCAACGGCATTATAGCGTTCTTTAACGCAAATATTGGCGTGCGCCCTTGCTTTCCCAACCAGCGTAGTCTCTACTTCTTTACCTGTAGCATCAGCAGCATGCAGGATCCTGCGGTGGCTGTGACCGCCTTCGCGAGTCAGATGATATCGCTCTTCTGAGCTCTCGCTGGTTTCGGTATCAAACAGTACGCCCTGGTCGATCAACCACTGGACACAATGACGTGCGTTGCTGGCGATAAATTCAACGGCTTCTTTATCACATAAGCCTGCGCCGGCAATTAATGTGTCATCTACGTGTGAGGCAATGCTGTCTGCTTCGTCGAAAACGGCGGCGATCCCGCCCTGTGCGTAAAACGTTGAGCCTTCGTTGAGCGGGCCCTTACTGAGAACAGTGACGTGACAGTGGTCTGCAAGTCGCAAAGCCAGAGAAAGGCCCGCAGCGCCACTTCCGATTATCAATACATCGCTAACAAATTCAGATGAAGGTTGCATAACGTATGATGTTTGCAGAAGAAGAGGGAAATTCATGTTAGCCTAAACCTCCGTGAAAAAGCCACGGGCATGAGACTTCAATAGAAAAAACAATGGCGATGTGGAACTTTATGTTTCATGTGAACTCCAAGCAGTACTTGCTCAGGAATATAATGATGAAAGCTGGCAGTACGACTTTAAGCGCGGAGATGGTTTTGGGGAGATTTTACCTCGGATGAGCGAGCAGTTAGCCGATCAAGTTCTGGTTGAGCGGGTCCAGAAGGGTGATCAAAAATCGTTCAATTTACTGGTTATTCGTTACCAGCATAAGGTAGCGAGCCTTGTATCCCGCTATGTGCCACAGGGCGATGTGCCTGATGTGGTTCAGGAATCTTTTATTAAAGCGTATCGCGCGCTGGAATCTTTCCGCGGCGACAGTGCTTTTTATACCTGGCTGTACCGTATTGCAGTCAACACAGCGAAAAATTATCTGGTCGCCCAGGGACGACGTCCGCCTTCAAGTGACGTCGACGCAAATGAAGCCGAAAATTTCGAAAGTGGCGGTGCCCTGAAAGAAATTTCGAACCCTGAGAACTTGATGTTGTCTGAAGAGTTACGGCAGATAGTTTTCCGTACTATTGAAGCACTTCCTGAAGATCTTCGCATGGCGATTACCTTGAGGGAGTTGGATGGGTTGAGCTATGAAGAAATAGCCGCCATCATGGATTGTCCGGTGGGTACGGTCAGATCCCGTATATTCCGTGCCCGGGAAGCAATTGATAACAAAGTTCAACCGCTCATCCAGCGTTAGAGATGACGGACACAGGAAGGGTACTTAGGCATGCAGAAAGAAAAGCTTTCCGCTCTGATGGATGGTGAAGCGATTGATTCAGAACTGCTAAGTTCTTTATCAACGGATAATAAGCTTCAGCAAAGCTGGCAGAGTTATCATTTGATCCGCGATACCTTACGCGGTGATATTGGGAATGTGGTGCATCTGGATATCGCAGACAGTGTGGCCGCAGCGCTGGCAAACGAGCCGGTTAAACTGGTGCCGGGTTCCGCTACAGAATCGCAGCCTCAGCCTCATACCTGGCAGAAAATGCCTTTCTGGCACAAAGTTCGTCCTTGGGCGAGCCAACTGACCCAGATTGGTGTGGCCGCGTGTGTGTCTCTGGCCGTTATTGTGGGTGTGCAGCACTACAATCAGCCTGACGCAACAGGTGCTTCTCCGGAAACTCCTGCGTTCAATACGTTGCCTATGATGGGTAAAGCTTCTCCGGTGAGCTTCGGCGTGCCAAATGAAGGCAATACCACCAGCGGGCAACAAAATGTGCAGGAGCAACGTAAACGCATCAATGCTATGTTGCAGGATTACGAATTGCAGCGCCGCTTGCACTCTGAGCAGCTTCAGCTCGAACCGATCACCCCGCAGCAAGCTGCTGTTCAGGTCCCAGGAACTCAGTCTTTAGGAACGCAAACGCAGTAATGAAGCAATTTTGGTTTGCCGTTTGTTTAGCGACGGGCAGCCTGCTTTCTTCAAGCATCGCCTTGGCAGAACCGACTTCCGAGGCGTTATTACAAGAAATGGGTAAAGCCAGCCAGTCGCTGAATTATGAAATGGGTTTTATCAACATCACGAAGCAGGGGATTGACTCCTTTCGCTATCGTCATGCTGTCTCGAAGGAAGTCTTACTCGCTCAACTGGTTCTGATGGATGGGCCGCGCCGTGAAATTGTCCAGCGTGGAAAAGACATCAGCTACTTTGAGACCGGGTTACAGCCTTTCACTCTGGATGGCGATCATATCGTTGATTCCCTTCCTTCCATCGTTTTCAGTGATTTCTCCCTGCTTTCAAAATACTACGACTTTATTGCCGTAGGCCGCGCCCGTGCTGCCGACCGCCTGAGTCAGGTTATCCGCGTTGTTTCGCGTGATGGTACGCGTTTCAGCTATGTCATCTGGGTGGATGAGCAGACGAAATTGCCTATGCGGGTTGATCTGTTAGACAGAGATGGTGAAACACTGGAGCAGTTCCGTGTCATCAGTTTTGATGATGGAAAACAAGCTATTGGCATGCTGGCTGATTTGGAAAAAGCAAGTTTACCACCAGTGCTTTCTTTACCTGCTTCCGAGCAGGCGAAATTTAGCTGGCAGGTGAAATGGCTTCCGGCTGGCGTCACGGAAGTAGCAAGCAGTCGCAGAAACTTGCCAAATATGCCCGTCACGATAGAATCACGACTGTATACTGATGGATTATTCAGTTTCTCCGTCAATATCAGCTCTACGACCAGCGGGCCCTCTGAACAGTTAATCAGGCAGGGGCGCAGAACGGTGCAGACGGAAATTCGCAACGGCAATGAAATTACCGTTGTCGGAGAATTGCCACCTTCAACCGCCAAACGTATTGCTGACAGTATCGTCTTCTCCGCAAAATGAATTTTGGCAAAAAAAACGGGTGATCACATGATGAAAGAATGGGCCACGGTTATCTCGTGGCAAGATGGTATTGCGACGCTGCGTTGTGAAACGCAGGCGGGTTGCAGTAGCTGCCATTCACGCTCAGGATGTGGTGCCCGCGTACTGAACGAGTTAGGGCCACAAACCGAGCATAATCTTCAGGTCAGCATCAACGAACGTCTGGAACCGGGCCAGAAAGTCGAACTGGGGATCCCTGAGGGAAGCCTTTTGCGTTCGGCATTTTTGGTCTATATGACGCCATTGTTTGGTGTGATTGCCGGCGGCGGGTTGCTCCAGGCCTTGCTCAAGGAAGATATGTACGCGGTGATTGGTGCTGTGCTCGGCGGTGGATTAGGCTTCCTGATTGCAAAAGCGCTGGCAGCAAAAGTCGATGGCAAAGCCGGTTATCAGCCGGTGGTCTTGCAGGTCGGGTTACCACCGAATGCATTCCGCTACTCAACTGACAGCGAGTTGCCTTCTTAAAATCGCTCCATTCGTGATGCGTATAAATGCCACTGTTTCTATTGATTCAGTGGCATTTTTAGTTTCTGACAGGTATCCGGTTCTGAATCATATGCTCAATCAGCGCGATGAAAAGATCTGCGCTTGAGAGCGAGGTATAGGGCACGGAAAACAGGATCCTGCCATGTTTATCCAGCAATCGGATCAGCGGGCTGTTGCTGCCACCGCTGATAAACTGAATGTCTTCAACCGGCACCGTCTTTCCTTCATCCGTGGTCAGCATCAGCGCGCTCAGCCTGATTCGTTTTTCGTGCGTTGCCAGAAGGTTAGAGCTGATAAACCGTTTCAATCCGCAACGGGCATTAAGCAGCCGGGTAAAAAGAATATCGCCACCCTGAGCCAGGGTATTTAATGCCCACGGACCACGAAACATCAGCTGTTCGTTTTTAATAACCTCAATTAACCGTTCGGAATGAGCAATATTTGGCGTGATCCGATGCCAGGTTTTGCTATTTTCTTCACGAAATATCATCGTGTTTAAAATACGACGTGTGTATTTACCGGTTCTGAAGCGATATATATCCATAATCCGTTCGAACGGAATAAAACGATTTTTTTTGTCCGTCTGGCTTATAACTAAAATACCATTTTCATGCAGCTGATAGATTTGAAGTGGACGGATGAAGCGTCTTAACATGATGAGGACTATCCCCAGCGCAATGCTGAGCAAAGCCGACAACACCACGCTGTGCAGCCCGGCTGCGGTGTGCCCGAAAGCCAGCAGGAATGCAATTTGCACCGCGCCGCCAATCAGTAACAGAACTGACAGGACCAGAGTGATCCACGAGTTGGCTTTGGCAAAGCCATGCTGACTGAGCAGCCGCCCTTCATTGATCATATCGCTAACCTTGTGACCGGATTGAATTAAAATGAAAAAAGTTGTTTAAAGAAGACAGTAATTAAGAATTAAGTAGGTTGGGGGAGAGTTATTTCTTTTTATAACAATATATTAAGTTGCGGTGTCTGTTTTTGTATATGGGTATTTTCCTAAAGTAAACAGGAGGCTTTTGCATTTGCCCGAGCCGGATTAATGGATGTTGCTGGCAGACGCAAATAGGTGACAAATGAAAATAAATGAAAAGTTGGCCTCTTCCTGATGGGAAAGCTCGCATAATCTGGAGTTAGGGCGTGCCGAGACTAGGTTTTCCCAGTGCTGGCATGTAGAATGCTGCGACTTAGGCGAAAGACAGCCAACCTACAAACCGTCGCTGTATGTTCATGGCGAATGATTCAGAAATACCAAGGCAGAAAAACTTTTATAATGAAGCATATACGAAATTTCTCCATTATTGCCCACATTGACCACGGTAAGTCGACGCTGTCAGACCGTATTATTCAAATTTGCGGTGGCTTGTCCGATCGTGAAATGGAAGCGCAGGTTCTCGATTCAATGGATCTGGAACGTGAACGCGGCATCACCATTAAAGCGCAAAGCGTTACCCTCGATTACAAAGCGAAAGATGGGCAAGTTTACCATCTGAACTTTATCGACACCCCGGGGCACGTTGACTTCTCTTATGAAGTTTCCCGTTCTCTGGCCGCCTGTGAAGGTGCGTTGCTGGTGGTCGATGCCGGTCAGGGCGTTGAAGCGCAGACGCTGGCAAACTGTTACACCGCGATGGAAATGGATCTGGAAGTTGTTCCGGTTCTGAACAAAATCGATTTGCCTGCTGCTGATCCCGATCGCGCTGCACAGGAAATCGAAGACATCGTGGGTATTGATGCGACCGACGCGGTGCGTTGCTCGGCGAAAACCGGTGTTGGCGTGCCAGAAGTGCTGGAACGTCTGGTTCGTGACGTTCCGCCACCAGAAGGTGATCCGGAAGCGCCGCTCCAGGCACTGATCATCGACTCCTGGTTCGATAACTACCTTGGCGTGGTTTCTCTGGTTCGTATCAAAAACGGCACCATGAGAAAAGGCGACAAAATTAAAGTGATGAGTACCGGACAGGTGTATAACGCCGATCGTCTGGGTATTTTCACGCCTAAACGTGTTGATAAAGACATTCTGAACTGCGGCGAAGTAGGCTGGCTGGTTTGCGCGATCAAAGACATCCTGGGCGCGCCGGTGGGCGATACCCTGACGTTAGCGCGTCAGCCTGCGGACAAAGCATTGCCTGGTTTTAAGAAAGTGAAACCTCAGGTTTATGCTGGCCTGTTCCCGGTCAGCTCTGACGATTATGAAAACTTCCGTGACGCGCTGGGCAAACTCAGCCTGAACGATGCCTCCCTGTTCTATGAACCAGAAAGTTCTACCGCGCTGGGCTTCGGCTTCCGCTGTGGCTTCCTGGGCTTACTGCACATGGAGATCATTCAGGAACGTCTGGAACGTGAATACGATTTGGATCTGATCACCACCGCACCGACGGTAGTGTATGAAGTCCTGACGACCGGTAACGAAACCGTTTATGTCGACAGCCCGTCTAAATTACCTGCGCTGAACAACATTCTCGAATTACGCGAGCCTATCGCCGAGTGTCACATGCTGATGCCGCAGGAATATCTGGGCAGCGTGATTACGTTATGTATTGAGAAACGTGGCGTGCAGACCAACATGGTTTATCACGGCAATCAGGTTGCGCTGACTTACGAAATTCCAATGGCGGAAGTCGTGCTCGATTTCTTTGACCGTCTGAAGTCCACTTCACGCGGTTATGCGTCTCTTGATTACAATTTCAAACGTTTCCAGACTTCTGACATGGTGCGTGTTGATGTTCTAATCAACGGCGACCGTGTGGATGCGCTGGCGCTGATCACTCACCGTGGCAACTCACAGTTCCGTGGACGCCAGCTGGTTGAGAAGATGCAGGAATTAATCCCGCGTCAGCAGTTCGACATTGCAATCCAGGCGGCGATTGGTGCTCACATCATTGCCCGTTCGACGGTTAAGCAATTGCGTAAAAACGTTCTCGCCAAGTGTTATGGCGGTGACGTCAGCCGTAAGAAAAAACTGTTGCAGAAACAGAAAGATGGTAAGAAACGCATGAAGCAAGTGGGTAACGTTGAGTTACCACAGGAAGCGTTCCTGGCCATTCTTCACGTGGGCAAAGACAGCAAATAAATCCTTAATTGAGTTGTAGGGAGTATGCATGGCTAACATGTTTGCCCTGATTCTGGCGATTGCTACGCTGGTATCAGGGATTATCTGGTGCCTTGATCGTTTCAAGCTCGCACCCGCACGTCGGGCGAAAATTGCTAAAATTAAGGCCGAAACTGGCGGTGCAGTTGACGACGTCACGCTGAGCAAGGTCGCGAAGCAGCCAGGCTGGGTGGAAACCTGTGCTTCTGTATTTCCGGTATTGTTAGTCGTGTTCGTGGTGCGTTCATTTATTTATGAACCCTTCCAGATCCCGTCCGGTTCAATGATGCCAACGCTGTTGATTGGCGATTTCATTGTGGTGGAAAAATACGCCTATGGTCTGAAAGATCCGATCACTCAGACCAAGCTTATTCCGACTGGCGAACCAAAACGTGGCGACGTGGTGGTATTTAAATACCCGCGTGATCCGAGCATTGACTATATTAAACGTTTAGTAGGGATGCCGGGCGACCGTGTAACTTATGATCCGTTCAGCAAGCAAGTGACCGTTCAGCCTGCCTGTGAAAATGGTCAGAGTTGCAATACGGCGCTTGCGGTGACTTACGACACGGGTACAGCCAGTGATTTTGTGCAGACTTTCGGCCAGTCTTCTGGTGGCGAAGCGAGCAGTGGTTTCTTTGAGACTCCGCCGACCGGCAACGTTCCGCAAGACGGCGTTCGTCTGGTGCAACGCAATGAAACGCTGGGCAATGTGACTCACCGTATTCTGACCGTGCCTGGCGCGCGTGACCAGCTGGGTGCGTATTACCAGCAGCCGGGTCAGCCTCTGGGAACCTGGGTTGTTCCGGCCGGCCATTATTTTATGATGGGCGATAACCGTGATAACAGCGCTGACAGCCGTTATTGGGGCTTCGTGCCAGAGCAGAATTTAGTGGGCAGAGCTTCTGCAATCTGGATGAGCTTTAAAAAGCAGGAAGGTGAATGGCCGACCGGTGTTCGTTTAAGCCGTATTGGTGGAATTCATTAATCTGCTGGCGTCAGTAGCCCGATAATTCAAGTTGCAGGAAGCTATTGCTCCTGCAACTTCTGTTTTGGCGGGTATATTAGCGCAGCATTATATTTTCACCCGTTGTAGAATATCCTTTCGGGCGATAAAAGTTGGCCCCCTGATTTTTAGTTTTTCTTTGAAAAGAACAAAAACACAAAAGAACAGAGGGAGCCACTGCAAACGAAACAGCTTTGGATTGGCTTAGGGCGAAGCAGGCCTGTTCCGTATGCTGAAGTTTTTGACGCATTCTTGATCTATTGGTAACTCATGAATCCCATCGTAATAAACAGGCTTCAGCGGAAGCTGGGCTACACTTTTCAACAGCAGGAGCTTTTATTGCAGGCACTGACTCACCGCAGCGCCAGCAGTAAGCACAATGAGCGTTTAGAGTTCCTGGGTGACTCAATTCTTAGTTATGTAATTGCTAACGCTTTGTACCATCGTTTTCCTCGCGTAGACGAGGGCGATATGAGTCGTATGCGTGCCACGCTGGTACGCGGAAATACGTTAGCTGAAATGGCACGTGAATTCGATCTCGGCGAATGTCTGCGTTTAGGGCCGGGCGAATTGAAAAGTGGTGGTTTCCGCCGTGAGTCAATTCTCGCGGATACGGTGGAGGCACTCATTGGCGGCGTGTTCCTGGACAGTGATATCCAGACCGTCGAAAAGCTGATTCTCGATTGGTACCGTAGTCGTTTAGACGAAATCAGTCCCGGTGATAAGCAGAAAGACCCAAAAACCCGTTTACAGGAGTTTTTGCAAGGTCGCCATCTGCCGTTGCCTTCTTATCTGGTTGTGCAGGTTCGCGGTGAAGCGCACGATCAGGAGTTTACCATCCACTGCCAGGTCAGTGGCTTGAACCAGCCGGTTGTAGGAACCGGTTCAAGTCGCCGAAAAGCCGAGCAGGCGGCAGCGGAACAAGCGCTGATACAGCTGGAGCTTGAATGAGCGAAGAAAAAAGTTACTGTGGTTTTGTTGCAATCGTAGGCCGTCCTAACGTCGGCAAATCTACATTGCTTAATGAATTATTGGGGCAAAAAATCTCCATTACTTCACGCAAACCACAAACCACGCGTCACCGCATCATGGGCATCCATACCGAAGGGCCATATCAGGCTATTTACGTGGATACCCCGGGGCTGCACATCGAAGAAAAACGTGCAATCAACCGCCTGATGAACCGTGCTGCAAGCAGCTCAATTGGTGATGTTGAACTGGTGATCTTCGTGGTTGAAGGCACAAACTGGACTGCCGATGACGAAATGGTCGTCAACAAACTGCGTGATTTGAAATCGCCGGTTCTGCTGGCTATCAACAAGATTGATAACGTCACCGACAAATCTAAATTACTGCCGCATTTGCAGTTCCTTAGCGAGCAGATGAACTTCGTCGATATCGTGCCTATCTCTGCTGAGAAAGGGACCAACGTAGACACCATTGCCGCTCTGGTTCGTAAACGTCTGCCGGAAGCGATTCATCACTTCCCGGAAGATTATATTACCGACCGTTCACAGCGCTTTATGGCCTCTGAAATCATCCGTGAAAAACTGATGCGTTTCCTGGGCGAAGAGCTGCCGTATTCAGTCACCGTTGAAATCGAACGTTTCGTCACCAACGAGCGTGGTGGTTACGATATCAATGGCCTGATTCTGGTGGAACGTGAAGGCCAGAAGAAAATGGTTATCGGTAACAAAGGCTCTAAAATCAAGACGATTGGCATCGAAGCCCGCCAGGACATGGAAAACATGTTCGAAGCGAAAGTCCATCTTGAGTTGTGGGTTAAGGTCAAATCCGGCTGGGCAGATGACGAACGTGCATTGCGCAGCCTGGGTTATGTAGACGACTTATAAGGTCCGCGCCTATGGAAGGCTGGCAACGCGCATTTGTTTTGCATGGGCGACCTTACAGTGAAACCAGCCTGATGCTGGATCTCTTCACTGAGGGACAAGGGCGGGTACGCATACTGGCTAAAGGTGCGCGTGGCCGCCGGTCCAATCTGAAAGGCTGCCTGCAGCCTTTTACGCCTTTACTGGTTCGCTGGAGCGGGCGGGGAGAAGTCAAAACCCTGCGCAACGCCGAGCCGGTTTCTCTGGCACTTCCCCTTTCTGGTTTGATGCTTTACAGCGGTCTGTACGTCAATGAGCTGGTTTCACGCGTACTCGAGCAGGAAGCGAACTATTCCGCCTTATTCTTCGATTATCTGAATTGTCTGCAAAATCTGGCCGGTGCGACAGGCTCGCCGGAATATGCCCTGCGCCAGTTCGAATTATCCCTTTTGTACCATCTGGGCTACGGTGTTGATTTTCTGCATTGCGCTGGCAGCGGCGAAGAAGTCAGCGACACCATGACTTACCGTTACCGCGAAGAGAAAGGGTTTATCGCCAGCCTGGTTATCGACAATTCCAGTTTCACCGGCAGGGATTTAAAAGCCCTCGCCAGCCGTGAATTCGACGTCGTCACTTTGCGCGCCGCCAAACGTTTCACGCGCATGGCGCTGAAGCCGTATCTCGGCGGGAAACCGCTGAAAAGCCGTGAACTGTTCCGCCAGTTTCAGGTTAAAAAGCCCGTCTCATCTTCTGACAATTCTGCCGGTTAATTCAGACTCCGGTCTACACCCCGACATACGGTAAGGTGTAAACTGCGGAAATCGTTTTTGTTCCATTCTTAAATCAATCCATTCAAAAATCTGGAGCTGTTATGGCTGAGTTGCTGTTGGGCGTTAACATTGATCACATCGCGACACTGCGTAATGCGCGTGGTACGGCTTACCCTGATCCGATCCAGGCTGCGTTTATCGCCGAGCAGGCGGGGGCGGACGGCATTACCGTTCACCTGCGCGAAGATCGCCGCCATATCACCGACCGTGATGTGCGTCTTTTGCGCCAGACTATCCAGACCCGCATGAATCTGGAAATGGCCGTGACCGATGAAATGGTCGGGATCGCCTGTGAAATTCTGCCGCATTTCTGCTGCCTGGTGCCGGAAAAACGCGAAGAAGTGACCACAGAAGGCGGGCTGGACGTAGCCGGTCAGCTCGACAAAATGACAGTCGCCGTTTCCCGTCTCAGCGAAGCGGGTATTCTGGTTTCCCTGTTTATCGACCCGGATTTGCGTCAGATTGACGCCGCAGTTGCCGTCGGCGCGCCTTATATTGAAATTCACACCGGCGCTTACGCTGAAGCCCAAACCGATCTTGAGCGTCTGGCTGAACTGGAACGCATCAAACAAGGTGCTGCGTACGCCGCGGGCAAAGGCCTGAAGGTCAATGCGGGCCACGGTCTGACTTACCATAACGTGCAGCCGATTGCGGCCCTGCCGGAAATGCATGAGCTGAATATCGGCCACGCGATTATCGGTCAGGCTGTGATTGACGGGTTGTCCGGTGCCGTGCGCGAAATGAAAAATCTGATGCGGGAAGCACGCCGTTAATGAGCATTTTAGGTTTAGGTACGGATATCGTTGAAATTACCCGTATCGAGGCTGTGATTGAACGCAGCGGAGACCGGCTGGCGCGCCGTATTCTGTGCGCGAATGAATGGGCTGTTTACCAGCAACATCAGCAGCCGGTTCGCTTTCTGGCCAAGCGTTTTGCGGTCAAAGAAGCCGCAGCAAAAGCGCTGGGAACCGGGATCCGCAACGGTCTGGCGTTTGAGCAGTTTGAAGTGGTCAATGACAGTCTCGGGAAACCGGGGCTGGTGTTCCATGCGCGCGCAGCGGAAATGGCGGCAGAAATGGGCGTGAAATCGGTGCATGTCACGCTGGCTGATGAACGCCGTTATGCCTGTGCAACCGTGATTATCGAAAATTAATTCAGTGCATCACGCCGTGAATTATACGGTGTGATGCAGTACCACGAATTTATCCCACAGCGCTTCGTTGGTTTCTTTATGCGCCGGGTTGATGATGATCGTATTGTCGATCGGGCAGACACTCTGACAGGTCGGTTTATCGTAATGACCGATACATTCCGTACAGCGATCGCTGTCGATTTCATAGATCTCATTGCCCATCGAAATCGCCTGATTCGGGCACTCCGGTTCGCACATATCGCAATTTATGCATTTGTGTGTGATCAGCAGGGCCATAGTCTTTCTCGTATCTTCAATAATCAGGGCGCGCAGTATAGCAGAATTGCGCTGGCGTAGGATCCGCACCCGCGCCTTTCCACACCTCAAATGATCCTGATCAAACCAGCTTTTTCACCAGCTCTTCGCTGTGGCGGATCCGTTCCGGCGCATGCTCTGTATCTTGCTGAACCAGCGCAACAAACAGTAAATCCGTCAGGGAAGATTGCGCCGTGGTGGCCGAAAGAGCCGCGCCGCGCGTTGCCGGCAATTCGGCGACCGTATACAGGCAATGGTCAGCCAGCTGCTGCAATGAATTTGGCGAGAAGCCGGTCAGTGCCAGCACTTTTGCGCCGCTCTCTTTCGCCACCCGTGCCGCCAGATTGATTTCACTGCGCTCACCGCTGGAAGAAATCGCCAGCAATAAATCGTCTTTTGAGAGTGCCTGAACGGTGGCAATCAGCACGTGCGTATCGGATTCCGCGATGGCCGTGACGCCGATTTTCAGCAATTTATACGCCAGATCTCTCGCGACCAGCCCTGACGCGCCGATGCCCGTCAGCACAATTTTTCTGGCATCTGTCAGCATTGAAAGGGCAATTTGCAGACGCGGCTCGCTGTTAATATCCAGCGTGGCACGCAGCGCAGACTGCTTTTCGGCCAGCAGCTTTTCCCCGACAACGTGCAGGCTGTCCGTACTCAGAATCTGATTATGGACGGTAACCGGCTCACTGTTATTGGGAGATGCCAGCGATTCACTCATGGCCAGTTTCAGCGCGGGGAAGCCTTTGTAGCCCAACTTCTGAGCGAATTTCACCACGCCGGACTGGCTGACGCCGGCCATTTCAGCCAGTTTTTGTGAACTCAGATGGCGCGCCTGTTCCGGCTGCGCCAGTAAAAAGTCAGCCAGTTTTCGGTCATTTTGCGCCAGTGTCGGGTAAAGCTGGCGGATGCGGATCATGCAGCTCATGGTGGTTTTTCCCAGCCTCTCTGAATACTGACATCACGTTTTACGGATTATGTTATCTAAAATAGCAAATATTCCTCGCAATGATGAATAAAATATTCAAATATCACGTAACTAATTTGAATTAAATATTCAGGAGAACATCATGAGCCATAACGCTAACCTGGGAACCCTCGTTTCAGAAACACGTAACCCGGAAACCATGAATCTGGATGAGATGTCCACGCTTGAGCTTGTGACCTGCTTCAACCAGCAGGATCGTAAAGTGCCGGAAGCGATTCAGAAAGTTTTACCGGAAATTGCGAAAGCGGTAGACAGCGCCGCAGCCTCTTTTAAAGCCGGTGGCCGGTTGATTTATCTCGGTGCCGGAACCAGTGGCCGCCTCGGCGTTCTTGATGCATCTGAATGTCCGCCGACTTTTGGCGTGCCGCACGGGATGGTAGTCGGGCTGATTGCCGGCGGCCCTGGCGCGATGCTGAAAGCCGTGGAAGGCGCGGAAGACAGCGAAACGCTGGGCGTTGAAGATTTAAAAAACCTCAACCTGACGGACAAAGATACCGTCGTCGGGCTTGCTGCCAGCGGCCGCACGCCTTACGTCATCGGCGCACTGCGCTACGCAACGGAACTGGGATGCGCGACGGTCGCCATTTCCTGTAACCCGGATTCCCCGATTGCCCGCGAGGCAAACATCGAAATTTCACCGGTGGTTGGCCCGGAAGCCCTGACCGGTTCGACCCGTCTGAAATCCGGCACGGCGCAAAAACTGGTGCTGAATATGATTTCGACCGGTGCGATGGTTAAAACCGGCAAGGTTTACCAGAACCTGATGGTCGATGTAAAAGCCACCAACGTGAAGCTCGTCGACCGCGCCTGCCGCATTGTGGTGGAAGCTACCGGAGCCTCGCGCGCAGACGCTGAACAGGCATTATCGCAAACCGATTTCGACGTTAAACCGGCCATCCTGATGCTGCTGGCCGGTATTGATGCGTCCGCAGCGAAGGCACGCCTGAGTCAGCATAATGGATTCCTGCGCGCTGCTCTGGCGGAATAACACGGAGAGAAAAGCATGGCGAAGGATAAAACGAATCTTTTAGCTTCACAGATTTTGCAGGGTGTCGGCGGCGAAGGAAATATCAGTAAACTGGAAAACTGCATGACCCGCGTTCGTGTGGAAGTGCATGACGACGCGCGTCTGGATCTGACCCGCCTGAAAACGCTGGAAGGCATTAAAGGCTACCTCAAGCAGGGCGATCAGCATCAGTTTATCGTCGGGCCGGGTGCAGCGGCGAAAGTCGTGGATGCCATGCGCGCTTTGCTCAGAACCACCGATGCGCCGGTTCAGAATGATATCGCGCGTAACAAAGCCAGCGCGAAAGCCAAATACTCCGCGCCGATGAGCGGGGCGCTGCGCAAACTGGCTGATGTCTTTATCCCGCTGATCCCGGCCTTTATCGCGTCGGGGCTGATCATGGGCATTATCAACCTGCTCAAGCGGCCAGATATTGCTGGTTCCATTGCCACGGATTTCCCGAATATTCTCGGGCTGTTAGCGATTTTTGGCGGCGCGGTTTTCGCCATCATGAATATTCTCGTGGGCGTGAATGCGGCGCGCGTTTTCGGCGGTTCACAGGCGATGGGCGGCGTAATGGCCGGCATTCTTTCCAGCCCGGCGCTGGCGCAAATTACGCTGTTTGGCGAAACGTTGCAGCCGGGACGTGGCGGGGTAATCGCGGTGCTTTTAGTGGTAGCCCTGATGTGCTGGCTTGAAAAACGGCTGCGTAATTTACTGCCGGAATCGGTGGAGCTGATCCTGAATCCGCTGATTACCACGCTGATTACTGCCACGCTGGCCATTGTCATCCTGCAGCCGATCGGCGGTTTCATTTCTGACGGCATCGCGCAC
The DNA here is from genome assembly GCF_019200965.1 of Rahnella sp. PD12R. Lineage (NCBI taxonomy): Bacteria > Pseudomonadati > Pseudomonadota > Gammaproteobacteria > Enterobacterales > Yersiniaceae > Rahnella > Rahnella sp. PD12R. The sequence continues at coordinate 23,864 of NZ_JAHTMS010000016.1, read as the reverse complement.
GGCGTGAATATCGCGATAGATAAAGGTGGTTTGCTGGTCGGCGCAGTGCTGGCGGGCGCTTTCCTGCCGCTGGTATTGTCGGGGTTACATCAGGGGCTGGTGCCGATCCACGTTGAGCTGATTCAGGCGCACGGTTCTAACCCGTTACTGCCTATTCTGGCGATGGCAGGCGTCGGGCAGGTTGGCGCGGCGATGGCGGTATACATGAAAACCCGCAATGCGCGGCTGAAAAAAGTGATTAAAGGCGCGCTGCCGGTCGGTATTTTAGGTATCGGCGAACCGCTGATTTTCGGGGTGACATTGCCGCTGGGACGGCCTTTTATCGGTGCCTGTTTAGGCGGCGCGGTCGGCGGTGCGCTAATCTGTTACTGGAAAGTCGCGACGGTGATCACTTTTGGTATTTCCGGATTGCCGCTGGCGCTGACCATTATTTCCGGCAAAGTCATGTTGTATCTCGCCGGTTTAGTCATTACGGTATTGGCTGGTTTTATTTTTACCTGGCTGATGGGGTTCAACGATCCCGAGGAGTAACGGATTGAGTACGAAGCCTGATCGACGGGTCGTGTTTTTTGATCTTGATGGAACGCTGCACCAGCAGGACATGTTCGGGAGTTTTTTGCGGTTTTTGCTCCGGCGGATGCCGCAGAACCTGATTCTGGTGATCCCGGTCTTGCCGCTGGTGGCGATTGGATTGCTGATGCACGGGCGGGCCGCGCGCTGGCCGATGAGTCTGCTGCTCTGGTCGATCACTTTTGGTCACAGCGAAGCCCGGCTTAAAGCGCTGGAATTGCAGTTTGTCACCGCGTTTCGCCACAAAGTGGTGGAGTTTCCGGTCGTACAGCGGCGGTTGCGTGAATACCTCGACAGCGAGGATACCGAAGTGTGGCTGATCACCGGTTCGCCGGAAAATCTGGTTCAGCAGGTGTATAACGCGTCGCTGTTTCTGCCGCAGGTGCGTCTGGTGGGCAGCCGCATTGCGCGCGGCAAAGGCGGCTGGGTGCTGCCTCTGCGCTGCCTGGGTGAGGAGAAAGTAGTTCAGCTTGAACGCCGCATCGGTTCTCCGCTGAAACTTTACAGTGGCTACAGCGACAGCAAACAGGACAACCCGCTGCTGTTTTTCTGCGAGCACCGCTTTCGCGTCAGTAAGCAGGGTGAACTCCAGCAACTGGAATAATTCCGCCGCCGGACCTTCGTCTTAACTATCATTCTAAAACAGGCCGGTTTCCGGCCTGTTTGCATTGGGATGACGCAGGTATACTGCTGGCCGCTAAAAAGAGATTGAGGTTGAAGTGTCGGACGCAGAGTTGGGTAACGGGTTAGCAGAAATGAAAGAACACGAACACTGGATGCGATATGCCATGAATCTGGCGCTGAAAGCGCAGGGTGAAGGCGAAGTGCCGGTGGGCGCAGTGCTGGTTTTGGACAACCAGGTGATTGGCGAAGGCTGGAACCGGTCTATCGGGCATCATGATCCGACTGCGCATGCGGAAATTATGGCGCTGCGCCTCGGCGGAAGTGCTGTACAAAATTACCGTCTGCTGGACGCCACGCTGTACGTCACGCTTGAACCTTGCGTGATGTGTGCAGGGGCGATGATCCACAGCCGTATCCGTCGCGTGGTGTATGGCGCAGCGGATGCCAAAACCGGCGCCGCCGGTTCCCTGCTGGACGTTTTGCGCCATCCGGGCATGAATCATCAGGTGGAAATTGTGCCGGGCGTTTTAGCGGAAGAATGTTCAGAACAGCTGAGCGCGTTCTTTCGTTTACGCCGCAGCCAGAAAAAAGCGCTGCGGCTGGCAGAGCGCGCTGCGCAAGCCGGAAACACCTCTGAAGAATAAGCCGTTCACCGCTATAAATCCTACGGCGCCAGGGCTTCTTTTGCGTCCACGACCGGATAACCCTGGCCCAGCTGAGCCTGCAACGCCGCTTTCTGCGCCTGTTGCTTCTCTTTTTCCATCAGATAACCGACCAGACTGAGCTGATAGCGGCGGATGTTTTCCACGTAGTTGTACGCCTGCGTGCCGCGCGCGTAGCCATACGTTGTACGGCTGAAATAGCGCTTCTGGTTAAGCATTGGCAGACGCTGTTTTACATCGGCCCAGCTGTCCGGGTTGGCTTTTTGCTGCGCGGTCAGCTTACGGGCGTCGAGCATGTGGCTGTAACCCATGTTGTACGCCGCCAGCGCAAACCAGATCCGTTCATCTTCAGGAATCGATTCCGGCATCTTATCCATCAGGTGCGACAGATACAGCGCGCCTCCGCGAATACTTTGCTCAGCATCGGTCCGGTCATCCACATTCAGGCCATCCGCCGTGGTTCGGGTCAGCATCATCACGCCGCGCACGCCGGTCGGAGATTTTGCCTGCGGATCCCAATGGGATTCCTGATAGGCAATCGCCGCCAGCAGCCGCCAGTCAATTTTATCGGCGTATTTCTCAAACAGCGGTTGTAACACCGGCAGCGTACTGTCGATGGCGTTCAGGAACGTCCGCGTATCGACATAATCAAAATCGCCGACGTGCCCGAGATATTTCTCCTCAAGCTTCTCCAGCGTACCGTCTTCGGAAATCTGGCTGAAAAAGTCCAGCATCGCCGCGGAAAGGCTGTCGTCATCCGGTTCCTTTCGGTAATACCAGGTCACCGGCTCATCTTCCGTGGCATCAAAGGCCACGGCCAAACGCGGGTAAACGCGCTGCATCAGGGCGATGGTGACGGAATCCCCCAGCGTGTAATCAAGTTTGCCGTTCTCAACTTGTTGCAGAAGATCGCGCGGCGAGAGCTTGTCCGTCGTGGTCCACGTCAGATTGGGATATTTTTTGGCGGCGGCTTCCAGCGTCAGGATGTGTGCACTGCCGGCGGAAACCACCAGCGTACCCTTCACATCCGCAAAGCTTTTCGGGCGCGCGGCTCCCTGCCGGTAAACCAGTTGCTGAGAAACGGAATAGTATTCCGGCCCGGCACGGTAGTTTTTCAGGCGCGCATTGTTGTACACCAGCCCGGAAGCCAGCATGTCGGTTTTGTTGTTGTCCAGATCGTCGAACATGGACTCGATCGTGGTGTGCTGATTCACGACCAGCTTTACGCCCAGATAATCTGCGAAGCGTTTAGCCAGTTCGTAATCGAAGCCGAGATTTCCTTCCGGGGAGTCCATAAAAGTCAGTGGAGAATTGAGCGTGCTTACGCGCAATTCTCCACGGGATTTTATCTGATCCAACTGGTCGCCTTCGCCTCTGTGCCACGGGACGGCAGGCCATAAGGCCAGCGCCAGCAACAGGGCGGCAATCCCCATCAGAACATAGTTAATTTTTAGTCGCGTCAAATAGTTATCTCGCTGCGGCGCTCTTGTTTTTTTACGATGTGCTGTGCAGTTTCTATGGTTATATCCCCAGTGCTGACGCATTTTGCTCAACAAAACGGCAGTCTGCAACTTTATTCATATTAACCTCAATCTTTACAAGGTTATAAATGAATATCAATATTCCCGACGCAAACGGTTTCGTATGCCGCCAGCTTTCTTTATAATAGCCCGCGTTTTCCCCCTGTTGCGCCCAATGAAGCACTGTGGTCAGTGTCTTCGAAGACGAGAGATCTGTGATTATGGAAATACTGCGTGGTTCGCCCGCTTTGTCGGCTTTTCGCATTAACAAATTATTATCCCGCTGTCAGGAAGCACGCCTTCCGGTCAATGATATCTACGCCGAATATGTACATTTTGCCGATGTCAGCGCGCCGCTGAATTCGGACGAACAAACCAAGCTGCAACGCCTCCTGAAATACGGTCCTTCTCTCACTGAACACGCGCCAACAGGTCGTTTACTGCTGGTTACCCCGCGCCCTGGCACCATTTCTCCGTGGTCTTCCAAGGCGACTGATATTGCACACAACTGCGGTTTATCTCAGGTTCTTCGCCTTGAGCGCGGTCTGGCGTTTTACGTTCAGGCTCCTGAACTGACCGAAGCACAATGGTCGCAGCTGGGCGCATTGCTGCATGATCGCATGATGGAAACCGTCTTTGGCAAGCTCGAAGACGCCAGCGCGCTGTTCGCGCAACAACAGCCTGCACCGGTTCAGCATGTCGATATTCTCGGCGAAGGCCGTATCGCGCTGGAAACCGCCAATACCAAGCTGGGTCTGGCGCTGGCGCAGGACGAAATTGATTACCTGATGGAAGCCTTTACGTCGTTGGGGCGCAACCCGACTGACATCGAACTGTATATGTTCGCACAGGCAAACTCAGAGCATTGCCGTCATAAAATCTTCAACGCTGACTGGATTATCGACGGCGAAACGCAGCCGAAATCCCTGTTCAAGATGATCAAAAACACCTTTGAACAGACGCCTGATCACGTGCTTTCTGCGTACAAAGATAACGCTGCCGTGATGGAAGGTTCTCAGGTCGGCCGTTTCTACGCCGATGCGAAAGACGGTCTGTACGATTTCCATCAGGAACAGGCGCATATCCTGATGAAGGTTGAAACCCATAACCACCCGACGGCGATCTCTCCGTGGCCGGGTGCGGCGACAGGTTCCGGCGGCGAAATCCGTGACGAAGGCGCAACAGGTCGTGGTGCAAAACCGAAAGCCGGTCTGGTCGGTTTCTCCGTTTCTAACCTGCGTATTCCGGGCTTCGAACAGCCGTGGGAAGAAGATTTCGGTAAGCCGGATCGTATCGTTACCGCGCTGGATATTATGACTGACGGCCCGCTGGGCGGCGCAGCCTTCAACAACGAATTTGGTCGTCCGGCGCTGCTGGGCTACTTCCGTACTTACGAAGAAAACGTCAACAGCCACAATGGCCCTGAGCTGCGCGGTTATCACAAACCGATCATGCTGGCGGGCGGTATCGGCAACATTCGTGCTGATCACGTGCAGAAAGGTGAAATCACCGTTGGCGCGAAACTGATTGTGCTCGGCGGCCCGGCGATGAATATCGGCCTGGGCGGCGGTGCGGCTTCTTCAATGGCCTCCGGCCAGTCTGACGCGGATCTGGATTTTGCTTCCGTACAGCGCGACAACCCGGAAATGGAACGCCGTTGCCAGGAAGTGATCGACCGCTGCTGGCAGCTCGGTGAAGCCAACCCGATTCTGTTTATCCATGACGTGGGCGCAGGCGGTTTATCCAACGCGATGCCGGAACTGGTCAGCGACGGCAACCGTGGCGGCCGCTTCCAGCTGCGTGACATCCTGAACGACGAACCGGGCATGAGCCCGCTGGAAGTCTGGTGTAACGAATCGCAGGAACGTTACGTGATGGCGGTTGCACCGGATCAGCTGGCCCAGTTCGATGCCATCTGTAAACGTGAACGCGCGCCTTACGCGGTGATCGGCGAAGCCACAGAAGAAATGCATCTGTCTCTGGAAGACAGCCATTTCGACAACCAGCCGATTGATATGCCGCTGGACGTACTGCTGGGTAAAACCCCGAAAATGACCCGTGACGTCACCACGCTGAAAGCGAAGGGCGACGATCTCAACGGTGAAAATATTCAGATTGCCGAAGCGGTAAACCGCGTTCTGCATCTGCCTGCTGTGGCGGAGAAAACCTTCCTGATCACCATCGGCGACCGCACCGTGACCGGTATGGTGGCACGCGATCAGATGGTGGGACCTTGGCAGATCCCAGTGGCTGACTGCGCGGTCACTACCGCCAGCCTCGACAGCTATCACGGCGAAGCGATGTCTCTGGGCGAACGAGCGCCAATCGCCTTGCTGGACTTTGCCGCTTCCGGCCGCATGGCCGTCGGTGAAGCACTGACTAACCTGGCCGCGGTCGAAATCGGCAGCCTGAAACGCGTTAAGCTTTCTGCTAACTGGATGTCTGCGGCCGGTCACCCGGGCGAAGATGCCGGTTTGTATGCAGCGGTGAAAGCGGTCGGCGAAGAGCTCTGCCCGGCGCTGGGCATTACCATTCCGGTAGGCAAAGACTCCATGTCGATGAAAACCCGCTGGCAGGAAGGCAACGAACAACGCGAGATGACTTCACCGTTGTCTCTGGTCATCACGGCATTTGCCCGCGTCGAAGACGTGCGTCATACAGTGACGCCACAACTGCGAACCGATAAAGGCGACACCGCATTGCTGCTGGTGGATCTGGGTTCCGGTCACAACGCACTGGGCGCGACGGCACTGGCGCAGGTTTATCGTCAGCTCGGCAACACGCCAGCGGATGTGCGCAGTGCTGAACAGCTCGGTGGCTTCTTCAACGCCATGCAGGCGCTGGTTTCTGAACAGAAACTGCTGGCCTACCATGACCGTTCCGACGGTGGTTTGCTGGTCACGCTGGCGGAAATGGCCTTTGCCGGTCACTGCGGCCTGACGGCGGATATCGCCGCTCTGGGCAACGATTCTCTGGCGGCGCTGTTTAACGAAGAACTGGGTGCAGTGATTCAGGTTCGCGCTTCTGACCGTGAAGCCGTCGAAAATACGCTGGCACAGTTTGGTCTGGCAGATTGCACGCATTACCTTGGTACGGCTGAAACCGGTGACCGTTTCATCATCACGCAGGGCGATAAGCCGGTGTACAGCGAAAGCCGCACCACGTTGCGTACCTGGTGGGCAGAAACCACCTGGCAGATGCAGCGCCTGCGCGATAACCCGGAATGTGCCGATCAGGAACATCAGGCCAAAACCCATGATCTTGATCCGGGCCTGAACGTGAAACTGAATTTTGCGCCGGACGAAGACGTGGCGGCACCTTACATTGCGAAAGGTGCGCGTCCGAAAGTGGCCGTACTGCGTGAGCAGGGCGTGAACTCCCACGTTGAAATGGCGGCCGCTTTCCATCGCGCCGGTTTCGATGCGGTTGACGTGCATATGAGCGATTTGCTGGCCGGTCGCCGTGATTTGCAGGACTTCCATACGCTGGTCGCGTGCGGCGGATTCTCTTACGGCGACGTGCTGGGCGCGGGCGAAGGCTGGGCGAAGTCTGTCCTGTTCAACGACCGCGTGCGTGAAGAGTTTGCTGAATTCTTCCACCGTCCGCAAACTCTGGCGCTGGGCGTGTGTAACGGCTGCCAGATGATGTCGAACCTGAAAGAGCTGATCCCGGGCGCAGAACACTGGCCGCGCTTTGTGCGCAACCTGTCTGACCGTTTTGAAGCGCGTTTCAGCCTGGTTGAAGTGACCGCCAGCCCGTCAATGTTCATGCAGGGCATGGCCGGTTCACGTATGCCAATCGCTGTTTCGCACGGCGAAGGCAATGTGGAAGTGCGAGATGCGGCGCATCTGGCACAGATAGAACACAGCAATCTGGTGGCGCTGCGTTTTGTCGACAACAACGGTCAGGCGACTGAAAACTATCCGGCCAACCCGAACGGTTCTCCGAACGGCATCACCGCTGTCACCAACCTCTCGGGCCGCGTCACCGTCATGATGCCGCACCCTGAGCGTGTCTTCCGTACCGTCAGCAACTCATGGCACCCGGAAGAGTGGGGCGAAGACAGCCCTTGGATGCGCATGTTCCGTAACGCGCGTAAACAGCTGGGCTAAGCGTTAAATAGCCTCAGTAATAAAAATCCGCAGTGCGAAAGCTTGCGGATTTTTTTATACGATAAATCCTATTTTTCAATTTTATTGACGAAAACTTTACTTTTTATTTGTCGGATTACTCCCATAATTAAATCCTGAACCCCAGTAATTTCAATAAATTAACTTTCTTAAATTCCCTGTTTTAATTACGTTTAATTCGCCGCTGTTAAGAGTCAGGTATAATGTCGACCTTACAACAGGGAGTTATTAAAAAAGATGTTAGCGAAGAAAATTTTCAGGGATCTCAGCCTTACGGTTTCAATCGTATTTTATGCACCGGTTTTTGCTGCCAGCAATGGCACGCATCCCGTCAGTGACGCTGGTGCGCCTCAAAAAGAATCTATCTTCCCAGGTTTGTGGTCCGATTTTAAAGACAAGGTCTCCACCACCTGGAATGACTCTGATTCTCAGGATTTGTATCTGCCGGTTATTACCTGGCACAACCGGCTGACCTACGATAAAGAGAAGACTGACAAATATAACGAGCGTCCCTGGGGCGGCGGTTATGGTATTTCCCGTTATGATGATAAAGGAAACTGGAACGGCATTTATTTTATGGCGTTTAAAGACTCGCATAATAAATGGGAGCCGATCGGCGGTTATGGCTGGGAGAAAATATGGACACCTGCGCAGGATAAAGATTTCCGTTTAGGTCTGGGTTATACCGCCGCCGTGACGGCGCGTGATGACTATAAATATATTCCTATCCCTATCGTTTTACCGCTGGCCTCCATCGGCTATAACAAGCTGACTTTCCAGGCCACGTATATTCCGGGAACCTACAACAACGGGAATGTGTTCTTTGCCTGGCTGAGGTATCAGTTCTGATGCCCTGCATTGTTACACTTTTGTGACAATGCAGGCCGGGGGTGTGAGCACGATCTCCCTCTTTTTCTCAATATTCACCTATGCTGAAAATTCACCGCACTTATCAATCTGTTGAACGCAGAATGAGTGCGGTGCTTTTCTATTTCAGGGAATATTCATAAAGAGGATCACTCGTGAAAACAACGTCGCGTTATCTCGCTTTAACCGCACTTGCCTGCTTATTGCCACTCTCACTGCCCGCCGCTCAGGCCGCACAATCCGATAACCTGGAACTGAAACAGGTACTGGTTCTCAGCCGTCACGGCATTCGTGCGCCGCTGGTGAATTATGGTGATGTCCTGGCGGAATCCACCACGCACACCTGGCCGGTCTGGAAAACGGAAGGGGGATTACTGACCCCGAAAGGCGGCCAAATCTCCGAGCATATGGGGCATTACCTTCGCGCATGGCTGGCGAAAGATAAGCTTCTGCCTGCTGCGGGTTGCCCGGAAGCTCAACAGGTTTTCGCCTATGCCAACAGCCTGCCGCGCACGATTGATACCGCGAAACATATCACCACCGGCGCATTCCCCGGCTGTGATGTGCCGGTCATCAACCGTGTAGAAATTGGCAAAATGGATCCGGTATTCAACCCGATCATTACCGCCGAAGTGAATGACAGCTTTAAAACCAGTGCGCTGAATTCCATCAGCCAGCACGCGGGCGAGGGCGGTTTGCCGGGCCTGAATCAGCGTCTGAAGCCGAACTATGCGTTGCTCGAAAATATTCTCGATTATAAAAACAGCAAAATCTGCAAAGAGAAACAGCAATGCGATCTGGCGTCTCAGCCTTCGGATGTGGTGCTGACGCAGGGTAAAGAACCGGGTATTACCGGGCCATTACGTATGGCAACCGGCGCGGCAGATGCGTTCATGCTGCAATATTACGAAGGTTTCCCGATGAAGGACGTGGCGTGGGGGAAAATCAGCACAGACGATCAGTGGACGAAACTGGAAACCATCAAAAATCTGTATCACGAAACGCTGTTTGGCTCTCCGGCGATTGCTGCCAATGCCGCTAAGCCTTTACTGACGTTCATCTCCGGCGCGCTTGATCCGAAACAGGCTTCGACCGCGGATGAAAAAGCTGCACAGCAGGCAAAACTGGCTCTGCTGGTCGGGCATGACTCGAACATCGCTTCATTGCTTGCAGCACTGAAAACGCAGGATTACACGCTGCCGGGGCAATTTGAACGCACGCCAATCAGCGGCACGGTGGTCTTCCAGCGCTGGCATGACAAGAAAGCGGATAAAGATCTGATGAAGATCGAATACGTTTATCCGACAGCGCGTCAGATCCGCAACAACGTTGCCCTGAGCCTGAAAAATCCTCCTGAGCGTGTCACGTTGCAAATCGACGGCTGTAAAGTGGATAAGCAGGGCTTCTGCCCGATGGAACAGTTCACTCAGGCCGTACAGAAAGATTTGCAGGGCTGAACCGGCCTTAGCCGCTAACTGGCAATAGATAGTGTTTTAAGTTAGTTAGCGGCAGCAAACTGTCATCCGATAATGTGCCGAAGTTTTCTTACTCCGGCACATTATGGCGTCCTCTTCTTTCTATCTCAGCCCGCAGCAACGGGGCGAAATTAAAGCGCGTTCCCGCAGCCTTTGGTGGCGGCTGGAAATACCGACGTGGTGCCTGATTTTCGCCATTTACGGCGGCTGGTTTTCCGTGGTGTTCTTCTGGAACAGCCTCGGTCCGTGGCTCGGTACGCCTTTGCTCATCGGGTTTACCGCCTGGTATATGTCGCTGCAACACGAACTTATTCACGGCCATCCCACACGTAAAGCCTGGCTGAACCAGCTGCTCGGCACCTTGCCGCTGGCGGTCTGGTATCCCTACGGACTTTACCGCGACACGCATTTGCAGCATCACAACAATGAACATCTGACGATACCCGGTGACGATCCCGAAGCCTATTATTTCAGCCGCAGAAGCTGGGAAAGCCTGACGCCTGCGATGATGGCCATTGTCCGTCTGCGCAATACCTTGCCTGGCCGGATGATACTCGGCCCGCTGCTGGATATTTTCAGCACGCTGACCGGCGCGTTGCTGGCCGTTTTTCGCGGTGAATGGCGTACCGTCGCGATGTGGCTTGTTCACGGAATTTTGCTGGCGCTGTTGCTGGTCTGGATGGCGCGGCAGGGGTTATCTCCGGGCTGGTTTGTATTGGCAATCAGCTATCCGGCACTGAGCCTGACGAAAGTGCGCTCGTTCTATGAGCATCGCGCTGAACACTCACCCGAAGCACGTTCCACGCTCAACGAAGCCGGTTTTGTCTGGCGTCTGCTGTTTCTGAATCTCAACTATCATCTGGTGCATCACGATTTGCCGGGCGTGCCGTGGTTTGCGCTGAGGCAGGTATATTTTGCCGACCGCGATGCGTATATCCGGCGCAGCGAAGGGTTTGTCGTAAAAGGCTACCGCGAGTGGTTCCGGCAGCATACGCGCGCGCCGGTCGCAGTGGAAATGCATCCGTTTGCTGCGGGAGATCCGGCAGCAGAAAATGGTCACAGCGACTATGATTATCAGCAGGACACCCCCTGACGGAGCTGCCAGATCATGCTGATGTCTTTACCGATGTACGCCATTTCCCCGCTGGACGTGGAAATTTTCACCGTTGCGTTACTGGGCAAACTCAAGCGGCTGGGCATGAAACCGCTGCCGGTTTCACTGAGCTGGCCGAAGGATTTGCTGGCGCACTGGCAGAATAAAGATTTGTTGCTGAGTCAGACCTGCGGTTTCCCGTTGGTGGAAAGCCTGCCGGAGGTGCAGCTGGTCGGCACATTCAGTTACCGTGCGCCCGGCTGTGATGGTTTCCGTTACCGCAGTTTTCTGCTGGCGCGTGAAGAACATAGCGGCTTACATCTGACCAGCTTTCGCCATCGCAGGCTGGCGTTCAACAGCACCGATTCACAGTCTGGCTACAACAGCCTACGCGCACTGGTTGCGCCCCTGGCCGAAAACGGAAAATTTTTCTCCAAGGCGCTGGCAACCGGCAGCCATCTCGAATCACTCCTGTACGTGCAGCATCATAAGGCCGACATTGCGGCGATTGACTGCGTAACGCTCGAACTGCTGCGCCGCACCGATCCGGAACGGGTCAGCGGGCTGGTTGTCGTCGGGCAAACGGCTGCCGTGCCGGGGCTTCCGCTGATCACTTCCGCGCAAACATCTCCTGAACATCTGGCGATGCTGAGACAGGCATTGCATGAAGTTTCCCGCGAAGCAGTGAGTAAACCGCTGCTGATCGAATCGTTTACCGAAGTGCCGCGACCGGCGTATGAAGTGATCCGGCAGATGAAAAGAATTGCTGAGGAGTTTGGCGTGCGTGAGCTGATGCCGGAATCTGTCAGCTAAAAAAACCGGACTTCAGCGTCCGGTTTTGTCTGTCAGATCCACGGATAATCAGTGTGTTTCTATCGGGAAATCTTCGTTCACGTCGCCCCATTCGGCCCATGAACCGTCGTACAACAGCACATCTTTCACGCCTAACGCGTCCAGCCCGAAAGCCAGCGCTGCGGCGGTAACGCCGGAACCGCAGCTGGTGATCACCGGCTTATTCAGATCCACGCCTAACCGTTCAAACGTCGCTTTCAGCTCCTGCGGCGATTTCATGTGGCCTTCCTGCGTCAGCTCGGTAAACGGCACACTGAGGCTCTGCGGAATATGTCCGCCGTGCAGCCCCGGACGTGGTTCCGGCGCTTCGGCTTTGAAACGCGCCTGCGAGCGTGCATCGATAATCTGTACCTTCCCGATGGCCTCTTTCACCTGCTGCGCGCTGGCGACGACCGGGCGCACCAGCCGGGCATTGAACGTCGACGGCACACGGGTGTGTTCGCCGCTCTGAACGGGTTTACCTTCGGCAATCCAGGCATTCAGCCCGCCATCGAGCACGCGCACGCTTTTCGCGCCGAAACTGGTCAGCATCCACCAGACACGCGGCGCGGAGAACAAATCCCCTTCATCGTAAAGCACGATGGTTTGCGTGTCGGCCACGCCAAGACGGCTCATCGACGCGGAGAATTCTTCCGCCGTCGGCATCATGTGCGGCAGGCCGGTAGTGCAGTCGGAAATACTGTCGACTTCGACATAAATGGCGCCGGGAATGTGCGCCTCAAGATATTTGCCATGAAAATCAACCGGCGGAGTAATGCCCGGTTTGGATTTACGGCAATCGATAATGACCACGTCCGGTGAATTCAGATTCTTCGCCAGCCAGTCGGTAGAAACGGTATGGGTAGAGAAAGTCATGTTCTGTTGCCTTATCTTTTTTGTGGAGCCAGCCTCAGAGATCGCCGGGGATCAGGGAATACATCCAGGCGTCGCGCGGCTGACCATGATAATAAAGCCGGTTGCGGTGCAAACCTTCGGACGTCGCGCCTGCTTTTTCCGCGACGCGGCGGCTGCGGTCATTGCCGTCCATCGCGACGATTTCCAGTCGCGTCAGTTCAAGCTCTTTAAATGCGAACTGCGCCGTGGCTCTGACCGCCAGCGTGGCCAGGCCCTGACCGGTATAACCGGTGCGGATCCAGTAGCCGAGATTAGAAAACTTATAATCCTGACTGATACGGTTGATGCCCACGCTGCCAATCAGATTGCCGCTGGCACGTTCAAACAGACAGAAATTGAATTCTGTGCCGCGATGACGTTTGTGCTCGCTGTCGGTGAGATATTTCCGGCTGTCTTCCAGCGAATATTTATCCGTACACCAGGATTCCCACTCACCAATCTCGGCGACGGAAGCCTGAACGGCAGCAAAATGCGTGATCGCTTCCAGTTCGGTTGCGGCGCGGATCTCAATATTTTCGTCCTGATAAATCTGGCGTGTCATCATCTACGGTGTCCTGGAAGCCGGAAATCATCTATGAAACCAATCAAATCAGCCTCACATATCCGGCCGCTGGATGTCAATTAGCGCAGAGATCAAATAAGTGAGAAAAAACAGCAGGCTGTCCGTCAGCGCAATTCAGCTTTCCGGCACCAGCATCACCAGTTTGCAATCAGCGTAACCCGCCGGGAAAAACGTTTGCTGCCGGTAACCCGTTTCGCCGCTGAGCGGGTGGTTAAAACGCCGTGCGCCGCCTTCGCGCGCCAGCACTTCCTGCTGCGTCCACCACTGATTGAATTCGCTGCTTTGCCCGCGCAGGCTGATCACTTTCTGACGCACGGCGTCGGAATGCGCGTAATGACTGGTTTCCGCACGAAATTCTGCCACCACGCGTTTAGCGCGTTCTGCCCAGTCGGGTACCAGCTGCCGTGCAAGCGGATGCAGAAACATAAAATCCAGCAGATTAGGCTGTTCAACCGTTCCCAGCCAGCCGCTGAATAACGCGCCTGCGGGGGGATTCCACGCCAGCACATTCCAGCAACTGTCGAGCAGATAGCCGGGGCCTGCGATCTGATTGACGCAATTCTTCAGGCTGTCATCCGGCGCGCCCGACAGGGGCACGGCAAGCGGATCTTTTACCGACGCCAGACTGAACAGATATTCGCGGGCGGCCGGTTCCATTTGCAGGGATTTCGCCAGCCTGTCCAGCGTGGCGGCAGAAATCGAGACATCGCGCCCCTGTTCAATCCAGGTATACCACGTGGCGCTGATGCCGCTGATTTGTGCCAGCTCCTCGCGCCGCAGCCCGCTGGTTCTGCGCCGTGCAGAACCGGGAAGGCCTACCATTTCCGGCGTGACGCGTTCGCGATGCGTGCGTAAAAAGGCGCCTAAGGCTCCCGGGCCGCTGAGTGACTCTGCGTTATCAATCATATTTTTTCTCAGGCTGGAAGTAACTCATACCAGTATAAATGCTCATATTGTACCCGTATAGAACAATGCCTATAGTGATTTTGAGGTCATCTGAAACCGGCGTTTCGACGAAAATAATAAGGCAAACAGGAGCAATGAAAATGACAACAAATACCCACAGTCAGGCGGTTGATAAGCAATTTGGTTCGCAGGCACAAAATTACCTGACCAGCGCCGTTCACTCGCAGGGCGCGGATTTACAGCGTCTGGCCGTTTTACTGGCGCCATTCCCGGATGCGCAGGTCATTGATCTGGGTTGCGGCGCAGGGCACGCCAGTTTTGTTGCGGCGCGCGCCGTAAAAAATGTGATTGCCTATGATTTGTCGGCGCAAATGCTGGACGTGGTAGCGCAGGCCGCGAAAGATAAGCAGCTGGAAAATATCACCACTCAGCAGGGCGTGGCAGAATCGTTGCCGTTCGCCAGCGCCAGTGCGGATATCATCATCAGCCGGTATTCCGCGCACCACTGGCACGATGTCGGGCAGGCGCTGCGTGAAGTGGCGCGAGTGCTGAAACCGGGCGGCAAATTCATCATGATGGACGTGGTGTCGCCGGGGCATCCGCTGCTGGATATTTATCTGCAAACGGTCGAGGTTTTACGCGATACCTCGCACGTCCGCAACTATTCTCCGGGCGAATGGCTGGAAATGGCATCCGGTGCCGGGCTGATTGCCGGTGAGGTCACCACCGACCGTCTGCCGCTGGAATTCACCAGCTGGATTGCCCGTATGCGCACGCCCGAGCATTTCTCCGTCGCTATCCGCGAACTGCAAAAAGTGATGTCAGATGACGTGATCCGCCACTTTGAGATCCAGCCAGACGGTTCGTTTACCAGCGACATTATGATGCTGGTGGCTTCTAAGGGGTAAAGTGCCTGAAAGGGTTTTCGCCCTCCCGTGAGGGGAGGGCGAAAGTTATGCTTATTTCTTCCCGAACATCTTCTGCCCGAGCATCACCAGCGCCAGAACGGCGGCGCCGACGATAAGGCCGACTACTAAATCCGTTGCGCCGGTAATCAGCGTGTTGATCCAGCTTTGGTGGCCGTGAGTCAGCGGTTCAATCAGGCTGTGCATAAACGGCAAACCGTGGCTGATAATACTGCCGCCCACCAGGAACATCGCGATTGTGCCAACGACAGAAAGTGTTTTCATCAGCCACGGGGCGGCGTTCACGATGACGCGGCCAAACGCGCGTACGCCATTCATTACGCTGCTTTCACCTGAAAGCTTGCTGAGATACAAACCGGCGTCGTCAATTTTGACAATCGCGCCGACCAGCCCGTAAACGCCGACGGTCATGGCGACAGCAATCAGCACCATAACGGTGACCTGATTGAGGAACGGTGCAGATGATACGATGCCCAGCGAGATCACGATGATTTCAGCAGAAAGAATGAAATCGGTACGCACGGCACCTTTTACTTTTTCTTTTTCCAGTTTTTTGGCATCGGCCTCATCTTTTACCTGCGGTGTGGCCGGTTTCTCTTCGTGATGATCGCTGGGCATCAGTTTGTGCGCGACTTTCTCGAAGCCTTCGTAACATAAGTACGCACCGCCAATCATCAGCAGCGGCGTAATTGCCCAGGGAATGAACGCGCTGATCAGCAGCGCCAGCGGTACCAGAATAGCCTTATTGACCATCGAACCTTTTGCCACGGCCCAGACAATCGGCAATTCCCGGTCGGCTTTAACACCGGAAACTTGTTGCGCGTTCAGTGCCAGATCGTCTCCCAACACACTGGCTGTTTTTTTTGCCGCGACCTTACTCATTGCGGCTACATCATCAAGTATGGATGCAATATCGTCGATCAAGGCCAGAAGGCTGCCACCCGCCATAAACACTCCCTTATGTCCCGGTCATCATTCCGCAGGGAAGATGCCGGGGAATTTTGTTGTTAAAATCAGCTTTCGCGCACGCGAAAACCGTTCCTCTGTCGCCCCGGCTGTGCAGGTGATCACGGCGACAGGTAAAACCCTAAAAAAATAATCATAACAGTGATTGCACTCTCGAGTCGATTTGTGCGAATGTTGTCCGGGTTATAAATAACTTTAAAAACTCTCCATACTTTCTCCATTAAATATCTTTGATTTTCGGTTAGTTATCCTGCAGGAAATGTTTACTTTCATTCTCTCCTTATTTTTACCACAATGGTTAAACTTCTTTACGTTGCATTACGTCCGCTTTCATTGATTCGCCGATAATTAATTCAACGGATTGCTTCCGCTCCATTAATTAACGAAACTAACGAAAGAAAGGTGCGTATTATGAAACTCTTACCTATGTTCACTGCAGCTGTAATTACCGCCGCTTCATTCTCAGCACTTGCCGCAACGCCTATTTCTGAAATGCAGGCGCAAAGTGGTAACTACCAGTCACTGGGTATGGTTTCAGTGAGTGCATCAAGCACAGTCCCTGGCAGCCTGCATGACCAGCTGAACCAAATCGCCAGCGATAAAGGCGCGACACATTACCGCGTAGTCGGTGCCGGTACTCCAGGTGATTCCAGCCTGACCCGTGCAAACGTTGAACTGTATAAATAAAGATTAAAATTATCGGCTGATAACGAAAACTTTTTATTAAGACGTTATTGAGTCAATAAGTGTGAGAAGGCCAATGTCACCTGACATTGGCCTTTTTATTATTTGTGCCACCTCTGATATTTCCGGTCATTTTTGAGAATCATCCCATGTGAATTTTCTGAGTTAAATCTTTCTGACGTTTATTCCCCTTATTAATCATTTCTTAAGAATTTTTCGGCTTAATGGGGGTCTGATTCCTCAGGAGGAGTTAATATGTTAAATGCCGCAAGAATGACAATTAAGAACACCGGGCTTTCGCTTCAGAACCAGTTTTTTTATCTGCAGAATTTTATTACCTCACCACGGACGATGGGGACGCTGATGCCATCCTCGCCATGGTTGTGCCATGCGATGCTGAGCCAGATTGACTGGACGACATCGCTGGATATCGCAGAGCTGGGCGCCGCAGATGGCGTGCTCACCCGGCGGATCCTCAGCCGGATGCGCGCGGATGCGAAGCTGGAAGCGTTTGAAATCCAGCCCGCGTTTGTTCGTAAGCTTAATCAGATGGAAGACCGGCGCTTGCAGGTGATGGCGCATTCTGCCGAGCACATGAGCACGGATTACGACGCGGTGTTTTCGTGCCTGCCGCTGTTGTCGATGCCGGTGCGAACCAGCATGAAGATTTTGCAAAAAACGCAGCAGCAGCTGAAAAGCAAAGACGGCGTGCTGGTCCTGTTTCAGTACAGCCAGATGTCTGAGAAACTGCTGTCGCGCTATTTCACCTGGAAAAAAATCCGCGTGGTGAAGAATTTTCCACCGGCCATTGTGTATATCTGTAAACCCCGCTGATACAGCCACTTAGACATTCTTGCTGTCTGAGCGGTTTGCAGGGCATTGCGCTACAAGGATTTTTCAGTATGATGCCCTGAATGGCGTAAATAAAACGCTACAGAAGCTTCACCGGCAGGTGACAAAAATCTGCCAGTGAGGCTTTTTTGTTGTACTATCTCGCGAGTACAGCGCAAACCAGTACATCAGACCACTTTTTGCGACAAAGACTTCATATTGATGATGGATTTTCATCAGGTGAGATACGGGACTTTCGGGGAATAAAGGATAGCGGTAATGACACAACCCATTTTCATGGTAGGCGCGCGTGGCGCGGGTAAAACGACAGTTGGCAGTGAGCTTGCAAAAGCGCTGGGCTACAAATTTGTCGATACCGATCTGTACCTGTTACGCACCTCAGGCCTCAGCGTGGCGGATATTGTCGACCGTGAAGGCTGGGAGGGATTCCGTCGCCGTGAAACCGAAGCCCTGAAAGCGGTATGCTCACCGCTGACCGTGGTCGCGACCGGCGGCGGCGCGGTGCTGGCGCAGGAGAACCGTGATTTTATGCGCGAAGCCGGAACGGTTATTTATCTGCGTTCACCGGCATCGACGCTGGCAAATCGTCTGGAAGATGCCCCGCAGGAAGATCAGCGTCCGACTCTGACCGGCAGGCCTATCACCGAAGAAATGATGCAGGTGCTGAACGAACGTGAAGCGTTGTATCAGGAAGCCGCTCACCACGTGGTAGATGGTACGCAGGATCCTGCGCAGGTCGTGAATTCTGTTATGGATGCACTGGCGTTGCAGTTGGCGCGCTAAACGTAATTCGCGGTAAAACGTCATCATGACGGGCCCTCTGAGGCCTGTTTTTTTTTGCCTTAAATCCGGCGTTAAACTGTAAACAAAACGGGCCATTTCTCGTGACGGGGATCACAGTCGCCTAAGTATTGTACTGGTGTATGACCGGGCGTAAACTAATAACTCAGGTGATTACTTAGACGCAGCGCCGTGACGCTGAAAACCCACAACGGACCCGATGATGAAACCCCTGATGTCTTTCTTTAACCAGCACAGTAAAGCCATGCCCGCAATCTGGTCGATCACGATCATTCTGGTCGAAGCTTCTATCGCGCTGTATATTTTGCGTAATATTTAATCAAAATAATCTGCTGAGTTTTACATCGTTCACTTCATAAATACTCGGCATTCATTTCCCTCTCCTCGCCTTTTGATTGCTTTAGGAATTTCTTTAAGCATATTCATTTATCTGTCTTCTTCTGGCGGTTAAATAAACGTCTTGACGCTGACACGTATCAGCTTTAGTTTTTATTTAACTTAACAGGAACCCTGTTCCATATACCGGAACTTACTCCTTTATGACCACTTTAGAAAATGCGGCTGCGGTGCTGAAGTTATTTTCAACCCAGGGGATCCGGCAGGGACATCCCGGCTTGTCATTCAGTGACGTGGTCGAAAATTTAAAATTACCGAAAAGCACCGTTTCACGTTTACTGATGACGATGGAAACGCAGGGGCTGCTGGAACGCGACCAGGACAGCCGCTTATACCGGATCGGTAAATTATTGCTGGCAGTCTCCAGCCATTATTTATCTGCGCCGCTCGTGGATTCCGTTTCACCGTATATGACGCAGCTGAGTCAGCTGACGCAATGCACGGGCTATGTGTCGATGCTGGAAGGGCGCGACATTATGGTCATGCGGATGTTCCCCGGCAGAACCTATTTACAAGTGGTGACGCCCGCCGGAAGCCTGCTGCCCGCGCATGAGACCGCCATTGGCCGTGCGATCCTCGCGCGCTTTAGCGACGAAGACGTGGTTCAGCGTTTTAACGGGGAATATCAGGTTAACTCCGTCAATTCCCCCGCAAATATGGATCTTCTTTTGGCCAGGCTGGCGGAAGTCCGGCAGACAGGATTATCGTTTGCCAATAATGAAACGCTTCAGGGCATCAGTTCTTTAGCGACCAGTATTTTTAATAAACACCGAAATGAAACGGTAGGACTTTGTTTGTCTTTCCCTTCTCCCGAACGGGGAAAAAATATTCCGGAAGGCATAAAAGAAGGACTGATTGCCGTAACCCGGCAAATCGCCGAAAAATTGGGTGATGAGTACTGGCAATGATTTTTCATCGCAATGACCAGTAACGGACCCGGATTATTTGTTTTATTCATTTTTAGCCAACACCAGGGGCCTTATGTCAGACCAACCTGCAAAAGATAATAAGGAAAATCCGCTAAAGGATATTGGCACGCTCATCGTGATGATTATTCTGTCTATTTTAGGCGCTATCATCGGGGTTCAGTTAATAACGACGTTAGGCGTTACGCCGAATACTTCTATTATCGGCGCGCTGTTTGCCATGCTGCTGGCCCGCATTCCGATGCAGGCTTTTCAGCGTTACCGTTCAATCCACACCCAGAATCTGGCGCAAACCGTCATTTCTTCCGCAACTTTTGGCGCAGCAAACAGTCTGCTGATGCCGATTGCCGTGCCTTATGTTCTCGGGCAGCCGCAGCTAATTATGCCGATGTTTATCGGTGTGGCCGCCGCGATGCTGCTCGACGCCTATCTGCTTTACCGTCTCTTCGATACCAAAGTTTTCCCGGCCAGTAACGCCTGGCCTCCGGGTGTGGCGGCGGCGGAAGCGATCAAAGCCGGCGATAACGGCGGGCGCCAGGCATGGTTGCTGGTGGCGGGTGTGGTGATCGGGCTCGGTGGCGCGATGCTGAAAATCCCGATGGCGGCGTTCGGGACGGCGTTCATCGGTAATATCTGGGCGCTCAGCATGTTCGGCATCGGATTGCTGATCCGCGCTTACGCACAACCGTTGGCCGGGCTGGATCTTAATGCCCTGTACATTCCGCACGGCATGATGGTCGGCGCAGGGCTGGTTTCGCTGATTCAGGTGATTCAGGTGGTTCGCGCAAAAAATGCCGATGCCCGCACGACGTTTACCCAGCCGGCGAAAGAAGTGCGTACGGCGCTGGGGTTGGGCGCATTCGGCTATATCGCGATTGCTGCTCTGCTGGCGCTGGCCGGGGGGTTATACAGCGAAATGTCCGTCGGCATGCTGATTGCGTTCGTGGCTTACGCCGCCTTTGCCGCTTTTTTCCACGAGCTGATCGTCGGCATTGCGGCCATGCATTCCGGCTGGTTCCCGGCGTTTGCCGTGGCGCTGATCACGCTGATTATCGGCATTCTGATTGGTTTCCCGCCGCTGGCACTTTGCGTGCTGACCGGTTTTACCGCCGCGACCGGCCCGGCGTTTGCCGATATGGGCTTCGACCTGAAAGCCGGATTCATTCTGCGCGGCTATGGCAAAGACTTACGGGCCGAACTGGCGGGGCGTCGCATTCAGCTATTCGCCGCGTTGCTGGCTTTTATCATTGCGATCCCGGTGGTGTGGTACGCCCATTACGGCTACTTCGCGCAGGATCTGGTGCCGCCGGTGGCGCGCGTTTACGCCAAAACAATACAGGCGGGCGCGCAACCGGGCATTGCCCACAGCCTGCTGATTTGGGCGATTCCGGGCGCGCTGATTCAGCTGATCGGCGGCCCTAAACGCCAGCTCGGCGTACTGCTGGCGACCGGGCTTCTGATCAACAGCGTGATGGCGGGCTGGGCGGTGGTCTGCGGGATCGCGCTGCGCATCATCATTATTCGTATCTGGGGTGAAAAAGGGCGTACGCCAATGGAAGTGCTGGCGGCAGGTTTCATTGCCGGTGATGCACTTTACAGCTTCTTCACCTCGGTTTTCAGTGCCAAAAAGTAAAGCGTTATTGCCAACACCAGGGCCGTTATCTGGCCAGCATTAAACACTGACTGTTCCGATGATGAACAGCGTTTGTGACCGTTTTGGCTTCTGCGCCTGTGCGCCGGTCACGAAGTTTTAAGAGGATTTTGTGATGAGTTTGCAACAGACATTAACGGTATTTGAACTGATGGATAGCGCACACGTCAGCGGTCAGGATGTTGTGGATTTATTTGCCCGTTATCCCGGCGTCATCGCCAGCACAAATCGCGCGGATGGCCCGAAAGGCGGCACGGATTTCGTCCGTATCACCGTGCCCGGCAGCAAAGGAAAAAGCAGTGGCGGCACTGCACCGACGCTGGGGATTATCGGCCGTCTGGGCGGGATTGGTGCACGCCCGACGCGCATTGGTCTGGTGTCCGACGCGGACGGTGCGATTGCTGCGGTAACCTGTGCGCTGAAACTGGCGGACATGCAGCGAAAAGGCGATACGCTGGAAGGCGATGTCATTATCACTACCCACATCTGCCCGAACGCGCCAACCCGCCCGCACGATCCGGTGGATTTCATGGATTCGCCGATCGATGACGTGACCATGAATGACAACGAAGTGGTTGACGGCGTGGACGCGATCCTTTCCATCGACACCACTAAAGGCAACCGCATTATCAATCACAAGGGTTACGCCATTTCGCCGACGGTGAAAGAGGGCTACATCCTGCGTGTTTCCGAAGATCTGGTGCGCATTATGGAGATGACCAGCGGTAAACCTGCGGTCACTTTCCCCATCACCACACAGGACATCACGCCTTACGGCAACGGCGTTCATCACCTTAACAGCATTTTGCAACCGTCAACGGCGACCGACGTTCCGGTGGTTGGTGTGGCGATCACGGCAGAATCTGTGGTGCCGGGCTGCGGTACCGGCGCGAGCCATGAAGTAGATATCGCCCTGGCGGCGAAGTTTGCCGTGGAAGTCGCAAAAGAATTCGGGCGCGGTACGTGCCAGTTCTTTGATGCCGACGAATATCAACTCCTGTTGTCGCTGTACGGAAGCTTGCGCCACCTGCAAAACCGGAAGTAAGCCTTATGATCACGACCTTTGCGACGTTAACCATTGGACAGGCGCCGCGCAGCGACATTATGCCGCTGCTGATGGCGCATCTGCCGGCCAAATCAGTGACCCACGTGGGCCTGCTGGACGGAATGAGCACGGAGCAAATTGAGCAGCGATATGCGCCTGCGGAAGGCGATGCGGTGCTGGTTTCGCGTTTGCTGGACGGTTCGCAGGTCACCATGGCGGCGCATCGGGTCGAACGCGGATTACAGGAAAAAATCGACGTTCTGGAAGCGCTCGGTTGCATGACCATTTTGCTGCTGTGTACCGGCGAATTTAAAAAGCTGCGCGCCCGCAATGCGCTTCTGCTCGAGCCTGACCGGATTATCCCTCCGCTGATTGGCGCGATTGTCGGCGAGCATCGCGCAGGAATTGTCGTGCCGATCGAAGAGCAGATCGTCGAGCAGTCGAACAAATGGCGAAAGCTGTCCAAACCGCCGTGCTTTGCGGTGGCCAGCCCGTATATTTCCGATGACCAGACCATTATCGAAGCGGCGATGCGTCTGGCGCAGCAGGGTGCGGAAGTGGTGGTACTTGATTGCATTGGTTACACGCGGCATCACGCCGAATTGCTGAAAAAGCATCTCAGCATTCCGGTTCTGTTGTCGAACGTGCTGATGGCAAAACTGGCGGCGGAACTGATCGTCTGACGTTGGGGAGTAAAGCGGACATGTGCGGAGCGGACAGCCACCCACAATGGCACTGTGCGACGCTAAAATCAAATCAGCGACGCCGCTTTGCGGGCGGTGTCGTCTGGTGCAGATAAAGCGGTAATAATCAGTGACAGAACGAGGTTTCTGCCCCTAATATGGAGGCTCTGAAAATTATCGCAAAGGGCCAATCTATGTTGAAAAATAATGAGTATTTTGACGGGAAAGTTAAGTCGATTGGTTTTGACAGCGACAGTACGGGTTCAGCCAGCGTTGGCGTGATGGCCGTCGGCGAATACACTTTCGGCACCGCTAAGCCGGAAGAAATGACCGTCATCAGCGGCTCGCTTAAAGTGCTGATCCCGGGTTCTCCGGACTGGCAGGTCTTCAAGCCGGGCGAAACCTTCTACATTCCGGGTAAAAGTGAATTCAATTTGCAGGTCGGCGAAACCACGTCGTATCTCTGCAAGTATCTGACCAAATAAATCATTCAGACACAGCACAAACAGAAAAGGCGCCAATGAGCGCCTTTTCTTATTGTGCACAGAAAACCCCCAGCTAGGCTGGGGGTTCAGTAAAGCTTTCAGCTTTGAGCCAGTTATAAAAACCCCTTTTGATTTGTTAAAACAGTTTGCGGTCTGGCAACTGCAAAGGTTCAACAAGAAATCAAAAGGGGGTCCCAATGAGGGACGAAAAGAGCTTAGCGCACACGCGATGGAACTGTAAATATCACATAGTTTTTGCGCCGAAGTACCGAAGAAAGGTGTTCTACGGAGAGA
>NZ_JAHTMS010000015.1:0-125582 GCF_019200965.1 Rahnella sp. PD12R | reverse complement strand
CGTGGGCTCGGAGATGTGTATAAGAGACAGGGCGCGCTATATCTACGACCCGCTCGGCCGCCGGGTGGGCAAACACGTCAGCCAGATAAACCCGCAATCCGGCGAAGCGCAAACGCAGAANCTCAAACTGCACCTGTACCACTGCGACCACCTGGGCACGCCGGTTGCGCTGATTAATCACAAAACCGGCAAGGTGGAATGGGACGCGATTTCAGACGTCTGGGGCAACGCGGTAGATATTTTCAACCCGTACAAACTGCGCCAGCCAATAAGAATGCAGGGGCAGCATTACGACGAGGAATCGGGGCTGCATTACAACCGACATCGTTATTATGACCCGGCGCCGGGACGGTATATTACGCAGGATCCGATTGGGTTGAGAGGGGGATGGAATTTATATGTTTATCCGCTGGATCCGGTCAAAGGAATCGACCCATTAGGGCTAACACTTGTATCAGCAAATTTGCCAGGACTAGGTGATACGTATCTAGATGACTCTTTCTTACCTGCTGTAGAAAGTTTTATCTCTTATGCCTCTGAAAATGGCGTTAATTTACATTTTAACAGCGCATACCGAAGCCCTCAGCATCAGGCCGCATTACACAATGATCCAAATGCAATTACACCTGCAGACCGAAGCCTTCATTCGTGTGGATTCGCAGTGGACGTCAATTACAGTAGTCTGCCAGCAAGCCAACAACAAATTGTTCTTGCTGCAGCTTCGGCTGCAGGACTTAGTTGGGGTGGGAATTTCCGAACACAAGATCCTCCACATTTTTATAGTGACCCTGGAGGAGATAGAGACTCATTAATTCAAAATGCTACACAAGAATATCTTCGTTTAACGGGGCAGTAAGCTAAAGGTTTATAATATGCGAAAAAATATAATGTGTTCGTTAATGATTGTTATTTTATTTAGTTTTATTTTAAAAGATTCAATGGCATTATCAAAGAAACCATTTAAACTCACAGGAGTTTTTTCCAGTCTACATTTTAATAACGAATCCGGAGATCTTTTGGGGGAAGAATTGATAATACTTTACTCAAAAGATGGATATAATGTCATTTTTCAAACCAGCGAGGGTGAGCCTACTGTGCCAGTTATTACGAAAGCAGAAATCGAAAAGGATATAATCACATTCACATTGCCACCCCCTCTAGACATACATGGGGAATTTTCAGGAGAAATTTCAAAAGAGAAAATCATTGGAAAATTTGAAAGGAATGAGCAAGTGTTAATATTAATGAGAAAGAATAGCTATTGGCAATGACTAAAAAACTTGAGATTGGTTAAATGTTGCTTTCTGCTCGTCATGTGTATCTATATCATTATTTTTATCGAGGTTTAAATATTTGAATGACCAGATTTTTCGTGTTTTTGTTACTTTCACAATTTTTTTAGTTATAATTTTATTTGCAACAAAATAAACATTGATATAAATACCTTATCAGGTATGTTTAAAATATATTGTCGGTTTTCTTCTTTTAAAGGAAAATTATTTTCATTACTAATGTTGTTTTGTATATGCGGTAGCGAATAGACTAGGTTTATAACAATTGACGTTAGTTTTTGGGCCGAAGGTAAAGGATGTGTTTTCCCAACAAAATACGGAAAAAATAAATGAAGTTTTGAATGCATTGCGCAGATCAGCTACCGTTGTTAAACGTTACTGTAGGCCTTCAAGCAAATGAAAAATTTTTATTCTGATGATTTACCTGGTTTTTTCTCAGAACCAAAGAATTACCACTTTAAGTCTAATCTTCTTCAAACATATCCAATAAATTACGCCGCATCTCGAGGTGAGGTTAAAATAGTTAAAAAGCTAATTGGACTGGGAGTCGATGTTAACTCGCAAGGAGACCAAGGTTATACCCCACTGCAAGAGGCAGCATCTAAAGGATATATTGATGTCGTCAAATTATTAGTTGATCATGGCGCCGATCTTGATTTAAAAAATGAATTCGGAAAAAACGCCTCAGAACTTGCCGAATCAAAAGGTGAGGTTGAGGTTTTTAAATTTTTGAAAGAATTTGAGAGAAAGTTATTTATAGTTGACTCGACTGAACTTCTTTTAATGTATAAATTAAATGAATTATTTCAGGAAGAGGACATAAGCATTAATACTATGTCGGAATATGGCGAGTTGCCAATTCATATAGCGGCTAAGAGAAGAAGCATATCTGAAATGAAATGTCTCTTACATGCAGGAGTTGATGTAAATGCAACAACTGATGACGGGCAGTTTTTGACGGCTCTTCATTACTCCATTGGGCAGGGTGATTTTGAAATGATGAGGTTGTTACTGCACTCTGGCGCCGATTTTGAAATAAAAAGTGGTTTCGGTTATACACCTTTCGATCTAGCTATTATGATCGGAGAAGAGAAATTAATTTATTTCCTTTATAGTTTTATGTCTGGAAAAGGATATTGATAGTCCCTGAAGTGGAAAAATTAATCTCATGAGATTATTCGTACAAATGTGATTCAGAAGATTAAATCAATTCCACTGCGTCACTTTCTTGCCCTGCCGGTATCCCTGATACACCTTGCTGACCCGTTTGAAGTAATCGGTCAGGTAATCCAGACACACCTGAACTTTCAGCGGAAGCTTGTCTTTTTCTGTGTACAGCGCGTACACCGGTCGCGGATCGGACTGATAGCTTCTGAAAAGGATCTCCACGTCACCGGCGTTAATCTCTTCAATCACCCACATCAGCGGGACGTATGCAATGCCGACACCGGCTTTCAGCCAGCGGATCATGGTTTGTGAATCGTTGGTGACGAAACGCCCTTGCGGCGTGATACGCGTGGAAATGCCTTCCGGCGCGATCAGTTCAAACTCGCTGTCCGGACGGACGCTGTATTCCAGCCACGAAAAATTCACCATATCGGCAGGTTTTTCCGGCGTACCGTGCTGCGCCAGATAACTGCGCGCCGCGCACACGACCATTGGCATGGAACCCAGCCGCGTGGAAAACAGGCTGGAATCCTGCAAAGCACCAACGCGGATCACCACGTCCAGACCGTCTGCAATCAGATCCGGCGCAGGAATGCCGGTCACCAGATTGACCGTCAGGCCGGGGTATTCAGTCAGCATTTCGGCGGTCATGGCAGCAAGAACATTTTGTGCCATTGTCGATGAGCTGCCGATGCGCAAAGTGCCGGTTGGCGTGTTGTTGAAGGCATACAATTGTTCATGCACTTCACGTACGTCATGCAGCATTTTCCGGCATCCCTGATAGTAAAGCTTCCCGGCTTCTGTCAGGCCGATACTGCGGGTGCTTCGGTTTAGTAATTTGATTTGTAAGTCATTTTCCAGTTTCGAAATGGTCTGGCTAATGGCGGAAACGCTCATGTCGAGGCGTCGTGCGGCGGCGGTAAAAGAACCGCTTTCCACGACCTGAGCGAATATCGACATGCGTTTTAATCGGTCCATTGTTAACTCTGGCTTAAAAGTGATTTAGATCACAGAACGTTGATTACTTGATAATAAGCACGCTAATATACTCGTCCGGGCGATAAAACTCAGGTTTCTGATTTCCTGAATCAATGCTTACCTTCGCACACTTCCCTGGCAACCCCACAGTTTCATTGAGCACTTCCCAGTGAATTATTTATCTCCGGGGACGCGTGGCATTGCCTAAAATAATGAATAATGCGTGCGCGGGACGAGCAGGTCTGCCCGTCGTCACTGCTGCTGGTAATAATGTAAGGAATTTTTGATGAGTTTGCTTCCGGTAATGGTGATTTTCGGATTGTCGTTTCCACCGGTATTTTTTGAAATACTGCTGGCGCTGGTGGTGTTTTTCCTGCTCCGGCGGGTATTACAACCGACTGGTATTTATGACTTTGTCTGGCATCCGGCGTTGTTTAACACAGCATTATATTGCTGTCTTTTTTACCTGATTTCCCGCTTGTTCGTCTGAGGCCGTTGTGAAAAATTTCTCTATAAAAATAATACGTTATGCAATTACGCTGATTCTTGTCGTTCTGGCTGTCATCGCAATCTTCAGAGCCTGGGCGTTCTATACCGAATCACCGTGGACCCGTGATGCCAAATTTACCGCTGACGTTGTGTCGATTGCGCCGGATGTGACCGGTTTAATCACTGACGTGCCGGTGATTGATAACCAGCTGGTGACCAAAGGTCAGGTGCTGTTCAAAATCGACCAGCCGCGTTATCAGCAGGCGCTGGACGAAGCGAGCGCTGACGTCGCTTATTATCAGGCGCTGGCCGCCGAGAAAAAACGCGAAGCCGGACGCCGTGTGAAACTGGGCGTTCAGGCAATGTCGCAGGAAGAAATCGATCAGGCGAACAACGTACTGCAAACCGCGCAGCATCAGCTGGCGAAAGCGCAGGCCGCGCGTGATCTGGCGGTACTGGATTTAGAGCGTACCGTGGTTGTCGCACCGGCTGATGGCTGGGTCACCAACCTCACGGTCCATCCGGGCAACTACATTAACCGTGGTTCTACCGCCGTTGCGCTGGTGAAGAAAAACTCTTTCTATATTCTGGCGTATCTGGAAGAAACCAAATTGCAGGGCCTCAAAAAAGGCGACCGCGCGGAGATCACTCCGCTGGGCAGTAACCGCATTATGCACGGCACGGTTGACAGCGTCGCAGCCGCGGTCACCAACAGCTCGTCTTCGGCGGCGAGCAACGGTCTGGCGACTATCGACAGCAATCTGGAATGGGTGCGTCTGGCGCAGCGCGTGCCGGTGAAAATCGTGCTCGATGATAAAGACCAGCAGCATCCGTACCCGGCGGGAACGACGGCCACCGTCGTCATCACCGGCAGTCATGATCGTAAACAAGATGAAGGCACGCCGTTCCTTCGCCTCCTGCATCGCCTGAGAGAGTTTGGCTAAGGCCGGAAAGATGAATAGCGTACTTATTCCGCGCGTACGGTTTGCGTTCAAGCTGACATTTGCCATTCTTGGCGCTCTGGTGCTCGGTTTCTATCTGCAACTCGAAACGCCACGCTGGTCGGCCATGACCGCGGCCATTGTGACCTCGGGCCCGGCGCTTGTGGCGGGCGGAGAGCCGTTTGCCGGTGCTATCCGGCACCGTGGTTTTCTGCGCGTTATCGGGACGTTTATCGGCTGTATCGCGGCGCTGGTGATTGTGATTACCACTGCACGTGCGCCGGTCGTCATGTTGTTGCTGTGCTGCATCTGGGCCGGTGTCTGCACCTGGTGGTCTACCCTGGTGCGGATCGAAAACTCTTACGCGCTCGGGCTGGCCGGGTATACCGCGCTGATCATTGTTGTGACGTCCGCCAGTTCGCCGCTGCAAACGCCGCAATTTGCGGTTGAACGTTGCAGTGAAATCGTTCTGGGGATTTGCTGTGCGATCGTCGCTGACCTGCTGTTTTCTCCGCGTTCCATCAAAAAAGATATCGACCGCGCCGTCAGCCAGCTGATGCTTGATCAGTTCGCGCTGATGCGGATTTGTATGAATAACGCGTCGAAGGAAGATATTGATAAGTCCTGGAATAACCTGGTGAAAAGCACCACGGCGCTGAACGGTATGCGCAGCAGTCTGATGATGGAATCGTCCCGCTGGCAACGTTGCAATCGGCGCCTGAAAGCCTTGCACAGCATGTCGCTGAGCATGATTACGCAGGCCTGTGAAACGTATCTGATTCTGCAAACTTCACCGGAGCAGTTATCTCCGGAGTTGAAAACCCTGTTTGACGAGCCCGCCGAAAGCATCGGCGACGTTCACCGGCGGCTGAAACAACTGCGTCAGGTGATTGCCGGTATGCACAGCGATAATGTGCTGATGACCGTCAGCGCCTGGGCCGGTGCGGGCACCCGCGCGTTATTGCTGATGAAAGGCGTGCAGACCAACAGCAGCATCAGCACTGTTGAAAGCGGCGTGCTGGATGGCGAAGTGGTGGTGCGCCCGGTTTCTGCCGAACGCCATCACGCGATGGTCAACGGTTTGCGAACCTTTACGGCGACGGCGATTGGTTGCCTGATGTGGCTGTGGACCGGCTGGACGTCGGCCAGTGGTTGCGTGATTATTATCGCCGTGGTGACATCTCTGGCGATGCGAACCCCGAATCCGAAAGGCATGGCGATGGACTTTATCGTCGGCATGTTGCTGGCGATCCCGGTCGGCTCAATGATGTTTATGCTGATCATGCCCGCGACGCAGCAAAGCCTGTTCCTGCTTTGCCTGATGCTGGGGATTTTCACCTTCTTTATCGGTATTGAAGTCACGAAACGCCGTCTCGGAATGCTCGGTTTGCTGGCGGGCACCATTAATATCCTGGTGCTCAGTAACCCGATGAAATTCAACGTGACGTCGTTTCTCGACAGCGCGCTGGGGCAGGCAATCGGTACGTTCATTGCAATGGCGGTGTTGTTGATTATTCGCGATAAATCCCGCGATAAAACCGGCCGCACATTGCTTAACCGCTTCATGAGCAGCGCGGTTTCAGCGCTAACGACTAAAGCTTATCGCCGTCGTGAAAACCATCTTCCTGCGCTTTATCACCAGCTTAATCAACTGCTGATGATGTTCCCGAATGACATCGGCAAATACCGTCTGGCGTTGCAGCTGATTATTGCGCATCAGCGCATGAAGCAGGTGGAAGTACCGGTTAACGATGAGCTTTCCGCATTCCACAAGAAAATCCGTAATACCGCCGATCACGTGGTGTCATCGGGCGAAGGTAAGCGCACGTATTATTACCAGCGTCTGCTGAAAGAGCTGGAGGAATATCAGGAAAAACTGGCCGACTATGAGGCGCCGCCAAAAGTCACCGAACCAGTGCGGCGTCTGACCGAATTGCTTCACCGGTATCAGCATTCTTTCCTCGCCTGATTTTTTCAGTACGGCAAAAGGCCGGTGCATTTAACCCTGCACCGGCCTTTTTACTTTTTGCTTTCAGACTTTTATTTTGAGAATGCTTCGCGATCTTCCGCCGTTATCTCCCGCAAAACCCGACACGGCACGCCTGCTGCCACAACGTCTGGCGGAATGGATTTCGTCACCACGCTGCCCGCGCCAATCACGCTGTTGCGGCCGATGGTGACGCCCGGATTCACAATCACGCCGGTGCCGAGCCAGACGTTATCTTCGATAACCACCGGGAGGGAGAACTGTTGTCCGGTGATGCGGATTTCAGGATCGACCGGGTGTCCGGCGGTCGCCAGTGTGACATTCGGCGCAATCATCACGTTATCGCCAATCGTCACCGTGGCGTCATCCACCACCGTGAGATTGAAGTTGGCGTAGAAGTTCTTGCCGATATGAATATGCGTGCCATAGGCCACACGAAGCGGCGGCTCGATCCAGCCGTTTTCGCCGATGCTGCCCATCATGTCTTTCAGCAACCGCTGGCGTTTTTCTTCTTCCGACGGGCGGGTCAGGTTGTAATCATAAACGCGTTCTTTCCCGGCGCGGCGCTCTTCGGGCAGTCCTTCGCCCATGTCGGTATAAAGCTCGCCAATGTTCATTTTTTCGCGTGTCGACATACTTTCGTCCTTTTTAAAATGAGTCAGATTGCAGACAGTTTACGGAGTGCTATACCGGTTGTGAACGTATGACATTCAACTTTGCGAGCTGTGTCTCTCAGTGCTGTCTGACAGACGCTTCCCTCTCAGCCGCTATACTTAATGCAATCCCATGCGTAAACGGCATAAATCAGGAGGATCCCTAATGTCTGCCCATTCTCAAAAACTGTCCGCGCATCCTTTATTCAAGACCGGCTATTTTACCGGCGGCCAATGGCATGAAGCCAAAAACACCTTCGATGTCCTGAATCCGGCAACTGGTGATGTGGTGGCAAAAGTGGCGAGGGCCGGAAAAGCCGAGGCCGAAGCTGCCGTCAAAGCCGCCAGCGACGCTTTCCCTGCATGGCGGAAAACGACCGCAAAAGCGCGTTCGGAGATATTGCACCGCTGGTATGAACTGATGCTGGAGAACAAACAGTTTCTCGGCGAACTGATGGTGGCCGAACAAGGCAAGCCGCTGAAAGAGGCGCTGGGCGAAGTCGATTACGCCGCCAGCTACCTGCAATGGTTCAGCGAGGAAGCCAAACGTGCCAACGGTGAAATCATTCCTCCGGCGAAATCCGGCTCCCGGATCCTCGCCACGCGCGAACCGGTCGGCGTTGTCGCGGCCATCACGCCGTGGAACTTCCCGCTGGCCATGCTGACCCGCAAACTTGGCCCGGCGCTGGCCGCAGGCTGCACCGGCCTTATCAAACCGGCGAATAACACGCCGCTTTCCGCTTTTGCATTATTGCAGCTGGCGAAAGACGCGGGCGTGCCGGATGGCGTCATCAACGGCGTGGCGGGCGATACGCAGGCTATCAGCGATGTGATTATGGCCAGCGACAAAGTAAGAAAAGTGTCCTTTACCGGTTCGACGGAAGTCGGGAAAACGCTGGTTCGCAACAGCGCCGACACCATGAAAAAAGTGTCGATGGAGCTGGGGGGTAACGCGCCGTATATCGTGTTCGATGACGCTGATATTGAAGCCGCCGTCAAAGGCGCAATGACCTGCAAATTCCGCAATACCGGGCAAGTCTGCGTGTGCATCAACCGCATCTACGTGCAGGACGGCGTATATGACACATTCGTTTCCCGCCTGGTGGAAGAAGTGCGCAAACTGAAAGTCGGCAACGGTATGGACGATGGCGTTATCGTCGGGCCGCTGATTGATATCAAAGGGCTGGAGAAAGTGGAAGACCATGTCAAAGACGCGCTGGAGAAAGGTGCGCGCCTGATGGAAGGCGGGCAGCGACATAAGCTGGGCGGTAACTTCTTCCAGCCGACCGTCATTGCGGATGCCACCGATGACATGAAAGTCGCGCATGAAGAAACCTTCGGCCCGCTGGCGGCCTGTTTCCGTTTCAACACGGAGGAAGAGGTCATCCGGCGCGCCAACGACACGCCTTTCGGGCTGGCGGCGTATTTTTACAGCCAGAATCTGCAACGTGTTTTCCGCGTCGCGGACGCCATCGAAAGCGGCATGATTGGCATTAACGAATGTGCGATTTCCAATGAAGCCGCGCCGTTTGGTGGAGTGAAAGAGTCTGGCCTGGGGCGCGAAGGTTCCGTGCTGGGGCTGGAAGAGTATTTGCAGGTGAAAACATTACATTTGGGAAATCTATAAGTCCGCTTTCCCGAAGCTCTGTTTTGAGAAACAATAATCAGCAACCGACGGTTTATCGCATTACAAAAGGGACGTCAATGAAGGCATTTAACGGGCTGCGTTCGCGCACTTTTTCACGCAATCTGATCATGGCCGCCGCTGTCATTCTGGGGCTGGCTGGTGTTGCCGGGCACGTTGTCGCAAAATCGACATACAATCAGGGCACAATCGTTTCGGGCACCGATGAGCAAACGGTGGTGAGCTATTTGCGCCAAAATCATAGACTACCTGAATACTACATCACCAAGAAAAAGGCACGTGAAGCGGGCTGGGATGCGCGTGCAGGAAATCTGTGCGACGTCTTGCCGGGAAAAGCCATCGGCGGGGATCGTTTCTCAAACCGGGAAGGGCGTTTACCGGCGGCTAACAAACGCGTATGGCGTGAGGCAGATATCAACTATCGCTGCGGACGCCGCGGCGCTGACCGCGTGCTGTTTGCCAGCGACGGACTGATTTATGTCAGCCGTAACCATTATCAGAATTTTGTTCGGGTGGAGTAATGTCGATGAAAAAAGTGAGCTTCGATTTTAATCATATCCCGGATTTACCCGCATTCTATGGCGAGTTTGCCCGTCAGTTTGAACTGACCGACGAATTCGGCGCGAATCTGGACGCACTCTGGGACGAGGTGACTGGCGGAATAGCTCTGCCGGTTGAAATTGATTTCTTAAATCTGAACGCCAGCCGCAAACGGCGCTTTGGTGCGCTGATCCTGCTGTTTGAAGAGGCGGAAGAAGAACTGGAAGGCGAGCTGCGGCTGAACCTGCTGGAGAAACCTGCCGCGAAAGCGAAAGGCTAAAAAGAAAAAACCCGCCATTTCGGTGACTCAAAAGGCGGGTTTTTATTTTAGTCCTGGCCTTCAGCCAGTTCGCGCAGATACTGGAAAATCTGGCGGTAAGATTTTGGCGGCTTGTTCGTCGCTTTCTCTTTTTGCGCGTTACGGATCAGCGCGCGAAGTTGCTGACGGTCAGCTTCCGGATAGAGAACTAAAACGGAAGGAATGACATCGTCACCTTCTTCGACCAGACGGTCACGCAGCATTTCCAGTTTATGGAACAGCGAAACCTGCTGGTTGTGGCGGTTTTTCAGTTTATCCAGCGCGGTCTGGATCGGCTCAACGTCACGGGAACGCAGCATTTTACCGATCAGCTGCATCTGGCGGCGACGGCCTTCTTTCTTGATCTTCTGCGCAAGATTGATGGCGGCGCGGAGATCTTCATCCAGCGGCAATTTGTCGAGCGAGTTATTACCCAGATCAACCATTTCTGCACCGAGATCTTTCAGCGCCTCGGCGTCACGTTTGATTTCACTCTTACTGACCCAGATGATCTCATCATCTTCTTCGTTCGCGTGGTTATCCGGAACGTCGTCGTGCCAGTCGTCAATTTTCTTTGTCATGGGCGCTTCCTCTTAACGAGGTAATCCTGTCAGTTTGATTGTGCTTTATTGCTTCGGCCGCATTATGCCACAGTCCTCTATATTCTGTTGCAACTTCGGTTTAACACTGTCGGACTGAAAGCGAAATTATGGCGAGTCTCTGTTAGACTCAAAGGTATTCGTCTTCATAATTCAGTGTAGAACAATCCCTTTTATCTCATAAGCGATGGCATGCCGATGAACGTAGTCAATCAAGTTGCGCAGCAGCGTAAAACCCTGGAACAGGCCGTCTCACAGGCACTGGAGCTGGCGAAAGCAGGCTCAGACGCCGCGGAAGTTGCGGTCAGCAAAACCACCGGTATCGGCGTCAGCACGCGTTTTGGCGAAGTTGAGAACGTAGAATTCAACAGCGATGGTGCGTTAGGCATCACTGTGTATTACCAGAACCGCAAGGGCAGTGCGTCTTCCACCGATTTAAGCCCGGATGCAATTTCCCGCACCGTTCAGGCTGCGCTGGATATCGCCCGTTATACGTCACCGGATCCGTTCGCGGGCGTGGCGGATAAAGAAATGCTGGCCTTCGATGCACCGGATTTGGATCTTTTCCACCCGGAAGAGCTGGATCCGGATCGCAGTATCGAGCTGGCCGCGCGCGCTGAACAGGCCGCGCTGAAAGCAGATAAACGCATCACCAATACCGAAGGCGGCAGTTTCAACAGCCACTACGGCATCCGCGTTTTCGGCAACAGCCACGGCATGTTGCAGAGCTATTGTTCGACGCGTCACTCCATTTCTGCGTCGGTTATTGCCGAGCATGAAGGCGATATGGAACGCGATTACGCCTATTCCATCGCCCGTAAAATGAGCGACCTGAAAGACCCGGAATGGGTCGGCGAAGAGTGCGCACGCCGCACGTTGTCGCGTCTGGCTCCGCGTAAGTTACCGACCATGCAGGCACCGGTTCTGTTCGCGTCTGAAGTCGCGACGGGCCTCTTCGGGCATCTTGTCGGCGCGATCAGCGGCGGCAGCATTTACCGTAAATCGTCATTCCTGCTCGACAGCCTCGGCAAGCAAATTCTGCCGGAATGGCTGACCATTGAAGAGCATCCGCATCTGCTGCAAGGTCTGGCTTCGACGCCGTTCGACAGCGAAGGTGTGCGCACCGAACGCCGTGACATCGTCAAAGACGGCGTGCTGCAAAACTGGCTGATGACCTGTTATTCCGCGCGTAAGCTCGGTCTGCAAACCACCGGCCATGCGGGCGGCATCCACAACTGGCGCATTGCCGGTCAGGGTGACAACTTCGCCGGTATGCTGCGTAAGCTCGACAAAGGTCTGGTTGTTACCGAACTGATGGGCCAGGGCGTCAGCGGCGTGACCGGTGACTATTCCCGCGGTGCGGCAGGTTTCTGGGTTGAGAATGGCGAGATCCAGTATCCGGTCAGCGAAATCACTATCGCCGGTAATCTGAAAGACATGTGGCGCAATATGGTTGCCATCGGCAGCGATATTGAAACCCGCAGCAATATTCAGTGCGGCTCCGTACTGTTGCCTGCGATGAAAATCGCCGGCGAATAATCCTGACGTAAAGGCAGCGATCGCCCGATCGCTGCTTCCTTCTTTACTACCTTTCTTTACAAAAAATTCATCCCGTTTTCCTCTCTCTCAGCCTATTTTTATAAAGCCTTACAAGCAATGTCGTTTTAACTAACAAATAAATAACAATAGAGAGAAAAGAATATGCGCAAACAACTGATGGCGTTGGCGGTAATCGCCCTGTTAGGAAGCAGTACGGCGGTTCTGGCCGCAGATTTAGAAACGGACATGGACACGATTGCCGATAACTACAGCAAAGTACTGAAGACCAATGA
The DNA here is from genome assembly GCF_019200965.1 of Rahnella sp. PD12R. NCBI lineage: Bacteria > Pseudomonadati > Pseudomonadota > Gammaproteobacteria > Enterobacterales > Yersiniaceae > Rahnella > Rahnella sp. PD12R. Next base: position 113,161 of record NZ_JAHTMS010000015.1, on the reverse strand, counting down.
TCAGGCAGAACTGGCGAACAGCCTGGCGAACATGAAAGCGGCAGCGGAAGACGCGAAAAAAGCCACACCGCCGAAGCTGAAAGGTAAAGCGCCGGACAGCCCTGAGATTCAGGATTACCACAAAGGGCTGGATACGCTGATTGGGCAGATTGATTCGGCATCAGCGTTGGCGAAAGCCGGCAAAGTGGATGAAGCGAAGAAAGAAGCCGAAGGGTTTAAGGCTACGCGTAATGAGAACCACAAGAAGTTTAAATAGCAGAAGGCCGCTGCTAAAGCGGCTTTAAAAGCAGATTTGGGAAAATTTCGGTTTCTCAATAACGGTTATCACATGGCCTTTTGCGCCGAAACCGAGCAGAGAGGAAAGTGCTTTTCCTCTCTGCACTCTCCTCGCTTTTTTACTGCGCGCTACCGCTGGCTGGCTATGTTTCAGTGGCCACAGTGAGTGCCGCAAAATCCCGCCGCTGCGCGGTTCCCTCGCGTCGGATTACAAACCGCGCGTAAAGATACGCGTTTTTTCATCTCTCCTTCCGGCGTGATTTTTGAAAGCGGCCACTGGCTACTCTAAATTCAAATGCAGATTGGTTTTGTTTTTTAAATAGGTTGGATGGCGCGCTCAGAAATCTTGCTGACCGAGGGTTCGAGACCGCAAGGCTCGAAGCCCTCAAGGAAGGCACCGCGCAGCGGCAAGATTTCGCGCCACTCACCAATGCGGCAGATCATGTCCGTCGACCCAGCGGCAGCGCGCAGTGAAAGAGCCGGAGATTTTTAAGTTACCGTCTTGGCCGTCAACCTGAAACCGCATAATTTACGTCATAGGGCTGCTGTGTTTTCAACACGCCGTAGCACAGATGTACCAGCTTACGCATTGCTGCCCCCAGTGCAGACATCTTGGTTTTACCCTTCGCTAGCAGTCTGTCATAAAGGGCCTTAACATGTGGATTAAACCGCGTTGCTGTCAGTGCCGCTAAAAATAACTTAGCCCGAATGTCTGACGGCCCCGCTTTCGACAAGTGTGCATGACTATTCACCGATGTTCCCGAACGTCGTTCTACAGGTACAGCGCCCAAATATGCAGCAACCTGCTCCGCACTGTGAAATTCCCTGCACCTTAAAACCATGAGCATATTTCCCCCCAATTGAGGCCCCACTGACTTTATCGAGGTCAACAGATCCATATCCTTTTTAAGGCCAGGGTACTTATCAATATGCTTTGCTATTTCCTCTTCTATCCCTTTTTTCTCTTTTTCCAACGTCTTGAGTATTTTCATTATTGAGCGCATTACGATTTTAGGTGTGCGTGTCACTTCCGCTTTTTCCAACCGGTTCTGCTCGCATAAAACATCAGCTAAAAGTGCGTCACGCCTGCGCAACAGCGCTTTTAACTCGCGAACTTCTGGCGGTGGGGGAACCCAGGCACCCGGTCGTTTTAGCGTGCCAAAGCAGGCTAGCGCATAGGCATTAACGATGTCATTCTTGCTCAGAATGCCCATGCCTTTGGCAAATTCACGGATGCGGTAGGGGTTGACGATCGAAAGGTAAATACCGGCTTCGAAGAGTTGGTCGCACAGAGTTTCGTGGTAAGTGCCGGTGGCTTCCAGCACKATGCGAGCGTCTTCTGGCCGGCATTTTTGTTTGCCCAACCAGCTAATCAGTTCACGAGATGAGTGGGCGTCATTATCGATGACTTTTGTTTTACGTTTACCTAAAATACCGTCAAATAACAGACAGATATCGAGTTTTTTCTTACTGACGTCAATGCCAATCTGATACATGAGCATTCTCCTTTCACGAAAACCATCACGCCTATTTCTCTTGTACATGCAGAGTCAGAGCTCTTAGTAACCGTCCAATTTGAATGCTGGCGTGAAAGGTGAAACAGAGGGCCTTTACTTAAAAACAAGGTTGTCCCATGAGAGGCGCGGCAGGCTCACTCTGTTTCATGTGGGGGTAGCTAACCACCACGTAGATCAAGATACAAGAGGCGCGGCGACAGGCGCCTCTTAAAGCCAGTGTGGGTGGCAACCCAAGGTCTTGATTTTGACCTGAGGCCAGTTTGGGCGGCGAGCCCAAGGTCTTGACCTGATTGAAGCGATCACCGCACGTGAGAAACCGAAACTATCCCGATCCAGATTAACTCTGGGCTTGCCCTAATTTTTCGCTCAGAAAATCAATAAAACACCGAATCCTTGTACTCACCGTCTGGTCACTGTAATAAACCGCATGCAACGGCATCGCAATCCGCATGACATCCGGTACCAGCAACTTCACCAGATCCCCGCGCTGTACATCCTCGTCAGTCATGAAATCGGACAAACAGGCGATACCGTTTCCCTGCAAACACAGCCTGCGCAGGGTTTCGCCGCTGCCTGAACTGATAAACGGTGTGACCGTCAGTTGCTGGCCGTCAGCACACAGCAGCGGCCATTTGTTCAGTGCGAGCACTTCGTTAAAGCCCAGACAACGGTGTTTCAGCAGCTCATCGGCGGTTTTGGGTGTGCCCCATTTTTTCAGATATTCCGGCGATGCCAGTACGTTCCGGTGGCTCATCATCAGTTTTCGCGCCCGCAGGCTGGAATCTTCAAGCTCGCCGACGCGGATGGCGACATCCACTTTGTGGTCGATCAGGTTGATGTTGCTCTCGGACGAAAACAGCGCCAGCGACATCTTCGGGAAGCGCCCGGTAAATTCTGCCACCAGCGGGGAAATGACGTGCAGGATCACCGGCGTTGCAGCGTCGACGCGCAACAGACCTTGCGGATCGTCACGATTCTCCAGCAAATCATCTTCGGCGGCTGCCATCTCATGCAGGATTTTCTGTACGCGGACAAAATAACGCTCGCCTTCGTGCGTCAGGCTGATCTGGCGCGTGGTGCGGTTGAGCAGGGTGATCCCCAGTTTTTGCTCCAGACGTTTCAGCGTCCGGCTGACCACCGAGTTATCCTGCCCCAGCTGTTCCGCCGCGCGGCTGAAACTGCCGCTTTCCACCACGGTGACGAAGGTAATCAACTCTTCTGAACTGGCTCGCATTGTTGTTACTCCAGCATAAATGATTTGATACTTTGGTTATTTCTGTCATTTAAGCACAAGCCGATAATAGCCGCCATCAAATCGAAATTCATTGTGGAGTAAAGGTTATGCCGCTTGCACTATTAGCACTGACCATCAGTGCGTTTGCTATAGGAACGACAGAGTTCGTCATCGTGGGACTGGTGCCGACAATCGCCGAACAGCTGGGCGTCAGCGTCCCGTCAGCGGGTTTACTGGTGTCTATTTACGCACTCGGCGTGGCGATTGGCGCACCGGTGCTGACGGCGCTGACAGGGCGCGTACCGCGTAAAGCGCTGCTTATCGGCCTGATGGTACTGTTCACGCTGGGCAATCTGCTGGCGTGGCAGTCACCGAATTACAACACGCTGGTCATCGCGCGCTTGCTGACCGGGCTGGCGCACGGCGTGTTCTTCTCGATTGGCTCGACGATTGCCACCAGTCTGGTGTCAAAAGAAAAAGCCGCTTCGGCCATTGCGCTGATGTTCGGCGGGCTGACCGTGGCACTGGTCACCGGCGTGCCGTTGGGGACATTTATCGGGCAACATTTTGGCTGGCGTGAGACGTTCCTCGCGGTTTCAATGATTGGCGTGATTGCCATTATTGCCAGCGCGATCCTGGTGCCAAACAACATCAAAAACAAACCGGCGGCGCGTATTTCCGATCAGGTTAAAGTATTGATGAACCCGCGCCTGATGCTGATTTACGCGATTACCGCACTGGGCTACGGCGGCGTGTTCACCACATTCACTTTCCTGGCGCCGATGATGCAGGAACAGGCCGGTTTCTCGGCCAGCATGGTCAGCTGGATTTTGCTCGCCTACGGCGTGTCAGTGGCTATCGGGAACATCTGGGGCGGTAAACTGGCCGATCGTCATGGCGCAGTGAAAGCCCTGACGCTGATTTTCGCGGCGCTGGCGGCTCTGTTGCTGATTTTCCAGTTCACCTCTGGCTTTGGCATTCCGGCGTTAATCACGCTGCTGGTAATGGGGATCTTTGCGTTTGGTAACGTGCCGGGCTTGCAAGTCTATGTGGTGCAGAAGGCGGAAGAAGTGACGCCTAATGCTGTCGATGTGGCGTCGGGCCTGAATATCGCCGCGTTTAACGTCGGTATCGCATTAGGTTCTGTGATCGGCGGGCAGGTGGTTTCCACGATAGGACTGGCGCAAACGCCGTGGATTGGCGCGGTGATTGTCCTCGGCGCACTGCTGCTGATCCGCCTCAGCGGTCATCTGGACAGAAAGTTAAAACCTGCTGTTGCCTGAATTTAACAACGTTCTGTGTCTGCACGGCTCGCCTCTGGCGGGCCGTTTTTGTTTTTATGCTAGCCTGTAGATGTGACCGGGTTGTATACCAATGTAAACAGATTTGGCCTCAGCGCCTGCGGGCGTATACTGAACTTTCGCTGTGAGAAACTCTCTCATATAGCATCGATACAACGGGTAAACAGGCGATTAGCGTGCGGAAAAAAACATATGCAATGAGGTATGTCGCAGGTCAGCCCGCAGAGCAAATCTTCCCTGGAGTCCTTGCACATCTTGGACCGGATTTGCCGCCGGGAGCCGCGCTACCCAATTCAAATATTTTACGCGTCATGGTGTGGAATATCTTCAAACAGCAGCGGGCTGACTGGTTGTCAGTTCTGCGAGAGTACGGCAAAGACGCGCAGCTGGTGTTACTTCAGGAGGCGCAGACGACGCCGGAACTGATTCATTTTGCCACATCCAACTTTCTGGCGGCCGATCAGGTGCCGGCGTTTATGCTGCCTCAGCACCCCTCTGGCGTGATGACGCTGTCAGCGGCGCATCCGGTTTATTGTTGCCCGCTGCGTGAGCGTGAGCCGCTTCTGAGGCTGGCAAAATCGGCGCTGGTGACGGTCTATCCGCTGATTGATGGTCGGTTGCTGATGGTTGTGAACATTCACGCGGTGAATTTCAGTATCGGCATCGACGTATACAGTAAGCAGCTTGACCCGATTGGTGAGCAAATTGCCAACCACAAAGGGCCGGTCATTATGGCGGGGGATTTCAACGCCTGGAGCAAACAACGTATCAATGCGCTGTTTGGCTTTGCGGGGAATATTCATCTGGAGGAAGTGCGTTTCCCCTCCGATTACCGCAAAAGGGCATTCGGCAGGCCGCTGGACTTTATCTTCTACCGCGACCTGAGCGTGACCAGCGCGTCCGTCATGGAAACCCGCGCGTCTGACCACAACCCGTTACGGGTGGAGTTTCTTGCCAGTAAATAAGTTGCGAGTAAGCCTCTGACACAATAGCGCTTATTTCGTCAGTCAAAAAATGCAGACATAAAAAAAGCACCCGGAATATTCAGGGTGCTTTTTTATGGTCGGTACTTTTTAGGTATCCGGGCTCATCTTATTGCTGACGAACAACGTTAACTTGTTGCCCGGTTGCAGGTTATCGGCATTTGCATTCCAGCGCATCACATCTTTGATGTTCACGCCGTGACGCTTGGCAATGCTCGACAACGAATCGCCTTTACGTACCTGATAAGTGATGCTGCCACCGTTGATGCTGGTATCGCTGACGCTGTTATCCGCCACTTGCAGTGTTTGCCCAACTTTTAACGCGCCTGCTGAGCGCAAATTGTTCCAACGCTGTAAATCACGGGTTTTCACATTCAGCCGGGCTGCAATGGTGGACAAGCTGTCGCCGGAGCGAACCTTGTACGCTTTTGCACCTGACGGAGTGTTGCTGGCCAGTTTCGTTTCCTGCACTGCGGCAATATCGCCATCAGCCAGAGAATCTTTCAACTGGTCGGCATGCGCCTTCGGCAGAACAATGTAATGCGGGCCATTCGGCGCGGTCACATTCTTCTTGTAGCCAGTGTTAAACGATTTCAGCTTCGTCAGGGACATCCCGGCCATTTCAGCGGCCTGGGTCAACTGCATCTGCTGACCGACTTCTACACGCGCCAGGGCACGGTCTTCACTCGGTTGCGGCAGGCTGATACCGTATTTTTTGCTGTGCTTTAAAATATCGCTCAGCGCTAACATTTTAGGCACGTAAATTGACGTTTCACGAGGAAGCGCCAGCGCCCAGAAGTCAGTCGATCGACCTTTCGCTTTATTGGCTTTCACCGCTTGCATCACGCGGCCTTCACCACTGTTATACGCGGCAATGGTCAGTAACCAGTCACCACCAAACATTTTGTTCAGGCGTTGCATCATATCAAGCGCAGCGGTCGTCGAAGCCACAACATCGCGGCGTCCGTCATACCACTGGTTTTGTTTCAAACCATAGTTGCGACCCGTCTGTGGCACGATCTGCCACAACCCAGCAGCGTTAGCTGATGAGGTTGCTTTTGGGTCAAAAGCGCTCTCCACTATGGGTAGCAGTACCAGTTCCATCGGCATATTACGTTTCTTAATCTGCTCGGTGATCCAGTACATGTACGGCTCTGCCCGTAATGTTACATCGTGGAGATAGCTCTTATTTTTTAAATATTTAACTCTTTGTTCGCGGATCCGGGGGTTATCCGGAACCTTCATCTTCAGCTCGTCGCCTATGAAGTTCCACAGATTTTGTTGGGAGACGGCGTCGTTTCCATCCAACCATCCCCCAGAGGCCGCTCGGCCATCATCTGTGTACTGTCCTGCTTCACTTTGACTTGCCGAAGACAAACTCTGTGCATGTTGCTCGGGTACCTTCACGCCCTGCCTGGACGCCTGGCAACCTGTAAGCAACATGGAGGCGATTATTAGGATCGCGTTTGCCTTCATGTGTGTGTCATAGTTGCTTAAAAGACGAGCGATAATACTTTGCTTCGAAAAAAAACACAACCTTCGGGTCTAAAAGCTGTCCTTGAGTGCCCTTAAATGGGCGAAAACCTGTGAGCCTGTCTTTAAGGGATCGTTAAGGTTTAATTTGTTTTGTAAATCAATATCATCGCAGCGTAAAAAGACGTTAATTTTACGCTCAAGACCGAGGGTTGAAGGTAGGGAAGATTGTCCCTTTTCCCGCATTTGTTGCACTTTGTGCTCATGAGAATGAATATCATGATCCTCCGGTAAAATGGAGCGTGCAAACTTAAGATTTGAGAGAGTGTACTCGTGCGCCGCGCAGACTAATGTTTCGTCAGGGAGCGCCGCTAACCGTTGAAACGACTGGTACATTTGCTCCGGCGTTCCTTCGAACAGACGGCCACATCCGGCGGAAAACATTGTGTCTCCGCAGAAAAGATAAGGCGCGCTATAGTATGAAATATGACCAATTGTGTGACCGGGCGTAGCAAAGATCTGCCATTCCAGACCGCCAATTACCAATTTATCGCCGTTTTTAAGACTAATCTGACTAAATTTGTTCTCAGTTTCGTGAGGTCCGTACACTTTCAGGCCCGGAAAATGGCCGGAAATTTCGTTTACGCCACCCACATGGTCGTGATGATGATGCGTCAGAAGGATGGCGGTTGGCGTTAAATTCGCCGTTTTCAGTGCGGCTAAAACAGGCGCCGCTTCTCCGGGATCCACAATCAGGCAATGGCCTTTCTGGTCATCGAGCATCCAAATGTAATTGTCCTGCAGGGCAGGAATACTGATAAGATTCATGGCAACCTCTCTTTGGCAACTGCTTGAAAGAAGATAATAAAATATGCGACCAGCCCGCGCCCGTAAGACCATTGTTGCACCGGCATCTTGGGAAGATATTCCCTGCGGCGACTATTACCGTGCCGCGCTTGAGCAACAACTGCAACCCTGGTGGGGAAAACTCTACGGTTTTCACCTGCTGAAAATCGGCGCATTAAGTGCCGAAATCAACGCTGAAGCCTGCCCTATCTCGCATCAGGTCAATTTCGCGCCGGAAGGCGAAGGGCTGCACGTCAGGGGGGATCCCTACTATTTACCGTTCTCCGCGAAATCGGTCGATGCGTGTCTGCTGAGCCATACGCTGGCGTATGCCGATGACCCGCACCGCATACTGCGTGAAGTCGATCGCGTGCTGATTGATGATGGCTGGATGGTGCTGAGCAGCTTCAATCCGCTGAGTCTGTTAGGTATCGGGAAACTGATGCCGTTCTTTCGCAAACGTCAGCCCTACAGCAGCCGTCTCTTTACACAGATGCGACTGCTCGACTGGCTGTCGTTGCTCAATTACGAAGTGATGGTTCACCGGCGCTTTCATGTGCTGCCGTGGAAAAAAAATGGCGGCAAATTGCTGAGTACGCATCTGCCCGCGCTGGGCTGCATGACGTTAATTATCGCCCGTAAACGCACATTCCCGCTGACACCAACGGCGAAAAAAGTTCACGCGCAGAAACAGAAAATACAGCAGGCCGTCGGGGCGACAAAAAGTTATCGGGAAGAGCATCGGGACTGAGTATGCCCGATGCGCGGCCGTTTAACCTTCTGCCTGATAACCCACATCTTCCAGCGTCGGATTGCCCGCCGCTTCTTTTGCCAGCACGTCGCAGCGTTCGTTCTCAGGATGACCTGCGTGGCCTTTTACCCACATCCAGTTCAGCTGGTGAGTCTGAATTGCGGCATCAAGACGCTTCCATAAATCGACGTTTTTCACCGGTTTTTTATCCGCAGTTTTCCAGCCGCGCTTTTTCCAGTTATGGATCCAGGTGGTAATTCCCTGGCGCACATACTGACTGTCGGTGCTTAACGTGACTTCGCACGGGGTGGAAAGGGCTTCGAGCGCCACAATGGCCGCCATCATTTCCATGCGGTTATTCGTGGTCAGGCGGAAACCCGCGCTGAACTCTTTTTCGTGTTGCTTATAGCGTAAAATTGCACCGAAACCGCCGGGGCCGGGGTTGCCGAGGCAGGAGCCGTCGGTGAAAATTTCTACCTGTTTGGTCATCTCTGGCAGGCTCTTTCATCAAATATAAAAACCAAGTCTGACATAAACCGTCCTGCCGGGCACAGTAATATCTTGGGGTTCAACTGTCCGAAAGAGGGGCGATGAGAGGCTTTTGCCGCAGGATATCTGGGCATTCATCACTCTTTAGGCTGGAGAGCGCTGTCTTTTGCAATATAATAGGAAAAGGCAGAGTGGCAGTTCAAAACTCTGAGTGAGTTCCGTCTTTCATGGTTTTTTCACTGCAAATTTTTCAATGCTTTAAGGATGTCTGATGAGAAATGTAACGGTTTCTGCAACACAAATGAGCTGCAGCTGGGATTTGGAAAAGAATATTGTTAATGCCGAAAAACTGGTTCGCGAGGCACATTCCCAGGGCGCGCAAGTCATTCTGATTCAGGAACTTTTTGCCGCACCGTACTTCTGTATCGATCAGAGCCCGGAACACTACGGCCTGGCGCAGGAGCTGACTAACAGCCCGCTCATCCGTCATTTCTCAGCACTCGCCAAAGAACTGGAAGTGGTGCTGCCGCTGAGCTTCTTCGAGAAGTGCAACAACGCTTATTACAACTCGCTGGTCATGATTGATGCTGACGGCAGCGTACTGGATGTTTACCGCAAAACGCACATTCCGAACGGCCCTGCCTATCAGGAAAAACAATTCTTCATTCCCGGCGATACCGGTTTTAAAGTCTGGAATACCCGTTACGCGAAAATCGGCGTAGGGATTTGCTGGGATCAGTGGTTCCCGGAAACTGCACGTTGCCTGGCCTTGCAGGGCGCGGAAATCATCTTCTATCCGACGGCGATTGGTTCAGAGCCAGCGTATCCGGAAATCGACAGCCAGCCACACTGGACCCGCGTCCAGCAAGGCCACGCGGCGGCAAACCTGGTGCCGGTGATTGCGTCGAACCGCATCGGTACGGAAAAAAGTAAATTCATCCCCGATTATGAAATGACCTTCTACGGTTCTTCATTCATTGCGGATCAGACCGGCGAACTGGTTGCTCAGGCCGGTAAAACAGAAGAAACCGTGCTGGTTCATACTTTTGATCTTGATGCGATTGCCGCGCAGCGCGCGTCATGGGGCCTGTTCCGCGACCGTCGTCCGGAAATGTATGGCGCAATTGCGACCTCTGACGGTTCAACGAGGAAATAACTGATGTCCTCTATTCCTGAATCACCGCAGCGTGAAGGTTTTGCGATGCCGGCTGAATGGGCGGCGCAGCAGGCTGTCTGGATGATCTGGCCTTACCGTCAGGACAACTGGCGTTCAAACGGACGCCCTGCGCAACAGGCTTTTTCTGACGTTGCGGCGGCCATTTCGAGCACCACGCCGGTCATTATGGCTGTCCCTGCTGCGGAAATGGAGAAGGCCCGTGGCCTGATGCCTTCGCAGATTACGCTGGTGGAAATGGAAAGTGACGACGCCTGGATGCGCGACACCGGCCCGACCATTGTGGCCAATGCAAAAGGCGAGCGTCTGGCGATCGACTGGACGTTTAATGCGTGGGGCGGTCTCAATGGCGGCCTGTATTCCAGCTGGGATCGTGACCAGCTCGTAGCCCGTCAGGTGGCGAACTATCATCACATCCCTTACCTTTCCACAAGCCTGGTGCTTGAGGGCGGTTCAATCCATGTTGATGGCGAAGGTACGCTGCTGACCACGGCGGAATGCCTGCTTAATCCCAACCGCAATCCGGATCTTTCGAAGTCAGAAATTGAAGCGAAATTGCAGGAATATCTGGGCGTTAAGAAAATCATCTGGCTTGAAGAAGGCGTGTTCAACGATGAAACCGACGGCCACATTGATAACATGTGCTGCTTTGTTCGTCCGGGTGAAGTTGCCCTGCACTGGACTGACGATCAGAACGATCCGCAATATGTGCGTTCCGTTGCCGCTCTGAAAGTGCTGGAATCGACGAAAGATGCGCAGGGCCGCAGCCTGAAAGTCTGGAAAATGCCGTCGCCGCCGACGCTGTTTGCCAGCGCGGAAGAGACCATTGACGTGTTGCCGGGAACGGCGATTGAACGCCACGAAGGTAACCGCCTGGCGGCGTCTTACGTCAACTATCTCATCAGCAACCAGCACATCATTTTTCCGCTGCTGGATCCGCTAACGGATAAACATGCCGAAGCAGTGTTCGCTGAAATGTACCCTGATTTCAAAGTGACCGGCGTTCCGGCCCGCGAAATCCTGCTGGGCGGTGGCAACATTCACTGCATCACTCAGCAAATCCCCGCGTAAGATAAAATGCCCGTGGCGCTTTGCTGCGGGCTTATCAACTTCTCCGGCGAAATGACTTAAGCCTCCACCTGATGGTACTCTGTGACGCATTCACGATGTCTCTATCGTCCGGGTTTCGTTTCAAAATGATCGGCAGGGTTGGGTAAATAACCATGGATTTACAAAACACATCTAACAGGATCGTCGTTCTCGATACCGAAACCACCGGTATGAATAAGCTCGGCGTTCACTATGAAGGTCACCGGATTATTGAGATCGGGGCCGTCGAGGTGATTAACCGTCGCCTGACCGGGCGCAATTTCCACGTTTATCTCAAACCCGATCGTCTGGTCGATCCTGAAGCTTTCGGCGTTCACGGGATTAGCGACGAGTTCCTGGCCGACAAACCGGTGTTTGCCGACATCGCCGACGATTTTATCGAATACATTCGCGGCGCAGAATTAGTCATTCATAACGCAACGTTCGACATCGGCTTTATGGATTACGAGTTCGACATGCTCGGCCGTAATCTGCCGAAAACCGAAACCTTTTGCAAAATCACCGACAGCCTGGCGATGGCGCGCAAGCTGTTTCCCGGCAAGCGTAACAACCTCGATGCACTGAGCGATCGCTACCTGATCGACAACAGCAAACGAACGCTGCACGGCGCATTGCTCGACTCCGAAATTCTTTCAGAAGTTTATCTGATGATGACCGGCGGGCAGACCAGTATCAAATTCACTCACGAAGGTGAGCAAAATACCGGGGCTGACGGGCTGGGGATCCAGCGTGTGGCACGTCCGGCGTCCGGGCTGAAAGTTATTACGGCTTCAGAGCAGGAGCTGGCGTGGCATGAAGAACGGTTAGATTTAGTGGTGAAAAAGGGCGGCAGCTGTTTATGGCGTTCGTGACGCGTATTTTCTGCAATTTGTATTGAAAATATCCGGTGTGTGGAAAAACTGTGCAGTCGGTAGAAAATATCAGGAAAAGCATTGACGTAATGGCGGGCATTCCTTAATATCCGCCTCGTTCTTAACCAGAACAAAACGCGGAGCGGTAGTTCAGTTGGTTAGAATACCTGCCTGTCACGCAGGGGGTCGCGGGTTCGAGCCCCGTCCGTTCCGCCACTATTCAGAAGCCCTGAGTGAGAAATCACTCAGGGCTTCGTCGTTTCAGCCTTCCTGGCTTTTTCCTCCCTGTTACAACGATTTATTCCGCTTCTGTTTTCATATAGCCCATCGCGTTACCTGCCGCGCGGTCATGACGGGCGATATAGCGATAAAAACCGCCCGCCAGAAATGCCCCGATAAACCAGCTGAAATTCGCCACCTGATGCAGGCTTGGCGTAAAGCTGATGACCAGGCCAATCAGCACCGCAGGCACCAGCGCGCCTATGGCTTTCGGGTTGAACCCGTTGCGGTACCAGTAACGGCCGGAAGGCGAGGCGTTAAACAGCGCATCGACATCCATATGACCGCGTTTGATCAGGTAATAATCCGCCAGCAGAATGCCGAACAACGGCCCGATAAATGCCCCGAGAACGTCAAGCGTGTAGTGGATCAGCTCCGGTGACTGGAACAGGTTCCACGGTGTCAGTAAAACAGAACCGACGGCGGCAATCATCCCGCCGGTGCGGAAACTGATTTTCTGTGGTGAACAGTTGGAAAAGTCGAACGCCGGTGATACGAAGTTCGCCACAATATTGATACCAATGGTTGCGATGATCATGGTCAGCAAACCGAGCGCAACCGCGACGCTGTTACCCACGCGGCTGACTGTTTCAATCGGGTCAGTAATCATCTGGCCAAACAGGGATTGAGTACCGGATACAATCACCACGGTCACAATCGAGAACAGCAGGAAGTTAAACGGCAGCCCCCAGCGGTTGCCCCGACGGATTTCACCCATGCTTTTGCCGTAACGCGAAAAGTCACCGAAGTTCAGCAGCGGGCCGGAGAAGTAAGAGACGACCAGCGCCGTCGCGGTCAGCATTTCCCAGCCTTGCTGACCGACGGTCAGCGTTTTTGTCGACAGCGTGAAAGAGATATTGCTCAGCCCGGTTTTATACAAAATCCATCCGGCCAGCATCAGCATCACGACATACACCGCCGGGCCCGCCACGTCGATAAAACGCTTAATTGCGCTCATGCCGTGCCAGAACACCATCGCCTGCAACACCCACATAATGCCGAAGCAAATCCACCCCAGCGCAGACAAGCCCAGCCAGTGCGGCACGGTCAGCGGCGTCAGGGACGGGAAGAATTTCAGCAACACCAGCATTAATGCGCTGGCCGCCAGATACGTCTGAATGCCATACCACGCAAACGCGATCAGCCCGCGGATCACCGCCGGAATGTTAGCGCCAAACACGCCAAATGCCTGACGGCAAATCACCGCATAGGGCACGCCCGCCTGCTGGCTAGGTTTCGCCACCAGGTTCGCGCAAATCTGCACAATACAAATCCCGCACAGCAAACACAGCAAAACCTGCCAGCTGGTCAGGCCGAGCGTGAAGAAACTCGCCGCCACCACATAGCCGCCCATACTGTGCACATCCGACATCCAGAAAGAAAAAATGTTGTACCAGCTCCAGTTTTGGTCACGAGTGGGCGCTAAATCATCGTTACACAGCCGCGGGCTGTAATAAGGTTTGATGATCCCGGCGCTCTGTTCAGAGGGCGCCGTGGCGGAGGTGATTTCCTGATTTGGCATAAATCGTGCTCCTGTCATTAACAACATGTAAAAGTCGGAAGCCGGTGACCGGCTGCCCAAAGGTGAAAAGCAGTCACAGGAGCACTGCACGAATCAGGCCATATTTCATTTTTTGTATACAAAAAATAATTTTCATGTATACGATTAATCTATCGAACGGTATACGGAGTAACGGCAATGACCAGTTGGAGCGGGCTGAATACGGCCTATTTTACCGAGGATAAGGACGACCACATTTACAACGCGCTGGTGAAATCGATTGTTGAACACCAGCTTTTGCCGGGCAGTAAATTGCCGGAAGAAGCACTGGCTGAAGTGTTTTCTGTCAGCCGGACAGGCATCCGGCGTGTGTTGCAGCGCCTTGCCGCAGTGCAACTGGTCACGCTATTGCCCAAGCGTGGTGCGCATGTCACCACGCCGGACGCAGAAGAATCCCGCGACGTTTTCGCCACCCGAAAAATTCTTGAATGCGCCAACCTGCCGCTGGTGATCGCGCATTGCCAGTCCATGCATCTGGTGGCGCTGAAAAAACTCGTACAGGAAGAAAAGCGCGCCCACGACGAGCGTAATGGCCCGGCCGCAATCCGGCTTTCTGCTGCTTTCCACGTCCAGCTTCAGGCGATTTCCGGCAACAAAGTGCTGACCGAATCGGTTTCTCAGCTCACGCTGCGTTCTTCACTGGCGATTGCCGCCTGGGGCGCGCCGTGGCAACAGGGCTGCCGGTGTCATGACCACGATGATTTACTGGAACTGATGAAAAAGCGGGACGTTGCCGGGCTGACGCAAAGCATGTCGCATCACTTCGACAGCATCGTTTCCAGCCTGCGTTTTGAGCAAAATAAAGGGCAGGTGCCTGATTTCGCAAATATCTTTTCCTCTCATCTTCTGGTCGCCGGAAAGGAGCCAGAGTGATGGCAAAACCGCTTTGTATACAACTGATCAACCCGAACACCAGTCTGGCGATGACGGAAGTCATGGCGCAAACCGCGCGCTCTGTTGCCGCCGTGGATACACAAATTGTGGCGGTTTGTCCGCAGGAAGGTGCGCCGTCGATTGAAGGGCATTTTGACGAGGCGATTGCCACGCTCGGTGTTTTGCAGCAGGTGAAAGCCGGGCGCGAAGCCCGCGTGGACGGCCATATCATTGCCTGTTTTGGCGATCCGGGCTTACTGGCCGCGCGTGAGCTGGCGCGTGCGCCGGTCATCGGCATTGCCGAAGCGGCCATGCATCTGGCCACGATGCTGGCGACGCGTTTTTCCATCGTCACCACTTTGCCAAGAACTCTCACTATTGCACGCCATTTACTGCATCAGTACGGTTTCGAGCGTCATTGCGCGGCGCTGCATGCGATCGATCTTCCGGTGCTTTCGCTCGAAGACGGCAGCGGGTTGGCGCAGCAGAAAGTACGTGAACAATGTATCGCCGCGAAAAAATCCGATGGCAGCGGGGCGATTGTACTGGGCTGCGGCGGTATGGCCGATCTGGCGCAGGAACTGACGCTGGAGCTCAATATTCCGGTGATCGACGGCGTCAGCGCGGCGGTCAAAATGGTCGAGTCGCTGGCCGCACTTCGCCTGACCACCAGTAAGCACGGTGATCTGGATTATCCGCTGGAAAAACCCTTGTCTGGCCGCTTTGCCGGACTGAATCTGAGAGATAACCATGCCTGAATTCGATAACGGTTTTACTGACAATTACCCGCGCGACCTGATTGGCTATGCCGGTCGCCCGCCACACGCAAACTGGCCGGGCAATGCCCGGATCGCGGTGCAGTTTGTCCTCAACTATGAAGAGGGCGCAGAAAATAACGTCCTGCACGGCGACGCAGGTTCGGAGCAATTTCTTTCGGATATTATCGGCGCAGCCAGTTTCCCCGACCGTCATATGTCGATGGATTCACTGTATGAATACGGCTCACGCGCTGGTTTCTGGCGGATCCACAATGAATTCCAGAAACGCGGTTTGCCGCTCACCGTTTTCGGTGTCGCGATGGCGCTCGCGCGTACCCCGGAAATTGTCAGCGCCATCAAAGCGGCGGATTACGACGTTGTCAGCCACGGCTGGCGCTGGATCCATTATCAGAACATGAGAAAAGCCGAAGAGGCGGAGCACATGGCAAAAGCCATCACCGTACTGCGCGACCTGTTCGGCAAAGCGCCACTTGGCTGGTACACCGGACGCGACAGCCCGAACACCCGCCAGCTGGTCGCCGAATCAGGTGGTTTCCAGTACGACAGCGATTATTACGGCGACGACTTACCGTTCTGGACGCCGGTCAGGCTGGAAAACGGTGAAATTAAACAGCATCTGGTGATCCCGTACACGCTGGAAACCAACGACATGCGGTTCGCCTCGCCGCAGGGCTTTAACACCGGCGAGCAGTTTTACACTTACCTGAAAGACACGTTCGATGTGCTGTACGAAGAAGGGGAAATCTCCCCGAAAATGATGTCAATCGGGATGCACTGCCGGATCCTCGGCCGTCCGGGGCGGTTCCGGGCATTGCAGCGATTCCTCGATTATGTGGAGTCACATGACAGGGTCTGGGTCTGTAAACGGCAGGAGATCGCGGATCATTGGGCGCTGTTACATCCGGCGAAAGAATAAGGTCAAAAGCGTGGGCCCGCCGCCCACGCGCTCCGTTCAGCCGGTTTTTTGAGTGCGTCCTGGTCAGTCTTTTAAGACATTGTTCTAAGATTTATTTTTTGTGGTCGTTACGTGGCGAATTCGCAATGTGCCGTTACGCTTTGCAAGTTCATAGGATGCTTTTAACTGACGCATAGATTCAATTTTATATTCGGTGATCGTCATTTTCTTAAGAGTTGAAATATCGCGTTCTGAGTACATAACCCATTCCTCTTTCACCATGTCCGTTAGTTGCTTTGTATACTATATTCACAGGGGGTTGCTGTAAAACCCGGTCATAATAACGTTTAAGTTTTTGTGTTTCTGCAACTGCAAAATATGCCCGAGCTTTGTAAGTATCTTGATGGAGTGTAATGATCCTCTCAATTGTTTTTGAAAGTTCCCCAGGAAATGAAAATTTTCTCGAACACTTACCTTTGGGAGGCGGTTGGTAGTAAGTCTCTTTTTCAAAATTTTCTACCCGATCAAATTTCACATCGTAGCAATGTTTTGGCAATCTAAATCCAGCGTCTTCACTTCTAAAATTATGATAAACAATATCGGTAGTATCAATTTCTGTAAATATAATGATGAATAAATGGTTGTCTACAGAAAAATTGTACAGGTGAGCAATATACTCACCATGTAAAAACTCTCTGAATGATTCTGAAAGATAGTCCGTCATCTTATTGATTCAATTAAATTTAAATTCGAAGAGTTTTTTGAACTCATATTTTTCTCAACAGGCTGTACTTTACACCGAGAAAAAAATAAAAAAATCACTACTTTTAAAAACTGGAAAGCATCACGCAGGAAATAAATGTAACGACTGCAAAGCGTAGATTAGTGAGATTTCTTTATTTTTAATGCTTATATTCCCCTTGAGTTATCTGTTTTCAGATTGACGTAACGTAATATCGTTACCTGCCCCGGTAATGATTTTTATATCGCGGGTCAGTTATATTGGCAGCGTTGAAAAATGGATGTTTTTATTAAGGAAGATTTATGACTTCAACACTCAGTTCATTCGATGCCTTCCCTTTTCGGGAGCATAAAATGATTAAGCGAAGCGCTAAGAATAGCGGAGGTGGCGCTATGACAGGAAATCTGGAAAAGCGGGTAGGGAACCTGGAAAGCGAAGTGACGAAAATGGCCATCGATGTGGCTGTCATCAAATCCAACTATGCAACCCGCGCAGACATTGAAAGTTTACGGGCAGAAATGAAAGGAGAGATCAGCGACTGTCGCTACGAACTCTCAAATGATATTAAAAATGTACACAATGATCTAATGCGTATGATCTACAACACCCGTGATGAACTCAATCTAAAAATTGATAAGATGGGGGATAAATTCTCAAGCGAGATTAAAGAACTAAAATCGACGCTGCTTTGGAAAGTGGGTGTTCCGTTTTGTACCTTTATGCTGGCAGGAATGGCGGGTCTTATTTTTACGCTTCTAAAACTGTTCGCTGAAATATCTATGAAATTGCCTTAAAGGGGAATTTCTCAAGGCATAAGGCAAATCATTTTAAATATGGCGAAACGTTAACAACAACAGCAAGTCTGCACCGTTTATAAGATCCCACCCAGGCGCGCTCAAAATCTTGCTGAACGGAGCGGCTTCGAGACCAGAGGCTCGAAGACCGAGTGAAGGCACCGCGCAGCGGCAAGATTTGCGCCTCTTGCTGTGGTGGCAGAACATGTCCATCTATCCAGCGGCAGCGCGGAGTAAAAAGGCGTGGAGGAATCCAAAGGAGGAAAAGCACTTTCCTCCTTTGGTCGGTTTCGTCACTGAAAGTTAAGCGATCACCGCACGTGAGAAACCGAAATTCTTTCTTCTCACCTTTCTGCGTAAATCCCGGCGATAACCGAAAAAGTTTCCTCAGTTTTCCAAAGCTGAACCGCCCATGATTCGGTCAAATCATCAAACTGACATGGGCTGCCACAATCTTCCACCCGCTCGCCATCTTTACCCATGTCTGCTGCTGGCGGCCGATCCGATCAGTGCCCTCGCGGCGGAACTCGGTGCTCGCCACCGCCATATCATCCCCGAAGGTGGTGATCGTCGTGTTAACCAGTTCGCGATCCAGCCCCTGTGACGAACGCGCGGAGCGGAAAGCGCGGATGGCGTCGATGCCATAAAGATTTTCACCCGCGCCAAAGCGCACTGTGCGCGGGTCATGCCAGAACAGTTCGTCAAGCACTGCCGTATCGTTGGTAATCAGCGCCTGTTCGTAGCGATAAAATGCCGCATTCATTTCGGCAAGGATCGCCGGGCGGTCGATATGTTCAGTTTTCATTTTTTACTCTCTTAACGTCACCCTGGAAAACGGTGGCCGGAGTCATCAAACCGGCATCACCGGAGAACTGCTGACATTCACAATGCCTTGCTGCTCCAGCGCCCAGGCAGCGCGAAGGCAGAGGTCTTCCCGCCACGGTGGCGCAATCAGTTGCAGCCCGATGGGCAGGCCACTTGCGGTCGTCACCGGAACCGTTACAACCGGCAGGCCGAGGAATGAAATTGGCTGGGTCAGCATGCCCATATTGGCCCGCGTCGGCAGGTTCTGACCATTGATATGAATGGTCTCCTGGCCGATCAACGTAGCCGGGCACGGCGTCGCCGGCGCAATCAAGATGTCCCAATGTTCGAACAAGGGCAAGATTTCTTGCTGAAATTGCTGACGAAAACGCTGTGCCTGCACATACCACGCAGCCGGGATCATAGCGCCTGCCAGCAGGCGTTCGCGCGAAAGCGGCTCAAACTGTTCCGGGATACTGCGCAGTTTTGGCAGGTACTGATTTCCCCCTTCGGAGGCACTGATGATGAATGCCGCCGAGCGGGCCAGTTCTGCCTGAGGTATCTCAATTTCTTCCTGAGCCTCAAGTGCCCGGGCAATCTGCAAAACCGCCGATTTGGCACTGTCGTCGCACCAGGTAGAAAAGTATCCGCCAAGGATTGCAGTCCGGAGCCCTTCCTGGCCTCGGGTCAGGCGGGAAAATGTTTCGGTAGCCGGTTTGTCCGCCTGAAAATGATCCTGCGGATCGGTACCCTGAATCGCGTCATACACCTGCGAGAGATCTTCGCTGCATCGCGCCAGCGGGCCGAGGTGATCCAGGCTGGCGACAAACTGCTGGCTGCCACGGCGGGAGATCCGCCCGAACGTCGGTTTCAGGCCAAGAATGCCGCTCAGCGAAGCCGGAACGCGGATCGAACCGTTGGTGTCGCTGCCCAATGTGAAATGCACTAGGCCGGCGGCCACTGCCGCAGCCGATCCACCGGACGAACCTCCGGCAACGCGTGACAGGTCGCGTGGATTTCGTGTTGCGCCGTAATGGCTGTTTTCCGTGGTGAAACCGTAGGCGTAGGCATCCATATTCAGCATGCCGGAAAGCGTTGCGCCCTGTGCGGCGAGGCGGGAAACGGCCCACGCATCCTGACGCGCGGCGGCATTGCTGCTGTTCAGGCTGGCACCGGCCAGCGTGATTTCACCGGCGACGTCCAGCAGGTTTTTCACCGCATAAGGGATCCCGGCGAGCGGCGGCAACGTCACCCCGCTGGCACGGGTTTTATCGACTTTCGCCGCTTCGCTTAACATGCGTTCGCGGGTGATGTGAGTATAGGCATTGATGACCGGATTGGCCTGTTCAACTGCATCCAGTGTGGTGCTGGCGATTTCCGTGGCAGAGACTTCGCCCTGCGTAATAGCCTGATGCAGCTGGTTAATCGTGAAGCTATCAAACGATTTCATGCTCTGTACACCCCGGCGATTTCCAGACGCGGGTCGAGCGGTAAATCCATCAGCGGTTGTGCCATCTGGGCGATGCGGCCGAACTGCACCAGCAGTTCCTGACGGCGTGTATCGTCGAGTTCCAGTGCCAGGACAGACTCCATCTGGCTGATGTAAACGGCCCAGTCTGTGGCCGCAGGTTTTTTTTTCATGATCAGTTCCTCAGTTTAAAAACCGGCCGCGCTGCCGTTGCTGCGCGGGTCGGAAGCGCCTTCAAACATGCCGTTGGTGTGGCGCACAATCGCACCTGCATGGCCGACGGCTTCGCTGAAATCAGGTAACAACTCGACGTCGTGACCGCGCTGGCGCAGCCCGGCCAGCGTCTGATATTCAAAGCGGCCTTCCAGTTTCAGGGAATCGGAGCTTTCGCCCCAGGTTCTGCCCAGCAGCCAGCGCGGGCCGCTGATCGCCTGCTGAAGCGATTGCCCCTGCACGACGTGGCGGATAAACACTGCCGCCTGCGTTTGCGGCTGGCCGTCGCCGCCCATCGAGCCATAAACCATCGTGCGGCCATCGTATAAACGTGCCGCCGCCGGGTTCAGCGTGTGGAAAGGTTGTTTACCCGGTGCGAGTGCGAGCAGATGATCGGCATCAAGGCTGAAAGACGCACCGCGGTTTTGCCACAGTACGCCGCTGCCCGGCAGGACCACGCCACTGCCAAATTCGTGATAAATGCTCTGAATGAACGACACCGCCAGCCCGCTGCTGTCCATCACGCCCATCCAGACGGTGTCGCCCGGGCCTTTGCCTTTTCCCCAGTCGGCGGCGCTGTGAGGTTTAATGCGGGTCGCGAGGGCGTCGAGATACTGCGGATCCAGCAGGCTCTGAGCATCCTGCGTCATCATGCGCGGGTCGGTGATGAAACGGTCGCGCAGGCCGAACGCCAGTTTGGTGGCTTCAACCACGCTGTGAATGGTGGCGCTCTCATCCATGGTTTCCAGCGGCAGCCGGTCGGTCAGGCCGAGGATGGCCAGTGAAACCAGCCCCTGCGTCGGCGGCGTCAGGTTGTAGATTTCGCCCTTGCTGTGTTTAAGCCGTAACGGCACACGGCGCTGCGGCTGATAAGCGGCAAGATCGGCGCGCGTCAGCGGCATACCGAGTTTTTCCATGTCCGCCGCCATACTATCGGCCAGCTTGCCACGGTAGAAACTGTTCAGCCCGTCTTCGCACAGTATTGATAACGTGTTC
This sequence comes from Rahnella sp. PD12R, assembly GCF_019200965.1. Taxonomy (NCBI): domain Bacteria; kingdom Pseudomonadati; phylum Pseudomonadota; class Gammaproteobacteria; order Enterobacterales; family Yersiniaceae; genus Rahnella; species Rahnella sp. PD12R. The sequence continues at coordinate 91,752 of NZ_JAHTMS010000015.1, read as the reverse complement.
GCCAGCTGCGGCTGGGTGAAACGATTTCCGGCGCGCGGGACATCTCCGTTCGGTAAAAAGACGTCGGTAAATGAACGGATATCTTTCAGTTCATGGTGTTTGGCGTGGGTCGCGGCTTCCTGCGACGGCGTCACGGGAATGCCGTCGGCGGCGTAACGGATGGCGTCGCGCAGCAGGCGGGAAAGCGGTTTTTGCTCGCCGCCGGATTCAGCCGAGACTTTCAGCGCTTCGTGCCAGCCGCCCACGGTGCCGGCGACGGTCAGCGCGGCTTTCGGGCCACGGTGCGGAATGTGGCTTTCTCCGGCATAAAAGTCCAGAGACGCCAGCGAACCGGCGGCTCCGCTGGCGTCGATGGCAACCGGATTGCCCTGCGGCGGCACAATCAGCCAGAAGCCGTCTCCGCCAAGCCCGTTCATATGCGGGTAAACCACGGCGATGGTTGCCGCGGCGGCCACCATCGCTTCGATGGCATTACCGCCTTCGCGCAATACCGCAAGCGCACTCTGGCTGGCCAGATGATGAGGGGTAACCGCCATACCGAGCGGGGCGCTGTTACTGTTAATCATGCGATGTCCTTTTTGACGACTCTGTTTTTATGCTGCCCGGCCTGCAGGGATAAGGGCGCGATGTCATTAGGTTAAGCAAGACGTGTTCCACATCGGCAGGTTCCCACCGCATCCGCGGATAAATTCGCTTGCATTGGCAAGCATAGTGCATGGTATGTTCCGCTGAAACCTTCGTTACAATGTCTGTCATATTTCAAATTTCAGATGCGTTGGCTGCTCTCAGTCGCCCGAATCACTTACTTCAGTAAGCTCATCGGGACTCTTTCGTTTGCCGCCTTCCTGCAATTCGAACTATTTAGGACATGAGGATAAACATGAAACAGATTGATGAGCGTCTGCGTGATCATTACGCCGGACTGACGCCGCAGGAGCAGCGGGTGGCGGATTTTATTTTCGCCAGCATCGATGACCTGATGAGTTACAACAGCGCCGAGCTGGCGCGGCTTAGCGGCGTGTCGAAAGCCACGGTGAGCCGCCTGTTTAAGCGCCTGGGTTATCCGAGTTACCGCGATATGCGCGATGAAATGCGTACGCTGCGCCAGAGCGGGATGCCGCTGACCGACAGCCGCGATGCGGTGCAAGGTAACACCTTGTTATCACGGCACTATAAGCAGGAAATGGCGAATCTGACGCAGTGGATTAACCAGATTGACGGCGCAGCGTTTGGTGAGCTGATTGCCGCACTCAGTCAGGCGCGGCAGGTGCGTTTGCTGGGCTTTCGCAACAGTTATCCGGTCGCGCTGCACCTGCGTCAGCAGCTGATCCAGGTGCGTTCGGGCGTGTTGATGATGCCGCAACCGGGGCAGACGCTGGCGGAAGAGCTGGTGGATCTGACCGCGCACGATGTGGTGATTTTTGTGGCGTTTCGCCGCAGGCCGCGAATGGCAAAGGCGATTCTCACACAATTACAGACACTTGGCGTACCGGTGCTGCTGATTTGCGAACCCCAGGCGCAAGCGCTGATCCCGCTGGCGGCGTGGCATCTGGCGGCACCGCTCGACAGCGTGTCGGCATTCGACAGCTATTCTTCCGCGATGAGTCTGGCGAATTTACTCAGCAATGCGCTGCTGCACGAAATACTGGCGTCGGGCCGTCAGAGAATTCATCAAATCAGCGATCTGTACAACGAACTCGACGAACTGGAACAGCGCTGATTCCCGTTTTACGAACAAAGCAGGCGCTTTTTTGGTGCCTGCGCACAATCAGGGTGCAAAGCATTTTCCTTCGTTTCGTTATTTTGCCTTCCTTTAGGGCAAAGAATTCCTCTCGCTTTCTCTGTCCGTTACCTTAATTCCTTGTCATACCGTGACTTTGTGCACAATTTCTCCGGACAATCGCTTTTGGCACATTCGTTGCAAAGTTCACTTTATAAGAATCTATCGTTCCAAAAACCTTTCACCGGAGATAATCTATGAACATGAACAAACGGCTGTTGGCGTGGGCAGGTGCTGCAATGCTGGTGCTTCAGGCATCCGGCGCAATGGCCGATCAGTTGCAGGATATTCAGAAACGCGGCGTGCTGCGCGTGGCGGTTCCGCAGGATTTCCCGCCATTTGGTTCGGTGAGCAAAGATTTGCAGCCGGAAGGTTATGACATCGATATGGCGCATTATCTGGCCGATAAGATGAAACTTAAGTTGCAACTGGTGCCGGTGACCAGCGCCAACCGCGTGCCTTACCTGCAAACGGACAAAGTGGATCTGGTGATTTCCAGCCTCGGTAAAAACGCTGAGCGTGAAAAGGTGATTGATTTCAGTAACGCCTACGCGCCGTTCTTCCTTGGCGTATTTGGCGCGAAGGGCGACAAACTGGCGGATCTGAAAGAACTGTCTGGCAAAACTATTGGTGTGACCCGTGGTGCGGTGGAAGATCTGGCGCTGACAGACGTGGCGCCAAAAGACGCCAAAATTCAGCGTTATGAAGACAACAACACCACGCTGTCGGCGTACCTGTCCGGCCAGGTGGAATACATCGCAACCGGGAACCTGGTGGTCGCTGCGATTGCCCGGATGAACCCGGAAAAAGCGCCGGTTTCCAAAGTGATGCTGAAAGATTCGCCGTGCTACGTCGGCCTGCGCAAGGACGAACCGGCGCTGAAAGATAAAGTGAATGAACTGATTGCTGAAGGTATCAAAGATAAGACGCTGAATTCGTTGTCTGAAAAATGGATGAAGGCGCCGCTGCCTGCATCTGTTGGCGCGTAATCAGCTGACTGACGGAGAACTTTCATGACCTATCAGCTTAACTTTAGCGCGCTGTGGCCTTATATGCCGGAACTGCTGGCCGGTTTATGGACCACCATTGAGCTGACGGTGATGGCAACGATTGGCGGCGTCGCGATCGGCATTTGCGGTGCGGCCATTCGCTGCGGCAATCACAAAACCTTGCGGACGGTCTGGGGCGTATATGTCGAAGCCATCCGCAATACGCCGTTTGTCGTGCAGCTGTTTTTCATCGTGTTTGGCCTGCCGGCCATCGGCCTGAAAATGACTGCCGGAGAAGCCGCGCTGCTGGCGATGCTGATTAACCTCGGCGCGTACAGCACCGAAATTATCCGCGCGGGCATTCAGGTGACGCCGAAAGGCCAGTGGGAAGCGGGGCGCGTGCTGGGGCTGAGCCGTAGCCAGACGTTTTTACGCATTGTCCTGCCGCCGTCGCTGAAACGCATTTATCCGTCGCTGGTCAGCCAGTGCATTATCGTGATGCTCGGGTCTTCCGTGGTCTCGCAGGTGTCCTATGAAGAACTGACGTTTGCGGCGAACCTGATTCAGTCACGCACGTTCCTCAGTTTTGAAGTGTATCTGGTTACCACGTTGTTCTATTTGTTGCTGTCAGTCGCGATGCGTCAGTTATTGCTGCTGGCCGGACGCCGCTTCTTTGGGAGTGCAAACTGATGATGACGTTCACCGACTGGGACATAGTGCGCAACCTGCTGCTGGCGGCGCGCTGGACGTTACTGCTTTCGCTGACGGCGTTTATCGGCGGTACGCTGGTGACGCTGCCGTTGTTACTCATGCGTCTGACCAAACGTCGCTGGCCGACGCGCTTTGTGCGCCTGTATTCAGAATTATTCCAGGGCACGCCGCTGCTGATGCAGCTGTTCCTGGCGTTCTTCGGCCTCGGCCTGTTTGGCATTAACGTCAGCCCGTGGACCGCGGCGGCGCTGGCGCTGACGCTCTACACCAGCGCGTATCTGGTGGATATCTGGAGCGGAAGCATCGCGGCGCTGCCAAAAGGTCAGTGGGAAGCTTCGCGCTGCCTCGGCCTGAATTTCGGCCAGACGTTGTGGCGCGTGGTCACCCCGCAGGCGTTGCGGATTGCGATTGCGCCGACCGTAGGCTTTTCCGTCCAGGTGGTTAAAGGCACGGCGCTGGCGTCCATTATTGGTTTTGTCGAACTGACCAAAGCCGGAACGATGCTCAACAACGTGACGTATGAGCCGTTCAAAGTGTTCGGATTAGTGGCGCTGGGCTACTTCCTGATGTGCTATCCGCTGTCGCGTTACAGCCAGCATTTAGAAAAATCACTGCGTGGAGAGAAACAGTAATGCCACTTATCACCATCAATCAGGTTCAGAAATTTTACGGCCAGAACCACGTGCTGAAAGGCGTGGATCTGGACATCGACAGCGGCGAAGTGATCTCTATCATTGGCCGCAGCGGTTCCGGCAAAAGTACGCTTTTGCGCTGCATGAACGGGCTGGAAGGCTATCAGGAAGGCAGCATCAAACTTGGCGGCATGACCATTACCGACCGCGATTCTCAGGCGCGCGATATCAGCCGCTCGGTGGGCATGGTGTTCCAGAGTTTCAATCTTTTCCCGCACATGACCGCGCTGGAAAACGTCATGTTAGCGCCGCGCCGCGTGCTGAAAAAATCCGCGGCGGAATGCCGTGAACTGGCCGCGCAGATGCTGGCGAAAGTCGGGCTGGCGGATCGCATGGATTATTACCCTTCGAACCTTTCCGGCGGCCAGCAGCAACGCGTGGCGATTGCCCGTGCGCTGGCGATGAACCCGAAAGTGTTGCTGTGCGATGAAATCACTTCCGCGCTGGATCCTGAGCTGGTGGGTGAAGTCCTCAAAGTGCTGGAGCAACTGGCGAAAGAGGGCATGACGCTGGTACTGGTGACGCACGAAATGAATTTTGCCCGTGAAGTGGGCGACCGCGTGGTGTTTATGCATCAGGGCACCGTGTGGGAACAGGGCGAAAGCCGCGCGCTGTTTGCCAATCCGCAAACGCCGGAGCTAAAACAATTTATCGCATCCGTTCGTGGCTTAAACGAAGCCACCGCAAGTTAACATTTTAAAGGATTAACTATGTCAGGCATCCAAACACTCGGACAAATCAACCCACCAACCCGTCTGCTGATGGGGCCGGGGCCAATCAACGCCGATCCGCGCGTGCTGCGGGCGATGGCGAGCCAGCTGGTCGGGCAATATGACCCGGTAATGACCGGCTACATGAACGAAGTGATGGCGCTGTACCGCGCGCTGTACAAAACCGAAAATCAGTGGACGTTTCTGATCGACGGCACCTCGCGCGCCGGTATCGAAGCCGTGCTGCTTTCCGGCATCCGCCCGGGCGATAAAGTGCTGGTGCCGGTGTTTGGGCGTTTCGGGCATCTGCTGTGTGAAATCGCCCGCCGTTGTCGTGCTGAAGTGCATACGATTGAAGCGCCGTGGGGCGAAGTGTTTGATCCGCAACAAATCGAAGACGCCATTAAATCGGTGAAACCGCGCTGGCTGCTGACCGTGCAGGGCGATACGTCCACCACCATGTTGCAGCCGCTGGCGCAACTGGGCGAAATCTGCCGCCGTCACGGCGTGCTGTTTTATTCCGATGCGACGGCGTCGTTTGGCGGTAACGCGCTGGAAACGGATGCCTGGGGTTTAGACGCGGTTTCTGCCGGTTTGCAGAAATGCCTCGGTGGCCCGTCCGGCAGTTCGCCGGTCACCATCAGCCCGCGCTTTGAAGAACAAATCCGCCGCCGTAAATGTGTCGAAGAAGGGATCCGCACCGCCGATCACGCCGACGGCGACGAAGAGATGATCTACTCCAACTATTTCGATCTGGGCATGATCATGGATTACTGGGGTCCGGAACGTCTGAATCACCACACCGAAGCGACCAGCATGCTGTTTGCCGCCCGCGAGTGCGCGCGCATCATTCTGGAAGAAGGGCTGGATAACGGCATCGCCCGCCACGAACTGCACGGCGGCGCGCTGCTGGCGGGGATTCAGGGAATGGGGCTGGAAGTCTTCGGCGACCTGAATCACCGCATGAATAACGTGCTTGGCGTAGTGATCCCGCAGGGCATTCACGGCGAGCAGGTGCGTCAGATGATGCTCAATGATTTCAGCATCGAAATCGGCACCTCGTTTGGTCCGCTGGCCGGGAAAATCTGGCGCATCGGCACCATGGGTTATAACGCGCGTAAAGACTGCGTATTGCAGACGCTGGTGGCGCTGGAAGCGGTGCTGAACCGTCTGGGCTTTGCCTCGAAATACGGCGCGGGCGCGCAGGCCGCCTGGGATCATTACGCAGGAGGTCAGTAATGGCAGAAGCCCTTACGCTGGCCGCGGTTTCCCACAGTGCTGCACGCGCAGCCGGGCGGGTGATGGCGCGCTGCGATACGCTGGCCGCCATCAGCGAAACGCCGGGACAGCTGACCCGCGTGTATCTTTCCGCTGAACATTTACAGGCTAACCGTCAGGTCGGTGAATGGATGGCGGAAGCCGGAATGCGCGTCTGGCAGGACAGCGTTGGTAATATTTGCGGGCGCTACGAAGGGCAGGATCCTTCCGCGCCTGCGCTGCTGCTTGGTTCGCACCTCGACAGCGTGCGCAATGCGGGGCGCTACGATGGCCCGCTGGGCGTGCTGACGGCGCTCGAAGTCGTTTCGTATCTGCATCAGAACGGGATCCGCCTGCCGATGGCTGTGGAAATTGTCGGGTTCTGCGATGAGGAAGGCACACGTTTTGGCATCACCTTACTGGGCAGCCGTGGCCTGACCGGTACCTGGCCTGCTGACTGGCTGGAGCGTCAGGACGCGCAGGGAATTACTGTCGCGCAGGCGATGGAAAATGTCGGGCTCAGCCCGCTGGCGATCGGCGCATCACAACGTGCGGCCGGCGATTTTTGCGCGTATCTGGAATTGCATATCGAGCAGGGGCCGTGTCTGCAAACGGCCAATGTTCCGCTCGGCGTGGTCACCGCGATTAACGGCGCACGCCGCCTGAACTGCGAATTTACCGGTCATGCCGGTCATGCAGGAACCGTTCCGATGGGGCAACGTCAGGACGCCCTGACCGCCGCCGCTGAATGGACGCTGGCGATTGAAACGCTGACAACCACTGCCGGACGCAATCTGGTGGCCACCGTCGGCACGCTGGAATGTCTGCCGGGCGCGGTGAATGTCATTCCGGGGCAGGTAAAACTGTCCCTCGACGTGCGCGGGCCGCGCGATGACGATTTAGGCGCGCTGCTGAAAGTCCTGCTGGCGCAAGGCCATGAGATCGCCGCCCGTCGCGGCCTGACGTTCACTGCCGAACAGTTTTACGGCATCAGCGCGACAGAGTGCGATGAAAGTTTGCAGCACCGCCTGAGCCAGAGCGTTTTGCATTTACAGGGGCAGGCGATGTCGCTGCCAAGCGGTGCCGGGCACGACGCGATTGCGATGGCCGAATGCTGGCCGGTCGGCATGCTGTTTGTGCGCTGCAAAGACGGCATCAGCCATCATCCTGATGAATCTGTTACCACCGGCGATGTGGCGTATGCGGTGCAGGCGTATATCAATACGGTGCTGAGTTTCGACGGAGGCCATCTGTGACGCCTGAGGAATTTAATGCGCTGTCTGAATTCGAAGCCGTCGCGCTGCTCCGCCCGCTGGTGAATATTCCCGGCTGGGCGAAACAGGTCAGCGACGGACGCCCGTATTCATCGGTGGAACAGGCGCTGCAAAGCGCGGAAGCCGCCTGCGAAAGCTGGCAACCCGACGACATCACCCGGGCGTTGTCCGCGCATCCGCGTATCGGCGAGCGGGCGAACGGCAGCGGTAAAGAAGCCCAGCTTTCCCGTAGCGAGCAGGCGACGCTGAATATCAGCCAGCAGGCTATTATTGATGCGCTGCATGACGGCAATCAGCGTTACGAACAGCGTTTCGGGCGGGTTTTTCTGATCCGTGCCAAAGGCCGCAGTTCAGAGGAAATCCTCGAAAACCTGCAACGGCGCTTGCAGAATTCACCGGAAGCCGAATATCAGGAAACCGCGCAGCAGCTGAAAGAAATCACACTGTTGCGCTTTAAGGAGAGTTTGCAATCATGACGTCTGTTTCTAAAACGAAAGTCACCACGCATATTCTTGATACGTCGCTCGGTAAGCCCGCGGCTGACGTGCGCGTCTGGCTGGAAAAACTCGACGGGCACAAAATTACGCTCATCGCCGAAACCCAAACCGACGCCGATGGCCGCGCCGCAAAACTCACACCGGAGCCGGTGCCCTCCGGCCATTACCGGCTTTGTGCCGACATCGGCGCCTATTTTGCCGCCACAAACCGCGAAACCCTGTATCACTCGGCGATTATCGACGTGGTGATTTCCGGCGAGCAGGATCACTATCATCTGCCTTTGTTAATCAGCCCCTATTCGTATTCGACGTACAGAGGCAGTTAACGGACTGCCGGCATTAACGCTCTAGCGAAAAGTAAAGTGTTCGCTATGGAACTGCCCTGACGGCATGCGCAGGGCGGTGAGCTGCTGATTCAGCGAGCGGGCAAAACCCTGCGGACCGCAAAAATAGACCTCCGTGTCGGGAATGCTATGGCGTCCGCCAATTTCTTTCCCATCAAGGATTTCACCGTTTTCGCTGTATAACACGCGCAAAGTAATATCCTTCCGTCCGTCAGTTAATTTCACCAGCCGGGCCAGAAACGGCGCTGATGCAGGGCCGGGCACGCAGTAATACAGCGTCACATTTTTACTGAGTTCAGTTCCCGTGCGCACCAGTTCATCCAGCCAGGCAATAAACGGCGTGATACCGATCCCGGCACCGATCCACACCTGGCTTTCCCGCTGGCTGTAACTGAATGCGCCATAAGGGCCTTCGATCGTCACTGGCAAACCTTTTTTCAGCCATTGCGGCAGCGTGCGGGTGTAATCCCCCAGTGCCTTGATGGCCAGCTCAATCCGGCAATCGCCGTCGTAACTCACGACCGTAAAGGGATGCGCGCCTTCGTCCTTGCTGAAATTGATATAAACAAATTGCCCCGGCTTGTACGCAAAAGGCTGCGTGAGATGAACGCTGAAAATAACCAGATCGGCGGTTCGCTGGCTGATTTCACCGAGAGTGGCGGTCAGCTGGCGCGACTGGCCGATTCGTCCGGTCAGCGAAATAACGGCGGCATAACAACCCGCCGCGCAGCATAGCAGGGCGCTGACCATGAAAATCATGCCCGGCTGTGTATGCGTCAAAAGGCCGACAACATGCAGCGATGCCATGATAAATACGACGCCCATGAATTTATGGGAGAGTCTGAATTTGGTGTAGGTGAAACGCTGGATCAGGCTGATGGCGATGAGCGCGACCATCAGATACAGCGACCATTCGCCGAGTTGCTCAAAGCGGTTTTTCCAGGTGACAGGTTCACCGGCCGTGTGCTGCGGTCCGCTGAGATAACCCCGTTCCACCAGCCATTTTCCACCCTGTGAAAAGAGCCAGTGCAGGAAGATAAAGACGCCGGAGGCGATGCCAAACCGTTTGTGGTGGCGGTACATTTTGTCCAGTCCGCGCAGATGCTTTTCAAGCCAGTGCGGGCGCAGAGACATGATCATCGTGACCGTCATCAGGCCAAAACCCACGATGCCCGTGTAATTAATCAGCTGATCGCGCCAGTAGGCAACGCTTTGTTCTACGTGAGAAAACAGCAGCCAGTCGAGAAACCAGACCGTACTTAAAAAGAATACTGAAATAGCCATAATGCCCTCCGTTGCGTGAGGGCATACTATAATCGTTGTCAAAATTCGGAAAAATCTCTGTTTTTGTGACGCATCGTTGCAGTGTTGCAACGATGGTTTGACTCAAATTTACCCCATCGATAAATGCGGGTGGCGCAGCCGTACGCTTTTGGTCAGCGCAGAATGGCTGATGTCGTGATCGCGGTTGCTCTGGCGGACTTGTTGCAGAAAGGCCATCAGCAGTGGATTGGGGCGTTCGCGGCGCGACATCAGCTCCGGCTGCCCCTGCACGCCCATGAAGAACGGGTGATTATTCAGCTCAATGGCCTGCGCCTGTTCCCCGCTTTCGTCCGTGCCTGAAGTTTTCAGCCCGGCACTTTCCAGCTCTGCCAGCAGATGCGGATTGAGACAACGACGCTGGTTATAACGCAGCGTAAATTCCTCGCCCATCCTGTTCGCCAGCAACGTGCCACTGCGGCTCAGCACCCTATGGTTGCCCAGACGTTGTTGCTGATGGCGGCTGAGTGGCAAACTGGTTTGCAGGCTGTTGAGGCTCGATGGCCCGTGCATCACCACGCGCTCCTGGCCGAGAACGCGCTGCCCGAACGCCGTCACCATCTGGTGCATACCCTGATTAATCCCCAGCAGCGGCGTCTGGTTTTCCAGCGCCCAGACTGCGCTTGCCAGCTGACTGACCGGATGATCGCCGGATGTCAGCGTGGTGCCCGGCAAAATAATGCCGTCAACGTCATACAGCGTGGAATCGAGCTGACTGCCGAGCAACGAAGGCGTCACCCAGACGACGTCAATGTTCATTGCCAGTGCATCGGCGGCATCTCCCAGTGCAGCGAGCATCGCCGGATAGCTGTCGCGCTGCTCACAAAAATCGCCGACCATCGCCACGCGCAGGGTCTTTCCGGCGCGCATGACCGGCTGTGAAACTGAGCCGAGCGCCCAGCGGCCAAACGCATCGCGTCCCCAGCCGTTGCTGCGAATTTTGCCGGATCCGCAGTCTTCAAGTTGAAATTTATCCTGATTGCGGACCACGCTTAATGACTCCACGCCGATACCGTGTCCGGCGATTCTGGCGGCCAGCGCAGGGGATAACGGCTCGCGCAGCGGCACCACGATATCTTCTTTAAGTGCCCGATAAATCAGTGATTCCAGACCGGATTCCTCACCCGCACCGCGCCCGGTCAGGCGCTCCAGCCAGACCAGTCCGCTGGTCAGCGTATGGCCCTGCGCCGTGACGTGCTGGCGCGCATTCGGATAATGTTTTGCATCATGACTGACGGGAAAGTGACACAGCGGCAAAGCGCGTAATTCAGCAAGTATCGCTGCCATCGCGCCGTACAACGCAGGTTCGGGCGTGGAGTGTGCAATAAAGGTGATGGTCATCAGGAGTCCTCTGTCAGATGTTTTTGCGGGGGTATTGAATGCAAGAAGCGATCCACCCCGAACGGCGTTTACATGCTTTGACAAAAAGGGCGCGGTAAGTCGCAAATGCGAATTTTAGCCGCCGCGGACTACTACAAAACGTCACGCTGTTTAGACCATAACGCGCTAATGTATCGCCGGTTGTTCTAACCCCCATTCATTAAGGAAGCATCATGTCAGCATCTCTGTATGGCAGCACGGCGGCACAGTTTGTACGTGGTTTAAAGAATCTTTCGGCGTTGCTGGAAAAAGGCGCTGCGTGGGCGCAGGAAAACGGAAAATCGGAAGAAGAAGTGCTGAATACCCGTCTGGCGGCGGACATGTATCCGCTGGCGCGTCAGGTGCAAATCACCAGCGATATGTCGAAAGGCGCAATCGCCCGTCTGGCCGGTGTCCCGGCGCCCGCAATGGACGATACTGAAACCACGTTCGCCCAATTGCAGGAGCGTATCGCGAAAACCCTGCGCTTTATCGAAAGCGTAAAACCGGAACAGCTGGAAGGCGACGAAACGCGCGCCATCGTGGTAAAAGGCAAAAACCATGAACTGACCTTTACCGCACACAGCTACGTCACCACATTTGCGGTACCGAACTTCTACTTCCACGTCACCACCGCGTACAATATTTTGCGCCATCTGGGCGTGAATATCGGCAAGTTCGATTTTATCGGGCAGGTTTAAGTCCGGTTTTATTTAATTACCTGAATCGCTAATTAAATACCCGCCCTGAAATATATAATTCAGGGCGGTATTGTGAAGTATATATTCACCAGAATTATAACAAAATGAATTCCTCTCTAAATAACTTCAGGTTTATAAAATAAACCCGGTGCCATCGCTGGCACAACACCTTCCGTTTTTTTAATTCAGGTTATTTTGTCACGATACAGTCTATTTAATTCCGGCGTGTTTATAAAATCACGCTCCGCGAATTACTGAATCTTAATCAATACACTTAATCTAACGGAAGGAATTAATATGTGTAATTGCAACTGTAATTCATTAAAAGCCACGGCAGTTAAAGCGGGTGAAACGTATGTGACCGTCGAGGCGGCGGCCACAGCCGCGGCAGAACAGGCGCTGGTGGCCTATTGTCAGAATACGTTCAGCGTCGGCGGCGTTATGCTCGATGCCAGCGGTAATGTGCTGAATGCGATTAATAATAATGTGGTTAAAAATAATATGACCAGTGACCCGACGGCTCACGGTGAACGTCAGTTAATTGACTGGTATTACGCGCAAATTGAAGCGGGTATCGATATGCCACCACCGTCTGATATTACCATTGTGACGTCGCTGGATCCGTGCTGCATGTGTACCGGTTCGATTATTACCGGCGGATTTAAAGTTATTTCTGCCGCTTTCGATACGTATTCAGGTATTAACTGGGATACACAGGCGGATTTCCCGACGCTTTCACCTGAACTGGCGCAGGTGGCAAAAAATACGTTCAGCTATCCGGCAGTTAACGGGAATAACTGTTTTAGCCGCGGTGCCAGTTCAGCGCCGGTGCCGACTTTCTTCACCGACGCCGTTATGGATGTTCAGACGGTGGCGCTGTGCGAAACGGCTTTCGATGCCACGCTGACGCAGGTTAAAGCCAGCATCAACACGGATTTAACGCCGGATCACTTCAGAAATATTAAAGATTTACCGTCTGATAGCCGGATCGTGACGGCGTTAAAAGCCATTTATCCGGACGCGCTGAGCTATACCGCGCCATCCCGCGGGCAGCCGGATGAAGGGCTGGCGCCGTATCTGATCGCGGCGGCAAATCAGGATATTGCGCAGGGCGGCACAGGGAATGCCGTGGCGTTTCTCGATTATTACGGCAACCTGCTGATGTGTTTGCCGGGTAACGAAAAAGCCTCGCTGATTCAGACGGCGTTTTTGCTGGTAACACGTAATTATGCGCAGCTGCGTTATAACCTGCGAAGCAACCTGAGTGACGATGAAGTGCTGCCTTATCTCGGCCATCCTAAATACGGCACGTTTGTGTTTGCGCATGGCCCGGATGAGTCATCACACAGCCTGATTGAACTCGGTGCCTACGGTTCCACGATGGAAGGGGCATTGCCACCGGAAAATCCGAACTCATTCCAGTATGGCGTGCCGACGATTGCACAGGCCGATCTGGATGCCTATTGCCAGACCCTGCCACCGTTATACAGTCAGGAGATCCAGGTTCATCCGCGGCAGGTGACGAACTCTGATCTGATCAACGCGCTGATTGCCGGTTTGCCGAAACCGTAATTTCCTCTTAATAATCATCAATAAATAAAAGCCCACCCGCTGCACATACAGCGGGTGGGCTTTCTGATATTTATGCGTTGCCGCTTTCTTTAATCGTGCAGGAGGAACGTATCGGCATCGCGCCACGCCGGGAACGCTTCGCGGTAATCCTGTAACGCTTCCAGAGACAGTTCGGCGTCGATAATCATTGCCGAACCCGGCTCGGCGCGCGCCAGTTCTTCGCCCAGCGGATTAATGATCAGGCTGTCGCCGCTGTAGTGGTGGCCGTTATCGTCATCCCCGACGCGGTTGCACCCGGCGACGTAGGCCTGATTTTCGATTGCACGCGCCGTCAGCAATGTTTGCCAGTGATGGCTGCGGCGGGCAGGCCAGTTGGCGACGTAGAGTGCCAGATCGTAATCCTGATTATTGCGCGAATAGACCGGGAAACGCAGGTCGTAACAGACTTGCGGCAGAATCCGCCAGCCGCGCCATTCGACGATTTCACGGCGTTTGCCCGGCACGTAATAATTGTGTTCGCCCGCCATGCGGAACAGATGGCGTTTATCGTAGGAATGCACTTTGCCCTGCGGTTCGACCAGCAGGAAACGGTTTACCGCGCCTTCCGTCGTGCTCAGCGCCACGCTGCCGCCAATCATTGCACCGAGTTTTTTCGCCCACTGATGCAGCCATTCCACCACGCGTGACTGTGGCAGCGCGCTGCCCGGAGCCTGCATGGCGAAACCGGTGGTGAACATTTCCGGCAAAATAATCAGGTCGCGGCCGGTCAGTGAACCCAGCAGACCGTCGAAATGCGCGAGATTGGCCTCGCCGTCCAGCCACACCAGCGGCTGTTGCAATACGGACAGTTTTAAAGTTGACACAGGCGCTCCGCAGCAGCGTCCAGCGTGGCTTCCTGTTTGGCAAAGCACAGCCGGATCAGTTTATGTGGGAAGGGCGCGGCGCAAAATACCGACATCGGAATGGCCGCAACGCCCACATGTTCAGTCAGCCAGTGGCAGAATGCAACATCGTCCAGATCCGAGACTTCGCTGTAATCCACCAGCAGGAAATACGTGCCCTGGCTCGGCAATACTTTCAGACGGCTGTTCGCCAGCCCTTGCGCCAGACGGTCACGCTTGGCCTGATAAAACGCCGGTAATTCCTGCCAGTGCTCCGGCGCTTCCCGCAGCATATCCGCCAGCGCCAGCTGAACCGGCGTGGTGATCGAAAACGTCAGATACTGGTGAACTTTGCGCAGTTCGGCGCTGATAATCGCCGGAGCGATGCAATAACCCACGCGCCAGCCGGTCATGTGATAGGTCTTGCCGAAAGAAGACACCGCGATGGCGCGCTGACGCAGTTGCGGGTGGCGCAGCACGCTGGCGTGGCCTTCCGGCGCAAAGCAGATGTGTTCGTAGACTTCATCGCTGAGCACAAAAATGTGTTTATCAGCAATGGTTTGCCAGAGCTGCTCAACGTCGCTGTGGCTCCAGACCGTGGCCGACGGATTGTGCGGCGTGTTGATGATGACCAGCTTTGTCCGGTCCGTAATCTGGTCGGCAAATTCCGCCCAGTTCACTTTGAACTCCGGCGGCTGCAGCTGAATGCGTTTCATCACGCCGCCCGCCAGTTCCACCGCAGGCGCGTAGCAGTCGTAGCTCGGGTCAAACGCAATCACTTCGTCGCCTTTTGACACCAGCGCGGTGATGGCGATGTACAAAGATTCGGTGGCGCCGGCGGTGATCGTGATGTCGGAATTGGCGTCCGGTGCGTAGCCGTAAATCTGTTCGGTTTTTGCGGCAATCGCTTCACGCAATGGCGCAGTGCCGGTCATCGGCGCGTACTGGTTCGCGCCCTGACTGACGTGATACGCCAGACGGTTGCGCAGATACTCGGGGCCATCGAAATCAGGGAAACCCTGAGACAGGTTAATGGCGTTGTGCTTCTGCGCCAGGGCACTCATTTGAGTAAAAATGGTGGTGCCGAGGGAAGGAAGCTTACTTTCGGGGATCAGTGCGGCTGTGCTCATGGCGGGTCAATACTCCTGGACCGGTGCAGATAGCGATGTTGCTCACAATATAACACGATGTTAAAGCCGGGTTTAAATCAATGAAGAATAAGGATATGACCGGAATGACGGTGCGGAACGGCGCGCGCAGAGCGGGTTGCGGGAATTCTGCGAACGCTATCCGTTGCCTGAAAACTGGTTAAGATATAAACTAAACGCCTTACAACTGAGGTTGTTCAACGCTTACAGAGGGTCATATGCCGGTTAAATTGGTAAATGCGGTGAAAGTTAACGAAGTCTTCGCTCATCTTAGCGACGGCATAGATAACAGCACCCTCTATTCCGAGCTGGCACGCGGGCAGGAGCTTGATGTTGTTGGTCTGACGCTATCTCCCGGTTACCGGATTGTGCGCGTTGATAATCGCCTTTCTGAAAAAATTACTCAGCGCCATTTCGAACTGGCGTTAATCAATGATGTTTCTGAGGACGTGGCTTACTACAACCGCGTTGTGATTCAGTCCGATCATTTCCTCAATTGCCGCCCGGTGACGCAGGTGTTGGTATGGCGCACTCAGAAACCTAAGCACAGAAAAGAATTGCACGAGCTTGCAGGGCTAATTTTCCTGAATTATCTGCTCGAAAAATACGATGTGATCGTGTCTGACATGAACCAGACTCACGATGGCATGTCGTTCTGGCAGGCCAGAATGTATGACGCCTTGATTTACGGGCTTAAAGTTTATGCTTACGACATGATCAGTTGCGAATTACATAACATTGCATCAGAAGATGATGTGGGGCGTTACGAGCAGTGGCTTTGGGGAGACCCTGAGCATTACCAGCAAAGGCTGGCCATCATTTCTAAATTTGAACTCCCTGCAAAATAACCTGCTTCGGCAGGTTTTTTTATGCCAGAAGTGAGCGCCATAAGAAGACAGAGCGTTCTGCTATTTGCCCTTTCATTTTCCCGATACACGATGTTAATATTTGGCAATCGAGACGCTTAGATGGCTAAATGCTAATTCAATCTAGGCCATATCAATTATTTATATATCGCGGTTTTCACTCCGAACTCAGGCCCTCAACGCACGATTTTTCAGGATTACGATGACAGAGAATTTGCAACTGGGCGCGCTGCTGGCGGCCTGTCACTGGATTGGTCAGAAGGGCTGGAGCCCGGCGACAGGCGGGAATATGTCGGTCCGCGAGGGCGACAAACATTGCCTGATCACCGAATCGGGGAAGGATAAAGGCTCGCTGACCACAGATGATTTTCTGCTAGTTGAGCTGGAAAGCGGCCTCGCGCCGAGCGGACGCCGCCCGTCGGCGGAAACCGGTCTGCACACGATGCTCTATTCCCGCTATCCTGAAACAGGTGCGGTGCTGCATACACATTCGGTGAATTCGACCGTTTTGTCCCGCGTGGAACGCAGCGGTGCACTGGTGCTGGAAGGCTACGAAATGCAGAAATCGCTGAGCGGCCAGACGACGCACCTTGATCAGGTGGTGATCCCGATTTTCGACAACAGCCAGGACATCTCAGCTCTGGTGCAGAAGATTATTGCCAGCACGGAACACGCGCCGTTGCAGTATGGTTTTTTGCTGCGCGGCCACGGTCTGACCTGCTGGGGACGGGATGTGGCGGAAGCACGCCGCCATCTGGAAGGGCTGGAATTTCTGTTCCAGTGTGAACTGCAACGCCGCCTGCTGGAGGCCAAATGATCCGCGCCATCGTCACTGATATTGAAGGCACCACCACGGATATCCGTTTTGTGCATCAGGTGTTATTCCCGTATGCCCGTCAGCGGCTCGCTGAATTTCTGCGTCATCAGCACGAAGAGCCGGAAGTGGCGGCTGCGCTGAACGCATTGCGGGCCGAAATCGACCGCCCGCAGGCCAGCGTCGAGGCCCTGATTGAGCAACTTTTTACCTACATGGACAACGACGTCAAATCGACGCCGCTCAAAGTGTTGCAGGGCATTATCTGGCGCACCGGGTATGAGAACGGTGATTTCCGCGGGCATTTGTACGCGGATGTCGCGCCGCAGTTGGAAGCCTGGAAAGCCGACGGTTTGCAGCTTTGCGTGTATTCTTCCGGTTCCGTTGACGCGCAAAAACTGCTGTTTGGTTACAGCGATGCGGGCGACCTCACGCCGCTGTTCAGCGGGTATTTCGACACCCGCGTTGGCGCCAAGCGTGAAACAGAATCCTATCAGAACATCGCCGAACAGCTGATTTTACCGCCCGCTGATTTACTGTTTTTATCGGACATCCGTCAGGAACTGGACGCCGCACGCTTAGCGGGCTGGCACACCTGTCAGCTGATCCGTGATGACGCTGACGAACTCAGCGATCACCTGCAAGTTAACCGTTTTGATCAGATAGCCTTAGAAACATTCTTATAAGAGGGTTGACCATGAGTGCATTGACGATTTTTAGTGACCAGGATCCTTCCGCGCCAGTTTGGGAAAGCCGTGACGGCGAGGCCATCGCTGCCGAACTGAACAAGATTGACGTGCGTTTCGAGCGCTGGCAGGCCGACCGTGATTTAGGCGAAAACCCGCAGCCGCAGGACGTGATCGCCGCGTATCAGCATGAAATCGACAAGCTGGTGGAAGAGAAGGGCTATCAGAGCTGGGATGTAATCAGCATGCGTCCGGACAACGAACAGCGTGAAGTGCTGCGCACCAAATTCCTCTCCGAGCATACCCACGGCGAAGACGAAGTACGTTTCTTCGTGGAAGGCGCCGGGCTGTTCTGCCTGCATCTGAACGGTAAGATTTTCCAGATCCTGTGTGAGAAAAACGATCTGATTTCCGTCCCCGCGAATACCCGCCACTGGTTTGACATGGGCGGCTCACCGTCGTTTACGGCGATTCGCGTGTTTGATAATCCGGAAGGGTGGGTGGCGCATTTTACAGGCGATGGTATCGCGGATAAGTACCCGAGGATGGGGGAATAAGCTTTTTAGAAAAGCTTTAAAATTTCTTTTTAAGGTCAAAACCTTGGGTTGCCGGTCAAACTGGCCCAAAGGGACAGCTTAGCGTAAATTTCGGTTTTTCATGTGCGGTGATCGCTTAGCTCAGGTCAAAACCTTGGGTTGCCACCCAAACTGGCCTAAAGAGGCGCCTATCGCCGCGCCTCTTTAGAATCTCCGGCTCTTTAACTGCGCGCTGCCGCTGGGACGATGGACATGTTCTGGAACATCGGCGTGTGGCGCGAAATCTTGCCGCTACGCGGTGCCTTCCTCGAGGGCTTCGAGCCTTGCGGTCTCGAACCCTCGGTCAGCAAAATTTCTGAGTGCGCCAGATTGCCTTTGTAAAAGATTAAAACCAGCTAGATTTTGAATTTAGAAAAGCCTCTGGCCGCTTTCAAAAAGCATGCTGAATTACATAGCCAGTGGCCGCTTTCAGAAAGCTTGCCGAGCGAAGCGTTTCGAGACCAATGGCTCGAAACCGAGTAAGGGAACCGCGCAGCGGCAAGTTTTCGCGGCAATAGCTGTGGTACCTGAAACATAGCCAGCGAGCGGTAGCGCGCAGTAAGAAAGACGCGGAGATTCCAAAGAGGCCCCGTCCTGGGCCTCTTTGGTCGGTTTCGGCGCGAGCCGCTGAGCGATCACTGCACATGAAAAACCGAAATTTCCGCAATACCGCCTTTAGCGCTACATGCTGTACATGAAAAACCGAAACTTCCGCAATACCGCCTTTAGCGCTACATGCTGCACATGAAAAACCGAAATTATCGCAATACCGCCTGCGGTGCGGCAACCGCCAACCGCTACTTCAAGGAAGCCGCGAAGACCCCTTCGCGCACCTGCGCAGGCGTCATCACCCCCACATCCAGTACCCATCCGCTGATGAGATCCGCCGGTGTCACATCAAACGCCGGGTTATAAACTTTTGCATCCTCCGGAGCCCACTGTACGGAACCAAAACTGCCGGAAACGCCGGTGACTTCGCGGGCATCGCGTTGTTCGATAGGGATGGCTGCGCCGTTCGGGCAATGCGGATCGTGCGTGGTGTGCGGCGCGGCGACGTAAAACGGGATGCCGTGGTATTTCGCCAGAACCGCCAGGCTGTAAGTGCCGATCTTGTTGGCGACGTCGCCGTTGGCGGCGATGCGGTCAGCGCCGACCCAGATGGCGTCAACGCGTTTTTGTGCCATCAGGCTGGCAGCCATCGAGTCGCAAATCAGCTGATACGGAATGCCCAGTTCGCCCAGTTCCCACGCGGTGAGACGGCCACCCTGCAATAACGGGCGCGTTTCATCGACCCAAACCTGCTCGACATTTCCCTGCTCATGCGCACGGCGGATCACGCCAATGGCCGTGCCGACGCCTGCTGTCGCCAGCCCGCCGGTGTTGCAGTGGGTCAGCAAACGGCTGCCCGGCGTCACCAGCGTTGCGCCGTGCGTTGCAATGCTTTCGCACAGCGCGCGGTCTTCATCCACCAGACGCAGCGCTTCAGCCGTCAGCGCGGTGACGAAATCGGGCTGCTGTAACGCGGTTTTCATGCGGTCGAGATTGTTCATCAGGTTCACCGCCGTCGGGCGCGAGGCGCGAAGGACGTCCAGCGAATGCGCCAGTTCATCCTGCTTCATGCCCTGTTCAGCCAGCAACGCCAGTAGCAGGCTGGCGGATAAACCAATCAGCGGCGCACCGCGCACGCGCAGGGTACGGATGTGATCCACCAGATCGCTGACATCGCGACATTCGCGCCAGTCGGAACGTTGTGGCAGGGCCTGCTGATCGAGGATCCACAGTTGGTTTTCGCGGATACGTAAACTGGTGGTTGTGAGGCTTTGCATTGTTGGTTAAATCCTTGTTGCCCGGTTGCATCTGTTCACTTATTCTGCCAACATGTTTTATGGATGTATAGACGTCTAAACACTTTTAAGGCTAAAAGAAAATTTCGAGAGGTCAGGATGTCGCGCTACTACACATTTACCGCCGAAGATGCTGTTGAATATGCCCGTAAATACGGTGGCGTAGCAGATCCGCAATCTCTGGTAACCGCCGATGAAATCGGTGACGGAAACCTGAATCTGGTGTTTAAAATCCGCGATACCACGGGCAATAGCCGCGTGATCGTGAAACAGGCTTTGCCGTACGTGCGCTGCGTCGGGGAATCCTGGCCGCTGACGCTCGACCGCGCGCGCATCGAAGCGGAAACACTGATTATTCACGGTCAGTATTGCCCGCAGCATACGGTGAAAGTGTTGCATCATGACGCCGAACTGGCGGTGATGGTGCAGGAAGATTTGTCGGATCATCAGATCTGGCGCAGTGAGCTGGTGCAGGGGAAATACTTCCCGCAGGCCGCCAGCCAGCTGGGTGAATACCTGGCGCAGACGCTTTTCCATACGTCCGATTTCTATCAGAACGCGCAGACCAAGAAAGCCGAAGTTTCACGCTTTACCAACCCGGAACTTTGCCAGATCACCGAAGATCTGTTCTTCACCGATCCTTATGTCGATCACGAACGGAATAATTTTGACCCGGTTTTGCAGCCGGAAGTCGATGCGCTGCGTGCCGATAAACCGCTGCGTCTGGCGGTGGCGGCGCTCAAGCACCGTTTCCTGAGCAAGGCCGAAGCGTTGCTGCACGGCGATATCCACAGCGGTTCGATTTTTGTGGCCGAAGGCAAGCTGAAAGCCATTGATGCCGAGTTCGGTTATTACGGCCCTGTCGGTTTTGATCCGGGCTCGGCTATCGGTAATTTGTTGCTGAACTATTGCGGTTTGCCGGGGCTGGTGGGCGTGCGTGAAGCCGCTGACGGTCGCGAGCAGCGCCTGAAAGATGTGCGCGAACTGTGGCTGAGCTTCTCAGAACGTTTCCTGCAACTGGCACGTGAAGAATCACAGGATCCGACGCTGGCCGAGCCGGGCTACGCCGACGTTTTCTTGCAGGACGTCTGGCACGACGCGGTCGGATATTGCGGCGCGGAATTAATCCGTCGCACCATCGGGCTGGCGCACGTGGCCGATCTTGATTCCATCAAAGACGCCGCAATGCGTGCTGACTGCCAGCGCCACGCGCTGAGTCTCGGAAAATGGCTGATCCTGACGGCGCCGCAAATCAGTGATGTGGAATCCTTTATCGCGCGTATCCGCCAGTTCAGCTAATTCTGTCGGTTTCTTGTATAATGCCCGCCTTCGAGGTGCGTAGGGGTAAACCCGGTGGCATTTCCTCGGTTTACTTTTAACAGGAATACAGAATTATGATGCATAACCATGTCTTGCGCAGCGTGCGCTACATGCTGGATTTGAGCGAAGGTCAGTTGATTGAAATCCTCAAAACCACCGGCACGCCGGTCAGCCCTGAAGTGATGTCCCGTTATCTGAAAAAAGAAGACGAAGAAGGGTATATGGAAGTGCCGGACGAAGTCATGGCAAACTTCCTGAACGGGCTGATTGTGTTCAAACGCGGTAAAGACGATCGTTTCCCGGCACCGGAAGTGGAAAAACGTCTGACCAACAACATCATGCTGAAAAAGCTGCGTGTGGCGTTTGAGCTGAAAACTGAAGACATGATTGCCGTGCTGACGGCCGCAGATTTCAAAGTCTCCGAAGGCGAACTGAGCGCATTCTTCCGTAAGGAAGGGCACAAAAACTATCGTCCGTGCGGCGATCAGGTTTTGCGGTATTTCCTGAAAGGGCTGACCGCGAAGATTCGTCCTAAGAAAAGCTAAGCTGTAAACATTCGACTGATAAATATATTGGGCGCAATGTATTTGAAATGAATAATAAGCGGGGTGCTGTGAATAACAGTACCCCGTTTTTTATGTTTATTGGTTTTGTAAGGATGAAATTTCGTTATTACAGTTTTACTTCACGTTTCCCCGCTTTATTTTTGACAGTTTATTCGGCCAGAATCTATCTTCATTTCTCATTATGAAACCTCCGGGCACTATTTTAATAAAAACAAAACAACGTCGTTAATTGATATCGATGGTTTGATTTTGTATTGAAAAGGATATCGTAATTATGAGAAAGATTAAGACGCTGGCATTATTAGTGGGGATCGCCGTGTCGGGTTCTGCGATGGCGGCAGGCTCTTCAGCCAGTCTGGAAGCCCGCATGGCGCAGCTTGAAGAGCGCCTTCAGCTGGCTGAAGCCCGCGCGGAATCGGCAGAGAAACAAATTCAGCAGCTGAAAAAACAGGATGTGAAGCGCGAGCAGGAAATTGCCAGCGTGAAAGAATCCACGCCGGTTGAAGTAAAAACAGACGGTATATCGAAGGATAAATTATTAACGCTCAATGGTTTTGATAATCTGAAATTATACGGTGACGTAGAATTTAACGTCGACGGCGCAAGCCGCAGCGGGCAATTAATTTCGGCGAAAAATGGCGATGATAATAAATGGAATGGCGGCAATGAACGCTGGGATGTCAATGGCCGCTTGCTGATCGGGCTGGATGGTTATCGCCGTAATGATAAAGGGCAATTCTCCGGGTTCTCCGTGCAACCGACCGCTGATTTAAACGGTTCAATGAATGTCGATGACGCCGCCTTCTTCTTCGGTAAAGAACAAAACTGGATGGCAAAAATCGGCCGATTTGAAGCCTACGATATGTTCCCGCTGAATCAGGATACGTTTATCGAATATTCCGGGAATACCGCCAACGATCTGTACGCCGACGGCTACGGCTATGTGTATATGATGAAAGAAGGGCGTGGACGCAGTGACAGCGGCGGTAACATTTTGCTGAACAAAACGCTCGGCAACTGGTACTTCGAGCTCAATACGCTGATGGAAAACGGGACGTCGCTGTTTGCCGACCAGAACTACCACGGCAACAAACTGGAACAGGATAAAAACGTCGCGTATCTGCGACCGGTTATTGCCTGGAAAGGCGAGGCGTTCTCCGTTGCGGCGGCGATGGAAACCAACATCGTCAACAACGCGTACGGCTACAAGAACGATCAGGGCGAAACTATTGATCAGTCCAAACGTAACGGCTACGGCATGACCATGACCTGGAACGGGCAGAAAGCGGATCCGGAAAACGGCATCGTGGCGAACCTGAGTACGGCGTACATGGACGCCTCAGACGAGAAAGATTTCACGGTCGGCACCAATGCCCTGTGGAAAAACTTCGAGCTGGGTTACATCTACGCGCATAACCGCATTGAAGAGTTTAATGCCAACGGTTTACGGCCAATGAATAACGAAAACGCCGGTGATGACTGGTTCAGCGAGCCGGGCAGCTACGATATTCATACCATTCACGCCAGTTATCTCATCCCGAACGTGATGGACATGAAGAACTTCAATGTCTATCTGGGCGCGTATGTGTCGATGCTGGAAGCGGATAAACATTACAGCAATGATAATGACAGCGATCAGCGGTATGGCGGGCGTGTTCGCTTTAAATACTTCTTCTGATTACCCGTCATCCGGAAAAGAAAAAGCCTGAGTGCGTAAACACTCAGGCTTTTTTTAACCGTGAATTTTAAGGATTAAGCGGCTTCGGTATGGCGCGGTTTGGCGTCATCCTTTTTTGCGCTTTCTTCCTCCACGTCCTGCTTTTTCGCGGCCAGTTCGTGTGGCTCAAAATCATCGACGTTAATAGAACGCAGACGGCTTTCTTCCGCACGGCTGAGAATGCGCGCATCGTCGGCGCTCAGGTGACCGGCATCCAGACCTTTTTGCGCCAGAATATCCAGACGGGTGAACGGCAGTTTTTTACCCATCGCGTCGCACAGACGTTTATGCACCGGCTCGGCGGCCAGAATATCCAGTAACGCTTCTTCCAGCAGCCCGACCGGGTTGTGCTCGCTTGGCGTCAGATACTGACCGCGACCAATGCGGCTGCGGGTCGCAGAAGGCACCTGAAGAATACGCGCCAGTTCATGATCAAGACGATCTGACGGTGCCGCGTGTGAACGGCCCAGCGGGAAAACCACCAGGCGCATCACGCCCGCCACAAACGCATTCGGGAAGTTACGCAGCAGGTCGTCGATAGCCACTTCGGCCTGATGCAGACAATCCTGCACGCCCCAGTGAACCAGCGGTAAATCGGCCTCGTTGCAACCTTCTTCATCAAAGCGTTTCAGAGTCGCTGTCGCCAGATACATCTGGCTGAGAATATCGCCGAGACGGGCGGAAATACGTTCGCGACGTTTCAGGCTGCCGCCCAGCACGCCCATCGACACGTCAGCCAGCAGCGCGAGGTTAGCGCTCAGACGGTTAATGTGCTGGTAATAACGCGCGGTTTTATCATTAACCGGCGTATCGCTGGTGCGGCCGTTGGTCAGACCGAGCCAGAAGCTGCGCACTTTGTTGCTGCCGACGTGGCCGATATGCCCGAACAGCGCACGGTCGAAATCGTCCAGATCGTTTTTCTCAGCCGCCGCCATTTCACGCAGAACGTAAGGATGGCAACGGATAGCGCCCTGACCGAAGATGATCATGCTGCGGGTCAGAATGT
The DNA here is from genome assembly GCF_019200965.1 of Rahnella sp. PD12R. NCBI lineage: Bacteria > Pseudomonadati > Pseudomonadota > Gammaproteobacteria > Enterobacterales > Yersiniaceae > Rahnella > Rahnella sp. PD12R. Next base: position 67,123 of record NZ_JAHTMS010000015.1, on the reverse strand, counting down.
TGGCGCCTTCTACGGTGATGGCAATCGGCGCGCCCTGATAAGTACGGGCCACGAAGTTGCTTTTACCGAGCATGATGCCTTTACCACCGGTGATATCCATCGCGTCCATGACAGCGCGCTGACCACGGTGGGTACAGTGATATTTCACAATCGCCGACAGCACAGCCGGTTTTTCACCGAGCATAATGCCGTTGGTGATGAGCGTTGCAGCGGCGTCCATCACGTAAGCGTTACCGGCAATACGTGCCAGCGGTTCTTCGATGCCTTCCATTTTACCAATAGGCAGTTTGAACTGACGGCGAATGTACGCATAAGCGCCGGTCGCCATCGCCAGTGATTTCAGGCTGCCGGTGGAGTTAGACGGCAGGGTAATGCCGCGGCCCACGGACAGACATTCCACCAGCATACGCCAGCCCTGACCGGCCATTTTCGGGCCGCCGATGATGTAATCGATTGGAACGAAAATATCGTTACCGCGCGTCGGGCCGTTCTGGAAAGGCACGTTAAGCGGGAAGTGGCGGTGGCCGATTTCCACGCCTTTAGTGTCCGTTGGGATCAGCGCACAGGTAATGCCCAGATCCGTTTCACTGCCGAGCAGATGATCCGGGTCTTTCAGTTTAAACGCCAGACCGAGCACGGTGGCGATAGGTGCGAGCGTGATGTAACGCTTGTTCCAGGTCAGGCGCATGCCGAGCACTTCTTTGCCCTGCCACTGGCCTTTACAGACGATACCGAAATCAGGGATCGCCCCGGCATCAGACCCGGCTTCCGGGCTGGTCAGTGCAAAGCATGGGATTTCCAGACCTTCAGCCAGACGCGGCAGATAATGATCTTTCTGTTCTTCGGTGCCGTAATGTTGCAGCAATTCGCCCGGGCCGAGGGAGTTCGGCACGCCGACGGTGATGGCCAGAATGCCGGACACACCTGCCAGTTTCTGTAACACGCGGGCCTGAGCGTAAGCGGAGAATTCCAGACCGCCGTACTCTTTCTTAATGATCATCGCGAAGAAGCGGTGCTCTTTAAGATACGCCCACAGCTCCGGCGGCAAATCAGCCAGTTCGTGCGTGATCTCAAAGTCGTTGGCCATGCGGCAGGCTTCTTCAACCGGGCCATCGATAAAGCGCTGCTCTTCTTCGGTCAGGTGTTGTTCAGGATAATCCTGCAATTTTTTCCAGTCCGGCTTACCGCCGAACAGGTCGCCTTCCCACCAGGTGGTACCGGCTTCAATCGCTTCTTTTTCCGTGCGTGACATTGCGGGCATCACTTTACGGAAGGTGCGAAGTGCAGGTGCGGAGAACAATGCGCGGCGCAGTGCGGGCACATTGAACGGCAGCAGGATAATCGCCAGCGGCAGTAACAGCCACAGCGTCCACAGATGAATAGCGCCGATGGCAGCGGTAAATGCCAGTAAAATCAGGCTGCTAAAGGCAAGATTGACCTTGTGATAGAACAACGCACCAAGGATCACGACAAATGCAACAATGCTAAGAACCATCATAGTAAAGCTCCTGAGTAGTAGGAGGTCTGACCTGTTGTAGGGATACAATGGTTTTAGTTCATGCTCATTTCTTTATCAATGTGTTTACATACTAATTACAACACAGCTCACAAACCGGCCGCACGAAGCGTCAAAAACGGAAACTATAAGAATCATTACCGCTTCTTGGCTTCTCGCTGTTTCGGCTTTCCGTTAAACTGCTCAGCGGAAAGTTTTATTGCTATCGGCCAGCCACAGCTGGCTGCAAATGGACATAAAAGAGGCTGCTATGTACCAGGATATTATCCGTACTGAACTGAACGAAGCTGCTGCTACGCTGAATAAATTCATCAGCGATCCGGCAAATATTGAGTCTATTCAACGTGCAGCAGTGCTGCTGGCCGATTCATTCAAGGCGGGCGGGAAAGTGATTTCCTGCGGTAACGGCGGTTCACACTGTGACGCCATGCATTTCGCAGAAGAACTGACCGGCCGCTACCGTGAAAACCGTCCGGGCTACCCGGCGATTGCGATTTCCGACGTCAGCCACATCTCCTGCGTGGGTAACGATTTCGGTTACGAATATATCTTCTCCCGTTATCTGGAAGCCGTGGGTCAGAAAGGCGATGTGCTGCTGGGCATCTCCACTTCCGGCAATTCCGGTAACGTGATCAAAGCGATTGAAGCCGCGCGCGCTAAAGGCATGAAAGTCATTACCCTGACCGGTAAAGACGGCGGCAAAATGGACGGTTCTGCCGACGTGGAAATTCGCGTGCCACACTTTGGCTTCGCTGACCGCGTGCAGGAAATCCACATTAAAGTGATTCATATCCTGATCTTATTAATCGAAAAAGAGATGGCGAAGGCGTAATACCTTTGCTGTAAAGGAGGCGGGAGATGTGCGAATTGCTCGGGATGAGCGCTAACGTTCCAACTGATATTTGCTTCAGTTTCAGTGGATTAGTGCAGCGCGGTGGCGGGACAGGCCCGCATAAAGACGGCTGGGGCATTACCTTCTACGAGGGGAATGGCTGTCGTACTTTTAAAGATCCGATGCCGAGTTTTAATTCGCCTATCGCCCGCCTTGTTCAGGAATATCCGATCAAATCCTGCGCGGTGATTTCCCATATTCGTCAGGCAAACCGTGGCGAAGTGGCGCTGGAGAATACCCATCCGTTTACCCGCGAACTGTGGGGCCATAACTGGACTTACGCGCACAACGGCCAGCTTCGCGGTTACCGCCAGCTGGATACCGGCACGTTGCGTCCGGTCGGGCAAACCGACAGTGAATACGCTTTTTGCTGGTTGCTGCATAAACTTACGCAGCGTTATCCGCGCCGTCCGGCCAACTGGCCGCCGGTATTTCGCTATATTGCGTCGCTGGCGGATGAGTTACGGCAGAAGGGCGTGTTTAATATGCTGTTGTCGGACGGGCATTTTGTGATGGCCTATTGTTCGACCAATCTGCACTGGATCACGCGGCGGGCGCCTTTCGGAAAGGCAACGTTGTTGGATCAGGATGTGGAAATTGATTTTCAGCAGCAGACGACACCGGATGATGTCGTCACCGTGATTGCCACGCAACCGCTGACGGCAAACGAAACCTGGAACAAAATTGCTCCAGGTGAATTCGCATTATTTCACCGGGGCGAACGCCAGCTGTGAAGGCAGCGGGATGTTTGACAACGGTTGCAGCACTTCATATTTCCCATTAGTCACCACGACGTTAGGTGGCTGATGGTGTTTCTCAAAGTACGCAAAGCCCGGCTGTAGCTGACGCCAGAACGTGATGTAGCTTGAGTTTTTGTGCGACTGCATGTTGGCATCGGTCATCTTGAACGGATAAATGCTGATCTGCACGTTGCGCTGGCCGAACTGGAAGGCCGCCTGCACGTAGGTGAAGATTTCATCCATATAACCGTCAGTCATCGCATAGCAACCGATAGATTTGCAGTTGCCGTGGATCATCAGATACTTACCGGAATAACCCTGCGAGATATCATAGGCGTTCGGGAAACCGATGTTGATGGCGCGATAAAAACGGCTGTCCGGTTTCAGGTGGTGAATATCCACGTTGTAGAAACCTTCCGGGCTTTTAAAATCACCTTCGCGACGTTTATTTCCTAAACCGCCAGAAAAATCGCAGATGCCGTAGCTGCCGATCAGACGATATTCGCCGTCGAGCTGGGCATACAATTCGAGTTTACGTTCTTGTTTGAATATCTGGATATAAACGGGGGCACCTAACAATTGTTTTTTAAGCGCCGCGTTTACCGGGACAGCATCGCTGGCCACGGCGTAATTTGCTGTAAATAAAGGCAAACTGAGGAGCATCGCAAGAAACAGCGCGATTCTGATCATTCTAAGTCCTGCTCGATAATAATTTTGATTATTTTGTCTACAGATGAACTGCCTGTAAGACCGCCACTGATTTTCTTCTTATGTACTGCCTGTCTGAAACGTTGCCATATTAATACTGATTAATTTTTTAGCAATCACCAAATATTGAATTCTCGCTTCAGGAAATGTAAATACTTTCTGATGCCATTAATGGTGATTAATTAAGCCAAATTAACCGTCATTTTCTGTGTTTGAAATCTCCTGATTCAACTGTATACTTATACAGTCATTGGGGGAGGGCTATGCGTAAAATCATTCATGTGGATATGGACTGCTTTTTCGCGGCCGTCGAGATGCGCGATGATCCTTCCCTGCGCGACATTCCTATCGCCATCGGTGGCAGCCGCGACCGGCGTGGCGTCATCAGCACCGCCAATTACCCGGCACGCAAATTCGGCGTCCACAGCGCGATGCCGACCGGAATGGCGCTCAAACTTTGCCCGCACCTGAAAGTCATTCCCGGCAGAATGGAGGCGTATAAAGAAGCCTCAAACCACATCCGCGAAATCTTTGCGCGTTATACGCCATTGATCGAACCGCTGTCACTCGACGAAGCTTATCTGGATGTTTCAGAATCGACCCAATGCAATGGCTCCGCGACGCTGATCGCCGCTGAAATCCGTCAGGCGATTTTTGATGAAATTAATCTGACGGCCTCGGCGGGGATTGCGCCCATCAAATTTCTGGCGAAAATTGCCTCAGACCTGAATAAACCCAACGGCCAGTTTGTGATTACGCCAGACAAAGTTGAGGCTTTTTTACTGGATCTGCCGCTGAGTAAAATCCCCGGTGTTGGCAAAGTCACCGCCCAGCGATTGCAGGAGCAGGGGTTGATCACCTGCGGCGACGTGCAGCGCTATGATTTAGCAAGGCTGCTTAAACAGTTTGGCAAATTTGGCCGCGTGCTGTGGGAGCGTTGTCAGGGCATCGATGAGCGTGAAATTTCAGCCGAGCGGCTGCGGAAGTCGGTCGGTGTGGAACGCACGCTGGCGGAAGATATCCACAGCTGGGAGGAGTGCGTCGCGCTGATCGAACGGTTATATCCTGAATTACAAACGCGCCTGAGCCGGGTCAGCCCGAATTTACGCATCGCGCGTCAGGGCGTGAAACTCAAATTCCATGATTTCCAGCAGACCACGCAGGAACACGTCTGGCCGGTGCTCAATAAAGAAGATTTACTGAAAGTGGCGCGTGAAGCGTGGGAACAGCGGCGCGGCGGGCGGGGTGTGCGTCTGGTCGGGTTGCATGTCACGTTGCAGGACCCGCAGATAGAACGGCAGTTGTTATTGCCGTGGGAGTGACTGTAGCACCTCCCCTTCGCAGGGGAGGCGCTAAAACAATTACTTACGTTCAGGAATCGCTTTCAGCAATGCTGTCAGCAGTTTCCAGTACAGCTCAACGCTGGCGATTTCAACCTGCTCATCCGGCGAGTGTGGCCCGGTGATGGTTGGCCCGATGGAAACCATGTCCATGTCCGGGTACGGTTTTTTGAACAGACCGCATTCCAGACCGGCGTGGATCACCATGATGTTCGGGGTTTTGCTGAACAGCGTTTCGTAGGTTTCACGCACCAGCGTCATCACCGGAGAGCTTGGCTCAGGTTTCCAGCCAGGATAGCTGCCTTTTGCCAGGCTTTTTGCGCCGGCCAGTTTGCTCAGCGAATTCAGCATGCTGACGACGTATTCTTTGCCGCTGTCGATAAGGGAACGGATCAGGCTGTTGATCGCCACTTCGTCATCTTTCATGGTGACAACGCCGACGTTCAGGGAGGTTTCTACCACGCCTTTAACGTCATCGCTCATGCGGATCACGCCGTTTGGCGTCGCGTTCAGTAGTGCAATGAATTTACCCTGGCTGTCTTTGCTCAGCGCGTTCGCTGTGCTTTCTGCCGCTTCCACGACGAAAGCGATTTTCTTCTCAACCGCAGACAGTTCGAACTGAATCGTTGCCAGGAATTCCTGTGCAGCGGCTTTCAGTGCGTCCGCTTTATCGGCTGCAATTGCCAGTGTTGCGATGGCTTCGCGGGGAATGGCGTTACGCAGCGTACCGCCGGTGAAATCCAGCAGGCGCAGACCGAGGGTGTCGGCGTGTTCTGACAGGAAGCGCACCAGCAGTTTGCTGGCATTGCCCAGACCGAGGTGGATATCCGCGCCGGAGTGGCCGCCTTTCAGGCCTTTCAGCGTCAGTTTCAGCGTGGTGAAACCGGCCGGAACCGCTTCGCGGCTCAGTGGCAGCGTGGCGGTAAAATCAATCCCGCCGGCGCAGCCCATGTAGATTTCGCCTTCGGTTTCAGAATCGGTGTTGATCAGAATTTCAGACTGTAACCAGTCCGGTTGCAGGCCGAATGCGCCCGCCATGCCGGTTTCCTCGGTCATGGTCAGCAGCACTTCCAGCGGGCCGTGTTCAACGCTGTCATCAGCCAGAACCGCCAGTGCAGAAGCCAGGCCGATACCGTTGTCTGCGCCCAGCGTGGTGCCGCGGGCTTTTACCCAACCGTCTTCAATGAACGGCTGAATAGGATCTTTAGTGAAATCATGAACAGTATCGTTGTTTTTCTGCGGCACCATATCGAGGTGAGCCTGCAGGGCAACGGCTTTGCGGTTTTCCATGCCTTTGGTGGCCGGTTTGCGCAGCAAAATGTTGCCAACTTCATCACGCTCAGCGTGGATACCCTTTTCCTGAGCCCATTCAACGATGTGTTTTGCCAGCGCTTCTTCATGATAAGAAGGGTGCGGAATTGAACATACTTTGGCAAAAATATCCCACAACGGTTGTGGCGAAAGCTGAGACAGTTCAGACACTATAAGTCTCCTGTAACAGTCAGCTCATTCAGGCTCCATTTGCAGGGGAACTGATTGAGATGCTGTAGGTTTAAGGTTAAGTAATCCCCGCCAGACTGTGTGGCGAGTGGCCTGACAGAATATCACTTAATCTTAACCTGTGCGCGGGCGAGGGGAGAAAATCCGGGTTTTTTGGGGCCGTGAGGCCAGATAATCGCTGGTTTTTGTGAACCGGACTCACTATAATCTCGCGCAACCTTTTTCCCCGAATACACCCGTCATACTTCAAATTGCAGATGCGTTGGCCGCGTTCGCTCACCCGAATCACTGACTTATGTCAGCTCATCGGGATTCGTTCACTTGCCGCCTTCCTGCAATCTGAATTATTTAGGGTTTAAATTTTTAGAAGCCGTCAATTCACTGGCTGGGACACCTTTATGAGCGAAAAATACGTTGTAACCTGGGACATGCTGCAAATCCACGCCCGCACGATGGCTAAACGCCTGCTGCCGGCAGAACAATGGAAAGGCATTATTGCCGTCAGCCGTGGCGGTCTGGTTCCGGCAGCGTTACTGGCTCGCGAACTGTGCATCCGTCATGTGGATACCGTATGTATCTCCAGCTACGACCACGACAATCAGCGCGAAATGCAAGTGCTGAAACGCGCAGAAGGCGACGGTGAAGGTTTCATCGTAATCGACGATCTGGTCGATACCGGCGGCACCGCGAAAGCGATCCGCGAAATGTATCCGAAAGCGCATTTCATCACGATCTTCGCCAAACCTGCCGGTGCGCCGCTGGTTGACGATTACGTGGTTGATATCCCGCAGAACACCTGGATTGAACAGCCGTGGGATATGGGCGTGGTGTTCGTCCCGCCATTGGTTGGAAAGTAAATCCTCGTCATCCTTCACGCCGCCATGATGCAGCACGAAGGATTTAGAGGATGCAGTGACCCCCTTTTAACGCCTGGCTCATTGCCGGGCGTTTTGCTTTTGTTGACTTGAAATCCTTTCCGCTTGACCTCACTCCTGTCTTGTCGCAACGTGGGCGGGTTATAATCCCTGCCTGAAACGTTCGCCTGCGGGCGAAAAGCTGCTTGCTAACGGAGGATCTTGCATCATGGCTCCAGCCAATCTCACGGAAAAACTGTTCAAACCGTCATTCAAATATCCGGAAACTTCGACACTGGTTCATCGCGTTCATCATCACAATACGCACCCGCCGATGCACTCAGCGCTGGAAGGCGATACCGTGAATTGCTGGTACCGGACAATTAACCGTCTGATGTGGATGTGGCGCGGCGTTGATCCGCTGGAAGTGGAAGAAGTGCTTTCGCGCATTGCCGTTTCTCAGGCCGAACACAGCGACCCGTTATTGCTCGATACCGTCATTGGCTATCGCAACGGTAACTGGATTTATGAATGGTCGAATCAGGCCATGCACTGGCAGCAAAAAGCCGCCGATGAAAAAGACGCCAATCTTGCCAGCGAATACTGGCTGAAAGCCGCGAACCTTTACAGCATTGCCGGTTACCCGCATCTGAAAGGCGATACGCTGGCAGAACAGGCGGAAGCGCTGGCCAATAAAGCGTTTGAGAAATCCTCCGAACATTCACCGTATGATCTGAAAGAGCTGGAATTCAAAATCCCGGGCGGCGCGCCGATCACCGGTTTCCTGCATCTGCCGAACGAAGGCAAAGCGCCGTTCCCGACGGTCATGGTCTGCGGCGGTCTGGACACATTACAAAGTGACCATCAGCGTCTGTTCCGCTCTTATCTCGCGCCGATGGGCATTGCGATGCTCACCATCGACATGCCGTCGATCGGTTTTTCCTCTAAATGGAAACTGACGCAGGACACCAGCTTCCTGCATCAGCAGGTTCTCATGCAGCTTTCTGATGTGCCGTGGGTGGATGCGAGCCGCGTCAGCCTGCTGGGTTATCGCTTTGGGGCGAACGTCGCCGTGCGGCTGGCGTATCTCGAGCCGCGCCGCGTGCGGGCTGTGGCGACGCTGGGCGCGCTGGTGCATTCGCTGCTGAGCGACCCGAAATGTCAGGAACAGGTGCCGGATATGTACATGGACGTGCTGGCGAGCCGCATCGGAATGTCGACGGCGTCGGACTCCGCGCTGAAAACTGAACTTAATCGATATTCTCTGAAAACGCAGGGATTATTAGGGCGCAGAACACCGACGCCAATGCTTGCCGCCTACTGGGAAAGCGATATCTTCAGCCCGAAGAGCGAAGCCAGGCTGATTGCTGATTCCTCCTCCGAAGGCAAGATTCTGACCATCAAAAGTGAGCCGCTTTATCAGCACTTTGACAGCGCGTTACACGAAATTTGTGAATGGCTGGAAAAGCAGATGCGTTAACTTAATGGTTGCTAATTCTTAACGGTTTGCTAAAAAGGATCGTCTTTCTATGGAGGTTGTACAATGACGTTACCAAGTGGTCATCCTAAAAGCAGGCTAATGAAACGTTTCGGTACACTCGGGCCGTACATTAGAGAAGGGAAATGCGAGAACGACCGCTTTTTCTTTGACTGCTTAGCGGTCTGTGTAAACGTGAAACCCGCTCCTGAGAAGCGTGAATTCTGGGGCTGGTGGATAGAGTTGCAAGCCGAAGCCGAACGTTTTACCTATGTTTATTACTTCGGATTGTTCGATAAAGACGGCATCTGGAAGGCGCAAAACATTAAAGATGCTGAAGTGCGTGAGAAACTTGAGACCACTCTGGTTGGGTTCCACAAAAAACTCAACACGATGATCGAAGAGATGTCCCTCAAACTGGAACCGGCTGATGATTTCAGCGAAGAACCGGTGAAGCTCTCCGCCTGACACCTTCTGTACTACCCATTCCCATACTGAATGCTGCTATTATAGCGTTATGCCGGTTGGCATAACGCTTCTCCCCTGTTACAAAGACAACGAAGCATTTCTTATTTCACCTTAATGGAAAGACTAATGAGTGGCAGTCAGACACTGGTTGTAAAACTGGGCACCAGCGTGCTCACTGGCGGTTCACGCCGCCTCAACCGTGCTCACATTGTTGAGCTTGTCCGCCAGTGCGCGCAACAACATGCGGCAGGGCACCGGATTGTGATTGTAACGTCGGGCGCGATTGCCGCCGGGCGTGAACATCTTGGCTACCCCGAACTCCCCGCCACCATTGCTTCCAAACAGCTGCTGGCTGCCGTCGGGCAAAGCCGTTTAATCCAGCTCTGGGAGCAATTGTTTTCGATTTACGGCATCCACATTGGTCAGATGCTGCTGACCCGTGCCGATATGGAAGATCGCGAGCGTTTTCTGAATGCCCGCGACACGATGCACGCGTTGCTCGATAACCATATCGTGCCGGTGATCAACGAGAACGATGCCGTCGCCACCGCAGAGATTAAAGTCGGCGATAACGACAATCTCTCGGCGCTGGCTGCGATTCTGGCCGGTGCCGACAAACTGCTGCTGCTGACCGATCAGAGCGGCCTGTTTACTGCCGATCCGCGTACCAATCCTGAAGCCGAACTGATCCGCGAAGTCATGACCATTGATGATGAACTGCGTGGCGTGGCGGGTGACAGCGTTTCCGGCCTCGGAACCGGCGGGATGGCGACCAAACTGCAAGCCGCAGACGTCGCTTGCCGTGCGGGCGTCGACACCATTATTGCCGCAGGCAACCTGCCGGGCGTGATTGGCGATGTGATTAACGGCGTTTCCGTCGGCACGCGTTTCCACGCCATGGAAACCCCGCTGGAAAACCGTAAACGCTGGATTTTCGGTGCACCGCCAGCCGGTGAAATCACCATCGACGACGGCGCCGTTTCCGCCATGATGGAGCGCGGCAGTTCCCTGTTGCCAAAAGGCATCCGCGAAGTGAAAGGCGATTTCTCGCGTGGCGAAGTGATCCGCATCCGCAACCTGAACGGGCGAGACCTCGCGCACGGCGTCAGCCGCTATAACAGCGATGCGATGCGCATGATTGCCGGTCATCACTCTCAGCAGATCAGCGAAATTCTCGGTTACGAATACGGCCCGGTTGCCGTTCACCGTGACGACATGATTGTCAGTTAAGGAGTTACACATGCTTAACGAGATGGGCAGGGCCGCGAAAGCCGCGTCCTGGCAGCTCTCCACCCTCAGCACCGCGCAGAAAAACCGTGCGCTGATGCTGATGGCTGACATGCTCGAGGCCAACAGCCAGAGCATTATTCTTGCCAACGAACTGGATATGGCCGCCGCCCGCGAAAGCGGCATGAGCGAAGCATTACTCGATCGCCTGCTGCTGACGCCTGCGCGCTTATCCGCCATCGCCAGCGACGTGCGCGATGTCTGCCGCCTGAGCGATCCGGTCGGGCAGGTGATTGACGGTTCTCAGCAGGACAGCGGTTTGCGTCTCGAACGCCGCCGCGTACCGCTGGGCGTGATTGGCGTGATTTATGAAGCGCGTCCGAACGTCACCATCGACGTCGCCAGTCTGTGCCTGAAAACCGGCAACGCCGTAATCCTGCGTGGCGGGAAAGAAACGCATCACACCAATCAGGCGACGGTCAAAGTGATCCAGCTGGCGCTGGAAGAATGTGGCCTGCCAAAAGCCGCCGTTCAGGCCATCGAGAGCCCGGATCGCGCTCTGGTGGCAGAACTGCTGCGTCTGGATAAATACGTCGACATGCTGATCCCACGCGGTGGCGCGGCGCTTCACAAACTGTGTCGCGAACAGTCCACCATCCCGGTGATCACCGGCGGTATCGGCGTGTGTCATACGTTTGTGGATGAAAGCGTGGATTTCGACAAAGCGCTGACGGTGATTGAAAGCGCAAAAGTGCAGCGTCCGAGCGCCTGTAACAGCCTCGAAACCGTGCTGGTTCATCAGGCGATTGCAGAACGTTTTCTGCCGGAGCTGAGTAGTCGTATGCACCGTGCGGGCGTCACGCTTCATGCCAGTGAATCCGCCATGCCGCATCTGCAAAATGGCCCGGCGAAAGTGCTGGCCGTGACTGAGGAAGATTATCAGGATGAATGGCTGTCGCTGGATCTGAACGTCACCGTCGTCGCCGATCTGGACGCCGCCGTGGCGCATATCCGCACCTACGGCACCGAACATTCCGACGCGATCCTCACCCGTTCAATCAGCTCCGCCGACCGTTTCGTGCGTGAAGTCGATTCCTCGGCGGTTTACGTCAACGCCAGCACCCGTTTCACCGATGGCGGCCAATTCGGTTTAGGTGCAGAAGTGGCGGTCAGTACCCAAAAACTGCACGCCCGCGGCCCGATGGGATTAGAAGCCCTGACGACCTATAAATGGATTGGTTATGGCGACGATTTAGTGCGTCCGTGACCCTTTTTCTACCGGTTTCAAGCCTATGAAACCGGTAGAAATTTCCTATTCTGCGCCATTTGATGAGAAAAACAGCAAACGCACTTTCAGGGGCTTGACGGCAGCGTCAGATTTCACTAATTTAGCACCCCGTAGTTCCCCGGTAACACTTCAAAAAGCCGACTTAGCTCAGTAGGTAGAGCAACTGACTTGTAATCAGTAGGTCACCAGTTCGATTCCGGTAGTCGGCACCATTTTTAAAACCCAATCCCAAAAATATCAAAACGTTAATACTCCACGCTCCGGCGATATCTGGTTGTTCTCAGCCTGATTTTTCACGTCAAAACAACCATAATATCCATAACGTGCGCAGGGTGATTAAGATCACGCCAGACGTCCTTTCAGAGTCTTGACGGACGCCTTAGGTAAGGAATAAGTTGTTGCCCCGTAGCCCCCGCCAATCCCTTAAAAAGCCGATATAGCTCAGTGTTTAGAGCAGCGCATTCGTAATGCGAAGGTTGTAGGTTCGACTCCTATTATCGCACCAGTTAGTGTTCCAGATTATCCCTTCAGGAAATATCAACCCTGCTTACTTGCCTGATTTTCCGGCTGATTTGCCCGCCCGTTCTTGCATCAAAATACCTGCTCGGCCAGATCTCTTTCGCCTCAACACCAATGGCTTGCGCGATAATCATTTCACCTTTCGGCCACGGTCTCGATAGTGCATTTGAGAGAGTAGATGAACTTAATCCCGCCTCTCTGGAAACTGCCGCCATCGTTGTCCCTCTCTTTTTGATTGCTGCGAGGATATCAGCGCTGTGCCAATCATTTGAACTTGCCATGTAAGACCTCCAGATAATGTTGATTACTAAGTTATCCTTAGTATGAGCGGAGCTTAAAAATAACACAATATAAAACTAAGAATAACTTAGTTAAAAGGTTAGCTCCGACATTATGTTGATCAAAAGACTCAAGGAAGCGCGTCTGCGCGCGGGACTTTCTCAGTACAAACTTGGTGTACTCGCGGGGCTGGATGAAGCTTCTTCCAGCGCCCGAATGAATCAATATGAGAAGGGTAAGCATCAGCCCGATCAGGATACGGTGAGCCGAATCGCCAAAGTTTTAGATGTGCCCGTTGCCTATTTTTATGCAGAGGAAGACGAGCTGGCTGCGCTGATTATTGGATTTCATGAAAGTAAAAAGCCGTCATCTTAGGAATCATCGGCCATCAGCCAGAAACTGTAAGCCTTTGCCCGGCTATATACAGAATGCAAAATTTTCATTGCCTGACTGTTTTCCGGGCGGGGCATATTCAAACGGCAGGTCAAAATCTCTGCCGTTTTTAGCTTTCTGTTAATCCTGTTTTTCAACAGCCTGAACTGCACTGAAAAGTTTACTGCAAAACGGTTTGTTACTGGTCGGGCAAGAGTGGGACGATAATTTCGCAATCTGAGTCAGGTCATTCGTATCAAGTGTTGAATCAATATGCCTCAGAACGTATTCCTCAAATGTGGAATCTCGATCAATCAGCGATTGTAGCTTCCCGGTCTCCTTCCATTTATCTGCGAACATTCTCGCAATTGCTTCTGAATTTCCTTCCGCAATACTTCCGTCATCACACTGTTTGTAAGCGGTGTAATTATCGTAAATAGCTTTCCAGTTACTCAGATTATCGACGGCTAAATCCGCTGCTGTAGCTTCATTTTCAGTGCAGATGTTTGCGTGAGCTGTTCCTGTTAGAAGGGCGAGTGACAATATCGCGGTGAATGTTTTCATATAAATTCCATGCGGACTCCCTGATATTCCCTGTTCTCATTTCTTTGGGTTGAGCCTGCGGCGGAGGGACCACTATTGTTAAGAATCTCAATAGTGGAGAGAGAATGACCCGACATATGCTCTTTAAGGTATCTCATTGCTTCATCAGACGTGCGGATGCAACCCATTGTTGGATGTTGTGGCCCCGGAAGATGACGTGCATTTGCCCGGCCTGAATGAATTCCGATGCCGGGATGTCCAGGAACATCAAATCTGATAATTCCATAAGAACCATAGGGACCATTTGGGTTTGCGGTATGAGAGTGTGGGGAGCTTCTGTCCTGAAACTGATATGTACCATTATTTACGTGGCGCAATGTCGCATGAGAATCGACATTGTTGTAAGCACTCCAGCTTTTAATTGATGTTCCATCATCAGCAAGAAGTGAAAGTGTGTGAGATGAGCCATCAAAAGAGAGACGGGACATCAGGCTGTCACTCTTTCATTCCAGGCATCTGCGTAAATCAGATTACCATCACTGTGTCGCCACGTTATTTTCTCGTATCTGATATCAATATATTCCATATGATTCAGATGAATAGAGTTTGGATCTTTGCAGTGATTCATGACAGGAGTAACGGAAACGATCTTCACATTTTCAAGGAACATGCTGAAATATTCGACTTCGTGACCTGCATCATTGATCTGATACCATTTTAACTCAGCTGATTTTAAAGTCTGGCCGGTAGCAACGGCTTTATAAAGATATGTCGATGATCTATCGAACTCTTTGCCAATGGTGAAAGCACCATGGATGCGTGTTCCCGTGAGTTTTCCCGTGTTTCCATCGGTGGGGATATGCAGACCATGGGTGAAACTAAGGACTTCAATACTCCCCTCGCGGTTGTGTACATCCACCGACCCTTTAACATCAGCACCGCCGTCATCCTTTAACCACAAATACGCTGGTATTGCCATTTCAAAGCTCCTTTTTACACGACAAAAATAAGAAATCAGAAGCTCAAAATAAGCGCGTAAAAAGCCCTTCTACAAGGCAGTTCGTGCCATAGATAATTCATATGTTTCATTGATTTATAGGGCATAAAAAATTAATTATACGAATAAGTAAGCCGGATGAGTAAAGCAAACGGCAGGTCAAAATCTCTGCCGTTTTTAACCCCCGTCGCTCAATCCCCCTAAACCGTCAGCTCCCTCGCATAACGAATAAAATCAGCCAGAGCTTTATTTTTCTGGTGTCGCTGCCAGCTCAGGGTCAGGGTGGATGTTGCGCCTGAGTCGGTCAGGAAGCAGTAGTTCACGTCGGGGATCATCACCGATCTCTGCGTTTCCGGCACCAGCGTGACGCCCATTCCCATCGAGACCAGCCCGATAGCCACTGACACATCCCGCGTAAACTGAATTTTCTGCGGGACAAATCCGGCTTGCTGGCAGGCGTTCATCGCTGACCAGCCGAGGCCGACGCCGGGCGGATCTCTCTGGATAAGGAAAGGGCATTCGGAAAGTGAGGAAAGGGCGATTTTCTGACCGGAGGCCAGCGGATGATTACGCGGGAGAACGGCAATCAGCGGGCGGGTCGCGACGTCGAGATATTCCAGCTCAGGATACTGCGGTACCGGCGAGCGGACGAGGGCGATATCAAGCTGATAGTTGAGCAGAAGTGTTAGCTGCTCGTGAACGTTATGTTCTTCAATAACGATCTCAATATCCGGTTTTTTCTTGCGGTAACCATTAATTAACAGTGCCAGCGCCGGATCCAGAATCGACGATCCGACGTAGCCGAGCTTCAGTTGTCCTTTAAAACCCTGCCGTAAACTGCGCGCATTTTCGAGAAATTTCTCGTAATGGTTGATGGCAATCCGCGCTTCTTCTACCAGCTGTTGCCCCTCGAAAGTCAGCGCCACATGGCGTTTGTCGCGGGTAAAAAGCGGGATCCCCAGTGACTGTTCGAGCGCCTTGATGTGCTGGCTTAGTGCGGGCTGCGCGATGTTGAGTTGCAGGGCGGCTTTACCAAAATGCAGCACTTCTGCCAGCACCACAAATGAGTGTAATTGTCGGTAATCCATGCGTTCTCCGCGTCGTTTTTCTCATAATAATCCCTTATCAAAGAGCCGGGTAATGTTATTGGACTCTTATCACCGATTCTTTGCAAACTGACCGGGCAGCGGCAAAGAAGCACATTCCGCTGCACCCCCGATTACCTGACTTTAAGGGCCATTGAGATGTCTGAAGAACAAAAAAAAGTGACTGATCTCCGTTCCGCACTGGAGGTCTTAAGCCAGTACGACGACGAACTGATCTACACCGATGAACCCGTGGATCCGATCGCGGAGTTATCCGGTGTATACCGCTACGTAGGCGCCCACGGCACCGTTAAACGTCCGACCCAAATCGGTCCGGCGATGATCTTTAATAAGGTCAAAGGCTATAACGACATGCGGGTGCTGATTGGCCTGCTGTCTTCACGTAAACGCGTGGCTCGCCTGTTCGGTACCACGCCGGAAAACCTGGCGTTTATGCTGAAAGATTCCGTGTCGAATCCTATCGCGCCTGTCGTGATCCCACGTGAAAAAGCGGTGTGTCAGGAAGTGGTTCATCTGGCGACTGACCCGGATTTCGATATCCTGAAAATCCTGCCAGCGCCGACCAATACGCCGGAAGATGCCGGTCCGTATTTCACCCTCGGCATGTGCTACGCCTCCGACCCGGAAACCGGCGAGCATGACGTCACCATTCACCGCCTGTGCGTGCAGAGCAAAGACGAAATCTCCATGTATTTCGTGCCGGGGCGTCATCTGGACGTGTTCCGTCAGAAAGCTGAAGCGGCAGGTAAACCCTTGCCAATTTCAATCAGCATCGGTGTGGATCCGGCGATTGAAATCGGTGCGTGCTTTGAGCCGCCAACCACGCCGCTGGGCTTTGACGAACTGTCCATCGCGGGCAGCCTGCGCAATCAGGCCGTAGAACTGGTGGATTGTCTGACCGTGAATGCACGCGGTATCGCTAACGCCGAAGTCGTGATTGAAGGTGAATTGCTGCCGAACTACCGCGTGCGCGAAGACCAGAACACCAATACCGGCAAAGCGATGCCTGAATTCCCCGGTTATACCGGTGCCGCGCAAGCCGAAGTACCTGTGATCAAAGTGAAAGCGATCACTCACCGCCGTCATCCGATCCTGCAAACCTGTATCGGGCCGAGCGATGAACACACCAACATGGCGGGCATTCCGACAGAAGCCAGTATCTTGCAGATGGTTGAACGCGCACTGCCGGGCTTTGTGCAGAACGTTCACTGCCCGTCTCCGGGTACCGGTAAATACCTGGCGGTATTGCAGGTGAAAAAACGTTTTGCGGCGGACGAAGGTCGTCAGCGTCAGGCGGCACTGCTGGCGTTCTCAGCGTTCTCCGAGCTGAAACACGTCATGCTGGTGGATGAAGATGTCGATATCTTTGATCTCAATGACGTGATCTGGGCGATGACCACCCGCTATCAGGGCGACGTCAGCACCATCTTTATTCCTGGCGTGCGCTGCCATCCGCTCGATCCGTCATCCGATCCGGCTTTCAGCCCGTCGGTGCGCGACCACGGTATTGCCTGCAAAACCATTTTCGACTGCACAGTACCTTATAACCTGAAAGCGAATTTCCACCGCAGTGAGTTCCTCGAAGTGGACGTAAACCGCTTTATCCCGGGTTTTACTAAAAAGTGATCAGTAATAAGCAATAAGGAAACAGCATGTCAGGGTCTGCATTTAAGGCACCACAGAAAACTCGCGTTATCGTCGGGATCAGCGGCGCGTCCGGGTTCTCTTATGGCGTTCAGGCGTTGCGTTACCTGCGCCAGCTGGATGTGGAAACGCATCTGGTGATTTCCCCGGCCGGGCATCTCAACCGTGAGCACGAAACCACGCTGACGGAAGCGGATGTGGCAGAGCTGGCGGATGTGGTTTATCCCTTCCGCGCGGTGGGGGCGGCAATTGCCAGCGGATCATTCCGTACGCTCGGCATGCTGGTGGCGCCTTGTTCGATGCATACCCTGGCGGCTATTTCGACCGGTCTGACGGATAATCTGCTGACGCGGGCGGCGGACGTCGTGTTAAAAGAACGGCGCCGGCTGGTACTGATGGTGCGTGAAACGCCGCTGCATGCGGGGCATCTGCGCAACATGCAACAGGTGACAGAATCCGGCGCAATTGTTTTTCCGCCGGTACCTGCCCTGTACGCAAGGCCGACAAGTGTTGAAGACATTATTGCGCATAGCGTGGCGCGCGCGCTGGGTCTGCTGGATCTGGACTGTGCCGGTTTGCCTCGCTGGGGTGAAAACATGAAGTTAATGACCAGGAGTAAAGACTCGTGATTATCGGACCTTATATCAACGGCTCCGCCGTATTGATCGGCGGCATCGTTGGCGCGGTGCTCAGTAACCGCCTGCCGGAGCGCATCCGTACGTCTATGCCCTTAATTTTCGGGGCGGCTTCCATGTGTATGGGCGTCGTTCTGGTGGGAAAACTCAGCCATATGCCGGTGATGGTGCTGTCGGTGATCCTCGGCGCGCTGCTCGGTGAGCTGTGTTATCTGGAAAAAGGCATCGGCAAACTGGGCAGCAAAGCCCGCAGTCTGGTTGAAGTGTTTGTGAAATCTGATCCGGGCGATCAGGAATCTCAGGAAAAATTCCTGCAAAGCTACGTGGCGATCATTGTGTTGTTCTGCGCCAGCGGCACCGGGATTTTCGGGTCGATGCACGAAGGCATGACCGGCGACACCAGCGTGCTTATCGCCAAATCGTTCCTGGATTTGTTCACTGCGGCGATCTTTGCCACTACGCTCGGTTTTGCCGTCGCTGTGGTTGCTGTTCCGCAATTAATCATCCAGCTGCTGCTGGCGTACGGCGCGGTGTTTATCCTGCCGCTGACCACGCCCGCCATGCAGGCCGATTTCTCCGCCGTTGGCGGTGTACTGATGTTCGCGACCGGTTTTCGAATCTGCGGTATTAAGATTTTCCCGGTGGCCAATATGCTGCCCGCGCTGGTGCTGGCGATGCCAATATCCGCCCTGTGGACTCACTTTTTCTAACTGAGCGGCAGACAGTAACAGACGTTAAACCGCATGTTCGGGCAACCGCGCGTGCGGGAAATAAAAATGATGGATGACGTTATTTCAGAAAGCCATGTTTGAAAATTAAATACACCAGTGATTTCAATCGCACGCGGTGGCTTGCTGCTGCGTCCTTTCTGAGAATGACAGGGATCCAGGGACTGGAAATAATGCGTTTTTATCTAAGAAGAAACAGGTTCTGTCATGATAAAAAATAAACTTTCCGTTACGCTGGCATTATTAATGCCATTGACTTCCTTTGCAGCAGAAACGATTAATTCCGCACCAGAAGTTTTAAAAGTCACCTCATCCGCGGATGACGGCAGCGCAGGCACATTGCGCTGGGCGCTGGAGAAAAATAACCAAAACGCCGGACATTACCGCATTGAGCTTCAGTCCCCCGATAATCAGCCGCTAGTGATTAAGCCGGTTAAACCGTTGCCGGAAATTCTCGGGCCGGTGGATATCATAAACCTCGACTGGCAGAAAAATGGCAAATACGCTGCCATCGACGGTTCCGGTTATATCAAGGGCAGCGAACCGCAATCCTGTCCGGGCGCGGTCAGCGGCCAGTACGGCGCAAACGTCCGCACCACCACCATGCCGGGTCTGGTTTTACGCGATACCCATGACGTGACTTTACAGGGCGTCGAAGTCCGCAACTTCTGCATCGGCATTCTGATTAACCGCGCTAAAAATAACGTCATCGAAGACAGCCGTATCGTGGGCAACCGCGGTGGCGCAGGCATCATGATGACCGGCGATGACGGCAAAGGGAATTCCACCGCGACCACCACCGAGCGTAATAAAATTATCCGCAATACCTTCATTAATAATGGCGATGCGATGGAAGCGACGCGCGGTGCGTCATTTAACCTGATTGCTGAAAACTTTATTACGACCGACGACGTAAATAATAAAGAACCTTCTCAGGGGCTGGAAATGCTGTGGGGGAATGATAACGAAGTGCTGCATAACCATTTTGAAAACTATTCCGACGGTGTGCAGCTTAACTGGGGGAACCGCAATTATATCGCCGGCAATACCTTCACCAATCTGTCTTCCGCCGTCACGCTGAGCGGCACCGGCAATATCGTCGACAGCAATATCATGACCGGCAACCGCGTGGCCGTTTCCGTCCGTCCGCAGGGGGAACCCGGTAAAAATGGCGCGTTCGGCATCAACCGCATCACCGGGCCTGCGGTCAACCGCATTACGGCTAACATCATGGTTGATAACGGTAAACCGGTGAAACGCTGCTTTGCCGGCGGCAGTTGTCTGGAGGGGTTTGCAGGCGCTATCGTCTTTAACGTGCCGGGTCTGGAACACGCGGCCTTTACCGGCAACCGTGGCGGCGGCATCAGTAACGACACCAGCAAACTCGAAAAAATCTGCGCGATTGACGGCCCGTCAGCAGATTGCGAGAAAACCCCGAATAAAGATCAGCAGGCTCCGGCGATTACCCGCGTAAACCGCAGCCAGAACGCGCTGACCATCGACGGTCAGGTGAAAGGCGAAGCCAATACGCTGTACCGCGTTGAGTTCTTCTCCAACAGCAAATCCACACAGGATGAAGCTGAAAATTATCTGGGTTATCAGATGGTGCCCATCAATGCCAAAGGGCAGGGCGTCATTCACGACCAGATTAACGTCGCGGCAGATTTGCAGGTGGCGAATGTCACCTCAACCGCCACCACCAGCGACGGTGCCACTTCCACACTCAGTAAACCGGTTGCGCTGAAGTAAAACTTTTGTCCTGACAACGTGCATTCCCTGCAAATAAAACACCGGCAGAGCGTTTACCGTCTCTGCCGTCTCCCTTTCTGTTTATCCCTTCCTGCCCGCTTCTGGACGCGATCGCACATTTAGTTAATGGTCATTAAATAAATGTCTTGCACAAAGTCTCATCAGCCATTAGTATTTACTTATCGAACGTTAATTAATAAATAACGTTGACCTGAAACCGGGTTTCCTGAAGAAGGCATCCCAGACCAAATTAACGAACAGGAATTAACATCATGAAAACTATCACAATGACCATCGCTGCCCTGACACTGGCTACTGCTTCATTCACCACTCTGGCAGCAACTGAAGTTCAGTCCGCCCCTGCCGGTCAGCAAACTTTAGGTGTGGTCAGCGCATCAACTTACGGTTCACTGCCAAGCCTGCAATCACAACTGAATGCCAAAGCTGAACAGGCCGGTGCAAGTTCATACCGCATCATCGGTGCTTCCGGTAATAACCAGATGTACGGTACAGCAGAACTGTATAAATAAGATGTCACAGCAGTATGCAGAAGAGGCGGCGTTTGCCGCCTTTTTCATGTCTGCGGTTCAGTGGTATTTATGAAAATAGTTATTGCGGATCTTACGGTTGATAAAGCCATGGAGGCCGCTGCCTGCTTTCGCCATCGCTTTCATGCGGTCCACATCGGCCAGACCGGGGCGAATGGAGTTGTAGATGTAATGCCAGCCATCTTTAAACTTCACCGTAATTGAATCTTCCGTTGTCAAAAAAGCGACGATACCCGAATTACCTCCCCGATTTTGGTACCTTTCCATTCCCACCTCCCTGCCAGTGATATTCGATTTAAGCCAAATTATCTTAGCCACGAACTTTTTTCGTTTATGTGAGCCACCCGGCTTTTTTAAAGGTATCGGGCGATTACGGCGTGCCTTATTTCCCCGGCAACAACCTGCCGCTCACCAGCAACAACAGCGTTTTCACGATAAGCCCGGCCAGCAGAAGATTGGCAAGGGAAAATAAAATCCACGACAAAATCTGCATATCGATGACCTGCCGGCTGTGCGCCAGCCGTAAAGAGGCGTTTGCCATAGCTGAAAGACCGAACGAAAAGGCCCATATCGACGGGCTGAATCCGCCTGCAAAAAACCACCGCACCAGCCGGAGCATAAAGAAGAGTTGCAGTAAACCGTAGCCCAGCAGCAGCAGGGCGAACATATCAAAATGATTGCCGTTCACGCACAGCCACGCATAACAGGCGACAAACGCCGGTGCGAGCTGGACGCCAATCACGCCACGCGCCGGGCCGGAAAGTTCCGTCTGCGTGCGCAGCCGGTGGATGATCGCCGGTTCGAGTGTCAGCCATGAAATCAACCCTGCGCCGAGAAACAGCGCGCCGATATCCTGATGTCCGGCCGTGCCGAAGGCCATGGCGCAGATAAAGTTGGCAGCAACCGTCGGGAGATAAAAACCGGGTGTGGTGGCTTCTGAAGCAAATTCGCCGCGCCAGAGCGGGGCGCAACGCCAGGCGGAAAATATCAGTTGCCCGGTGGCACCGGCGATCATCAGCGTGTTCGCCAGCAGCAGGTTGTACGGATGTGAGCCTGTCGAAACCAGTACGCCGCCCGCGGGGAGTAAGCTGATGAAGCTGAACTGGTTATTATTGAGAAACTCTTCGCGCACGGTTTTCGGTTCGGTCAGGCATCGACCGGCGTAAACCAGCGCCAGCGTCAGCCAGATAAAGCTTCCGGCAAAAATGAGCGTTTCACCCAGCCAGGCAGGTCCCAGTCCCAGCGTGGCGGCATAGCGCCAGGCGCTGCCCAGCCCGAAAACCCCCAGAACCATCCCGAAAAAACTGACGGGAACCCGATGAACAAACTGCGAAAATGACATAGCGATTAACCGGAAGTGAAATGACCGGCAAAGTTTATACGCAAAAATCGCCCTCAGCGATAAGCCCGGTCAATGTTCCGCTGTAAATCAAAACGCAGGTCAAACGAGGTGCGTTTTTAGGAAACCATGAGTAGATAACCGAAAGCGTTGGGGAATAGAATCGCTGCGTTATTTTACTCTTTCCACGAAGGATCAGAATGAAAAAAGTCTTATTCATCATCATGGTTGCAGCGCTGTCGGGCTGCGTGAATCATCATCACGAACCGCAACGACGTCAGACCGGAATGGCGAATCCGGCGGCGGTTTATTGCCATGAAAGAGGCGGCAGATCGGTGAATATTGAAACGCAGCAGGGCGTCAGGACGGATTGCGTATTCCCTGACGGCAGACACATCGACGAATGGGAGTTGTACCGCCACGACCACCGCTAGGTCAGAGGCTTTGTGCCGGAAAGGCTTTCCCCGAAAGAGGAAAGCCTTTTTTATGGATGTGTTGTAAGCGCTCACTTACTGGTAGGAAAACGTTATTCCGGCCAGTGCGTTAGCGGTGCCCGGAATCACATCCCCCATACGGATATACCGCGCCTGAAAGGGAAGAGACAGCGTCTGTGCCGTACTCGTGGTCTGAATAAAGAACTGATTCAGAGTGCCGGATGCAGAACTGTCCTTACCGAGAGTGACCGGCGTACCGTTATACAGAAACTGCACACCAATTCCGGAGGCGGTGGAATCCGCCGTCAGCGAAACCGCGGAAGAGAAATTAGTGGGATGAGTCTGGTCACTGACGGTCGCGTTAACGGAAACCTGCTGGTCGCACGACAGCGAAATGTTGAAACCGCCCGACGGCGATGTGCTACCCACCGCAGGCAGTGAACGAACGTCAACTGCGCCGAGATCGACATTGGCGGTTTTCGTCAGCACGGTGCAGCCGGTGGCGCTGACCGTAATTGTCGTCGGATTAATGATCACTTTTGCCGTCACGGTTTCGTTATTTTTGACCGTCAGCAGTGCCGCATTCAATGTTTTGGTGGTGTAAACACCGGTCGCCAGCGTCTGGCTGGTTTTCACAAACGTGACCTTTGCCGACCAGCCTAACTTGGTGGCATAACCACTGGTGCCCGCTGCCGGATAAGTCTGCGTCTGCGCGCTTTGCAATGGCATATAGGTGGTGCCGTTGTAGTCTTTCAGGCCGAGAATAAAGCCCACGCCCTGCACGCCGGTTTCGAAAACGGTGTAGTTTGCGCCATCGACCGTCACGGTCATGCCGGTGGAAATCATGCTGCTGCCCGGCTCCATCGTGCCGGTCTGACAGGTCCACACCAGCCCGCACCAGACCACTTCCTCGACGCTGGCCGTCGCGCTCCAGGTCGAGCCGATAATTTTGCCCGGTACGACGGAATCCGCCGGGCCGGAGAAGCTCATCGGTTGTGGCGAGAGCGTGATATCAGATGTCCAGCTTGCGGCTAAAACGCCGGTCGCCGAACACATCCATAAAAGAGAAATCAGAAATAAACGCATTATTGGTACTCCATTACCCAGGTTGCCACGGCAGAAACACTGCCGGGATTGACGGTTTCACCGTTTGCCACCAGACGCGCGAAAAACTTCATCTGCACCGTCTCCGCGCCCGCACTCCCGTAGGCTTCGGTAGACGTGCCAAGTGGAATAGCGGTGCTGCGGTTATCCAGTAACTGCACGGCCACGCCGGTCGCGCCGTTGTCTTCGGTTTTTAAAAGCTCCGGATTGCCAGGATCCGGCGTACCGGTAAACGAGATTTTGACGCCGGAGAACGTCGGGCCACAGTCTTCCAGATTGATGGAAAATGGCGTTTTGACGTTGCTGACTGCGCCGTCCGCACCGAACTGGCGCGTCGCCACTGTGCCCAGCGGCACCGTGATTTCCTTTGAATCTGCCGACACCGTGCAGGTGTTGCCATAAATCGAACCGGTCACCGACACCAGCACGTCGTAGGCGCTGACCGGCGTGGAAATCAGCCCGACCAGCGCGGCGAATCCGGCGAAACGTAACATTACTGGCATATCACCTCCTGTGAATAAAGGCCGGTCTGTGCATTGTAATCACGCTTGTTCAGCTGATATTTCGCCGTACAGGATTTGCCGTTGCCGGTTCCCCAGACAGCTCTGACTGAACCGCTTTCCGGCAAACCGGACAAATACAGGCTGCCGTTATCGCCGACAATGCTGCTGCTGTCGTTTTTGTCATCCAGCAGCGAAACCACGGTGCCGAAAGGCAGAACGCCGTTTTTGTTGCGGATCACCAGCATGGCTTTCAGGCCGACGCGGGTCGGAATGGTCGCCCGGACCAGCGCGCCTTCGGTCGGTGTCGCATTGATCACCGCGTTATCCAGCTCGACGTCATTGCCCGTCGTCGTCACATCCAGCTCCACGCGGTTAACGCGGTAAGGCGTGGCGTAAGGTATGACCGCATAACCGCGGCTGTCGGTTTTAATCCCTTTATGGTTGCGGATTGCAACATTTGCCGCACCGGGCGCTTTCACCAAAATATTGGTGTTACCCAGCGGCTGGCTGAGCGTCAGGCCATTTTCATGCAACACCGCGCCGCCGCTCATGCCGTAGCTGAGATTGCGCGAGTTGCCGGAGTAGCTGTAACCGAGGTTGTAATCGCCCCATTGCCCCTGATATTGCAGCGCGGTATCGCCGCCGTATTGCTGCTGTTTGCTGTAACGCTGGTTCACGCTGTAATACAAATTGTCTTTGCCCGGCACATAGCCGCTCAGGCCCACGCTGTTAGTTGCGCCGCCGGCGTCAGACTGCGTGGCGCTGTAGCGTGCCCGCGTTGAAAGTGCCGGATTGCCCAGCGGCACTGACAATGACAGCGACACAATGTTGTCTTTCTGATTGTCGTAAAGGCTGGTGCTGCGCTGGAAATTCACCCCGACCGAGACGTTTTTGAACGTATTGTTCCAGGAGAACTGAATGCCCTGCGTCGATTTCTGCGTGTTCCAGTACGTCTGCTGATCCC
Source organism: Rahnella sp. PD12R (assembly GCF_019200965.1). Taxonomy (NCBI): domain Bacteria; kingdom Pseudomonadati; phylum Pseudomonadota; class Gammaproteobacteria; order Enterobacterales; family Yersiniaceae; genus Rahnella; species Rahnella sp. PD12R. The sequence goes on along the minus strand of NZ_JAHTMS010000015.1, from coordinate 41,649 downwards.
ATGACAGTGAAACGGATCCCAGATTTTCCATCGGCTGTGACAACATCAGCTGATTTTTGGATTTGCGCGACATTCTCAGGTCGTACACGTTTTCGTAACTGGTGGTGACCGTGCCGTCGCTTTCCGTCACCTGCGTCGATGTCCCGCCGTTCATGCCTTTGTAGGTCGTATCGCTGAGGGTATAAAACCCTTCGGTCGAGAAGCGCCATGAGTAGAAATTCAGGCGCGTGCCGACGTCGTTAATCAGCTTGCTGTAACGCAGGCGCACGGAATCCCCGTTATAACTGTTGCCGTCCGCCAGCGTGCTGCGGGCGTGGATCAGATCCAGTGAGTACGCGCCGAAACTGCCCATGTTCTGCCCGACGCCCAGCGCCACGCCGGTATAATCTTGTGATAACTGCGTACCGCCGTAGAACGTCAGGCCATATTTCCAGCCCCAGAACAACTCGCCCTGCATAAACGCCGGTGATTCCTGATTAGACGTCGGGCGGAATTTCCCGGCACCCAGCGAATATTTAAACTGCTCGGCTCGCACCAGATTGGGCACGCTGGCAAACGGCACGGAATACTGTGTTTTGCTGCCATCGTTTTCGGTGATGGTGACCGACAGATCGCCGCCGGAGGCCGTCGGGTATAAATCTTTTAAAACAAACTCACCGGCTGAAACCGACGTCTGATAAATGATGTTGCCGTTCTGGCGCACCGTGACCGTCGCATTGCTGCGCGCAATCCCGCGGATTTCCGGCGCATAGCCGCTCAGGCTGGCGGGCAACATATTGTCGTCAGTGCTGAGCGCCACACCGCGCAGGCTGACGGAATCAAAGATCTGCGCTGACGTGTAGGTTTCACCCGCATAAAACTGTGCGCGCAGGGCAGGCAAGTCGCGTTGCAGCCAGGTCTGAACGTGCGTCAGCTTGTTGTTTTCTTTGGTCCAGGTGGTGAAATCACGCAGACGCCACGCCCCCAGATTGACGCCGCTGTTCAGGCTGGCAAACAGCTGCTCGCGGTCGGCGCTGCTTTCGCCCTGATACTGGTTATTGGCACCGTTCACGACGTAATTAAACCAGGCCGACGTAATCCCCGATTCCCAGCTTTGCGGGCTGACATAGCCGCGCGGTAAATTCAGCATGAAACGCTGCGGAACCGAGACATTCACGGTCAGCGTTTTCTGGTCGAAATCAATCTGCGTTCCCGGAAAATAATGATTCAGGAAATAACATTTTTGCGTCAGCGGCAGGGCGTTGCCCTGAGCCTGCCCGGCATCAATGCCCATCGCGGTAATTTGTTCCGGCGTTAAGCAGGGCGCTGGCGCGGATTTCGCATTCTCTTTATCGACATCAAAATTAATATTGCCGGTGAATGCATATTCGTTATTCACGTAAACATTAATATTGTATTCACCCGGAGGTAATTCTCCTCCTGCATTTACCCAGGAAAGATCGGCAATATTAGATCCTTCACCATTAAGAAATGCCGGATTAAATTGCAAATCGTTCTCTGCGCACACAGCACTTCCCATCAGGTTTAAAGAAACCAGGGCACAAACGATTTTAACCTTCACGATATTACGCCTTACTTTATATTTTGCGGCTTCCGCTGCCGGTGACTTTACCTGACACTCATTTCACCAGCGGATAGGTCATCGCCGGTGTCCAGGCCCCGAAATCATTGATGGTCTGGTAGCTGAACTCACGGGCGCTGGCGAAAGACTCTTCCAGTGTGACGCTGCCTTTCGGCGGGATCATGACCGGTTTTACGGCTTTACCGTCCACGGTTAAATTCACGGTGGTGAGGTAATAAGGTGTCGGGTTATTGAGCTTAATTTTTCCCTGACGGAATTCTCCCCGGACACGTTTCCAGGCTTCATTCACATTTTCATTCAGCCCTTCAGGGCGGTAAAACACTTTAATCCGGTTCGCCGAAGCAAACTGTAAGGTATTTCCGGCGGCCTGTTTTGTATCCTGCGGAATGGCTTTTACGGTCAGCCAGTAAAGTGTCTCGCGATCAGCCGGCAATTTTTTGCCGTTAAAGATGACTTTCACCACACTTTCGGATGACGATTTTAAAACATATAACGGCGGCGTAATTACAAAATCATTCGTCCGGTTGCCGGATTCATCTTCTACCCATGACTGAATAAGAAACGGCGAATCCTTGCTGGTATTTCTGACATCCATTGACGATTGTTTGGCGGCGGCGGAATACACCATCCGCGTGGCGCCTAACCCTACACCCCCGGCATAAACGGCGGACGACGTGAATGAGGCGGCCAGTACGACATAAGAAGCTAACTTGTGCATAGCAATTCCCTTTTGCGGTGAATCAGGTCCGGCCATCCGGCCGGACCGCGGTAATGACAGACTAAAAATTACAGATAGGTCAGCGTGTAAGTCGCAACGGCGCTTGCATCACCGGCGGTCGCCGTCCCTTTAGGCGAATAGTATTTCGCGCTGAAGTTCAGGGTGTTTTCGCCGTTACGCAGGGCCGTTGCGCTGGAGGCTTCGCCCAGGTTTACCACGGTGCCTTTTTCGTCATAAAGACGGATGGCCACGTTTTGCGCCGTGCCGGTGCCGCCGTTAGAACCCGCCGCCAGGCTTGAGCTGTCGTTGGCGTCAGCGGTACCGGTGAAGGTCACGGCTGCTGTGGTGGAAACGGTGCTGTCGCAATCTTCCAGCACGATAGAGAAGCTTTTTGACGTGCTGGCTACGCTGCCGGCGGTGGCCAGAGAGGCGGTACGCACCTGACCCATATCGACATCAATGTTGGCGCTGTTGCTGCCCAGCGCACAGGCGGCGGTCACGACGCTGCCGTTGAAGTTCACGGTGCCGCCGTCGACGACAACCGGAACCGGAGTTTCATCGACTGCCATGGCCTGACCGGCGAAAACCAGCGTGGCCGCGATCAGTGATTTAGCGATTAATGATTTAGTGGTGTGTAATTTCATCTTAAAATTTCCATTTTTAATTTATTGCTAAGTATTGCTCTTAATACGGCAGAATTAACTGGTTAAAAAAATCAGCAGATCTGTCTTATTCCTGAGCCCGAGTTTTCTTGTCGCCGAGCTTTTTAATGCACTGACCCGACGATAAGAAAGTTTTTCCGTTGCCGCGATGCGGCGTAAGTCCTGCCCGTTTCTTAATTCTTTCAATACTTTCCACTCAATAGGCGTCAGGGATAACGCAGCAGGTTTAGATCTTGGCCGGTAACGTGAATCCACCAATTTCATAATGTTTGCATGCCAGTTATACATCGGCTCTTTCAGTGAAATAAAAGCATCGACATCTCCGCGCACCCATAACAATGAGCTGGTATGTACTGAGTACATACAAATAACCATATGTGGATGGCTAAGTTTGATTTTGTTAATAAACCTTAATGTGTCGAAGCCAGCGTTACATTTTTCAGGTTCCGAGAGAAATACGAGATCTATTCGTGTTTTTTCTAAAACCATATCAAGAACTTGATAATCACGAACAGAGGCTTTTATCCTTAATTTAGAACCCATGACTTGCAATAAGGAGGCTATTCCCTGTCGGGCATAGTGGTCATCTCCCATTAATGCAATATCCGTGATTCCCCCGGGTTCAAATATGCTTTCCATAATATCCCCTCGATTGGTAATGCTAATGTAATATCTTTTAATAAACGATCAACAACATGATTAATCTGGCTGAAAATAGGATTTATTCACTTATGATAGGTGATTTTTCGGAATGATCTTCTGAATAAATCTCACCTTCTGTTAATTTTTGGATTCTCTGACTTTGGGTAAAATGTGAAATTGCAGTAAAAATCACCATTTCGCGTTAAAATTGTTCAGAGTTATCCGTAGAAATATCCTAGTAACGACCGTTGAGTCTGAGATCTTCCTATTTAGAGGTATTCCTTGTTAATGCAGGTCAGGCCTGCTAAATGCTCCCTTTGTTATGCTTTCTTTCCCTTTCCGGTATGAGAATAATCATACAGAACAATCTTAAGTGTACTGTGCAGTTTATTAATGATTTGTAAAAACCGGAAAGCGGTTTGTCAGAGAACCCGCGCCCTTACTGACTAAACCTCACAAAATGCACGAAAATTCTGATTTTTAACCGGGCGGAAAACAACTGTTATGGCGAGGATTTTAATGGCTCAGGCCGCATTATTACTGGGTTCTTCTCTTTGCCACTTTAATAACGGGCATAACAGCGCGGACATCCGTGTCTGTCGCGTTCAAGGGTGTCGTATGTCAGTATTTGTAAATGTCAAGGTGCGGGGTTCGTGCATTTATCGCGAAAGGATAACGTTAAAAAATGCTTAATTCTCACCTTTGCTCTTTTTCATTAGAAATAATATCTGATGTTTTTAAACGGTTATGCTTCATAAAGCATTCAGACGGTTATGCTTAACTTCATAAAAAATCACACCTTATGAAAAGGTCTGTGGGCTGTAATGCGTCAATATAACCGCCCTTTAATGAACGAGCCGTAATGTAAGATATTAATATTGCTTAATCAGATTAAGAACACGCAGGGCTGGCTATCATGAAAAATGAGACAAATCGCCAGTGGCGGCGATATACATTATTTATTTTATGCGTCAAATTACGCCTGAGTGAGTTCTTCTCATTTCTGCTGATCAGACTTTACGGTTAATTAAGGGACAGGGCGTTTATGCGCCGGCTATTTACCAATGGAGCTTCCATGGATCGCCCATGAAGCACCCACGGAGTTTTTACCCACACGTATGCATAATCATTACATTATTAACGGGGTTGTTGAATTTCACCCGGCCACCAGTACATTGCGTGATCTCAACGACCCTGACCACGTGGTTGTATTAAATTCACCGGCGGGGCGTTGTTTGCTGTTGCTGATTGAAAGAACCGGAACCATTGTCACCCAGCACGAATTTCTGGATAACGTTTGGGCAAAGCGGGGAATGCTGGTGTCTTCTAATACCTTTTATCAGAACATTTCTATTCTGCGGAAAGGGTTAAAAAAGATTGGCCTGCCTGACGATCCGGTCGTCACTATTCCGCGCATCGGCTTAACGCTGGCCAGCGGCACGCACATCAAAAAACTGACTACAGAACAGCTGGTGGAAGTCAGTCATGAGAATGCGCACTTTATCGATGAGCAGTCACTGAACCAGGAACTGAGGATCCTTCAGCAGCTGGAAGGCGTGCATGAGGAAGAGGTTCCGGTATCCGGAGAACCGGCAGAGACGCCTGCGCAAGTATCGCCCGAAAAGCCATCCGAACCGCCGCCTGTGCCGGTCGCAGAAGCCAAACCGGCACGCCGTTGTTCACGTCGTCAGTGGATGACCGGCGGCGTGAGCACGTTGATTGCGCTCGTTATGCTTGGCGCTGCCACTCTGGTTTTGCGTAGCAACGACGACGGTCAGTTTTTCTCGCGTTACCACTTTCTGAAAACCACGCAGGGTTGCCACATTTTTCTGTCGGACGGCATCATTTCGCCGGAATCCCGTGCGAACGCGCTTGAGCGTAGCAAACAGATCCCCGACGGCTGCAAAAGTTACCCCTGGGTCTACGTGACGCATTTGCCGTTGCTGCCAAGAACGTCGGTTATCCGTTGTGATAAACCGATGACGGAACCGAACACCTGCATTTCTGATTATTTCTTTGAGGATAAATAAATGAAGCTCAACCCTAAGGCCAAAATCCTGATCTCCATCGCGGGAGCAGGGGTTGTGGCGGCGATTATTTATTCCTTCTGGCACAATAACACGCTGGATAATTTCTCCTGCGCTGCCAGTTTGTCGCAGCATTATTCCGGTGACAACGTGGATGTTTCATTAAGCTATACGGTACGCGGTACGTCGGGGATTATCAGTATTAACGGACGTTCACAAGCGCATCCCGATAAAGTGTTCAATCGTAAAATATCCTTCACGATGCATAAAGAAGGTGACGTTTATTTTATGACGTCAAAAAGCAATCTTAAATTTCCGGATGATAATGTGGATGATACCTGGCTGGGTGAGCATGAACCGGATTTTTTTGTTTATCCGGATAAGAGTATTTATATGCGCATTGATCAGCAGGAAAATAACAACTATCTGTTTATGATCGATACCATTCCGACGTATATCTGCAAGAGTATCGAAGAAGAGTAAACCGGGAAATCAGAAATAAAAAAAGGTGCAGAATAATCTGCACCTTTTTTATTTATTCATGAGACTCGTCAGGTTATTACGCGGTTTGCGTGAATGAACCGTTGCTCACGTTGCTGACCCATTGGCTAACCATTGAAGTCACGGAATCAGGATCGTTCCAGCCAATGATTGCGCCGCCAATAGCACCGAAAGCGATACCGAACAGGCCGCCAGCAACCATCCCAACGCCCTGGCCGATTGCGCCAAAGCCCAGAATGCCGCCGCCGTCACCGCCGTGCATACCACCGATAACAGCACCCGCTGCACCTGCAGCTGCGCCGCCTAAAATAGCGCTGGTCAGAGCGCTAAAGAAACCTGCACCAGAAACTGCTTCCACTTCCATTACGCTTAATTCACGCATTTATTTCTTCCTTTTTATTTAAATAAAATGTTTTACAAAGTCGTGTGAAGATTACTCTACGCCACGAAAGAACCGGAATGTCCGGCTGTCTTTCGATGGGGGAATTCTGCATTTTATCGATTTTGAAATATATAGAATTACTTCTATTTTTAGTTGGTTTTAAAATTTATTTTTCTGCGGATAATACAAAGTGCGTGACGCAATGCCGTAATCTCCAGACTTCGTTTTTCATACTTTCTTCATCAGGATATACAGAAGTAAAATTAATGATTTCTTTCCCGCCGGGGCAGGCTGCAAATGTGACCTGCCAGACTTTCTGCCCGTTGCCCGTAATAAAGGTAAAGATAACCTGAATAGTATCGGCAAATAAATCGCCTTCATTCATTTCATCCATTTTTACAAAACTGAACTGATTAAAAATCTTTTGCGCGTTATCTAACTGTAATGACATTTGTTGTGCAAAAGTGCGGCCAGCCGGAAGCTGGTCGCGATTAATGGTGATTTGCTGTCCCTGACGGAAAGAGACAATGTTGATCGACTGCGTGCGGATTTCTTCTTCAAAATCCAGGGTGCCTTCCAGGCAAATTAAGCGGTTATTCATGATTTCTCCTGATGGATTACGGGGGCATTGAGTGCTTAACCTGCCTCAAGTACCGGTTGTGATGCGTTGACCAGCCGGATGAAATCCGGTTTTGGCACTTCCATGATGCCGTTACGGCTAATCTGGATAATACGGTCCGCGCTTAAAATGGTTTCCGGGCGGTGCGCGATAATGACGCGCGTCATCGCCATGTGTTTAATCGCCGCATTTATGGCGCTTTCGCGCGCCACATCGAGATGACTGGTGGCTTCGTCGAGAATGAGAATGCGCGGTTTGCGGTACAGCGCCCGCGCCAGAATCACGCGCTGAACCTGCCCGCCGGACAGAGACGAACCCATGTCGCCGACCATGCTGTTGTAGCCCATCGGCATCGCCATAATGTCATCGTGGATCTGCGCGATACGCGCCACGCGCTCAACGTGATGACGGTCGAGGCTGGCATCAAAGAAGCTGATGTTATCCATGATGGATCCGGCAAATAGCATGTCGCTTTGCATCACGCTGCCGATAAGATCACGGTAATGCGTCATGCCCAGCTTTGTGTGATCGACGCCGTTGATGCAGATGCTGCCGCTCACCGGTTTCAGTAACCCGAGCAACAGTTTTGCCAGCGTGGTTTTGCCTTGTCCGGAAGGGCCGATAATGGCGATGGATTCCCCCGCTTCAATGGCCAGATTAAAACCGGTAAAAATCTCGGCGTCCGTGGCGGAATAACGGAACGAAAGCTGACGGATATCCAGACGCACCGGGCCTTCCTGTTCGGCCAGCGCGATGTTGCTTTCCATGTTTTGCTCTTTTTCCGTCAGCACGATGTCCGAGATACGTTCACCGTGTAAGCGCAGCATTTTGAATTCAATCAGCGCGTTGATAAGCCCGGCCGAGCGGGAAATAAACTGGTCGGAAAACGAAATAAAGGCCACCAGCATCCCGCTGGTAAAATTGCCGTCCAGCACCTGTCCTGCGGCCAGCCAGATGAGGACAATCTTGCCGACGCCGGAAATCGTGCCCTGTAATGTGCTGAATCCGATAGACAGTTTTTGTGTCGTAATGCCTTTGTTGGTGGATTCCACGGTTTCATTGGTGAAGGTCGAGACGCGCAGATCCTGCTTGTTATTGAGCTTGATCGCCTGCACGCCGCGAATCGATTCCAGCAGTTGTGATTGCGCCTGCGCGGAGGCCAGAAGCTGATCTTCATTGGCCTGCCGGAACGGTTCAAACGAGATCCAGCGGATCAGCGCATAAAGCAGAAACAGGCCGATGACCACAAACGTCAGATTGGCGTTGTAGGTAAAAATCACGGCCAATGTGACCAGCGCCATTACGCCGTCGAAAATCGACGAGATAAACCGGCCGGTCAGCGTGCTCTGAATATTGGCGATAGAACCAAAGCGCGACAGGATGTCGCCGACGTGGCGCTCCTCAAAATAGCTCAGCGGCAGACCAAGCAGATGAGCGCACAAATTACCCGACCACTGCACGCTCAGCATGCTGGAAAACCAGGTCGTCACCCAGCTGCGTAATGCGCTGATCAGATTCTGGAACAGCGTAATGCTGATAAACGCCACGCCCAGTAACGTCAGCAGATCGCGATCGCTGGACACCAAAACCTGGTCGATCACCCACTGCATATAAAACGGTGAAATGATGCCGAAAAACTCCAGCGCCAGAGAGAGCAGGGCGACCTGCGTAAACGCGGATCCGATGCCTGACACATTGCGGATCAGGTTGAGCATCGAGATCGACTTTTTCTCGTTCTTCTGCTCAAAGGTTGCCGCCGGATACAGTTCCAGCGCCACGCCGGTGAACGATCGCGACACTTCATCCATCGCCACTTTACGCACGCCGCGCGCCGGATCGTGGATTGTGATGGTGTTTTTGCTGATGCTTTTGAGCACCACAAAATGGTTCATGTCCCAGTGCAGCACGCAGGGCAGGCTGAGTTTATGCAGCTCATCGAGCTCCAGCCGCACGGCGCGGCAACCCATTCCCAGATTTTGGGCGAAGGACATCACATCAGTCAGCGTGCTGCCTTTTTGTGATGACGGAAAACGGTGGCGCAGCGATACCATATCAATCTGGTGGCCGTAGAAACCGGCAATCATACCGACGCACGTCAGCCCGCACTCTGCGGCCTGCGTCTGGCGTAAAACTGGCAACTTATGGCGGAACGACAAATTAAGTTTGTGAAAAAGATCCATGCTCAACCCGGTTAACTATTTGAAATTACAGAGAGGTCATCTTGCCCAGCGCGTTAAGCGGCTCAAGAACCCATTCGTAGATGCGGCGTTTATCAACGATAAAGTCGGCGTCCAGCCCGCTGCCGGGGCGCAGGCTGACCTGCTTGCCATAGGCCTGTACTGACTGGTGGTCGATGGCGACTTTGACCTGATAAAGGGATTCCTGAACCTGAGAATCGCCGGTAATGCTGGAGACTTCCTGCGGTGACAGCGCCGATTTGGAGATTTCAGTCACGGTGCCGTACTGCTGACCAAACTTCTGCCAGGGGAAAGATTCGTAGCGCAGCACCACACGCTGGCCGGGGCGGATAAACCCGATTGCGCGGCTGCTGAGCATGATCCGCGCCTGTAAACGGGCGTTGTCCGGCAGGATCATTGCGACCGTTTGCCCGGCGCTGACGATTTGTCCCGGTTTCACCAGCACGGCGCTGACCGTGCCTTTTTCCGGCGCGCGCAAATCAATCGAACGGCGCGATTCGTTTTCCATCATCGACTGCGTGATGTCGGAGAGTTTTTGCTGAAGGTCATTCTTCTGCTGGTAATAAGTGAGTGGTTGCTCACGCAGCTGCTGGCGCGCCTGAGCCAGTTGCTGCCTGACATCGATGCGCTGGCGGGCCACATCCTGCAAACGCACGCTGGCATCCAGCAGATCATTTTGCTGCTGCTCGACCTGCGTATTCGAGGCGTAGCCTTCAGCGCGCATGGCAGCCATTTTATCGACCTGCTTTTTGGTCAGCGCGATTTGCTGTGTGCGCTGGCGGTAAATCGTGTCCAGCTCGGCGGACTGCTGTTCCAGCAGGCTGCTTTTTTCCTGCAACGAGCGGAGCGTTTCCACATTGAGCTGTTCAAGATTGGTCAGCTGATTGTTTAAACCCTGCTGCTGGAGATCCAGCTGGCTGGCGATCGCTTCACGCGTCTGACCATAACGGCCGGTGGAGATTTCAGACGAAATGGTGGCGATCTGATCGCCTTTTTTCAGGTTATCGCCTTCACGAACGGGCAGGGCCATCACCGTTCCGGCGGTCATCGCCGTCATGGTCATCATGCCGCTTTCCGGCGTCAACACGCCTTTCGCGGTTTCGCGTTTGGTGTAACTGCCGAAAATACAAAAACCGATCAGGACCGCCACCAGCGCACAGACGATGGCGATAATCAGCCAGCGGAACGGCGGGCAATACAGAGCCACCGCGCCCAGCACTTTGGTTTTTTGGGCTTCCAGCGATTCTTTTCGAAATAAGTCGTTATTCATGCTCAAAATCTCCGGTTACGCCGCGCCACAGTTGAAAATTTGCATCGCGGCGTAATCGAGCGCACCGGTTGCGGATTTTAATTTAACGATCGACTGAATCAGGCTGTTCTGCGCCTGCGCCAGATCCTGAATCGCCTGGTAATAATCTTTCTCGGCATTGAACTCGTCGATCAGCGTGCGCTGCCCGATTTCCCGTCCGTAGCGCGTCGACGTCAGGCGCTTTTCGGCAGAACTGATCGCCCGCTCATACGCCCTGATCCGCGACTGATCGTTTCTTACGCCCGACGCCGCCTGAATCGCCTGCTGTTCGGCTTTACGGCGTGCGTTGATCAGCAAATCCTTACTCTGTTCATAGCGGTGAGCGGCTTCGAGACTTTGTGAAATGTGGCTGCCACCGGCAAACAGCGGGATCGACACGTTGACGCCGTAAGTGGTGTTGTCGGTTTTGGATGTGGTGCCGAACAGGTCATCCAGCAGATTGCTGTTTTCTGCGCGGCTCCAGTTCTTGCCATAACCGGCCTGAAAGGTGACGACGGGCATATAGTTGGACGTGGCGGTGGTAATGTCGGCTTCGGTGCCTTTCTGGGTCTGAATGGCAGAAAGTACGTCCAGATTGTTGGCGGTCGCCAGCTGTTTAATCTGCTCAGGATTGATGTCCTGCGTATAGCGCACACAGCTCAGGGTCTGGTCGGAAATCCCTTGTGCGTCGAGTCCCGTCATCTGACGAAATGTCACGTAGGCATCGTTAAGACTGTTTTCTGACGCCAGCTCATCCGCCACCGCCTTGTCATAGTTGGCCTGCGCTTCCACTTCATCCAGCCGCGTGCCATCGCCCACTTCCAGCGCTTTTTGGGACTGTTTCAGCTTGGCGTTAAACGCCGCGAGGATCCGCTGATTGGTTTCCAGCACGCTGCGCTGATACACCACGTCGTAAAACGCCGACACCACATCGGTGATCAGCTTTTGCTGGGCAATCAGGTAATTCACGTCGGCCAGATCGCTGATCACCAGGCTTTTGCGCCATGTCGCATATTTCGATACGTCAAAAATCGGCTGCGTCACATTGAAGCTGTAATTATGACGGGTGACGCCGGCGGAATAAGCGGCATCGGGCTGATCGGTTTTATTCCACGCGCCGTTCAGGGTGACAACCGGTAATAATCCGGCAAATCCCTGATATTTTTTCTGGCTGTCCGCGTCGTGTTCACTGCGCGCCGCATTAATTTCTGCATTATAGGTATTGGCTGCAATAAGGGCTTCCTGAAGCGACAGCGCCCAGGCATTCCCGGTGAGTAATAATCCCCCGGTGAGCGGGATAAGCATTTTTTTAAACATGAAATTCCACAAAGTTTAATAATTAGAAAAATGTGTTCTGGTGTAAAAATCGCAATAATTCACTTTCACTGGTGATATGCAACTTATTCATGGCATTGCGCTTCTGGGTCGAGACGGTGCTCATCGCCCGGCATTTTTTCGAGGCAATTTGTGAAAGTGAATATCCCTGATTAATCAGGTTGATGACTTCCCATTCCTTGGTGGTCAGCTCATCCTGGGTCTGCAACAGATGTGCTTTAATGGACTGAGAAATATAGGGTTCCGGTTCTGCCGTCATCATGGCGTTCATCAGCGCGGTGACCAGTTCATTCGGCGTGTCATGGGAGCTGAGCATAATATCCATGCCCGCGCCGGCCATTTTTTTGAGTAAAACCGGTTTCATGTTTTGAGCAAATAACACCGTGGTCGTGTGATTATTTGCACAAAGCACAGACAGCACTTTACGGATTTCGGTTTCACGGAAATATCCGTCAAACAGGCAGGATGAATTAATCATCACAATGTCGATTTTATTTTCTTTCACCGCGTTTAACAGCGATTCCGGATCCGGGAAATGGTGTAACTGTAAATGACTGACTTTCATTTCCTGCTGAATATACGAAGCAATCAAATCATAGGACATATGATATTGATGGAAGTACGTCATATTAATCGTTGTGAGCGTTGTATTTTTCATAGGCTGCTTCAGGTTCGTCAACGTAATAAACCCTCTGGAACGGGTGCGATAAATCCGGGCATCTGCGGGATGCCCGGACGTGACAGCGTTATTGTTATAATTGCCGCTGGTACAAGGTTTGTTTCCCGTAATCGTCAATCACCGACCAGCTTATCTGCCGGGCATGATTGCCCGCCAGAACCGTCACCGTGGCGGAAGATTTTGGTGCCACCATCAGCGGCGTCAGCGGTTTATTGCCCAGGCTCAGCCCGCCTAACGTCTGGTGATAAGGCGTCGGATTAGTGATCACCAGCGCGCCATCGCGTAGCGCAAACTCCAGCGATTTCCCGATATCTTCACCCGGCGCTTTCAGCCCGGCGGGGCGCACAAACACTTTCATACGGATACGCAGCGGTAGAATCACTTTCTTTTCACCGGTGCTGCCGGCCTGCGTATTCGGCGGGATCTGATAAATATTCAGCCAGTAAACCTGCTCACGATCCGACGGCATTCCCTGACGGGAAAGCAACATCACGCGCAGGTTGCGCGATCCGCCTGCGTCCAGTTTGAACACCGGCGGCACAACAATAACCGGCGTGCTGATCTTGTCCGGCGACGTAAGCGGGTTGTTATCGTCACTCCAGACCTGAACCAGCGCCGGTGCCCGTTCTGAATTCACCAGCACCAGCGATTCGGCCATGCTGTCTTCATTAAACACCAGACGGCTTTGCGTGCTGTTAACCACCGCACCGGCCATGCTGGCGTTGAGCAACAGCGCCGCCGCCAGCAAAGGCTTACTGAAGGCTGACAACAATCTGAGCTTGCGCATTGACTGATCCTGCTGCGGCCTGTAATCCCGGAAGTTGTTCAAGCGACGCGGTGAACGTTCCGCCATACGCTTCCCCGCCGGTCGACGTGGCACCGGTTGCACTGAGTAAATCGGCAAAACCGTACCAGCCCGCGGCATTGCCGGTGCCGGTGGTATCCTTGGATGACAGCAGATTCAGTGCCGCGCCGGACGGAGAGTACAGACGGATGCCAACGCCGGAGGCCACGCCGCTGGTGCCGTAGTTATCATCAAGCAGATAGCTGATCCCGCCGGAGCTGCTTTTCAGCCCCAGCGTTGACGCCTGACTTAACGCCGTGGGCTGCGTCACCAGGAAACCCATCGCGACGGGAGCGTTTGTACTGCTGGACGTGGTACCGGAAATGGCACCGGCGTCACATTCGATGGAGACGTTAAAGGTATTCGAACTGCTGCTGCCGTTACGCAGATCACCGGCACCGATAGACGGTAACTGCACCACCTGATCGAAATCGCCGACCTTGCAGGTATTCCCGCGAATGATCGTGGTGGAACCGCCCCTCATGCTCCACACCGCGGAGGTGTTATAAGGTGAAGGAGAGTTTGCGAGGGATCCGGTGGTCAGATCGGTGTTCATCGCGTTGCCTTTCAGGGCCACAAAACCCTGCGGAGCTACGATTTGCGAGAAGGCATTACGTGTGACGTAAGCCCCGGAGCCGATATCGTCCGTTTTAATCAGCTCAAACGTGGCGCTGTCAAATGACGACGCCGGAATATAAATGTTAGATCCGACGGTAATGTAATCATCAGCCGTCAGCTTACGTTCCTGCCATTTGCTGGTGTAATACAGGCCGGTTTTCTGGTTCGTAATACGGTAGGCAATGCCCTGTGCTGGCGTGGCATAACCGCCGTCAACGTCATTCACTGCATATCCGCCGTAGAAAACCCCGTTGCCGCCGAACAGGGCATACATTTCATATAACGTATCGGCATCGGCCAGCGCGCATTTGAAGACAATCTGATTGGCGGAATACGGCACTTTCAGCGCCGTATCGATAAAGTTCAGGTTTGCGCTGGCGAGCACGGTGCCCGCCGTCGCCAGCGACTGCGCGCCGGTACCCATAATAATGGTCCCGAAAGAAATCGACGCCGCTGCCGAGTTCAGTACGCCGCCCCAGCTGGTGGCGGTGTAACCCATATCCGCCACCGCCTGCGGGATCGTGGACGTGGTGGTGCCGATCCCGGTGACCTTGTAGCAAATCGCGTGAGCCCACGGCGAGCAGGCCATAAAGGCTGAGGCAATCAGCCAGGTTTTTAACTGAGAAATAGGAAATTTCATGGTGATTCTCACTGTACGCAGGTGCCGTTTAAGAGAATGAAGTTATTGCCGTCGGTTTTGTTCTTAGCCGGAAGCTGATAATTCACGCGGCACGATTTATTGCTTCCCCAGCTGATAAACAGCGTGCCGGAAGCGGCCGGAAGACGGGCGTAGACCTGACCGCTCTGACCGGCCATCCCGACGCTGTTTCCGTTGCTGTCTTTCACATCCGCACCCATCGGCACCGGTGTGCCGTCCGGCATCATGACCGTGATTAATGCCGGTGTGCCGCCGAGGGTTTTGAAGGCAATTTTTGGCACGGCGCCGAGTACCGGCACCACGCGCACGTTACCGCCTTCCAGCTCAACGTCCTGACTCATGGAATTGCCGTCGATGCTGATGGTGTTGTAGCGGTAAGGCGCGAGTGACGGCACGATGGCGTAACCGAAGGTATCGATTTGTGCGCCCTGTGCGTTGTTGACGCGCGCACCGGTTGCGCCTTTGGCTTCGACCAGCGCAAAGGTGTCGCTGGCGTACGGGCCGTAGGTCACACCGCCGCCGTGCACGGCCAGCGTTCCGGCCGTGCCGAGGCCGAGCTGATGATAATCATCGCTGCGGGCATACGAGGCGCGGACCGTCCCCATGCGGGTGCGTTCCTGCACGTTGGTGCCCCAGCGGATGTCATGGCTCTTGCCTTCTTCCAGTTCGGTGTATTTGTCGTGGTCGGCATACACGGAATAAGTGAAGTCGCTTTCCTGGCCTGCGGAGCCGGAAAGGGTGGTCATCGCCGAGCGGGTATTTTTGTCTTTCATCATGTCAAACGACACGCTCGAGCGGGAATCGCGCCAGTCCAGCGGTACGGACAGGCCAATGGAAATCACGTTCTCGGTGTATTTCTGATAGCGGCTCGAATCGTAATCGGCGTCGTTCACGCTGTAGACGTTATCGTTGCTCCAGCTCGAACGCTGGCGGCCCACGTTGATGTTGTAGCTGAGCTTCTTCCACATATTGTTGTAAGAAAGCTGCAACTCGGTGATGCGCGAACGGTTGTTGTAATAGTCCGTACTGCTGCCGCTGAGCGCCACGGTGCCGTAGTCACCCATGTTCTGGCTGAGCGTGGCGGTGAAACGGTTTCGTTGTTTCAGCGTGTCGGAATAATAGTTTGTGCCGCCATTTTCCTGACGGCGAACGCCCAGCACGTCTTCGAGGTCGCGGTAACCGGCGGTGGAATAGCGGTACGCCGCCAGCACGATATTGGTATTGGTTTCAAACGTTTTGCTGTACGACATCTCCGCACGCCAGCCGCTTTTCGACTGATCGTTTTCCACCCGCGCATGTGACCAGGTGGTATTGAGCGACAGCGCGCCGAGTTCGGATGCAAACACGCCGCCGACCAGCAATGCCTGATAATCATTGGCAAAGCGCGCGCCGGTGTTGGACGTAATGCTGTTATTCACGCCGTACTGGAGTACGCCTTCGGTGAAGGCATTTTGTACCGAGTAATAATTGCGGACTTTACCGGCGGCAAACTGATAACTCAGGTTGCCGGGGCGCATGGAGTTCGGTACGGCGGCGTAAGGCACGACGAAGAACGACGATTTGCCGTCGGCTTCAATCACCTGAACCTGTAAATCCCCCTGACTGCGCGTGTTGTAAAGGTCGTCAATCAGGAACGGGCCGGGCGGCACCTGCGTTTCATAAATGAGATTACCGGCCTGACGGATCATCACGCGCGCATTGGTACTCGCCACGCCGCGCACTTCCGGCGCGTAGCCGCGTTTTCCCTGCGCCCACATACGCTGATCGGTGGCCAGCTTCACACCGTTAAACGACATCGAGCCGAACATTGAACTGTCGGTGTAGGTATCACCGACCATCAGCTCGCTGGAAAGGGAAGGAACCGGGCGCTGCACCCACGTCCGCACGGTGTTCCATTTGTAGTGATCGCCGCTGGTGCTGCTTTCCATATAGCGCAAATTGGCCTGATGGCGGAGTTGCCACATGCCCATATTCGCCCCGGCGTTGATCATGCTCCAGACATAGTTGTAGTGAACGTCGCGCATGATGTTGCGCGTGAAGTTGGTGTTGTGGCGTAAAAACACCAGCGGCGCACCGGCATTCCATTCTGAAATCGGAATGTAATCGCGCGGCTGGCGGTTCAGCAGAATTTGCGGAATTAAAAAATTCAGCGTCAGGGTGGATTGCTGTATTTTCCAGCTGCCCTGTTGTGTGATTTCTGACAAAAAGACACACTGTTTCTGCGTGCCTTTCAGCGGCTGGGATTTCAGCTGCAACAGCTTCATCAGCTCAACGTCCAGACACGGCTGCGCGCTTTTATCCGTCGCTTTCACTTTGCGGAACTGCACCGGTACCTGGCTTTTAATTTTGATACCGTTGAGGCTGATATCCAGCGTTTGCGGGCCTTCCGGAACACTGATTTGGGTTTCGTTAAATTTATCCAGATCCACGCTTTCTGCGAAATCTGAACCGGCGAGCAAATGGCTGTCGAAACGATAATCTTCGGCAAACGCAGAATGAGAGAACAATGACGCTTTAATCACACAGGTCAGCACCGCGAGGCGGAAGACCCTGTTGTTATTTTTGGATTGGATACTCATGTGTCACCGTTGCTCCATAATCATTAACCAGACCGATTTCTATTCCCTGAACGTTCTTATCGGTGACTTTTCCTGCATTCAGCGCCACATCCGCGGCGGCAAAAGGCGCAATCATTGGCGGTTTATCTTTTGCATTCACCCCTTTCACCGCAACCTTGCCGAGTGAAATATAAAAAGGTGAGGCATTGGTAATGCGGATATTATTGGCGGTGATATTGCTGAAACTCAGATAATCAAAAATCTTCTTATTATTGGCTTTTAAACCGGCCGGGCGATAAAACACCTTCAGCCTGTTTTTCAGCATAATGACCATCTGATTTCCTTTGTCTCCGCCAATATTAGACGGAGGCACTTGCAGGAAATTAAAATAAAAAATGGATTCACGATCCTGGGGTAATGCTTTTTCACCGGTAAAGAACAGGCGTAATACCTGCCCGTCTTTGGCGGCAATTCTGAATGTGGGTGGTGTGGCGACAAAAGGCGCTTTACCGGTCGTCGGTGTGGAATTTTGATCGCCGCTGTCAAACCAGGCCTGAATAACGTAAGGGAATTCGTCGTTATTTCTCAGCTGGACGTCCACTGATTTCGCATCAGAGGGATAAATAACGCGTGAGCCGGTCATGACGACGCTGGCTGAGGCACTGAATGAAGCGCTCAGTGCGAATACAAATAAGAAAATGCTACGCCATTGAAAGCGGGACATAATATCCACCCGTGAAAATACTGACTGATATTCTGGAAAGGAATTAACAGGCCATCCGTGGCCTTAATTAATCTGAATAAGGTATTCAGAGAAATAAACATCCCTGATTTATTAAGGTATTAGTTGTAGCTCACTGCGTATTGCATAGTGGATTCAACCGCACCCGCGGTTGCTTTACCGGTTGCAATGTATTGCGCGGTGTAGGTAGCCGTTGCAGCCGTTTCACCGGCAGCCAGCGTCAGGTCACCGTCAGCTGTGAACGGAGAAGAGAAGTCGATTGCTGTGGCTTTGGTATCCAGGATCTGGATGTTTACGTTAGTTGCAGCGTCAGTGGTTGCCACGTTGCTCAGGTCGCCAGTGGTCGCAACGCTGTTACCGGCGAAGACGCTGGAAACTTTAGTTGCAGCATCTGCGCTGCCAGTACAACCGGAAACACCGATATCGAAAGTCGCCTGACCGGCAGTCTGACCTGCTGCAGCCAGCGTGCTTGCGTTAACGCTTGGCAGCAGAACCAGTGGTTTTGCGCTGTTACCGTTGATGGTCACAGAACAGGTTTCTGCTGTCACTTCACCCTGGAAAGTCACTGTATTATCAGAAAAAGCGAACGCCTGAGATGCGAACAGAACAGACATTGCCGTAACAGATAAGAAGGCCAGTTTTTTCATTGCAAAATTCCCTATTTACTTACAGTTGATTAATACGACGGCGACGTTTCATAACGCAGGACGGCGTATTTCCTTTTCATTCTGATGCTGAAATCAACCCTGTATTTAAAATTCAGCCCCGTCTTGGGGGCGGCGCTGAAGACTTAAAGACGTACATTTGAATCTCAAAAAAACATCAGAAAGAGCTGCAATAAGCACGAATCGCTCATTTGCCGGGCCATAGTAGAATTCGAATGTAAAGTTATGTTAGTGAAGAAAACTCAGGAAATGTGAAGTGCCGCACTGCGCTTGTGTGATTAACGTTAATTATTTGGTTTGAAACGGGAAGATTTGGCGGTTAAGAAATCCTGAGGTTTGGCCGCGTTGACGATCTGTTGAGATAAGTGGTTATTAATTGCCCGTTATAATTCCCTGCCATAAATACGAGGGAACAATAATGAAAACATCTGCCGCTGTTTCTTCTCCCGCAGGTGAAAATATTCCTCCCCCCGGGGAGAAATTACATATCGGATTAATTTTATGGCCGGAATTTCCGCTGCTGGCGCTGTCGGGAATGATGGATGCCATGCGTTATGCCGCACATGCCGGAAATAAAACACAATGTCAGCTGAGTATTATCAGCGCAAAACCGGAGATGCCGGTGAACAGTAATACCGGTATCAGCGTGAAACCCGGCAGGGCGCATGAATTCCCCGAACATTATGATTACCTCGCTGTTATTGGCGGAACGCTGAAATGTTTGTCACGCGGACAGGCAGACGATCTTAAATATATCAGGCGCGCACATCAGGCCGGTGTGCCGGTGGTCGGGATTGGCACCGGCAGCTTTATTCTGGCAAAAGCCGGTTTGCTTAATGGCCGCCGCGCGTCGGTGCATCCGTTTCACAATGAAGAATTTCGCAAAAGGTTTCCGGGCGTGTATGCCGAGGAAGGATTTGATTTTATCGATGAAGGGGACGTGCTGACTTGCCCTGGCGGTATTTCGACGCTCACGCTGGCGACTGAACTGATCCGCCAGCATGCGGGTGAAGAGACGGCGGCAAAAGCCAGCCACCGTTTATCACTGGGTCATGATGAATTTCGCACCGCCGCCGTTTCAAGGCCGGCGAATATTTCCCTGATTGCCGACCCGCGTCTGCGTCAGGTGGTGATGCTGATTGAACAATATCTGGCGCGCCCGCTGAGCACCGCGTGGCTGGCGCATCAGGTTAAGCTCAGCGCCCGGCAGTTAACCCGGTTGTTTGATGCTGAATTGGGGAAAAGCCCGCGGGAATTTATCCGCAGCGCCAGACTGCGTTACGCGTGCTGGTTGCTGAATAATACGCAGGAAAGTATTACCGAAATCGCCGTGCGCATGGGGTTCAGCGACTGCGCCCATTTCATCCGTCATTTTCAGAATGAATACGGCTGTACTCCCGGTTTCTGGCGCGGGCAGAATGAACAGTTGAACGCCCGCGCGAGCATCTGAATATTTCTTAACTGGCGGTGACTTTCCCGAAACCCGCAAGCTGCGCAGAACGGCTCTCCATTTTTGTCATCTGGCCGCCGTACACGTCGATGGCGCTTTTCAGCCGCGTGGCCTGATAGTTCAGCGTTTCAGCCGATTCAGAAGATTGCGCCACCATCCCGGCATTGTCTTGTGTCATGGTTTCAATCTGCGCCAGCGACGTATTAATCAGTGAAAGCGCCGATGTCTGCTCGCGGGTGGCGTGACTGATTTCTTTAATCAGCCCCGACATCTGCACCACTTCACCGATAATTTCGCTGATCTGCTGACCGGCGCTTTCCACCATGTGGCCGCCGGTTTCAACGCTGTGCATATTGGCTTCGATTAGCGCTTTGATTTCTTTGGCGGCGGTGGCGGAACGCTGTGCCAGCACGCGCACCTCCGCGGCGACCACGGCAAATCCGCGGCCTTCGGTTCCGGCGCGGGCGGCTTCCACGGCGGCATTGAGCGCCAGAATGTTGGTCTGGAAGGCAATGCCGTCAATCACGGAAATAATGTCCACGACTTTGCTGCTGGCCTGCGAAATTGACTGCATCATGCCGATAGTGTCCTGCATGATTTCGCCGCCTTTCTTCGCCACGGATGCGGCGCTGTCCGCCAGTTTGCTGGCCTGAATCACAGTGTCAGCGCTTTGCCCGACGGCACCGGCAATCTCCTCAATCGCCGCCGCCGTTTGCTGAAGATTGGCCGCCGTTTCTTCAGTTCGTGCGCTGAGCGCCATGCTGTTTTTCGACATCAGATTGCTGATATTTGAAATCCCGCCGACCTGCGTCCCGACATCTTCCACCAGAGAATGCAGATTCAGGCCAAACTGATTCACTGAACGCATCAGTAAACCAATTTCATCGACGCGGTTAAAATGCACGGAATCGGCTTTTTTCCCGGAGACCACTTGCTGCGCCTGATCCAGAATCGTTTTTATCGGATTGCGGATTTGTGTTTGTAAAAAGAGATCGGCGAGCAGTAACAGGATAATCGTGGAAATAGCCCCCCACGTCTGAGCGATCCCCGTCAGCGGAAATAACAGCGGGAAAATGCCTGCGATAAATAACGGTAAACGTAAACGCCAGCTCACCGGCAGTTTTTGTAATACCGAAAAGAGTGAAAATAAACCGGTGCGCACCACCAGACCTTTATAGAATTTCCGGCTTCCGGCATTTTTATCTTTTACTGATTTGTATAATTCTTCCGCGGCTTTAATTTCGTGCTCAGCGGGTTTATTGCGCACGGAAATATATCCCGTCAGTTTATCCTGATGATGTACCGGCGTGACGTTGGCGCGAACCCAATAGTGGTCGCCATTTTTACGACGGTTCTTCACCAGCCCCGTCCAGCTGTCGCCCTGTTGCAGGGTAAACCACATGTCGGCAAAGGCTTCGACCGGCATGTCCGGGTGGCGGACTATATTGTGGGGTTTGAAGATCAGTTCGTCTTCGGAGAATCCGCTGACATTAATAAACGCGGAGTTTGCATAAATAATCCGGCTGTTGACATCCGTCGTGGACATTAATGTGGTATCGGGATCTAAACCATATTCCCGCTGTGTCACTGGCATGTTTACGCGCATGAGGAACCTCTGTGTTATTAAATAATATTTAATAACGTTGTTATATTGTTGATTTGCTGTGTTACGACCTGGTTATAACGTCCAAATGATTGTTAGCACACTCCATGACGAAACTACTATGCAGTGATTTTTTGTTACTGACCAGAAATATTTAAATTACAAAACCTGAGTGGTGGCATGAGATAATATTAAAGGTTAATTTTATTGTTGAATTAATATAAATGTAATTTTTATGTGGAGTGAAAGTTTTAATATTGGTAGAGATAAAAAACTGTATTAAGGCAAATTTCATACAGGAGGGCACGGCAATATAACTTAGCGATTCTGAATAACGATTATGTGCAATAAAAGTACAATTCCGGGGGCATTTTTCATTCAAGCACAACTGTATGATCCGGCAAAACCTGGGCAAATTCTGAAAATGCGCAAGGCGCGCAATCCGCGTCCTCTGACCAGCGGTAGAGGCCTTATTTGACGTTTAACCCAATCGTTCTGAATGTGATACTTTAAATTAACAATGTGCCCGCGGGTCAGGCCCGCCGCACTGAATTCAGATCAGCACAGAGGGTTTATGGCGGTCATTTCCGAGCAGATTATTAAACAAGCCAAACAGTTACGCCGTGAACTCCACACCCGGCCAGAGCTGGGTCTGAATGAACATCATACTTCCCAAAAAATCAGTGAACTGCTGCTGTCTTTCGGCCTTGACGTTCACACCGGACTCGCCGGAACCGGTATTGTCGCGACCCTGCGCAACGGCGACGGGCCTTCAATCGGCCTGCGTGCGGATATCGATGCGCTGCCAATTCAGGAACTCAATGATTTCGAACACGTCTCGCAAAATCCCGGCCTGATGCACGCCTGCGGTCACGACGGCCATTCAGCCATTTTGCTCGGCGCGGCGCGACATCTCAGTGAAAACCGCCATTTTCGCGGCACGGTACATTTCATTTTCCAACCTGCGGAAGAAAACGCCGGGGGCGGCCAGATGATGGTTAATGAAGGGCTGTTTGAACGTTTCCCGATGCAGGAAGTGTACGCGCTGCATAACTGGCCCGGCCTGCCGGTTGGCGAAGTGGCGGTCAGCCAGGGCGCGATGATGGCGTCGCAGGATAATTTCTACATCACGCTCACCGGCAAAGGCTGCCATGCGGCGATGCCTGAACTGGGCGCGGATCCGGTAGTGGCGGGCGCACAGCTGATTTTGTCGCTGCAAAGTCTGATTTCGCGCCGCCTCTCGCCGCTGGAACAAACGGTGATCAGCCTGACGCAGTTACAGGCGGGCGAGGCAATCAATGTCATCCCGGAAACGCTGCACATGTCCGGCACGCTGCGCTGCCAGAGCAATGAAACGCGTATGACCTGCTGGCGGCTGATTGAAGAATACGTCAAATCCGTGCCGCTGCCGTTTGGCGTCAAAGGCGAAGTCCGCTGGGAATTTGGCTATCCGGTGACGAAAAACCATCCGGCGCAGGCCGAAATTGTGCGCGAAGCCGCGGAGCATTCGCCGGGCGTCACAAAAGTGCATTTCAATAATCCGCCGTCGATGGCGGCAGAAGATTTCGCGTATTTGCTCGAGCGATGTCCCGGCGCTTATTTCTGGCTGGGTGCCGACGGCGCAGAACCTTCCGCGTCGCTGCACAACGCCCGTTTCGATTTTAATGATGATCTTATTCCGCTGGGCATCGGCATCTGGGTCACGCTGGTGGAAAGACAACTGAAAGATGCAGCCGCTTAACCGGCTGACGACGGACTGATAAACGTCAGAGACAAAAAAGCCAGGCACATAAATTGCCTGGCTTTTTTTGTGTCTTTATTCCGGGCGATCAGATCCCCAGCGCTTTTTTCACCGTGCTTTCTGCCGGTTGGCCGTCGCGGGTGGTCACGCCGTTCAGCCAGCCGGTCAGCAGTTCCGGGTGTTTCGCCAGTTCGGCGCGGGCGGCGTCTTCCGGGCTTTGCTTGTCATCGAGCACGCGGGTGATGATGGCGTTTTCCAGCGGCACGTTAAATTTCAGCTGCGTGAAGAAGCGGTTGAGGTTCGGGCACTGTTCGGCAAAACCTTTGCGCGTCACGGTGTTCACCGTCGCGCTGCCATAGTTCGCACCAAACCATTTATCGCCACCGCTCAGATACGTCAGCTTAAAGCGCGTATTCATCGCATGCGGTTCCCAGCCCAGAAACACGATCCACTGCTGACGGCTCACCGCGCGGGTCACCTGCGCCAGCATGCCGCTTTCGCTCGACTCCACCAGATTCCATTTCTGCAAACCAAAATCATGCTGGTCGATCATTTTCTTAATGTTCTGATTCGCCGGTGCGCCCGGCGCGATGCCGTAGATCTTGTGATCAAACTTATCCGCGTATTTCTCCAGATCGGCGAAATCCTTCACGCCCGCTTTTGCCACGTAATCCGGCACGGCCAGCGTAAATTTGGCCGCCGGTAAATTAGCGCCGGTGACGCTGATGTCATCGGTGAATTTCGCGATAACCGGCGCCTGTGCGGGCATCCAGTTACCTAAAAACACATCCAGCTGGCCGGTTTTCAATCCCTGAAATGCCAGCGCGACGGAAAGGTTTTGCACTTTTTGCTGATAACCCAGCGCGTTCAGCACCACGCCGGACACGGCATTGGTCGCTGCAATATCCGTCCAGCCGGGGTCGGACTGATTAACGGTGGCACAGCGGGCGTCGTCAGCGGCGAAACTGCTCAGCGGCAGCAGGCTGGCACTGGCCAGAAGCATCAGCGTGGTGAGTCTTTTTATCATCATCATTATTTCCCGGTCGGGTGTTTATAAGGGCGCGGGTAACGGGCAAAGGCTTCCTGCTCGTCCAGCGTCTGGTGGTTACGGATAAAACGGTGCGAAGCGGCCTGATGCGGCTGGAAATCCCATTGCGGAATGGCATCCCGCCCGGCGATTTCGGTCAGATACAGCCGTTTTAACTGGCTGGCGCGAACCTGTTTGTTCAGGGTATTTAAGTCCCAGCGGGCGGCGACTTCGGCCGCAAACGCCGCGACGGTATCGCGATGTTCGGCCAGCGCTGCAAGGTTTTTCAGCTCAAACGGATCCTGCTCAAGCTGGTAAAGATGCGGCGCTTCGGTCAGCGAATGAATGTATTTCCACGGCCCGCGGCGGATCATCACCATCGGCTCAATCGCGCCTTCCGCCAGATATTCAGCGCAGGCTTCGTCCGGCCCCGGCTGGCCTTTAAGATGCGATACAAGGCTGTGGCCGTCGAGCGGGGCAACCGGATGCTCAAGGCGTTCTGCGCCGCCTGCCAGTTCGGTGAACGTCGGTAGCAAATCCACCAGCGAGACATTGCCGCCGACGCGGCGGGGCGCAAAACGCTGCGGATTGTGGACAATCAGCGGCACGCGCACGGCCCCTTCGAAGAAGGTCATTTTGTACCACAGCCCGCGTTCACCCAGCATTTCGCCGTGGTCGGCAATCACAAATACCACGGTATTCTCCGCCTGACCGGTTTCTTCCAGTGTGCGGACCACTTCACCAAAGCAGTCATCTACGTAGGCAATCGATCCGTAATAGGCGTGACGGGCGCGGCGGATTTGCTCGTCGCTGAGCAAACCGTCTTCGAGCTGATACATGGCGCGCAGGCGCTGCGAGTGCGCGTCGTCTTCCACGTCGCCCGCGCCGGTTTTCGGCAGGTCAATATCATCCGCGTTGAAGCGGTCGAGATAACGGCGCGGAATGGCAAACGGATCATGCGGATGCGTGAGTGAAAGCAACAGCAGAAACGGCTTGTCGTCCGGTTTGCGCGCGGCGTCGTACAATCGCTGGCGTGCCATAAACAGCGCTTCATCATCGAAATCCAGCTGGTTAGTGCGTACACACTCACCGGCTTCCAGCACTGAACTCATGTTGTGGAACCAGTCCAGACGGCGCTCCGGGTTTGCCCAGTCCGGCGTCCAGCCAAAATCAGCCGGATAAATATCGGTGGTCAGGCGCTCGTCAAAGCCGTGCAACTGGTCAGGGCCGCAAAAATGCATCTTGCCGGAAAGCCAGGTCTGGTAACCCTGTTCGCGCAGGTAATGGCAGAAGGTCGGCGAGTCGGCGCGAAATTCTGCGGCGTTGTCGTAAACGCCGTTGTTTGACAAAAACTGGCCGGTCATCAGCGCCGCGCGGGAAGGGGCGCACAGCGGGCTGTTGCAGTAGGCGGATTCAAAGACCACGCCTTCGTCGGCCAGTTTGTCGATATTGGGCGTCAGGCTGACATTATTTCCGTAGGTGCGTAATGCCCCGGCGGTTAACTGATCGGCCATGAGAATAACGATATTCGGTTTATTTATAAGCATTGTTAGCCTGAAAGAAAAATTAATTAGCGAATCGTGATATTTTTATCGCATGCCTTTTTCATTCTGTGAAGAGGTTATTAAATTATCATGGCATAAGGTGGGTTTATGGCAGGTAAATTAGAATTACCTCCGTTACAGGTTTTAGTGGTATTTGAAGCTGCCGCACGACACGGTAATTTTACCGCGGCGGGAAATGAGCTCGGACTTTCGCAACCGGCGGTCAGCCAGCGTATTCAGATGCTGGAAAATCTGCTCAACGGACCGCTGTTTGAACGGCGTCACCGGGGCGTGCAACTGACCGAATCCGGCAGTGCGCTTTACCAGATTGTCCGCACCAGCCTGAGCGACATCAGCGAGCAGATAGAACGCACGCGATATCAGCGCAGTACGCTGCGGATTGACACCGATATGGGCTTCGCCACCTACTGGCTGATGCCGCGGATGAACGCCATTCAGGCGCTGATCCCGGGTGTGGAAGTGCAGGTGTCGACCTCGCCGAATGACTATAATTTTCGCGATAACAACGCCCATCTGGCGATCTATTTCGGCAACGGTAACTGGCCGGGAACGCATGCGCAAAAGCTGTTTCCCGAGGATGTTATTCCTGTCTGTAATCAGGTGGTTATGGATAAACTTGGCGATGATCCGCTGCCGGAAAAACTGATGCATTTCCCGCTGCTGAAGCTGCCGGAAACCCGTCCGCAGCGCTGGCTGACATGGGAAGACTGGTTCCGTTCGCAGGGCTTGCCCGCGCAGCATCACGCCGGGTCGCGCACCTTTAATGCGTACTCGCTGGTGATCCAGGCTGCGGTCGAAGGACAGGGGATTGCACTCGGCTGGCGGCCGCTGATTTCGGCGCTGCTGGAGAGCCGTCAGTTGTTCGTTTGCGGGGCGGAAGTGCGCACGGAACGGGGCTATTATCTCATCTCTTCCGGCAGTAAACCGGCGTCCGTACAGCAGGAAAAAGTAACCCGCTGGCTGTTAAATGAAGCATGGAATTTTCATCACCATTCCGCCCCTGTTTCCCGGCAGGAATAGAGTGTATTTCACAAATAGTCATAAGCTAATGCGAAATAACTCTATATAGAATTCCAAAAGACATCACTTATTTTATTATTTTGAGTTAGCGTGTCAGGATAATTAACAGAGTGCGAAACCATTATGACGCAATCCATCATCGAGTTACGTCGTGTTTTTAAAAGTTATTCTTCTGCGACCGGAAAGAAACTGTTTTCCCGCGAGAAGAATAAACCGCCGGTCAATGCGCTGGACGATATTAGTTTGCAAATAACAGCCGGTGAGATTTTTGTTATTGTCGGGCTTTCCGGCTCGGGGAAATCGACGCTGCTGCGCGCGCTCAATTTTCTCATTCAGCCGGGTGCCGGCGATGTCCTGTTTCAGGGGCAGGCGCTGGGCAGCCTGAATGCCCGCGAAATGATTGAACTGCGCCGCAGCCAGATTGGCATGGTTTTTCAGTCGTTTGCGCTGTTTGACGAACGCACCGTGCTCGATAACGTGGCGTTCGGGCTGGAAGTGTCGGGTGTCAGCCGTGACGAACGGCACAAACGGGCGCACGCGATGCTGGAAAAAGTCGGGCTGGCGCACGTTGCCGCGCAATATCCGCATCAGCTTTCCGGCGGCATGCAGCAGCGCGTCGGGCTGGCGCGGGCGCTGGTGGTGAACCCGGCAGTGTTGCTGATGGATGAGGCGTTCTCAGCGCTGGATCCGATTATCCGCCGCGACATGCAGTCATTGCTGCTGGCCCTTCAGGCGGAACAACAGCGAACGGTGGTTTTCGTTACCCACGATATGGAAGAAGCGCTGCTTCTGGGGACACGCATTGCGATTATGGAGGAGGGCAAACTGGTGCAGGTCGGTACGCCGGAAAACATCATTAACGCTCCGGCGTCGCCTTATGTCCGGCACTTTTTCTCCGGCGTGGATACCTCGCGCTGGCAGCTGGCCGAATCTTACGCCGATGTCTGGCAGCCGCCGCTTTAAGCTTTTTATACAGAGAACGTTATGGCCTATCCCTTAGATTTTAGCCGTCAGATCGACAGCGCCATTCACGCGCTGCTGGTGCATGCCGGTGGTTTTTTTGACGGCCTTTCGGCTGGCATCGACGCCGTTGCCGGCGGGCTGGAAACCCTGACCGGCTGGCTCTCGCCGTGGGGGCTGGTGTTTCTGGCCGTCGCGATTGGCTTCTGGCGTATTGGCAAAGGCTTCGCGCTGTTTGCGCTGCTCGCCACGCTTTACATCGTTTACAGCGGCTACAGCGATCACGCGTCAATCACGCTGGCACTGACGCTTTCCTCGACATTTTTCAGTCTGCTGTTTGGCATTCCGCTGGGGATCTGGAGCGCACGCCGCGCCACCGTCGGCAGTGTCGTGCGCACGCTGATGGATTTCATGCAGACCATGCCCGCATTTGTTTATCTGATCCCCGCGACCATTTTGTTTGGCCTCGGGCGTCCGCCGGGCATTTTTGCCACCATCTTATTTTCCATGCCGCCAGTGGTGCGCCTCACGGATCTGGGGATCCGCCAGGTGAGTCAGGCGCGTATCGAAGCCGGGCTGGCGTTCGGCTGTACGCCGTGGCAGTTGCTGTGGAAAGTGCAGCTGCCTGCCGCGCAACCGGCAATTATGGCGGGCGTGAACCAGACGATTATGATGGCAATGTCGATGGTGATTATCGCCTCGATGGTCGGTGCCGGTGGTCTGGGGAATGATATTCTCAGCAGTATTCAGCAGCTGGATATCGGACTCGGGTTACAAAGCGGAGTTGTGGTGGTGCTGATGGCGATTTTGCTGGACCGGCTGTCGGCCAGTTTTGCCCGTAAACAGGGCGGCAGGGCGTAAAAAAGGCCAGACGTGTGACAGCGTCTGGCCTTCTGATTTCATCAACAGAACTTACACGCGGAAATGCCCGACGGCGAGTGCCAGACCGGTGGCCTGTTCCTGCAAGGCTGACGCCGCGCCGGTAGATTCCTGAACCATCGCCGCATTTTGCTGCACCATGCCATCAAGCTGGGTAATCGCCTTGTTGATTTCATGAATACTCAGCATCTGCTCTTCGGACGCGTGAGTGATTTCCATCATCACGCTGCTGACGTTCGACACGTTACTGACGATTTCACTCATGCTGTCGCTGGCCAGCCGCACCTGCGCGGAACCCGACGCCACGCTGCTCACCGTCGATTCAATCAGCACTTTAATCTCTTTTGCTGCCTGCGCGCTGCGCTGTGCCAGACTGCGCACTTCGCTGGCGACCACGGCAAATCCGCGCCCCTGTTCCCCGGCACGCGCGGCTTCAACCGCGGCGTTCAGCGCCAGAATGTTGGTCTGGAACGCAATGCCGTCGATGACGCCGGTGATATCGCCGATTTTTGACGACGCGCTTTCAATCGTTTCCATCGTCGTAATGACTTTCGTCACCACCTCGTCGCCGCGCGTGGCGGCTTCTGAGGCGGATTTCGCCGTCGCGCTGGCCTGTTTGGCGGAACTGGCGGACTGAGAAACCGTGGCGGTGATCTGCTCCAGCGACGCGGCGGTTTGTTGCAGGCTGGCCGCCGCGGATTCGGTACGGCCCGACAAATCGTTATTTCCGGCGGCAATTTCGTCGGCGGCAATTTTAACGGATTCGCTGGTGGTGCGGATTTCGGACATCACCTTGCTGAGTTTATCCACGAATGTGTTGAACGCATGGGCAATTTGCGTCACCTCGTCGTGGCCGTCGGTCGGTAAGCGCTGGGTCAGATCATCCTCGCCGGAACTGATGGCGTTAAGCGTATCGCGTACCACCGACAAACGGCGGAACGATTTGGTGATGATCAGGCCAATCACGGCGGCTGAAATCAGCACGATCACAATCAGCGTAATCACCGAAGAGGTCAGCAGCGAACGCATACCCGCCGTTGACTCACTCTTGTCCTGTAACACAAGCGTGTACCATTCGGTGCCCGCGACCGGCAGGGCCCGAACGCGCTTTGTTGCGCCATTAAGCTGAATATCCACCGGCGTTTTCGCCGCGAATAAATCCTGCAAATTCACGCCTTCCGCCAGCGAACTGAACGGTTTCAGGGCCAGCTTATCGTCCGGGTGCGCGATGATGACACCGGACTTATCCACCAGCATCCCGAAACTGCCGGGCGTCGGATGGATGGTATTGACGTTATTCACCACACTGTCCATCGAGACATCACCGGCGACAATGGCTTTCAGCGTTCCGCCGTCCATCACGGGTACGGCGAATGTGACCACTAACTTACCGGTGCCCGCATCAATATACGGCGGCGTGGCGACCGGATGCCCGGCTTCGGCTGCCTGCCTGTACCACGGGCGGCCTGTCGGATCGTAATCGGACGGCACGCCGGTCGGATCGGAGAATTTCGCAGTTTTATTGGCATAACCGACGTAGACGTTGGTAAACCCGCCCGCGCTGGCAATTTGTTTAAGTACCGGAACCGGATCTTCCGTTAACGCAACTGGCTGAAGTGAAACAATCATCCCTGTTTTTGAACTGACCCAGTCGCTGATCCCTTGCGTGTGGCTGGAGGTCAGGGCGTTCAGCGTGGTATCTGTCGCCTGACTGTTGTATTTATCTGCAACGGTGTAACTGAGGAAGGTATTGATCACCAGCGAGCAGGCCACAATGGCGATGCAGGCTGTAATAATGCGCGAACGGATGGTCTTTAACATGGGCGTTTCCCTGGAAGGAATCTTAAGATTTAGATAACGGCAGAAAAGCGAAAAACTTGAGATGTGTCACAGAAAAACGGAGGTTTATAGGGAAGAAATAGCGCCCTTTTTTATTTCTGCGTGAAATTTATCGTCATCAGGCTCCAACTCACTATTCCCACCACGCTTTACCGAAATTTCGTGAAACTCCTCTCAAATCTGATCACAAAACCCGCAGGGGATCTTGCGGGTTTTTTCGTCTGATGATAGTAATGCACTACTTCACGAAATAATGTGAAGAAGGAAAGTACATTACGAATCAGTTTACAAAGGACACCCCATGTCAGAACTTAAATTTGCCACACGTCTGAACTCGTTTGCCTCGGGGGCTTATCTTTACTGGCCGGAACTGAAAGGCAAACCTTCAGTGCTGCAAATGATCGAACGTGCAGCTACGGTTAAAGGATTGACACATCTGGACCTGAATTATCCTCAGCACATGACTGATGACGTTAAAACCATGCGTCAGAAAATCGAAGAAGTCGGGCTGGCGGTCAACGGGATGCAAATGCGCTGGGATGCTCCGGAATTTAAAATCGGCGCATTTACCAACCCGGATCCCAAAATTCGTCGTCAGGCGATTGAGTTAACCAAACGCGGCATCGACGCCGGGCGTGAATTCGGTGCCAGCATCATGACACTGTGGATGGGCCAGGACGGTTTCGATTACTGCTTCCAGGCTGACTACAAAAAAATGTGGGAAGACGCGGTCAGCGCGGTGCGCGAAGTGGCGGAATATGCGCCGGACCTCGACGTCAGCATTGAATACAAACCCAACGAACCGCGCGCGTACAGCATCTTCCCGAATGCCACTACCTGTCTGCTGGCGGTGGAAGAAGCCGGTTGCAAGAATTTAGGCATCACGCTGGATTTCGCGCACGTGCTGTTTGCCAATGAAGTCCCGGCGTTTGCCGCGGCGATGGTGGCGCGCCGTTCACGCCTGCTCGGGCTGGATCTCAACGACGGCTGGGGCAAACGTGACGACGGCCTGATGGTTGGCTCCGTGAACCCGCGCGCCACGCTGGAATTCCTGCTGCAAATGAAACGTGACGGCTATAAAGGCGCGTATTACTTCGATACGTTCCCGGATGCCAGCGGCCTGGATCCGGTTCGCGAAGCGGAAACCAATATCGCGACCGTGATCCGCTTACTGAAACTGTGTGAAAAGCTCGAAAACAACCCGGCGCTGAATGAAGCCATCAGCAGGCAGGATGCCGTCGCCTCTCAGCAAATCGTGAACAACGTGATGCTGGCGCAGTAATAAAAGCGACCGCCACAGCGCGAGTCGCTGTGATAACCATAAAAATAACAATCCGAAGGCCAGATGATGAAAAAACTCTTACTGTCTGTACTCACCTCTACACTGTTTTGCACCAGCCTTTATGCGGCGGATTTACCGCCACTGCAATCCGACACCGAACCGGATCGCACCGACTGGACGCAACTGACCGTCAAATATGGCCCGTTACCGGCTATCGATAAATCGCTGAAAATTGGCGGCGTGTCGAAAACGCTGACCAACGAATACTGGCGCTCCCTCGGCCAGGGCTATAAAAACTTTGCCGATAAGCACGGTTTCACCGTGGAATATCAGGCAGCCGCCAATGAAGACGACCAGCTCGGCCAGCTCTCTATCGCCGAAACGCTGATTTCACAAGGGTTCAACGGCCTGCTGGTGTCGCCGCAAACCGACGCCAACCTGCAACCGGCGTATGAATCCGCCAAAAGCAAAAACATTGCCGTGGTGAACGTCAATGACGCCGTGATGCCAAATGCCGCGTATTACGTCGGTAACGTGCAGAAAGATAACGGCGTGCGCGTGGCGGGCTGGTTTATAAAAAAACACCCTGAAGGCGGCAAGGTCGCGGTCATCGAAGGCCAGCCGGGCGTGTATGCGGCAACGCAGCGCACCAAAGGCTTTAAAGAAACGATTCAGGCCAGCGGGAAATTCACCGTGGTCGCCAGCGTTCCGGCTAACTGGAGCCGCGAAAATGCGTACAACGCCGCAGCGACAATTTTACAGCAACATCCTGATCTGATTGGCTTCTACGCCAACAACGACGGCATGGCGCTGGGCGTGGTGGAAGCCGTTGCGGCTGCCGGAAAATCGAAACAGGTTGCTGTTTTTGGCACCGACGGGATTTCCGATGCGTACGCGTCAATCAAACGCGGCGAGCTGACCGGTACGGTTGACAGCTTCCCGGTGCTGACCGGCGAAGTGGCGATGGAAGTGGTTGTCCGTCTGATTAATGGCCAGAAAATCTCCCGCGTGGTGTCCACTCCGCAGGCGCTGATCACCAAAGACAACGCCGACGCATTCTCCACCAAAGATAACGCGAAGATTCGCCAGTTGCTGAAGCAGCAACAATAAGTCTGGCGTCAGAGAACAGGGCGAGGAGAGTTTATGGAACAGTATTGTTTGACGATGCGCGGCATCAGCAAAAGCTACAGCGGCGTGGCGGCGGTTCAGGGGGTTGATTTCTCCGTCAGGCCGGGCGAAGTCCACGCGCTGATTGGTGAAAACGGCGCCGGAAAATCGACGTTGCTCAATATCCTGTCAGGCGTCCGGGCCGCCGATTCCGGCGAGATCCTGGTGGAAGGGCAGGTGATTCAGATGAAGAACCCGCTGTCTGCGCGTCATGCCGGTATCGCAATGATTCATCAGGAGTTGCAGCACGTTCCTGAACTCTCCGTCGCCCAGAATATGTTTCTCGGGCGGCCCCTGACCAAAATGAAAGGGCTGTTTGTTGACAGAAAGGCGCAGTACAAACGGGCGGTGGCGATCCTGCGCCGTCTGGATCCGAGCATTAACCCGGATGAGCCGATCAAAAACCTGAAAGTCTCGCAGCAGCAGATCGTCGAGATCGCCCGTGCGCTGCTCGATGAAGCCAAAATTATTGCGATGGATGAACCGACGTCGAGCCTGACGCCGACGGAATTTGAACGCCTGGCTGAACTGATTTCTGATCTGAAATCGATGAATGTCTCGCTGATTTACGTCTCGCACAAGATGAATGAAATCTTCAAAGTCTGCGACCGCGCCACGATTTTGCGCGATGGCAAGCAGGTCGGCGTGGTGAATATCTGCGACGAAACCGAAGAGACGATCGTGACCAAAATGGTGGGCCGCAAAATCGAAAAAGTGCAGCACCACTCGTATGCCACCGAACGCATCGTGCTGAGCGTGGAAGATTTAAGCCGCGATAAAGCCGTGCGTAACGCCAGTTTTAGCGTAAAAGCAGGTGAAGTGCTGGGCATTGCCGGGCTGGTGGGATCCGGGCGCACCGAGTTGCTGAAACTGATTGCCGGTATCGATGCCAAAACCGGCGGCAGCATTGAAGTGGAAGGCGTCGCGGTGAAAAAACATAACGTCAGTTCCGCCATTCGCGCCGGGATTGGCCTGGTGCCGGAAGACCGCAAAAAAGAAGGCATCATTAAAGAACGCGCCGTCAAAATGAACATGGCCCTGCCGTCGATGGCGCGTTTTACCCGTTTTGGTCTGCTCAAAAAAAGTCAGCTGAACCAGACCGCGCTGGATGTGATGACGGATTTGCGGTTACGTCCGCTCAATATCGAAAAAACCATTGGTACGCTGAGCGGCGGGAATCAGCAAAAAGTAATTATTGGCCGCTGGGTAGCCGCCGATAATAAGGTGTTTCTTTTTGACGAACCGACCCGTGGAATTGATATCGGTGCCAAGTCTGAAATTTATAATCTGATTGAAAAACTCGCGCAGCAGGGAAAAGCCATTGTGGTGGTTTCTTCTGAAATGCCGGAAATCATTCGTATCTCCGATCGGGTTCTGGTCATGCGGGAAGGGCAAATTACGAAAGAACTTAACGGCGACGATATCACCGAAGAAAATATCGCGCGTTATGCCATTAATGATGTGAAAAAAGCCGTCTGAATTTAACGATACGCTCCGACACCTACCGATTTTTAAGGCCATTATTATGACGACTCAAGGTAATGTTCAGCCAAAGGCTTTCCCTCTGGCATTATTTAAATTCAATGTTCGCGATGCCGGTACGCTGATTGGTTTACTGATTATTGTGATCACCTTCTCTTTTCTTTCGCCGGTATTTTTCACGCTGCCGAACCTGCTGAATATTTTGCAGCAGTCATCGATTAACGGAATTATTGCGCTGGGGATGACCCTGGTGATTATTTCCGGCGGCATCGACTTGTCCGTCGGGCCAACGGCGGCGCTTTCTGCGGTACTCGGCGCGACGCTGATGGTGGCGGGCGTGCCGGTTCCGCTGGCGATTATGGCGACGCTGGGCGTCGGCGCGCTGTGCGGCGTTTTCAGCGGAATGTTAGTCGCCTATGCCGGTTTGCAGCCGTTTATCGTCACCCTCGGCGGCCTGTCGCTGTTCCGTGCGCTGGCGCTGATTTTCACCAACGGTAACCCGATTTTCGGCATCCCGATGGAGTTCCGCACCGTCATCAACAGCACGGTATTCGGGGTTCCGGCACCGATTGTGATTGTTATCGCCATCGCGGCAATCCTGTGGGTGGTCATGAATAAAACGCCGCTGGGCGAATACATTCTGGCCGTCGGCGGTAGCGAAGAAGCCGCGCGCGTCGCCGGTGTGCCGGTCAAAAGAACCAAAGTTACGGTGTTTGTGATTTCCGGCGTACTGGCGTCTCTGGCCTCACTGATTCTGATTGGTCGCCTGGGCGCTGCCGAGCCGACGATGGGGAATTTATGGGAGCTGGATGCGATTGCCGCGGCGGCCATTGGCGGGGCTTCGCTGATGGGCGGCAAAGGCAGTGTCATCGGCACTCTGATTGGCGCGGTTATTTTGGGTTCATTACGAAATGGCCTGACGCTTCTGAATATTCAGGCGTTTTATCAATTGCTTGCCACCGGCCTTATTATTATCATAGCGATGTTGATTGACCGGGCGACACGAGGCAAGTAATGAATCAGGATCCGCGAGCCATAGGCGCTCAAATTCGTATGAAATTGCCACATCTGACGCCACTGGAAAGAAAAGTCGTCGATGCAATTACGTCCAAAACTGATTTTTCTGAGCAAACTTCTTTAAAAGAAATTGCGCTGGAAAATAACGTTTCTGAGGCGATGATTGTTAAATTGACGAAGAAACTAAATTTCTCAGGATTTAGAGATTTCAGAAGCAGTTTGATTTATTACAACTATTCTGAAGTGGCAAATTTACATGCGGAAATTGAGCCGGGAGATTCGTCGGAGCAATTACTTGAAAAGGTATTTCGCACATCCATTCAGGCAATAGAAGAAACATTATCTATTGTCGATGTGTCGGAATTTAACCGCGCCGCTGACATTCTTTTTAAAGCCAGGCACATCGATTTATATGCCGTCGGGGGTTCTGCCGCCGTCGCCAGAGATTTGTCGCATAAGCTCCTGAAAATCGGGATCAAAACGACGGTCTACGATGATGCCCATATTATGCTGATGTCAGCAGCAGTCTTGTCGGACGATGATGCGGTGGTCGCTATCAGCCATTCCGGCGCCACCCGTGCGGTGAATGACCCGATTAAACTGGCGGCGCGCAATGGCGCCAAAGTTATCGCCATCACCAATTACGCCGAGTCGCCTATTGCGCGCAATGCGCATGTGGTTCTCAATTCAACCTCTCAGGGATCGCACTTGCTCGGGGAAAACGCCGCTGCCCGCATCGCCCAGTTAAATATTCTGGATGCCTTATTTGTGGCGATTGCGCAGAAGGATTTGAAGACAGCGGAGAAAAACCTGATGAAAACCCAGCAGGCGGTTCAGGACCTTCGGGAATACTAGAATGGGTAAAATTTTAGTCACGGGCAGCCTTCATTACGACATCGTGATCCACGCGCATCACCGCCCTGAAAAAGGCGAAACGGTAATGGGCAACGGCTGTTCGTACAAATTTGGCGGCAAAGGTGGCAATCAGGCGGTGTCCGCCGCAAAAGCGGGCGCGCAGGTCAGCTTTGCCGGTGCTGTTGGCGCAGATACACAGGGTGATTTCCTGCGTTCCGTGCTCGAAGAAAACGGCGTGAATACGGATTTTGTGGCAGTCAGTGCTGACGTGCCGTCGGGCATGAGTGTTGCGCTGATGGACGCGGAAGGGGATTACGGCGCGGTCGTTGTCTCCAACGCCAATAACCGGGTGGACGCCGCGCAATTTAGCCACGACGCCCTCTGGCAACAGGTTGAGATGTTGCTGCTGCAAAACGAAGTGCCGGAAGCGGTCAATCTGGTGGCCGCCGAAGCGGCAAAACAGCGCGGCATCCGCGTCTGCCTGAACGCCGCTCCGGCGCGCGCGATGTGCAGCGCGATGCAATCCGCCGTCAGCTTGCTGGTGGTCAACGGCGTCGAAGCCCGCGACCTGAGCGGAATTGCAGTGAATTCGTTATCCGACGCCCGCGCCGCCGCCGAATGGCTCGGCGGGCATTATCCGGCAGTGGTCGTCACGGCAGGCGAACACGGCGTCGCCTGGTGCGAAACCGGTGAACGTAGCCAGTCCATGCCCGCTGAAAAAGTCGAACTGATCAGCACGCACGGCGCAGGCGACTGCTTTATGGGCATGTTGTGTACGTCACTTTTGCAGGGTAAAACGCTGGCTGATTCCGTGGCAAAAGCCAACCGCGCCGCCGCAGAACACGTTTCACG
The DNA here is from genome assembly GCF_019200965.1 of Rahnella sp. PD12R. Lineage (NCBI taxonomy): Bacteria > Pseudomonadati > Pseudomonadota > Gammaproteobacteria > Enterobacterales > Yersiniaceae > Rahnella > Rahnella sp. PD12R. The sequence goes on along the minus strand of NZ_JAHTMS010000015.1, from coordinate 4,192 downwards.
TAAAGCGTAGCGTTGATGCAAAACACTAAGGCAGGGAGATCTCTGCCTTATTGTTTTATTCCCTTTCAGGGCTATGACTTACAGCGCATAAATTCAATCAAACCTGCTGCCAGCAACAAAATAATCCCGCTGCCGGTGACCGTTCCCAGCGTGCCGTGTGCATCAAGTAAAAGCCCGCCCAATGTTGCACCTGCCGTGATGGCAAGCTGAATTGAGGCGACCTGCAAACCGCCACCGCTTTCGGTTTCATCCGGTACTGCGTAAGTCAGCCACGTCGTCCACGCCACCGGGACGGCGCCAAAAACAAATCCCCACAGCGTGACCAGAATTGCCGTCACTGGCTGACTTTCGCCGAATCTGACCAAAACCGCCGCCATCAGCGCCAGTATCAGAGGCATGAAGAGCAGGGTGCCTTTCAGGCTGCGGCGCAGCATCATGCCTGACGCCGCCGTCCCGAGAATATTAGCGATGCCAAAGCCCAGCAAAATGGCCGAAACACCGCTTACGCTGAAATGCGCCACGTTTTCCAGCAAGGGACGCAGATAGGTAAAGAAGGCGAAATGCCCCCCAAATACGCCGACCATTCCGGCCATCGCCAGCCGGATTTGTGGTCTTTTCAGCAGTCCGAATAATGTGCTCAGGCGCGTTTGTCCGGCCGGTTTCATGGAAGGAAATACGCTGTACTGCCAGACAAGCGTGATAATACCCAGCGCCGCCGTGACCAGAAATACGCCGCGCCAGCCTGCGATATCGCCGAGCCAGGTTCCCAGCGGCGTCGCAACGGCCATCGCGACAGAAACGCCGCCGAAAATAACCGACAGTGCTTTCGGGATCAGCGATTTATGCACCAGCCGCATTGAAACTGCCGCCGCCATCGACCAGAATCCGCCAAGACTGATGCCCAGTAATAAACGCCCGATCAGCAACACCGTGTAATCCGGCGCAGCTGCCACCATGACATTGGAGGCAATCGAAATCAGCGTGAAACCCATCAGCACCAGGCGGCGGTCAAGTCTGCGGCAAGCTGCCGCGATAAACAGGCTGGCGATCATTCCCATAATGGATGTCGCGCTGACTGCCTGTCCGGCCATGCCTTCGCTGATACCCAGATCGGTAGCTATGGGCGTTAACAAACTGATGGGCAGTAATTCTGCAGTCACCAGACTGACTACGCTTAAAGCAATTGAAAATACGGCGCTCCAGTGAGCGTGAACGGGGGATCCCGCCGCCGCTTTCTGAGGATAGGTTTGCGTCATGAAAGAGTATCCGTGCGTGTTGATATCGGGGGTTACAGGAAGCAGGAAGTGTAGGGAGAACGTTCCCGCTAATGAATAGCGGGAAATGGGACACCATCATGAGCCAGGCTCATCAATGAAATAAATTATGCCGAATTACGCTAAATCCCCGCCCGCAGCGCCTTCACGACTAACGCCAGTGCGCGCGATGATTCCCGGCGGCTGGGGTAGTAAATATGCAGGCCGTCCCAGACCGGACACCATTCATCCATCACCTGAATCAGTTTCCCTTCGGCGATCAGCGGCGCCACAATGTCTTCCGGAATATGCGCCAGACCGAAGCCTGAAACGGCGGCAGAACGGATCTGATACACGCTGTTAAAAATAACCTGACCCTCAACGCGGGCTTTGACCTCGCGTCCGTCTTTGGCAAATTCCCAGACGTAAAAACCCCCGTGTGTGGGCAACCGCAGATTGATACAACGATGCTGAAGTAAATCATGTGGTGTTTCAGGCTTCGGGTGGCTGGCGAAATATGCCGGAGAGCCGACCACGACAAAGCGCAAATCCGGGCCGATCCGCGCTGAAATCATTCCGTTCGTCACCTGTTCACCCAGGCGGATACCCGCGTCGTAACGGTTAGCGACGATGTCCGTCAGCCCGTAGTCGCTGATAAGCTCGACGGTGATGTCCGGGTATTCATGCAGAAAATGTTCCAGCTTAGGCCATAAAAGCTGATTAATGGCGTAGTCCGTCGCGGATATGCGGATCACGCCGGAAGGTTTATCGCGCAGGTCATTGAGTGCCGCCAGCTCGCTGTAAATCTCATCAAAACGCGGTGCCAGCGTAGCGAGCAGGCGCTCACCGACATCAGTCGCCGAGACGCTGCGGGTAGTACGGGTCAGTAACCGCATACCGAGCCGCGATTCCAGACCGCGAATGGTATGGCTGAGTGCTGACTGTGAAACACCCAGCTGTGCGGCGGCGCGGGTAAAACTCTTCTCGCGGGCAACGGTAACAAACGCCACCAGATCGTTAAGATTATCGCGCGGCATTACGCTTGTCCGTCCTCTGGAATTTTCTTCTTATCCGCATGCCCCAAATCCCGGTCGGGGAAGCAGATATCGCGCACGCGCTGTTTAAGCGGTGCGGCGTCCGGAAAACCGCCGTCTCTTTTGCGTTCCCAGATAAGCTCGTCATCGACTTTAATCTCGTAAATTCCACCCGTTCCCGGCACCAGCGTGACGGACGCCAGATCGGTGCTGAACGAGTTCAACAGTTCCTGTGCCATCCACGCGGCACGCAAAAGCCAGTTGCACTGGGAACAATAAGTAATGGTCACTGCCGGACGTTTTTCCATGGAATAACCCTTCTGTGCGCGGTTTTATTGCCGCCTTTTTAACATGTGAAAAGCAGATGAAGCCTTGAAAATATCATGATGTGGCGCGATTTACTGCATATAGCGCATGCCGTTTAGCCGGGGAAGGGCACGCATTGAGTTATGGCAAAATGCGTCACGCACTATACTCTTTCCAGCTTTTTTAATTGTTCCCCGGTGACACTTTGATTGCCGCTTCATCGCATTAACCTGTGAAAGGAAAAAATTATGTCCGCACTCTTTACGCCGTTTACGCTGAAAGACGTCACGTTAAAAAACCGTATCGCTGTTCCGCCGATGTGCCAGTATTCCGCCACTGACGGCGTGCCGAACGACTGGCATCAGGTGCATTACGCAACGCTTGCGCGCGGTGGCGCAAGCCTGGTGATCGTCGAGGCGACCGCTGTTTCGCCTGAAGGCCGCATCACCCCGGGATGCTTAGGGATCTGGAACGACGCGCAGGCCGCTGAACTGGCGAAAATCGCCAAATCCATCAAAGCCGCCGGCGCTGTTCCGGGGATCCAGATTGGTCACGCAGGCCGCAAAGCCAGCGCCAACCTGCCATGGGAAGGCGATGATCACATTGCAGAAGGCGATCCGCGCGGCTGGGCGACTATCGCGCCTTCTGCGGTTGCGTTCGGCAAACATCTTCCAAAAGTGCCGAAAGAGATGACAAAAGCGGATATCCAGCGCGTTATGGCGGATTTCGTCGCGGCAGCCAAACGCGCGCGTGATGCCGGTTTTGAATGGCTGGAACTGCATTTTGCCCACGGCTATCTGGCGCAGAGTTTCTTCTCCGTGCATTCCAACACCCGCACGGATGAATACGGCGGTGATTTCGCCGGTCGCAGCCGTTTCCTGATTGAAACCTTCGACGCCGTCAGCGCGGTCTGGCCGAAAAACCTGCCGATCACCGCGCGTTTTGGCGTGATTGAATACGATGGCCGCGACGAAGAAACGTTGTCCGAGTCCATTGAACTGACGCGCATCCTGCGTGAGAAAGGGCTGGATCTGCTTAACGTCAGCGTGGGTTTCTCCACCTGGGAAGCGCAGATCCCGTGGGGCGCAGGCTTCCTGGCACCAGTTTCGCGCCGTGTGCGCAAAGAAGCCGGTTTGCCGGTCGCCAGTTCCTGGGGCGTGGCGTCTGCGGACGTCGCCGAACGCTGCATCAGCGAAGAAGACATGGATCTGGTGATGATTGGCCGCGCGATGCTCGCCAACCCGCATTATCCGTATGCGCTGGCGAAAGAGCTGGGTGTGGAAAATCCGTCCTGGGTCCTGCCCGCGCCTTACGCCCACTGGCTTGAGCGTTACAGCATCAGCTAACGTTCACCAGGATATTGCGGTAATAACAACAGGCAGAAGCGATTCTTCTGCCTGTTTTTTTGTGCACAGAAAACCCCCAGCTAGGCTGGGGGTTCAGTAAAGCTTTCAGCTTTGAGCCAGTTATAAAAACCCCTTTTGATTTGTTAAAACAGTTTGCGGTCTGGCAACTGCAAAGGTTCAACAAGAAATCAAAAGGGGGTCCCAATGAGGGACGAAAAGAGCTTAGCGCACACGCGATGGAACTGTAAATATC
>NZ_JAHTMS010000013.1:0-129708 GCF_019200965.1 Rahnella sp. PD12R | reverse complement strand
CAGCAACTTGGTGCTTTATTTGAATAAATTCAAAAAAGGGTTGCACGAAATCTCATGGGGAGTATAGTTCGCCTCCATCGGACGCGGGGTGGAGCAGCCTGGTAGCTCGTCGGGCTCATAACCCGAAGGTCGTCGGTTCAAATCCGGCCCCCGCAACCAAGTAKWRCCMRGTAGTGACGGACGCGGGGTGGAGCAGCCTGGTAGCTCGTCGGGCTCATAACCCGAAGGTCGTCGGTTCAAATCCGGCCCCCGCAACCAACTACTTAAACAGTGAATTGAATTAAACAACAAGCACCTTAACGGGTGTTTTTTTGTATCCAAATTTCGGGTACAGCCAGGAATGGCGTCATATTCTCACACCATTCCCCCGCTTATTTCGCCCTTGCCGCCCCGCCTTCTGAAAACCAAACCTTGATTCCTGCCATGATTGATTCCGCGACTTGCTGCTGAAAATGGGCCGTCCTCAATTTTTTCTCTTCATTGATATTACTGATGAAAGCCGTCTCCACCAGAATGGACGGAATGTCCGGCGCTTTCAATACGGCAAAACCGGCCTGATCGACTTTGTTTTTGTGCAGATGATTAATCTTTCCCATGCGCGTCAGCACTTCTTTGCCAAATTTGAGGCTGTCACCGATGGTTGCCGTCTGAACCAGATCAAACATCGTATGGTCCAGATAACGATCGCCGCTTTTACTGACGCCGCCAATCAGGTCAGATTCATTCTGGGTTTGTGCCAGAAAACGCGCAGCAGAACTGGTGGCGCCTTTGGTCGATAAGGCAAAAACAGACGAGCCTTTTGCAGCGCGGTTTGTAAACGCATCGGCATGAATAGAAATAAACAGATCTGCCCGTAGTTTTCGCGCTTTCGCCACCCTGACTTTCAGCGGAATAAAGACATCTTCATTACGGGTCATATGCGCTTTCATGTTAGGTTCACGCGTAATCAGTTTTTGCAGACGGCGCGCGATTTGCAAAACCACATCCTTTTCACGCGTTTTGTATTTGCCAATCGCACCAGGATCTTCACCACCGTGCCCCGGATCCAGCATAATGACCAGCGGCCTGCTTCGCCCGGCCTGACCGTCTTTGGCCGTTTCGGGCGGCAGCGTTCTCGCCACATCGCCGCGATTGTAATCTTCCAGTAATGCCAGCAGCGGATCATCTTCCGCACTCACGGCACCGTCTTCCGGATACAAATCGACGACCAGGCGGTTGTGGAATTCGGCGACCGGCTTGAGAGTAAACACATGTGGATTGATGGCACGCTTGAGCTCAAGCACCATGCGCACCGTTTTGGAATCAAACTGCCCCACCCGCGCCTGACGGATATAAGGGTCACTTTGCTGGACCTTTTCTCCCAGCCCTTTCAGAACGCTGTTGAGATGAACACCTTCAATATCGACGACCACACGCGGCGGGTCGCTCAGCAGAAATTGCTTATATTTTAGTGGCGTACTGGATTCGAGCGTAATGCGGGTGTACGTGGAAGAAGGCCAGATGCGTACTGCAATAACCTGTGAGCTGGCAGCAAACCCCACTTTGCTCACACTCAGCATCCAGGAAGCCGCTACAGTTTGAAGAAGTCGTCGTCGTCCGGGATTGTGGTTATCGTCAGTCATGCAGTCTCAAAAGTATCTAAAAGTAAGAAATTGCTGATAAAAAACTCAGTTTATGGATTCTAACGAATCGTATCCTGCATGTCATTCCTAAACATTTATTCGATTAATCAATTTGTTGTAGGTTTGTAATGGGTGTTAAAACAAAAACAACGATTTCTTACTTGCCACACGCTGACAAAAGAATAAAAATACAAAAATTACGAATAAAAATTCATACGAGGTTTTGCCGTGAAGGAACGTAGTACAGAACTGGTTCAGGGATTTCGCCACACAGTTCCCTATATTAATGCGCACCGTGGCAAAACGTTCGTGGTCATGCTCGGTGGGGAAGCCATAGAACATGAGAATTTTAGCAATATCGTTAATGATATCGGGCTGTTACACAGTTTAGGCATTCGTCTGGTGGTGGTTTATGGTGCACGCCCGCAGATTGATGAGAACCTTTCTGAGCACAATTACGAGCCGATTTATCACAAAAATATCCGCGTGACGGACGCCCGGGCCCTCGAACTGGTGAAGCAGGCAGCGGGTTTGTTGCAGCTTGATATCACCGCGCGGCTTTCCATGAGTCTGAATAATACGCCACTGCAGGGCGCGCATATCAACGTTGTCAGCGGGAACTTTATCATTGCTCAGCCGCTGGGCGTCGATGACGGTATTGATTACTGCCACAGTGGCCGCATCCGCCGTATCGATGAAGAAGCCATTCACCGCCAGCTCGACAGTAATGCGATTGTGCTGCTTGGCCCGGTCGCGGTTTCGGTCACAGGTGAAAGCTTCAATCTGACGTCAGAAGAAGTCGCGACGCAGTTGGCCATTAAGCTTAAAGCCGAGAAAATGATCGGCTTCTGTTCTTCTCAGGGCGTCATCAACGATGAAGGGAATATTATCTCTGAGTTGTTCCCTAACGAAGCGCAGGAACGTATCGACCTGATGGAATCGGGCGGAGATTATCTTTCCGGCACCGTCCGGTTCCTGCGTGGCGCGGTGAAAGCCTGCCGCAGCGGCGTTCGTCGCAGTCACCTGATCAGTTATCAGGAAGATGGCGCGCTGGTTCAGGAACTGTTCTCACGTGACGGTATTGGTACGCAAATCGTTATGGAAAGCGCCGAGCAGGTTCGCCGCGCCACCATTAACGATATCGGCGGTATCCTTGAACTGATCCGCCCGCTGGAGCAACAAGGCATTCTGGTTCGCCGCTCACGCGAGCAGCTCGAAATGGAAATTGATAAATTCACCATTATCGAACGCGATAACCTGACCATTGCCTGCGCCGCGCTTTACCCTTTCCACGATGAAGGAATTGGCGAAATGGCCTGCGTGGCTGTTCATCCCGATTACCGCAGTTCTTCGCGCGGTGAAATGCTGCTACAACGCGTCGCCAGCCAGGCCAAACAAATGGGTCTGAACCGGTTATTTGTTCTGACGACCCGCAGTATTCACTGGTTCCAGGAGCGTGGTTTCAAACCTGCAGAAGTTGACGTCCTGCCGATTCAGAAACAGGAAATGTACAACTACCAGCGCCGGTCTAAGATCCTGATTTCAGATCTCTGAAAATCAGAACCCATTATTCTGAGCATAAAAAAGGACGCTTTCGCGTCCTTTTGCTTTTACTGAAGTCTGGAAGTTCTATTTACTGGTCTGCGATTTCAGAGCCTGCTGCAAGGTTGACGTATCCGGCCAGGTTTTGAAGCCTTCCGGCGCAGCATACTGCGGCGTTTTACTGTCGTTGCCGGAAACCTGAGACAGCATCGCCAGACCATCTTGCGCAATTACAGCCTGATGGAAATAGTCAGCCAGCTGAGTCTGCGTCAATCCGGCAATCACACGGATCACATTGGCCCGGGTATCAAACTGAGCATTTCCACGGCTGAAGTCATTGCCCAGACGATCGGCTTCTTCATCCAGCGTTTGCGGACGTTGCTGCATCTCATTCACCAGTCCCTGCTTATATTGCAGGAATTCATCATCTTTCATTTCCCGCAAACGCTTTTCAGCCTGCGGATAAAATGCCAGATAGCGCTGATAGAGATAGTCAGGTTGTTTGCTGTTACTTTGCAGCAGGAAGCCGATACCCCATTGTTTGCCCACCGGGATCGGGAAGGCAAATACCGCGTATCCCAGCTGTTCCTGCGTACGCAGCTGACTGTAGAACCACGGCTGAATAATCTGCCCCAGCAGCGCACTGTAGCCCATACTCTGAACTTCGTCATAACCGCGTGGCACATACACCGCCGCCAGTGCAGAATCTGTACTGGTGCCGGTACGCTGGATATTGGCCTTCATCGGCTCAGAAACTTCAGCTTGCTTACCGCGCCACCATTCGGTCCCGTGCGCACCTAGCTTTTGCATAATCTGCTGTGACATCGCCCTGACCTGACCGGCGGTCATATTCCCCACCACCATCACTTCGACGGCGGCATGGTGAATCAGCTGTTCACGGTAATTATTCACGTCATCAAGTGTAATCTGCGCGACTAACTTTTCACGCTCGGCGCGTTCGGTATACGGCACACGGGAAAGCAGCTGGATCGGCTGTAGCGCCAGTTCGAAAGCTTTGCCTTTATCGGCTGAAGATAAGCGTTCCAGATACCAGGATTTCGCCTGATCCAGCTGTTCTTGTGTCGGCTTAAAGTTCGGATAGTTATCCACTAATGCCGCCAGCAAATCAGGCAGACATTCAGTAAAGCCGGTGGCGGTAAATTGCAGGCCATTATCCGGAGACGTCCCGAACGTAATGCCGCCGATGGACGCCTGATAGCTCAGCTGATCAAACGCGACGCCGGTCAGATAATCCGTCAGGCCGTACAACACCTGATTTTTTGCCGAACTCAGTGCCTCTTCATTACGGAAAGACACCGTGACATTAGCTTTCGGTTCATCGGCGAAGTACCGGCTCGGCATATAGAAGACACGCAGCCCTTTATCTTCCACCAGCAACTCAGGTTTGGTCGCCGTCGAGTCTTTCGTCACCAGCGCCAGAGAATCGGGAATGTACGGGTTCAGCGCTGGCAGCGACAACGTGATGCCCTGCGCCAGCGTTTTCCATTGATCAAAAGTTTGCGGCGGCACTTTATCGACTTCGTAAGGTGCATCCATAAAGTAAGCTATTTTGTTGTGCGGCTCATTCGGGCTGATGATCCAGTAGCGCGCATTTTGCGGCGTCATTTCATCCAGACGCGATGCGATTGCTTTGGGATCGTACTGATCGGTCAGATACGGTGAATCGAGCACGTGTTCAACCGGAACACGAAGCATGGTATCCACCAGCCACTCTACATAATCCATATCGCGGGTTAACGCGGGATACCGGAAATCAAGAGCCATGACGTGAGCAATTTCGTCGAAATAAGACTTCTTAATGCCCTGTGTACGCATTTCGTTGAGATAACTGAAAATCGTGGCGATCACTGTGTCACGCTGGGCAAGACCTTTATCCGTCAGGGAAACAGAGATATTAAATACCCCCATATTCCGGTTAACCATCGGGTCTGCTCCGGCGCTGATCCCGTCTGCGTAACCTTGTTTCTGCAACCAGTCTGACAGCGTATTCGGGCTGCGGTTACCAATCAGATAGCTGATATAGGTATCTGTTTTACTGCGAAAATCTGCGCTGTTGTTGTCGATAGCAAATTCAATACGCAATTCTTTGCGTGGCTGCGCGGGAACAAAATGGATAAATTCACCTTTTTGCTCTGCCGTCACCGTCGGTATGGTAATCGGCGGCACAACGGCATGATGGTTAGTGATCTTTCCGAAAGTATTGGCAGCCAGATCAGCCAGCTCCGGCAACGGTTTATTGCTGTAGATAACCCCGACCAGCAGATTGGCCGAATAATAGCGGTGATAGAACGCGGTGAGCTGATCGTGAAGTTTGCTACCCGGTTTATCTTTTAACGTATCGAGATTACCACCGGAATAACGGGCCGCCGGGTGTTCAGGGTTTAACGTTTCGGCCCGAACCTGCGCCATACGCATCCCGTCACGCGAACGCGCCATGGTCAGTTCGGCATTCACCGCATTACGCTCACGGTCACCGTTAGCCGGGTCCAGCAATGGCTCACCGATGGCGTCCGAAAGGCGATCTACGGCTTCAGGCAGGGCATCATTTTCAACTTCCAGATAAAAGGCCGTGCGGTAAGACGCGGTGCTGCCATTATGGCTGCCGCCATGTTTTTTGAGGAATTCAGAGAGGCTTTCAGGCTGAGGATACTTTTTCGATCCCATCAGAAGCATGTGTTCTGTGTAATGGGCAAGGCCAAGCTGGGAATCAGGGTCTTCCAGCGAACCCACGGGAATAGCCAGCGCAGCAAGTGACTTGGGCGCCTGAGGGTCAGAAACCAGCAATACCGTCATATCATTATCAAGCTTGATCGCCTGATACAGACGGGGGTCGTTCTGACTTTTATTAATAGCTTGTGCATAAGGCTGCCAGTTGGCTGCGCTTGCGACTCCAGGGGCCCAAAAGGTCAATAACAACAGTAACCCGGAAATTCGGGTAACCTGTTTCAACATTGCCACTCTCCCTCAATCGAGTAAATATGCCCGCGGGCACTAAAAATAAACAGTTCAACAACTGATGGATCTCAACCTGCTGTTTTCTGCTATCAGGTCTGTTCAGACCCCGCAGACGCAGGATAGTTGTCAAAAAAATCGAACCGGGATGAGCAGTCAGGAGCTCCGTCACATTTTGTTCCCGAACCGGGCGTTTCCTCCTGGGGAAAATCACCCTGTTAAACCACTCTAAGCTGTTAGCCCGTCATTGCAAGCGGCTTGAGGGTATTTTCCCGACTTATTCTGAAGCCGTTCTGCTGCCATTTAGCCATGCTGTTTGCAGATCAGACGCTGCAAAATTGCCTGATATTTTACAGGTGACCGGATAACAATATTGACCCGCTGGCATGATTGCCCGAAAGATATCCCCGACAGCTGATATTCCCAGCCTTTCATGACAGTTTCGTGGCTCTGGCCGGTTGCGGCATAAGCTTCCAGCTGCGAATGTGCCTCTGACCACGCCTGTTGTACCTGCCACTGACGCATAAAACCATAGGTCAGTGACTGGTAATAATTCAGCAACCCTAAAACAGACACCGACAGCAATAGTGCGGCTATCAATGCTTCCGGCAAGCTAAAACCCTGCTGTGAGATATCTTCTATTCCTGATGCACTAACCATTACAAATCAGCTCATTAGTTTCCGGGCAGAAATCCAGCCAGCCTTGTTTCAGCGGGATAAAAACCAGAGTGCCGTCAGCCTGCTTTTTGCCACTGGCTTGCTGAAATTGCATGACAGGCTCACCGCCTTCGGCCATTTGCCCTGCCCCGCGCAGCAGAAACACATCCGGGCGCAGTGACGGCCGCACACAGACCCGGCCTTTTCCTGAAATCAGTAAACCTGCGGCCACATCCTGGCATTGCCAGTCTGAACCGGCAGAAGCCTTCCAGCTTTGCTGAACTCCCCAGGCCAGAGCCGTTGAAGCATTTTCCCAGGCAATAACGAACCGGTGCTGGCTGGAAGTCAGCGCCAGCCCGGCCGAAAGTTGCTGCTGTAATGAGTTAAGGGCAATAAGCCCCAGACCCATCATCACCATAACACTCAATATAATGGCGCTGCCGCGCTGGCGTTCCGCACCGGTAAAATTCACAACCGCCTTCAAAAGTTATGCCCCGCAACCAGCGCCAGGACCTGCTGATGGATAAAAGGATTTCGGCTCCAACGGGCCTCGAGTTGCAAAGTAAACAAATGGCCGGCAGAACCACTGGTTTGTTCTGTGACGTTAAACCTTGTCACGCTGACTTCGGCAGGATCGAGCAATTTTTCCCAGCCGGAACCGCTGCAACCGGAGGCTCCGCGCTGGATTTCAATGCCACCCTGACGCAGGCGATAGCCAAAATATTCAGATTCAGCGGTGCCGGGGTTTTCCCATTTTCCGTTGCGGTTCAGGTCGTAAATGGCAATGACGCAGGAGCCCGCCGCTTCTCCGTCAGCATTGCCGATAAGGACGGGCTTTCCCTCACAAATGCCATTACAAAAACCAGCCCTTCGGAGATCTTTCTCCATCGTAAATGCCGTCTGACGCAGAAGCTGATCCAGCTGATAATGTCGGCCAAGGCTCTGGCTTCTCTGGCGCATCATCGGGTAAATTTGCGCGGCACTGAGCATCAGCATACTTCCCAATCCCATCGCCATCATCACTTCCGGCAGCGTGAATCCGAGGCTTTTTCGCGGGATTACAGGCATGATGCTATCCCTAGCAAAGGCTGATTTTCACTGCATATCCGCAATCTTCCCCGCGCAGAAAGGACAATCCGCAGGCTGCCTGCCGCATTTTTTAGTGTGAGATGTCCCGGCATGGCCGAATTTCGCAATCCGTAAAAACCGGTCGCGTTGTAAGAAAAATCGAGCAGTTCAATTTCAGGATCATCAACCGTAAACACCTTACTATCAGCCACATTGCAATCCGCCGCACGCTGCCCGGTTCCCACGCAACCACCCTTTCCGCTCATCACCCACAGTATCGCGGAACTGTTGTAGTTGTTGGCACCGGCCTGAACGCCATAAAGATACAGGCGCAGCCGCTGAGCGTGCTGTTCAAGCTTCAGCGCCTGCTGATAACCGCGCCAGCTTTGCATTCCCCACAGCGCGCACATCGCTACGATGACAACCACGACCATCATTTCTATCAGCGACATTCCCTGTTCTCCTGTCCGTTGTATTGTTTTCATGCGGTCAGGTTAGGCATTTAAATTTTACCCGCCACAGGCAAAACGCATTTTTCCGGCACGCCTCGGGAACAATATGTGCAACGAAGCGTACGCAGCAAAATCGTTGCGCGATGCCTCGCAGGAATGAAATGAAATTAGAAATCGGGGCAGAAATCGTCAGGAAAAGGTGTAAAACGTACGGCAGCAGGGAGAAAGGCGTTAACGGAAATGGCCGCCTGACCAGAGTGGCAGGCGGCAAACAGCGAAGGATCAGACAGCGACGGGCGCTTTGATTGCCGGGTGCGGATCGTACCCTTCAATCGCGAAATCTTCGAAGTTGTAATCAAACAGGGAGGCAGGTTTGCGCTTGATAATCAGTTTAGGCAACGCGCGTGGCTCACGGCTCAGTTGCAACTGCGTCTGTTCCATGTGGTTGCTGTACAGGTGAGTATCGCCACCGGTCCAGACAAAATCGCCCACTTCAAGGTCGCATTGTTGCGCCATCATGTGAACCAGCAATGCATAGCTGGCGATATTGAATGGCAGGCCGAGGAAGATATCGCATGAGCGCTGATACAACTGGCAGGACAATTTGCCGTCCGCCACATAGAACTGGAAGAAGGCGTGGCACGGCGCCAGCGCCATCTGATCCAGCTCACCCACGTTCCAGGCCGAAACAATGATACGGCGGGAATTAGGGTCCTGTTTCAGTTGCTTAATCACATTCGACAACTGGTCAATTTGCGTGCCATCAGCCGCACCCCATGCACGCCACTGTTTGCCGTACACAGGGCCGAGGTCGCCGTTTTCATCTGCCCATTCGTCCCAGATGCTGACGTTGTTTTCACGCAGATAGGCGATATTGGTTTCGCCTTTCAGGAACCACAGGAGTTCATGAATGATAGAGCGCAGATGGCATTTTTTCGTGGTGACCAGCGGGAAGCCTTCCTGCAAATTGAAACGCATCTGATGACCAAAAATCGACAACGTGCCAGTACCGGTACGGTCGGCTTTAGGGGTGCCCTCATCGAGCACTTTCTGCATTAAATCCAGATACTGTTTCATGTTACCTCACGACAATTGTTTCTGCGGACGGCGATATGCCCAGACCATCATAATCAGGCCAATGACCACCATCGGGATGGACAGAACCTGCCCCATACTGATGATCCCATCGAACAGGCCCAGCTGCGCATCCGGCTGGCGGAAATGTTCGACGATGATGCGGAATAAGCCGTAGCCAATCAGGAACAAGCCTGATACAGCACCCATCGGGCGTGATTTGCGAATAAAGACGTTCAGAATGATGAACAATACGATGCCTTCCAGCAGCAGTTCATACAGCTGCGAAGGGTGGCGCGGCAGTACACCGTACTGGTTCAGCAGCGGCTGCCATTTCGGGTCAGCGGCGGCAATTGCGATATCTTCCTGACGTGAGCCGGGGAACAGCATCGCCCAAGGCACATCGGTGGTCACACGACCCCAGAGTTCGCCATTGATGAAGTTGCCCAGACGTCCTGCACCCAGACCAAACGGGATCAGCGGAGCAATAAAATCGGAAACCTGGAAGAAATTACGCTTGGTACGGCGTGCGAAAATCAGCATCACGACGATCACACCAATCAGGCCGCCGTGGAAGGACATACCACCGTCCCACACTTTGAAGAGATACAGAGGGTTATCGAGGAACAGTGGCAGGTTGTAGAAGAAGACATAACCGATACGGCCACCGAGGAAGACACCGAGGAAACCGGCATAGAGTAAATTCTCAACTTCCTCTTTTTTCCAGCCGCTGCCTGGCTTGTTGGCACGGCGTACTGCCAGCCACATTGCAAAGACAAAACCGACCAGATACATCAGTCCGTACCAGTGAAGAGATACCGGCCCAATGGAGAAAATCACCGGGTCAAACTGGGGAAACGCCAGATAGCTGTTGCTCATCTATCACCACAAATTGTTTATCATTATCGCCCGGTTAAGGGCCAGCAGGGTGCGAATAGTAGCATAGCCGGGAGGTTTTCCGGGGCTAAGCCGCTGGAAAAGTTCTGTAAAAAATCATCTCATCGTTCGCCGGAATGCGGCCAGAGCAGAAGTCACGCAGTACAGCGTACCGCGTAAGGTGTTTATTTACCGCCGCGAATCAGGCCGCCCAGCCCGCGTCGCTCCATAAATGCCGCCGTCATATGGCGGACATCCGTGGTGAAATGCGCCTGTAAAACGCGGCTGGCCAGCTCTTCGGCATCGTGTAATTCAATACGGCGGAGCAGATATTTTATACGCGCCACGCTGCGGCCATTCATGCTGAGATTGCGGAACCCCATGCCGGTCAGCAACAGCGCGCCCATCGGGTCACCGGCCATTTCACCGCACAAGCTGACATCCAGCCCGACGGCTTCTGCGCTGGTGACAATCTGCTTAAGCACGCGCAGCATCGCCGGATGCAGGCTGTCGTAAAGCCCGGCGACACGGGTGTTGTTGCGATCGACGGCCAGGAGATATTGCGTTAAATCGTTGGTGCCCACGGAGATAAATTCCACTCTTCCGGCCAGAGCCGGCAGCATGAAGATCATCGAAGGCACTTCAATCATGACGCCCAGACGCGTCGGCGGCAGCTCATAACCCAGCTGTTCTTCCACTTCACGTCCGGCACGGTCAATCAGGCGTCGCGCTTCATCAATCTCTTCGAGGCTGGTGACCATCGGCAGCAGAATGCCGAGATTGCCAGTCGCCGCGTTGGCGCGCAGCATGGCGCGAACCTGAATCAGGAAAATCTCGGGCTGATCGAGCGTGATACGAATACCACGCCAGCCCAGACACGGGTTTTCTTCGCTGATCGGCATATACGGCAGTTGTTTGTCAGAGCCGATATCCAGCGTGCGCAGCGTCACCGATTTTTGCGGGAATAATTGCAGCATGCCCTGATACTGCGCGACCTGCTCTTCTTCGGAAGGGAAGCCGCTTTGCAGCATGAACGGAATTTCCGTGCGGTATAACCCGACACCGTCAACGCGGCTGCCAAACAGTTTTTCGTGGTCAGCGCTAAGCCCGGCGTTGAGCATAACCTGTACCCGCTCGCCGCTTTTCAGCGCAGCCGGTTGCTCAACATCATCTTCGGCTTTCTGGCTCAGCTCCATTTCTTCGCTGATGAGACGTTTGTATTCCGTCACCAGAACGGCTTCCGGGTCAATCAGCAATTCGCCACGGTAACCATCAACAATCAACTGACGCTGGCTCAGCAGCGCGGGCTGAATATCCGCGCCCATAATGGTTGGCACGCCCATCGCACGGACTAAAATTGCGGCATGTGAGTTCGCTGCACCGTCGCGGACGACGACGCCCGCCAGCCGGTCTTGCGGAACTTCCGCCAGCAATGTCGCTGTCAGTTCATCGGCGACCAGAATAAAACGTTCCGGCCACTGAGTATTGCCCTGGATGGTATCGTCGAGATGAAACACCAGCCGCTGGCCGAGCGCGCGTAAATCGCTGCCGCGCTCACGCAGATAGGTATCCTGGAGGCTGGCAAACTGAGCCGCAAATTCTTCAACAACCTTTTTGACCGCCCATTCCGCCACTGCGCCCTGATCAATCTGCGCAAACAGTTCGCGTTTGAGACGCGCATCATTGAGTAAGTGGGAATAGAGGTCGAAAATTGCCGCGCTTTCTTTCTGCGCGCTGGCCGTGAACCGTTTACTGAAACGGCGGAATTCTGCACCGGCATCTTCCAGTGCGCGGGTCAGCCGCTCGCGTTCGCGAACGGTGTCCAGCGTGGACGCCATGTAGACATGCTCAAGCGAAGGTTGCGAGCTGTCCTGCCAGCCGATCCCAATCGCCACACCGGGCGATGCGGCCAGTGCCCGCACGCGGGTCTGACGGAAACGTCCGTAAAGCACATTAAGCTGTGCCTGGGAAAGGATTGCCGCCAGCTGCGTTGCCAGCGTGACCATAAAGGACTCTTCACTTTCATCAAACTGGCGATGCTCGCGCTGCTGGATAACCAGCACGCCCAGCAGTTGACGACGGTGAATGATCGGCACGCCTAAGAAGGATCGGAAAAGATCTTCTTTTACGGCAGGGATATATTTGAAACTCGGGTGGCTCTGCGCATCGGCAAGGTTGATGGGTTCAGCCAGACGCCCGACCAGACCCACGATCCCCTGATCAAACGCCAGGGTAATAGTGCGCCCGCGAGGTTTTTTCAAACCTCGCGTCGCCATCAGATAGTAACAACGGCGGTCATTGTCAGCGAGATAGACGGAACACACTTCGGTGTCCATCGCCAGGCAGGTTTCGTTGACCAGTACGTCCAGCGCATCATTCAGGCTGGACGCCATTGCTACCTTTTCAACAATTTCTCGCAAACGCGTGAGCATTTCTTCGTGACTTAGCCTCTTTTACGACGATAAGCGGGTGATGTCTTTGGAAGAGAGACTTCCTGCATCGGCATAATGGTGGTGGAAAACTCCTTCATTACACGACGGTAAACATCACGTTTGAATGACACGACCTGACGAACCGGATACCAGAAACTCACCCAACGCCAGCCATCAAATTCAGGCGTGCTGCTGCGCTGCATATTGATATCCGCATCGTTGCACATCAGTTGCAGCAAGAACCATTTTTGCTTTTGGCCGATACAAACCGGCTTTGTGTCCCAACGCACCAAACGTTTTGGCAATTTATAACGTAACCAGTTACGGGTCGAAGCCAGAATACGTACATCTTTACGGCCAAGCCCCACTTCCTCAAACAGCTCGCGGTACATGGCCTGCTCAGCGGTTTCACCGGGGTTTATGCCCCCCTGTGGAAACTGCCAGGAGTGCTGACCGTATCGTCTGGCCCATAACACCTGACCCTGCTTGTCACAGATTACGATACCAACATTCGGGCGGTAGCCATCATCATCGATCACCGGACTACCTCAATAGCTTAAAATCATAGATGTTCTGATTGTTTCATACTACCAACAGGCGGTAAACCACTGGTTAACGCCGATCGGCATGAATAAAAATGGGATAACTCACAGTTATAACCAAAGTTATAAACAGATTTGGGAAAACACCCGCGATTTTATTCACTTTTTCTGTGGATAGATATGTGAAGAACTTCAGAGTAAGCAGGGTAAAACTCTTCTGAACTTATTTTCCCGCAAAAAATTAAACCCAATAAAACACTTAAAAAACATAAAATTGAAGACAGATAAACACGTTATCCCACGTTATAAAATGAGAGCCAAATCACATTGGAAAGTGATCTGGCGAAAGATCGACCAATGACGTTTTTATCCACAGCGATCGACTAAAAGTTGACGTTACCGGGGCAAAAATTGGATAAAACCCCATACGTCAAGCCTGTAAATCGAACCAGTGATCGGATAAACCTGAGGTTATCCAAGAAATCTGTGGATAACTAGGTGGAAGATCCTGTTTATTGTCGCCTTCAACAGGTGATCAACCTAATCTTTAGCCTGCAAAATCCGCCTGAATGCGGAAAAAAAACTAAGATAAATCATGCTATTATTCCGCCGCGGCGCAGGTATAACTTTTTATTCACTGCGCCGGATGAAAGCAGTACGAAATTTAATCTATTGAATGAGCATTGTTTTTTATGTCGATTCCTTTACCTGCAACACAACCGCCCCGCGACGAAAACGCGCTGCTGCAACGCGCGCAATCTCTTGCGGGTCATACATTAGGCGAACTGGCTGCACGCGCAGGTTTGCCAATTCCGGCGGATCTGAAACGTGAAAAAGGCTGGGTCGGCATGTTGCTGGAAGTTTATCTCGGCGCCATCGCGGGCAGTAAACCCGAGCAGGATTTTGCCGATATCGGCATTGAGCTGAAAACGATCCCGGTCGATTCCCGGGGGAAACCGCTGGAAACCACTTTCGTGTGCGTCGCCCCGCTAACCGGAAACAGCGGCGTGACGTGGGAAAGCAGCCATGTGCGGCACAAACTGGCCCGCGTGCTGTGGATCCCTGTAGAAGGCGAACGTCAGATCCCGCTGGCAGAACGGCATATCGGTGCACCTTTGCTGTGGCAACCGTCGCAGGCAGAAGATGAACAGCTGCGTCAGGACTGGGAAGAGCTGATGGATTTAATCGTGCTCGGCAAAGTTGAAAGCATAACGGCCCGTCACGGTGAATACCTGCAACTGCGCCCGAAAGCCGCGAACAGTAAGGCGCTGACAGAAGCTATCGGCGAGTTCGGACAGCCGATCCTGACACTTCCCCGCGGCTTTTATCTTAAGAAGCGTTTCACCGGCGCGCTGCTGTCCCGCCACTTTCTGCTTTGAATACCGAAATTTATAAAATTTCACACACCTTTTCTGCCACTTTGGATTCCTTTTGCTACGCTAGACTGTAGATCATTTCCCATAACGAAAAATCTTCGACGTAACCAAAGGAATAACAACGATGATGATGAAGAAAACTTTGATGCTGACCGGTGCTGCACTTCTGGTTTTTGGCCTCTCAGGCTGCGCCAGCGACTACGTGATTTCCACCAAAGACGGCAATATGATCCTGACCGACGGCAAACCCGAGCTGGATAAATCCACTGGCCTGCTCAGCTACACCGATGAGCAGGGCAATAAGCGTCAGATCAACAACGATAACGTCAGCCAGGTCATGAAACGCTAAGCACCGCGCCCCACCCCATCCTGCCTGATGCGGTAACGCGAGTAGCCATACGTGCCACCCGCGTTATTGCAGGATAGTTGCCCCCTTCCCCCTTGTTCCTGCCTTGTATATAGTCAGTAAAGGCGCTTTTTCGTTAGGCTGACATTCTCAGATAGAAAGGAAGACCGGCAATGCAATATCACCGTATACCCCACAGTTCTTTAGAAGTGAGCTTACTGGGACTTGGCACCATGACTTTTGGTGAACAGAACAGCGAAGCCGACGCCCATCAGCAACTGGATTACGCCGTTGCGGCGGGCATAAACCTGATTGATACCGCAGAAATGTATCCCGTTCCGCCGCGTCCTGAAACTCAGGGGCTGACGGAAAGCTATATTGGCAGCTGGCTGAAAGCCCGCGGCAACCGCGAGAAGATCATTCTGGCGAGTAAAGTCGCCGGTCCTTCGCGCGGCAACGACAATTCCATCCGTCCGGGCCAGATGCTGGATCGCAAAAATATCCGCGCGGCGCTGGATGCCAGCCTGAAACGTCTGAATACGGATTATCTGGACTTATATCAGTTGCACTGGCCGCAGCGTCAGACCAATTTCTTTGGCAAACTGAGCTATCAGTACACGCAGGATCAGTCTCCGGTCACGCTGCTGGAAACACTGGAAGCGCTGAACGAGCAGGTGCGTGCCGGTAAAATCCGCTACATCGGTGTTTCCAACGAAACGCCATGGGGCGTAATGCGTTATCTGCAACTGGCCGAGAAACACGATCTGCCGCGCATTGTTTCCATTCAAAACCCGTACAGCCTGCTCAACCGCAGCTTTGAAATCGGTCTGGCAGAAATCAGCCAGTTCGAGGGCGTCGAATTGCTGGCGTACTCGAGCCTGGCGTTCGGTACCCTGAGCGGGAAATACCTGAACGGCGCGAAACCGGCGAATGCCCGTAATACGCTGTTCAGCCGCTTCACCCGTTATTCCTCACCGCAGTCAGAAGCGGCGATCGCGGAATACGTAGCGCTGGCGAAAGAACACAATCTGGATCCTTCGCAGATGGCTCTGGCCTTCGTGCGCCAGCAACCGTTTGTCGCCAGCACGCTGCTGGGCGCGACCACGCTGGAACAACTGAAGATCAACATCGACAGTCAGGATCTGACGCTTGAAGGCGATATTCTGGTTGAGCTGGAAGAAATCCACAAACGCTTCACCATTCCGGCGCCGTAACAAACGCCGTATCACAGCCATTAAAAAAGGGCGCTCAGCGCCCTTTTGTTTTTGCGGAATGGCTAAAAAAGCAGCATTACGCCAGACGGCGTTTCTGCATATTCTTCCAGATCCACAGCGCGGTAATCGCCAGCGCGAACACCACGCCGAAGCCGATACCAATCGCCACGACCGGCGCACCCGCCATCACCACCAGCGAATACAAACCCAGCATCAGCAACATTGCCGTGTTCTCGCCGAGGTTCTGCACCGCAATCGCATTACCGGCACCGACGGAAATTTTACCGCGATGCTGTAGCAGTGCGTTCAGCGGAACCACAAAGAAACCACCGAGGATCCCGACAACCACCAGCACAATATACGAACTCAGCATGCTGGTTTGCAGGGCGAACACGACGACCGCGATCCCGATCGCCACACCCGCAGGCAGACAGCGTTTCACTGTTTCCAGACGGATGAGTTTCGCCGCCGCACCGGCACCAAACACAATCCCGATGGCGACCATCGCATTCAGAAGTGTCGGCGTTTTGTTATCAGTAATACCGAGTGCCACCGGCACCCACAGCACCAGCAGGAAACGCAGCGTCACGCCCGCGCCCCAGAACAGGCTGGTACCGACCAGCGAAAAACGGGTTTCGCCGTCCTGCCACAAGGTTTTGCAGGCAGAGAAAAACGTCCGCGTCATTTTGGCCGGGTTCCAGGATTGCCCCGGACGCGCCGGTGTCAGCCTGGGAATAAACCAGTTCGCCGCGACCGCCGCGCCATACGCCAGCACGCAGATGCCGAGCGCCGCCAGAATGCTCCAGTCAGCCAGCGCGCCACCTGCCACCGACCCGAGAAGGATCGCCGCAATGGTTGAGGCTTCCATCATGCCGTTGGCTTTGACCAGCTGCTCGCCGCTGGCGATTTCACCCAAGATGCCGTATTTGGCCGGTGAATACGCCGCCGCGCCAATCCCTACCAGCGTATAGCCGAGGAACGGGTTCAGCCCGGCACAAATCACCGCCGCCCCGCCGAGTTTGAGCAGGTTGGCGACCATCATCACGCGGCCTTTCGAGAAGCTGTCCGCGAACTGCCCGACGAACGGCGCGAGAATGATATAGGTCGCGACAAACGCCATCTGCAAAACCGGCTGGCTCCAGTCGGGATACAGCTGTTGTTTGATCAGCGCAAGCGCAGCAAACAGCAGCGCGTTATCGCCAAACGCAGACAGAAACTGCGCGACGATCACCGCCGTCATGCTTTTCGACATCAGCGGCGCTGCCGCCATAGAAGGTTGGCTCATGCCTCACTCTCCGGGTTTTCTGCCATCTGGCGCAGGGTGACAAAATCAGGTTTACCGCTGCCCAGCAACGGCAAGGCTTTAACCACGCGAATATCACGCGGCACCGCAAGTTCCGGCAGCCCCAGCTCGCGGGCGGCTTTGCTCAGGGCATCACGGCGTAATTCCGGGTCAGTGGTAAACAGCACCAATGCTTCGCCTTTGCTGCTGTCGCTGCGGGACGTCGCTGCATGTTGTTTATCCGGTGAAGCTTTGATGGCAAGTTGCTCGACGCTTTCCAGCGACACCATTTCACCGGCCAGCTTGGCAAAACGCTTCACGCGGCCACGAATGGCGCAGAAACCTTTGTCATCCAGCGTGACGATATCGCCGGTGTCATACCAGCCTGCCTGCATTTCGCCGTCGGCATTTTCGGCCTGCGGCGCTTCCAATACGCCCGGATTTTCAACGCGCAGATAGCCTTTCATGATGTTCGGGCCACGCAGTTGCAGGCGTCCGCCCTCTTCAATGCCCGGCACTTTGATCAGACGTGATTCCATTCCCGGCAGAATCTGACCGACGGTATTCACTTTCGCGGCCATCGGCACGTTAATCGCCACCACCGGCGCGCATTCGGTCACGCCATAACCTTCGAGAATGCGGATACCGAATTTGTTCTGCCAGATTTCCTTGGTGCTTTCCGCCAGTTTTTCCGCGCCAGCAACGACATAGCGCAATCGGGCAAAATCATAAGGATGTGCAAAGCGGGCATAGTTGCCGAGGAAGGTGGAGGTCCCGAACAACACGTTGCAGTTCTGATCGTAGACCAGCTCCGGCACGATGCGGTAATGCAGCGGGCTCGGATACAGGAACACGCGCGCGCCGGTCATGATCGGCGTTAACAGGCCGACGGTCAGCCCGAACGCATGGAACAGCGGCAGGGAGGACATGAAACGGTCGCGCGGGGTGAAATCCGCCACGGTACGGATTTGCTCGACGTTCGCCAGCAGGCTCGCATGGGAATGCACCACGCCTTTCGGATTGCCTTCGGAGCCGGAGGTAAACAGCACCAGCGCGGCATCGTCAGGCTGCTGCGGCAACATCGCGCGACGCGGGAAAATCAGATGGAGCAGGATCCACAGTTTGTCCTGTAACGTGACGGTATCTTTTAAATCTTCCAGATACACCCAGTTGGCTTCCGGGACATTTTCCGGCAGATGCGTCAGTTTGCCTTTTTCGAGGAACTGGCGGGACGTAATGATCGTTTTGATTTGCGCCGCTTTCATGGCGCTTTGCAACCCTTTCGCACCGGCAGTGTAATTGAGCAATGCCGGAATACGGTTGCGCATCGACGCGCCAAACAGCGCCGCCGCCATGATCGTGGCATTCGGCAGCAGCATCCCGACGTGTTCCCCTTCGCGGGTAAACCGTTGCAGGATACGGCTGACGCCGAGAGATTTTTTCAGCAGGCCCTGATAAGAATCTTCCTTGAAAGAAACATCGGCGATGCAGGGTTTGCGGCGGCCAAAGCGGGTTTGCGCCGATAGAAACGCCTGATACAACGTTTCCGGCTCGCGGGTTTCCATGCGCGCCTGCATCATCACTTTATGCAATTGCTCACCGGCCAGCACGCGGCGGTCGCGGGAGCGCGCAGCTTCCGGCATCGCGATCGTCACCGGCGGCAAAACGTTGATCGTCACTTTCGGGAACCAGCGGATTTTGAAACTGCCGAACAGGCGACCAAACGGCGTAAATTCTGCGCCGTCAATGCGGATCGGGATCACCGTGGCCTGTGACTTCGCCGCCACAAAGGCCGCGCCGTCGTAAATTTTCATTAATGAACCGGTCACCGTAATACGCCCTTCCGGGAAAACCACCACCGGACGCCCCTTCTCCACTTCGCGGATCAGGTGCTTAATCGCCATCGGTTTGGTCGGGTCCAGCGGCATGAAGTCCACGTACGGCTTCAGCCAGCGCATAAACCAGGTATCAGTAATGTTGGAATACACTGCGAACACCGGTTTGACCGGCAGGAAAAGCACCAGCAGCATGCCGTCTATAAAAGAAACATGGTTGGGCGTGAGCAGTAAACGCGGGTAATTAAATGAGGATTTCGCCGGCGTGACCGTCACCCGGAACGCTATGCGGAACAGCCACCTGAACGCGGCGAAAAAAAAGTTATACATGTTTGCCATCTCCTTATGTGTCATCCCTGATCTTGAAAGAAAAAGGTTGGGGAAACAGCATACTATAAGCGGCGGAAGAATCACGACAGTCAGATGAGAGTTTAGGAGGAGCCTGATGAGGTTGTCAGGTTTTAGGCAAAAAAAAAACCTACGCATCCGCGTAGGTTGGTGCAAATTTAATCGGTATCAACATGCAGAGCACGTTGATGATTCACCAATCAATACCTCTGGGACGTTCAATTTAGCGGGTTTGCACGATCCTCAGCCAGCACGCAATCGAAACATAATTCCGCAAAGTGTAACCAGTGGTGAAAATAGCCCCGATTTTAGTCATTTAATGCGAATTGTGAGACTTCCACCAGGCAACTCATCGCATTCGGCCCTTGCGTTAAACGCGACGTGCCGATGTCCAGCGTCAGCACGTTCGGATTTCCCGCCTGCTCGGTTTCCTGCCATTTGCCGCCAAAGCCCGGATCAAACCAGGCACCGGTGGACATCAGCACCACGCCGCGCGTAATGCCGTCATTGAACGAAACCCCGGCCAGACAGCTGCCGCGCGCGTTATGCACTTTTACCCGGTCGCCGTCGTTCAGCTGGCGGCTGGCCGCGTCTTCAGGGTGCATAAACAGCGTTTCTTTCCCGGCCGTTTTGTTCGACTGCGCCAGCGGCGACTGATCGAGCTGGCTGTGCAACCGGTCTTTCGGCTGGATGGAAATCAGATGCAGCGGCCACTCTTTGGCCGTTTCTGCGCCCAGCCACTCCACCGGCGGCTGCCATTCCGGGTGCGGGGCGAAATCTTCGTAACCGTATCCGGCGATGGTTTCGGAGAACAATTCGATTTTTCCACTGTGTGTACCCAGCGGATTCGCACGCGGGCTTTTGCGGAACTCCTCAAAGAACACGTAATCTTTTTCCGGCGTCGGCAATTCAACAAAACCGCGTTCCCAGAACGTTTCAAAGTCCGGCCATTCCACGCCGGTGCCTTTCTGCGCTTCACCGCACTGACGGTAAATATGGCGCAGCCACTGATCTTCGTTACGCCCCTGAGTGAACTGTTCGCGGTAACCGAGACGGTCGGCAATATCGGCGAAAATATCAAAGTCGTTACGCGCCTGGTGCTGCGGCGCGACGGCCTGATGCATCGCCAGCACGAAACGGTCACGCGAAGAACCGCCGATATCATTGCGCTCAAGCGAGGTGGTCGCAGGCAGCACGATGTCGGCCATCTGCGCAGCGGGCGTCCAGACGTTATCCTGCACGATCACGGTGTCCGGTTTCTGCCAGCCTTCGACCAGACGGTTGAGCTGCTGATGGTGATGGAACGGATTACCGCCCGCCCAGTGAACCAGATGAATGTCCGGATAATTCAGGGTCTCGCCCTGGAATTCGTACGGCTGACCGGGGTTGAGCAGCATGTCGCTGATGCGCGCCACAGGAATCGACAAACCGGAAGGATTCGGCCCGGCGCTGACGGCTGGCCCCGGCGTGTCAAAACGCGGATTGCCGACGCTGTTCATCGAACCGTGACCAAACGAGAAACCGCCGCCCGGCAACCCGACCTGCCCGAGCATGGCGGAAATGGCGATCATCATCCAGTACGGCTGTTCGCCGCGATGCGCGCGCTGCACGGAATACGAACAGGTGATAAAGCTGCGGACGCCCGTCAGATCGTCGGCCAGCCGCGCAATACGTTCAGCAGGAACGCCGGTAATATGGCTCGCCCACTCCGGCGTTTTCGCCACGCCGTCGGTATCACCGCGCAGATACGCCGCAAGCTGCGGATAACCCACGCAGTGGCTGGACAGAAACGCATCGTCCTGTGCGTCTTTGCGCTGAATTTCATAGGCGATCGCCATCATCAGCGCCGCGTCAGTGTTCGGGCGGATCGGGATCCACTCGGCATTCACAAACGCCGGGCAGTCATCGCGCATCGGGCTGATGTTAATCACCCGCGTGCCTTTTTTCGCCAGCTGTTCCAGCGCCGGTTTCAGCGTATGTTCTACCGCGCCGCCGGACGCCACTTGTGCGTTTTTCAGCGCCAGACCGCCGAAGGCCAGCAGGATTTCCGCGTGTTCCACCACGCTCGGCCACGACGTGACGCGCCCGGTCAGTGGCGTAAATGTGCCAATCACATACGGCAGGAAAAACTGCGCCGAGCCCCAGCTGTAATTGCCCTGCTGATCCACACCACCGCCGCCGGTGAAATAAAAACGGCGCACCAGCGAACGGGCATGGTGTAAACGCCCCGCAGAAGACCAGCCGTAAGAACCGTTGAAAATCCCGGATGCGCCATAGCGGTCGCGCACGCGTTTATTCTCTTCAGCCACCAGATCCAGCGCCAGATCCCAGTCCACTTCGACAAAATCTTCACGCCCGCGCAGCGAGCGGTCGCTGTTTTCGCGTTTTTGCAGCCAGGAACGGCGCACCGCCGGTTTGCGGATACGTTTTTCCGAATATACCAGCGGCGCAATCGAATCGAGTAAAGGCGAAGGATCAGCATCGGCGGAATAAGGCTCACAGCGGATCAGGCGGCCATCTTCCACCACGGCGGTATACGCGCCCCAGTGAGCCAGTTGCGGGTAACGTTTTATCGACATTTTTTCTTTTTCTCAGCGCGGGTGAATAGCATTAAAAATAACATTCGCGCCGTTCTCAGTTCAAAGAACAAATCATCTTAATCAAACCCATTTCGGCCCTTTCAGGCTGCGATTTCCGTTAAAGACGGCATTCTTTTCCCGTTACATGCGTCTTGCATCGAAAAGTTGCGATCGACATCCTTGCAGCCACCGGCCTTTTCCGCAAAACTGGGCAGTGTAAACGATTACCCTCACGGAATAGCGGAAGTGTTATGGCAACGATTAAGGATGTAGCAAAACTGGCAGGCGTATCGGTTGCGACCGTTTCACGCGTGATAAATCATTCCCCGAAAGCCAGTGAAAGCTCGCGGGAAGCCGTTCAGAACGCCATGCAGCATCTGCAATATCATCCGAATGCCAACGCCCGCGCACTGGCGCAACAGGCTACCGAAACCCTGGGCCTGATTGTGGCCGACGTGTCCGATCCTTTTTTTGGCGCGATGGTAAAAGCCGTCGAACAGGTGGCGTATGCGACCGGCAATTTCCTGCTGATTGGTAACGGTTATCACAATGTGGAAAAAGAGCGTCAGGCCATCGAACAACTGATCCGTCACCGCTGCGCGGCGCTGGTGGTTCACGCCAAAATGCTGCCGGAAGATGAACTGACCAGCCTGATGCAGCAAATTCCCGGCATGGTGCTGATCAACCGCACGCTGCCCGGTTTCGAGGAGCGCTGCATTGCGCTTGATGACCGCTACGGTTCATGGCTCGCAACCCGCCATCTGATTCAGGCCGGGCATCAGCGCATCGCCATTTTGTGTTCCAACCACGGCATTTCCGATGCCAGCGACCGTCTTCAGGGCTACATTGACGCGCTGACCGAACACAATATTCCTGTCGATGACAAACTGATTGCCTACGCCGAACCCGATGAAATCGGCGGCGAAAAAGCGATGGCGGACTTACTGGGATTAGGCAAAAGCTTTACCGCCGTGACCTGCTACAACGACCCGATGGCCGCCGGTGCGCTTTCGGTATTAAGCGATAACAGCATTGATGTGCCGGGGGAAATTTCTCTTATCGGGTTTGATGACGTGCTGATTTCGCGCTATCTGCGCCCGCGTCTGACCACGGTGCGTTATCCGGTTGTGGCGATGGCGAATCAGGCTGCGCAGCTGGCGTTAGCGCTGGCAAACGGCCAGCCGTTGCCCGAAACCACTCACATGTTCAGCCCGACGCTGGTGCGCCGTCACTCGGTGAGTTCTCCGGGGAATTAAAGAAATTGCTGGTAAACGCGGACGGGTTTATCAGGGTAATCCAGCGCATCGCCGATATATTTCCAGCCAAACCGTTCGTAGTAGCCGGCAAATTCAGCGTAGAGATAGAGTTCGGAAAAGCCGCTGCGGCGGCTGTGTTCCAGCACGAAAGCCTGCAATTCCTGCCCTAAACCGCGCGACCTGAAACCTTCATCAACGTACAGCGCCGCCAGCCACGGAGTGAGATCCTGACGGCTGATTAAATCGCAGCGCCATAACCCGACCGTTCCCGCCAGCGTTTCGCCTTCAAGCGCGATAAAGGTTTGTGGCAAATCCGCACCGCGCAGGCTGCTTTGCACGACGCTTTCAAAAAACGCCCGGCTGTTTTCACTGCCAAACGCTTTCCACAGCCAGTCCGTGACGGTTTCCTGAAACTCCGGGCGTTCGCTGAAATTGATGATCTTCATACTCAGACCAGTTTCCCCTGAAAAATCGGCACAGATTCAAACAGATAACCGTCGAACTCCGGCGCATCAACGTCAGAAAGTTCCATCAGCGTGTTCTTCACATTTTCCATGTGCTGCCACATGGCCTGATACGAACCCATCACGTCGCGGCGGCGCAGTGCGGCCAAAATATTCTGATGATCAGCCAGCCATTTCAGCCGGTAACCGCGCGTGGCGATGTGGCTGTGTAATTGCTTCCAGAGCGGGCTGGAGTCGCGATGCATCCAGATATTTTTCACGGAATCGAGCAGCATCTGGTTCTGCGTGGCACCGGCGATCAGCAGGTGAAAAAGCCGGTCGTTATCGCCACTTTCGTCATTGGCGACAATTGCGATTTGTTCCTGCTCCAGCGTGCGGCGCAGGTTTTCGATATCTGCCTTGGTCGCCATTTTGGCGGCAAACGCGGCAATGTTACTTTCGAGCAACTGCCGCGCCTGTAAAATTTCAAACGGGCCAATCTGCCCCTGATACATCAGCTCGTCTTCGCCCTCTTCCTGCGACGGAATGCGGATCACGTAAACGCCGGAGCCCTGGCGAATATCCACCGTGCCTTCGAGTTCCAGCATCAGCAGGGCTTCGCGCACGATAGTCCGGCTGACGCCGTAGGTTTCAGCCATATTTCGTTCAGGTGGCAGGCGGGAACCCACAGCGAAATGCCCCTGCTTGATTTGCTCGCGCAGGTCGTGCCCGATTTCCTGATACTGCTTTCTGTCCTGCGAAACCACACCTTTATCCACACATTCACCCTGATGCAAAGACTGACAAATTGGCTCCAAAGACAGAGCCAATGGACATACGCTGATGGGTCAGTGTATCAAACTTAATGCCTGATCCAGCACTTTGGCACCATTTAGCGTGCCATACGCCACCATGTCGATCACGGCGATAGGAATGTTGTGTTCATCCGTCAGCTTTTTATTTTCCGCCAGTTTGAACCGCACCTGAGGCCCTAACAGCACGACCTGAATATCGCGTCCGTAAGCCTCGAGTTCGTCGCGCAGATTATTTTCCGGGATGGCGTAAATCTTAAATTCCAGCCCGCGGGCGGCGGCTTCTTTTTCCATTTTGGTGACCACAAGGGAAGTGGACATCCCTGCCGAACAAGCTAAAACGAGTCGTTTCATAATATTTCCTCGGGTTATTTATCTTCATCGTCCAGTGTTAAAGACAACACACCACTTTCACTCAGCGATTTAAACCAGTGAGATGATTTCTTCTGACGGCGATCACGGTTGTTATCAAGATCAATCTCGATCAGCCCGTAACGGTTTTTAAAAGCATTCATCGGCGAGACGTTATCGGTAAAAGCCCAGAGCATATATCCCTGGCAATTTGCACCGTCTTCCCGCGCCTTTAATGTCCAGTAAAGATGTTCGGCAATAAATTCAATACGATAATCGTCCTGAATTTCCTCGCTGCGGGCATCACGGAACTGGCCTTCATTTTCAATGCCCATTCCGTTCTCAGCAATAAACCACGGAACATTTCCGTATTCCGTTTTAATGCGCATTGCAAAGTCATAAACAATTTTCGGGTAAATTTCCCAGCCACGGGATTTATTCATCCGTCGGCCCGGCAGTTCAAAATGTTCGTAGTAAAACGCCGGATGGAATGGCGTCTCTTTATTCCATTCGCGGGACGGCGCTTTAACACGGTGCGGGTAATACAAATTAATGCCCACCTCGTCCACCGTGTTATTACGGATAACCGCCAGTTCCTGCTCTGAATAATTAAACTGCACGTCGTGCTTTTGCAGCAAATCGAGCAATTCCTGCGGGTATTCGCCTTTAATCATCGGGTCTAAAAATACGCGGTTATAGAATAAATCGTATAAATGCGCCGCCTTCTGATCGTGCGCCGCCGCTGAACGGGCGTACGTCACTTCCGGGTTTAAAATCACGCCCATCGTGCCGTGCGAACCGTAACCTTTACGGTGAAACAACTCGACGACTCTGGCGGTTGCCAGCACTTTGTGGTGATTCCACTGCATCCATTTACCGGTGTTTTGCTCGAACGGCCAGCGGATTGCGTCCAGATACACGCGGGTTTGCACCACTACCGGCTCGTTGAAAGTGAACCAGCGGCTGACCTTTCCGGCGAAACGCTCAAGCACTTTTTCCGCGTACAGGACAAACAGCTCAACGACTTTTTTCGAACTCCAGCCGTCATATTTTTCAAGCAGATACGCCGGTAATTCGTAATGTTCGAGGCACAGCATCGGCTCAATGCCGTTGCGCTTCATCTCATCGAGCAGATTGCCGATGTACGCCGCATATTCTTCATCGACGGTGCCCAGCTCATAGTCTGTCAGAAATCGCGACCAGTTGACCGAGGTGCGGTAATGGCTCAGCCCGCTGGCTTTCATCAGCGCCACGTCCTCCTTGTAGCGGTTGATGAAATCGGTGGCTTTCGCCGGGCCGTAGCCGTTGTGCCAGACGTGGCGGTTATTTTTGTACCAGAGATCCAGATACGAATCCTGCCCGTCCTTTTTGCCACTCCAGCCTTCGGTTTGCCACGCGGAAGCCGCCGCACCGAGAATAAATCCGTCAGGAAGGGTGATTGAAACCTTGCTCATAATTTTCCTCGTTGTCCCGAATTCAGGCCGTCGCAGCGCGTTTTTGCTGCTGCGCAATAGCATCAATCTGCGCCTGTTCTGCGCGGCGCGAAGCCACTTTGACGAACGGCAGATAAATCAGCACCGCCACCACGATGCAGCCAATTTGGGTAATCACCGCGCCCATCGAACCGGCGGTAGACAGCCAGGCGTTGATGATCGGCGGCGTGGTCCACGGCACCATCACCACGGCGCGTCCGGCAAAACCCAGGCTGGTCGCAAAATACCCGATAGTGCCGGTGATGAGCGGCGTGATGATGAACGGGATCGCCAGAATAGGGTTGAGCATGATCGGCATGCCGAAAATCACCGGTTCATTGATGTTGAAGAAGCCCGGCCCCATCGATAATTTGGCGATTTCGCGCATTTCTTTACGGCGCGTTCCCAGCATGACCGCCAGCAAAAGCCCGATGGTGCAGCCGGAACCGCCAATGCTCATGTACACATCCCAGAACGGCATGGTGATGATGTTCGGCACTTCATGTCCCTGCTCGAACGCCGTCATGTTCACCATGATCGCGCCCAGCAGCAGCGGCTCACGGATGGGTTTGATCATCTGATTGCCGTGAATACCAATGACCCAGAACAGTTGCGCGACAAACATCAGTAGCAGAATGCCCGGCAGGCTTTGCATCACCGATTCCAGCGGGCGCTGGATCACCTGATACACCGCGTCGTACAAATACATGCCGGTCACGCGATGGAAAACGAAGCCGAATGTGGCGACGATAACCACGGTAATAATCGCCGGGATCAGTGCGGAGAACGACGCGGAAACATTCGGCGGCACGCTTTCGGGCATTTTAATGCGCAGGCCGTTAACCTTTTCCAGGCGGGAATATATTTCCACCGAGAGAATGGCAATAAACATGCCGAGGAACAGGCTTTTGGTGTCGGAGAATTGTTTCGCCAGCACGTCTTTCACTTCCTGCATCTGGCCGTTGACCATCATATCGACGGTCGTCGGCGTGACAGCAATAAAACAAATCACCGCCAGCAGGCCGGGAAATAACGAACGCGAGCCGTTAATTTTGCCCAGTTCAATTCCAATTAAAAATACCGCGCCGATGGTCAGGAAACTCAGCGTGGCATAGTTAATACTGCTCATAATCGGTTTGAGCGTCGCCAGCCAGGAGAACATTTCAAAGTGGGCTAATCCGTTTTTCGGATCCATCACCATATTTGAAATTAAAACTGAGAATGCCCCCACGATAATGACCGGCATTAGCGTGATAAAAGAA
Organism: Rahnella sp. PD12R; assembly: GCF_019200965.1. NCBI lineage: Bacteria > Pseudomonadati > Pseudomonadota > Gammaproteobacteria > Enterobacterales > Yersiniaceae > Rahnella > Rahnella sp. PD12R. The sequence goes on along the minus strand of NZ_JAHTMS010000013.1, from coordinate 101,894 downwards.
GCCTTAATAGCCATGATGTATCTGAGGCTATTAAAAGTATTCGCGAATCCCCCGAGAGAATCGATAAAACGGTCTTTCAGTGACATGACACCACCTCTTTTAATATTGTGTTTTGCTTTACAGGTGTTTGTTTCGCATTGACCTTTTGACGTATCAGAGGATAAAGGTTGAGTGCGAATATAAAGTCAGATTCCGGTTCTGAGAGAAATTCCGTCCATCTTTTGGTGATTGTTGTCTTAATGTGGCATGCCAAAAAATAGCGGAATATGAATTAATTTCTGTGACAGCGTTCTCACATGTGAATATTGGAATTCCAATATGATGAATTCACCCCTTTCTGGTATACCAATTTTGGAGATGTCGATGGAATTCGATCTGGAACAAACGGTAATGGAGTTATTGATCAACGCCGGGGAAGCGCGTTCTAACGCGATGATGGCGATTCAGCACGCCCGCAAAAAGGAATGGGGGCAGGCCGATGCCATGCTGAAAGCCTCAGACGATGCGGCGCGCGTCGCGCACAAAGTGCAGACGCAGCTGATCGGGCTGGATGAAGGCGTGGGGAAAATACCGGTAAATCTGATTATGGTGCATTCGCAGGATCATCTGATGACCGCCATGCTGTGCCGCGAACTGGCCGAAGAAATCGTGTTACTGCGCAAAGAGATGTTTGAGAAGGCGTGAGTCCGGCATCTCCCCCTTAGCAGGGGGAGATGCTAAAAATTATAACTCTAAGGCAATCAGTTCATCTACCGTCTGACGGCGGCGAATCAACCGCGGAACGCCATTTTCGAACAGCACTTCCGGCAGCAGCGGACGGGTATTGTAGTTGGAAGACATCGATGCACCGTATGCGCCGGTATCATGGAACACCAGATAATCGCCGATCTGCACCGGTGGCAGCGGGAAGGTTTCAACGCCGCCGCCTGCCTGCTGGGTAAATACGTCGCCGGATTCACACAAAGGCCCGGCAATCACGGATTCCGTCAGCGGCTGACCGCTGAGATCGCGGCCATCTGCCGGTAACAGTGAAATATGGTGATAACTGCCGTACATCGCAGGACGCATCAGATCGTTAAACCCGGCGTCGCACAACACGAAATGGCGGCTGCCCATGTTTTTCGCCGCGCGGATTTGCGCCACCAGCACGCCGGATTCCGCCACCAGGAAACGCCCCGGTTCGATTTCCAGTTTCACTTCATGCCCGAGGTGTGCCGCAATTTGCTCACGCGCACGGTTCCACAGACCAAAATAGTGGCCGGTATCGATAGATTCTTCGTCAAAATGATACGGAATCGACAACCCGCCGCCCGCTGAAATCGCTTCAATATCTTGTCCGGTTTCAATGACCTGGCGAACCATCGCATCACAAACCTGCTCAAGATGGCCGTAATCCACCCCGGAACCAATGTGCATATGAATGCCCACCAGTTTCAGACCGTAACGGGCAATTTCAGCCAGCGCCTGCGGTAAATCGGCATGCCAGATCCCGTGTTTGCTGTTCTCACCGCCGGTATTGGTTTTCTGGCTGTGGCCGTGGCCGAAGCCCGGATTCACGCGCAGCCACACCGGATGCCCGGCTTTGTGCTGACCAATCTGGCTGAGCATATCAATGGAACCGGCGTTGACCGGGATATCCAGCGCCGTTACGCGTTCCAGCGTCGGCTGATCCAGCACATCGGCGGTAAACACGATTTCACTGTTTTCACGCCCCGGAATAAAACCGGCCACCAGCGCACGTTCTATTTCGCCCAGCGATACCGAATCCACCTTCACGCCCAGCTCGCGCATCAGGCGCAGAATATGAATATTCGAACAGGCTTTTTGCGCAAAGCGGATCACATCAAATTCACGTAACTGTGCAATACGTTGCTTAATGATTTCAGCGTCATACGCCCAGACCGGGCAACCAAATTGTTGCACAAGCGCCAGCAAATTCGCGGCGTTAAGTGCAGTGGACGTATCGTTCAGGGCGCGTGGCATAAGATTTTCCGTCAGATGAAGGCTGTCATATTTCGTTCAGTATGACGGCTGATGAAGCGGTGATAAAATATCTATTTCAGGCCAGTCTATTCATTTATGATATGGCTAAATGCCTTGCCGGAATGCGATAAACTCATGCCCGCTCTCTCCCTGCGCCACATCGAAATCTTTCATGCCGTGATGACCACCGGCAACCTGACCGAAGCCGCCGCACTGCTCAATACTTCACAGCCAACGGTTAGCCGCGAGCTGGCGCGCTGTGAAAAGCTGCTGGATCTCCAGTTATTTGAGCGTCTGCGCGGGCGTTTATACCCGACGGTGCAGGGTTTGCGGCTGTTTGAAGAAGTGCAGCGATCGTATTACGGGCTGGACCGGATCATCAGCGCAGCGGAAGGGATCCGCCAGTTTGAGCAGGCGCAGTTGTCGATCGCCTGTCTGCCGGTTTTCAGCCAGTCGCTGCTACCGGCGGTCTGTAAACCGTTTCTCGACAAGTATCCTGACGTCAGTTTTAACATCGTGCCGCAGGAATCGCCGCTGCTGGAAGAGTGGCTGTCGGCGCAGCGTCATGATCTGGGGCTGACGGAAAACACCCAGACGCCCGCCGGTACTGAACGTCAGACGCTGCTGACGCTCAACGAAGTTTGCGTGCTGCCCGCAGGTCATCCGCTGGCGGCGAAAAAGTGCCTGACACCGCAGGATTTCAGCGGCCTGAACTTTATCAGTTTGTCGGCTACCGACAGCTACCGGCAGTTACTGGATACGCTGTTCGCCGAGCAGCAGGTTACCCGGCGGCTGGTGATGGAAACACACAGCGCCGCCTCTGTGTGCAGCATGGTGCGTGAAGGTGCGGGCGTGTCAGTGGTCAATCCGCTGACGGCGCTGGATTATGCCGAACGCGACCACGGCGTGGTGATCTGCGAATTCAGCGTCGCCGTGCCGTTTACCGTCAGCCTGATCAAACCGCTGCACCGCCCCGCTTCCGCGCTGGTCACGACGTTTACCGAACATTGTCATCAGCAGGCACAACGGTTCGCAGAACGCCTCGAGGTGGTCGTCGGCGGCTGATCTTGTAAATGATAATCATTATCCATAACATGCGGGCACTGTCCCGCTATGGAAAATGAGGATCACAATGAAAAAGCTGTTACTTCTGGCCACGCTTGCACTGACTGCCTGCTCGACCGCACCGCACAATACCGCCGTTCCCGCCACAGCGCCTTCAGGCCAGATTCAGGATTTGCGCACCGGAAAAACGCTGACACCGGATCAGCTGCTCCGCCAGCTTGCCGCCGCGCCAAGGGTCATCGTCGGCGAAAAACATGACAATCCCGCGCATCATCAGATTGAAAACTGGCTGGTTCAGCGCCTGCCGGAGATCCGCCCGCAAGGCAGCGTGCTGATGGAAATGCTGACGCCGGATCAGCAGCCGAAAGTCGATCAGGTAAAAGCCTGGCTGCAAACCGGCGCGCAAGCGCGGCCTGCCCGGGTTGCAGAGCTGATTAACTGGCAGAAAAGCTGGGACTGGTCGATGTACGGCGATGTGGTGATGACCGCGATGAAAGCGCCGTATCCGCTGCTTTCCGCCAATCTGGATCGCAGTGAAATCATGGCATTTTACGAAAAACCCGTCTTCCCGGCGGGCGTTCACGCGGCAGATCCGCGGGTTCGCGATGCCATCAGCGACACCATCCGCACTTCTCATCAGCAAAATATCGATGCAAAGCAGTTACACGCGATGCTCGCCATTCAGCAACAACGCGACCGCCGCATGGCTGAGCGTCTGCTGGCCGCGCCTGCGCCCGCATTGCTGATTGCCGGGGGCTATCACGCCGGAAAAAGTATTGGTGTGCCGGTGCATATTCAGGATTTGGATCCTCAGGCGACTGTCGCCGTTCTGATACTGGCCGAAAAAGGCGTGGTGATTGATAAATCACAGGCCGATTTTGTCTGGACGACGGCAGCCGCGACGGCGAAATCCGCGCCCTGATAACCACTAACTCATTGTGCCTACTGAAATTAAATTGTGGAGGAATCGAAAGTTTCTTGTTAAGACCCATTACAAATGATTACTATTACCAAATAATATTGAATCTCATTATCATTTTAATGGACTAAATGGCGACTTACTCTCCTTCCGGATCTCCGGCTGCTGCGGCGTTTATCTTCCGTCCTCAGCGCCGGAGCCTCGGGCTTCTCTTATCAGTGACGATTCACGTCGCACTGGCCGCATTTTTCCTGTGGTCCGCGCCCGTACCGTCACCTGTCGAGCTGCCGCCGCCCGCCGTCATGCTGACGTTCTCCGCTGATATCGAAAATACCCAACTGACTAAACCGCTGCCGGTAGGCATTGTGCAGGCGGTGGATTCGGCTGCGTCCAGCCAGCAGGAAGCCGTGCAACAGCAACAAAAAAACATCACGCCGCCGGTCGATGAAAGCGCGGAAATCAAACTGGTTCAGCAGCATAAGAAACCGAAAGAACAGCAAAAGCGCCCGAAACCGGTACAGAAAACGCAGGAGCGCTCGCAGGATCAAACCCGCGCTTCCGCTGCCAGTGCCGCCGCGCCACCGGCAACCGCAAGCCTTTCCGACAAAATCGCCGCACCGATGAACAGCGATTCCACGCAGTCCGCCAGCGCGAAAGTGACATGGGAAAACCGGGTGAAGGTGCAGCTCAACCGCCTGAAAAAATATCCGCAGGATGCGATTGCGCGCCACCGGACGGGCGTCGCGCAGGTGGCGTTTGTCGTGGATGCGCGGGGAGAAATTGTCAGCAGCCGCCTGCTGAAATCTTCCGGCACGATGTCGATGGATCGCGAAGCGCTGGCTGTTTTGCAACGCGCCAGCCCGCTGCCGCCACCGCCGGGCGATATGCTAAAAGCCGGACAAGTACCGGTCAGTATGCCGCTGGAATTCACGCTCAGCGACGGCGGCAGCCGGAAGTCGTAAAACCAAACGGTTAATACCTTTATTCCTGAGTTTTTCAGGGAATATTTATTGTTTTCAATATGATCGGGCCACTATGACTTTTTCACGTTTTATTACGCTGTTACTGGCGGGGACTCTCTTTTTCTGCGCGACGGCAACCGCTGAATTCCAGCCGCCGGTCGCTGAAAAACATCCGCATATTTTGAGCAGTGCAACCGAGCGCCGGACGGACAATTATTACTGGCTGCGCGACGATTCCCGGCAGGATCCTAAGGTCCTGAATTATCTGCGTGCGGAGAACCAGTACAGCGCGCAGGTGATGTCGCGCTGGTCAGATTTGACCAACACGCTGTATCAGGAAATGCGCGTGCGTCAGGGCGAACACACCGAATCCGTGCCCTACGAATTACGCGGTTATCGCTATCGGCAGCGCTATTTGCCGGGCCAGGATTACGCACAATATCTGCGTCAGCCGGTTGGCGGAAATACCGTCTGGCAGACGCTGGCCGATGCCAGCCAGCGTGCGGCGGGCAAAAAGTTTTATCAGTTTGGCGGGCTGGAAATCAGTCAGGATAATCAGCAAATGGCTATTGCCGAAGATACGCAGGGGCGTCGCCAGTTTGTCGTCAGCCTGCGCAATCTCAACACCGGCCGCTGGCAAAACGACGTACTGCACAATACCTCGGGAAGTATGGCGTGGTCCGCCGACGGAAATTATCTGTTTTACATCCGTAATCACCCGCAAACGCTGATGCCGTATCAGGTTTATCGCCACAAAATCGGCACACCGGTGGCGCAGGACGCGCGGGTTTACGAAGAGAAAGATGGCGGATTTTACCTCGGCCTTTCCCGTTCGGCGTCCGGTGAGTTCCTGATTATTCTCAGCAGCGGCAGTACGTCGTCTGAAGTTCATCTGATCCCGGCCGCCAGTCCGCTGGCGGTTCCGCAGCGCTTCGCGCCACGTCGTGCGGGCGTTGAATATTATCTGGATCATTACCGCGGCCAGTTCTACATCCGCTCCAACCTGCACAGCCCGCATTTCGGTCTGTATCAGACAACTGACATCACAGGTCAGTGGCAAACGCTGATCGCGCCAGACGATAATCGTGATCTGGAAAACTTCGCGCTGTTCCGCCGCCATCTGGTGTTGCAGGTTCGCAGTCAGGGACGCGTGCAGCTGGAACAGATTGGCCGGGAAGATCACAAAACGCGAACCGTGCCGTTCGATGAAGAAAGTTACATGGCGTGGCTGGGTTCCAACCCCAGCCCGGAAACCGACAAACTGCGTTACGGCTATTCCTCGATGACCACGCCAACCACGATTTATGAATGGGACATGGCGACCGGTACCCGCACGCTGTTGCAGCAAAAGCCGGTCGAAGGCGTGGATCCGGCCAATTACGCCAGTCAGCGGCTGATGATTACCGCGCGCGACGGCGTGCAGGTGCCGGTTTCGCTGGTGTATCGCAAATCGCTGTTTAAGAAAGGCCGGAATCCGCTGCTGGCGTACGGCTACGGCGCGTACGGCATGAGCATGGATCCGGCGTTCAGCGCCAGCCGCATCAGTTTGCTGGACCGCGGTTTTGTGTTCGCGCTGATCCACGTTCGCGGCGGCGGCGAGCTGGGCCAGCAGTGGTATCAGCAAGGGAAACTCGACAAAAAACCGAATACCTTCAATGACTTTATTGATGCCACGCAGGCGCTGGCGGAGAAAGGTTTCGGCCAGCCGGGGCATTTATATGCTCAGGGCGGCAGCGCGGGCGGCCTGCTGGTGGGCGCGGTTATCAATCAGGCACCGGCGCTGTTTCACGCGGTCGTGGCGCAGGTGCCTTTCGTGGATGTGCTGACCACCATGTCTGATCCGACGTTACCGCTCACCGAAGGCGAGTACGAAGAGTGGGGAAATCCGGCGCAGCCCGCCGCCTATCGGACCATCAAATCCTACAGCCCTTACGACAATGTGCGACCAGCCGCTTACCCGAATCTGTTTGTGACGGCCGGATTGTACGACTCACAAGTGCCCTACTGGGAACCGGCGAAATGGGTCGCCAGATTACGCGCCATGAATCAGGGGAATTCCCTGATCTTACTGTCCACCGAAATGGCTGCCGGGCACGGCGGGAAATCAGGCCGCCTGAACCGCCTGAAAAATACGGCGCAGGAATACAGTTTCATCCTTGAGATGGACAAAAATAATAATAATCGCAGTCCCCGTTTTTAATTTACGGAACGCAATGCAGGGCAATAACAATTAGAAAATATCGCTCCTCGAGGGAATATGAAAAATACACTTTTCACCGGCATATTAAGTGCCGGTTTAACGCTGGCCGCACCGCTGGCATTCGCTGACACCACAGATTCAGAAAGTAATAAAGAAACCGTCGCCTTCAGCCCGCTGAAAGTTTCTGCGGCAAAAGTAAACAGTGAACATGAAGCGATGGCAAAGCCCGGCGCGTTCAGCTCGCGCGGCGAAAACACCAACCTGCAATCGACCGATTCCGTGTTGCGCGGCATACCCGGCACCTTCACGCAGATTGACCCGAGCCAGGGCACGGTAGACGTCAATATTCGCGGAATGTCCGGCTTTGGCCGCGTCAACACCATGATCGACGGCGTCACCCAAAACTTCTACGGATCCTCAGTACCGGGCGGGATTTCCCACGGCTCGACGAGCAGCGCGGCGGGCGCACTGATCGACCCGAATTTCCTGGTCGGCATTGATGTCTCGCGCGGCTCCAGCGCTGGTTCAGCCGGGGTTAACGCCCTCGCGGGTAGCGCCAACCTGCGCACTATCGGCGTGGATGACGTGATTTTTTCCGGTAATCCGTTCGGGATCCGCACCCGCTTTTCCGCCGGGAATAACGGCATCGGCGAAAGCGGCATGGTGGCGGTGGCGGGCAAAACAGACGCCTTCACCGACACCGGCAGTTTTGGCATTATGGCGGCCATCAGCGGCAGTTCTATCGATGCTGATTTCAAAAATGGCGACGGTCAGAACAGCAGCGATTTCGGCTACGAAAAGAGTTACCGCCAGAATCCGAAATCCCAGTTAGTGAAAGTGGATATTAAACCGGATGAATTTAACTCTATTGAATTATCCGGGCGGCATTACGGGAATAAATTTACCCAGCGTGATATCCGCAGCGATGACTTCTCTATGAAATATCATTTCACGCCCTTCTCTGAGCTGGTGGATTTTAATCTGATGCTGAGCACCAGCCGCGGAAATCAAAAGTATAACGAGGACACGCTTTATACTTTTTATAATACCGATGCCAGCAATCAGTCCGACGCTCTCGATATTAATAACACCTCGCGCTTTACGCTCGCTGACGTGGATTTAGCGTGGAGTTATGGCAGTAAGCTGATGCGAAATAAGTACGATAAAAACATCAACAGCAACGCCTGGGATCCGGATAACCCGGATGCGGCAGAACAGTCCATCGAGAACAACACTTTCCAGCCTTCCGGCAAACAGGATGTTTACAGCCTGTATACCGGGCTGGAGCTGAAAAAAGGCATCTGGCAGGCCAACTTTGACCTGAATTACAGCTATTACGATCTCAGCGGATACAAACCGGCGTGCGATCCGCGCGTTGCCTGTTTCCCGCAGGGTGGCCAGGATATTCATTTAACCGAAGACGGATTTAACCCGTCGGTCATGTTGTCGGCGGAAGTCCGGCCATGGTTCCAGCCGTTTGTCAGCTACAGCAAATCCATGCGCGGGCCGAACGTTCAGGAAGTGTTTTTCTCCAACTCAGGCGGCGCGTCCATGAACCCGTTCCTGAAAGGCGAACGGGCTGAAACCTACCAGATTGGTTTCAACTCCACCGCCGGTAACCTGTTGTTTGAAGAGGATGCTTTCCGCCTGAAAGCCCTGTATTACACCAGCAGAATCAAGAATTACATCTACAGCGAATCCTTTATGGTGTGCCGTAATGGCCGCAAATGCAGCATTGGCGAAAATATTCAAAACGACTGGGAAGATGCCAGCGATGAGTATTCCGACAACATGTATATCTACGTGAATTCCCTGTCGCCGGTGCGCACACACGGCGTCGAGATTGAAGCGGAATATGATGCAGGACGCGCCTTCGCAAAACTTTCGTTCAGCAAGGAACACACCAATCAGCCGACGTCGATCGCTACCGGTTCCTTTGGCGTCGGCAATATTAACGAGCTGCCGCAGATGTATTTCACGGTGGATACCGGCGTGCGTTTCCTCGATGAATCCCTGACCGTAGGCTCGCTGGTGAAATACACGGGGAAAACCCGCCGCACCTCACCGGATCAGAACTTCAACGAACAAACCGGCGCGCTGGAAAACGAAGATATGCCGAAGATCCCGACGATTGTCGATCTCTACAGCACTTACGAAATCAACCGTAACGTGATGCTGAAATTCACCGTGCAGAACCTGATGGATAAAGATTATTCAGAAGCCCTGAATAAACTGAATTCTATGTACGGCCAGAATGACCCGGGCACGTCGGTTAACACAGCGCGCGGCCGGACGTATATCGCGGGCGGCGAAATCCGCTTCTGATCACGTCACCTCAGAAAAAAGCAAAAAAAAGGCCACGCAGAAATCATTCCGCGTGGCTCTTTCAACACATTTCTTACAGGTTACGCGACGGCTTTCTCAGCCTTTTTCGCCGCCCGTCGGAAAGTGATCACGCAAAGCACAAAGCCGACAGCGCCCAAACCGCCCGCCGCCAGCGGGACAACGCTCAGGCCCAGCCCGCGTTCAATCACCACGCCGCCCACCCAGGCACCCAGCGCATTACCCACGTTGAAGGCTGCAATATTGAGCGTCGACACCAGATTGGGCGCGTGTTTGCCATACGTCACCACATTCACCTGCAAGGCCGGAACGGCGGCGAAGTTCACCATCGCCCAGATGAACAGCGTGATTTCCGCGGCCACCAGATGCACGCTGGTGAAGCTGAACAGCACGGAAAACACGGCGATCAGCAGGAAAGTCATGGTCAGGGAAACGCCCAGACGCCAGTCCGCCAGACGCCCGCCAACCACGTTACCGATGGTCAGGCCGAGGCCAATCAGCAGCAGCGTCCAGCTGACGCCGTGCTCAGAAACGCCGGTGATTTCGGTCAGGATTGGCGCGATATAGGTGAACAGTGCGAACATCGCCGCAGAAAAGAAGATAGTAATCGACAGCGACAGCCACAAACCCAGGCTGCCCAGCGCACGGATTTCTTTACGCAGATCCGTCGGTTCTTCTTCTTTCTTATCCGGCAGCTTTTTATACAGCGCAAACAGCGACGCCACGCCGATGACGGCCACAACCCAGAAAGTTGAACGCCAGCCAAAAGCCTGCCCCAGCGCGGTGCCCAGCGGAACACCCAGCACGTTTGCCAGCGTCAGGCCGGTAAACATCAGCGCCACCGCAGAAGCACGGCGGTTCGGTGCCACCAGACTGGCCGCCACGACCGCGCCAATCCCGAAGAATGCGCCGTGGCACAGTGCGGTGATCACGCGCGCCAGCATCAGGAAGCCGTAGCTGTAGGACAACGCACACATCACGTTGCCGATAATAAAGATGCTCATCAGCAGCAGCAGGGTTTTCTTGCGCGGCAGTTTGGCGGTCAGCACGGCCATGATTGGCGCGCCGATAGCCACGCCCAGCGCATAGCCGCTGATTAACCAGCCTGCGGAAGGAATGCTGACATTCAGATCACCCGCCACATTGGGCAACAGCCCCATAATGACGAATTCGGTGGTACCGATGGCAAATGCGCTTAGCGCCAGTGCCAGGAGTGCGACAGGCATAAAAACTCCGGATATTTTAGTTATGTTTAATGGCTCCGGTATTCCACCGGATTGGCTTAAATACCACGTTGATCACACTTTTGACCAGACGCAGTCTGTGCCCTGACTGCCTGCAAAACGTTCAATATCCAGATTAATCTTTACATAACAATACATTGCATAAATTGCGATAAAAGCGGAAAAGGAACCGATTCCAGTCAGCGCCTTGCGCAGCGGCTCAGCGCTTTTCATCCGTCAGGGACAGCCAGCGCGGATGCCCTTTGAACCATTCCACCAGGAAATCGAGCAAAGCACGCAGCGCCGCAGGCATCTGCCGCCGTGACGCGTAAATCGCGTAAATCCCCATTTCCTGCGGCTGCCAGCCTTCCAGCAGGGAAACCAGTTGCCCGCGGGCAATCAGCGGCGCCGCCGAGTAATAAGGCTGCATGACAATCCCCGCGCCTTCCACCGCGCCGGTGAGCAACACCAGCGATTCATTGGCGCTCAGATTACCGCTTACCGGCACCGTCACTTTTTCGCCCTGATGCTCAAACTGCCACAGGCTTTTGCCAAAATAGGTGTACGTCAGGCAGTTGTGGACGCTCAGATCCTGCGGATGCAGCGGCGTTCCCTGCGCGGCAAGATACGCCGGAGAGGCGCACACCACCGACGGACACATCGCCAGTGGCCGGGCAATCAGGTTCGGATCCAGATCATTGGTGATGCGCAGCGCCAGATCGATACGGTCTTCCACCAGATTGATGGCCCGGCTTTCCAGCTGGAGATCAATGCTCACCTGCGGATGACGCCGCAAAAACTCGCTGACGGCAATCACCACCGCGCCCTGCCCGAAAGATTGCGAACAACTCAGGCGCAGTAAACCGCGCAGCGCTTCACTGCCGGTATCGGCCACGCTGCCCATTTCCGCCGCGACCGATAACATTTTCCGGCACCGCGCCAGCGTGTTTTCACCGGCATCGGTCAGGCTGAGCTTGCGGGTGGAACGGTGCAGCAGGCGCGCGCCCGACCACTTTTCCATCTCCGACAAATAACGTGTCACCATCGCCCGCGACATATTCAGCGACTCGGCGGCATTGATCATGCTTCCGCGTTCCACGATGGCAACAAAGACTTGTGCAGCGGTAATTCTGTCCATGATTCGTCCGGTTTATGCAACAAACAGTTGCGCATTATCCGGTTTTTCCCGCGGAATATGCAACGTACAGTAGATGCTTACTGAACGTGATTATTTTTGCTCTCTGAGGAAATGCTATGCGCCTGTCCCTGAAACCCCTGACCCTGATTGCCGCCCTGCTGGGCAGCAGCCTGTCCGCTCATGCCGCCACCGCGCTGAAAATGGACGTTTATAACCCCGGTGAAAAAAGCGTATTTCCGGTGTCTTCCGAAATTATTACCGGTGAAAAAGACGCGGTGCTGATCGACGCACAGTTCCAGCGCAATGACGCGCAGAAACTGGTGGAGATGATCAAAGCAACCGGCAAAAAGCTGACCACCGTGTACATCAGCCAGTCGGATCCGGATTTTTACTTTGGTCTGGACGTGATCCACGCGGCTTTCCCGGAGGCTAAAATTATCGCCACACAGTCAACGGTCGATCAGATCAACGCCACCAAAGACGGCAAAGTCGCTTTCTGGGGCCCGCAGCTGAAAGACAACGCGCCGAAATCGGTCGTCGTTCCGGCTCCACTGAAAGGCTCATCTTTCGAGCTGGAAGGCCACAAGTTTGAAATTCAGGGCGTGGATGCGGAACGCACTTTCGTGTGGATCCCGTCGCTGAAAGCCGTCGTTGGCGGTGTGCTGGTGAATGGCAACAACATGCATGTCTGGACTGCCGATACGCAAACCACGACATCGCGCAAACAGTGGGTCGAAGCGCTGGATGAAATCGCCGGGCTGAAACCGTCCGTTGTGGTGCCGGGACATTTCCTGCCAGGCGCTTCTCAGACGCTGGAAGCCGTGAAATTCACCCGCAACTATCTGCTGACGCTGGAAAAAGAACTGCCAAAAGCTAAAGATTCCGCCGCGCTGGTCGCTGCGATGAAAAAACATTATCCGCAACTGAAAGACGATTCTTCATTACAGCTGAGTGCAAAAGTATTGAAAGGCGAAATGAAGTGGCCGCAGTAAATACTCTTTCTTAAATAATGAATAAAATCTGACGGCGATATTATTTATCGCCGTTTTTTATTTTCAGAAAATACAGAGGAACTCTATTTACTATTTATCATTACGTTAGCCATCCGCCTTTCCTAAACAGCCAAAACGTTCTTTATTAAACAATAACAACGCATTAATCAGTAATTGAAGCCTCACTTTCCCCGTATTAGACTCCGCACGGCATTACACTTCCCCAAAAATGGTACAGGGAAAATCCTATTCATTCTGGGATTACCCACCTCAATTTATATAAAGGAATATTATGAATTGGTATATCAAGGCAATAAAGAATTACTCCACATTTTCTGGCCGGGCGAAAAGAAGGGAGTACTGGTGGTTTACCCTTTTTAATGGCCTTATTTCATTAGGCGTAACGTTGTTTGCCCTGTTATTTGGCGATGATTGGATTATCTCGACGATTTACTCTTTATTCGCATTCTTACCGGGTCTGGCAGTTATGGTTCGCCGTAATCACGATGCCGGTTACAGCGGCTGGTGGATCCTCTGCCCTATTTTTAACCTGATCCTGATGTTCTTCAAAAGCGATCCTGAAGATAACCGCTTTGGCCCTTATCCGGCGGAAACTCAGGCGTAGGACTCGCAGGAAATCTGGCGTCGTACACCTGAAACTATTCATTTTTGACAAAGGGTGTTGCTTCACACGCAACACTCTTTATACTGTTGCGTAAGCCGCAACACGCAGGATGCAACGGATGATTAAGGATTTCAAACACAAAGGGCTCGGTCGTTTTTTTACGTCCGGCTCGACCTCAGGCATCAACGCTGAACATGCAAAAAAACTACGACTCCGGCTGGCAACTCTTCATGCGGCTGAGTTTATCGGCGATATCGATCGCCCCGGCTACGGACTGCATGCCTTACAAGGTTCCCGATATGGACAATGGGCAGTTACGGTTTCGGGCAACTGGCGTATCACCTTTGAATTTATCGATGGAAATGCTTACATCGTCAATTATGAGGATTATCACTGATGAACATGCATAACCCACCTCATCCCGGTGAACTGATTGCAGAAACGCTGGATGAGCTGAACGTCAGCGTGCGTGAATTTGCCCGCGCTCTGCACATTGCGCCTTCAACGGCTCAGCGGATCGTGACAGGGAAAATGGCCGTGACGCCGGAAATGGCGGTTAAGCTGGCAGCGGTATTGGGAAGCTCAGCAGAGTACTGGCTGAAGTTGCAGGCAAACCGGAGCTTGTGGATAGCAGAACAAACGGTGGACACCAGCGGATTACACCGGCTGGTCATGACGTTAAAACCCGCATAACGCGGGTTTTTTATTACCTGAAAATCCTCACCACAACCTACTGCGTCACCCTGACAAACTGCCCTTCAGCGCGGACGTTTTGTCCGAAACCGCAGTCGCCGGTGGTGTGCAGCATGACGCTGGCGGCATCAAATTTCATATCCACGCTGCACTGGCCGCCGCCCGCAGAGGCGTCGTCGGCTTCGTGATATACCGCGTAATTATCTTTCACCGCCGTCACGACGGAGAAATCGCCGGTGTTCGGGCCGTAGTACAACGACATTTGCCCCATGTACATACCGGTAAAATCGATTTTGAACTGCGCTTCTTCCGCTTTGACTTCCACCAGATTCCAGCTGCCGAAACCGGCATATTGCCAGTAAACGCCCGCCGGAGATTCCGGCTGCGGTAAGGCATCCAGTTTTGGCTGGATCTGACCCAGATTGTACTGTGATTTTTTGTCCGCAGGCGCCAGCATCAACCAGGCTTTAGCTTTCAGGTAATCTCCCTGCTTTATGTAGGTCAGCGCGATATTGTTGTAAGCCGTCGCAATCTGGTCCTGCGGTTTGTGGCAAAACTCACTCCAGGCCACCTGATTACGGAAAATTTCCCGCGCTTTGGCGATGTCCCCTTGCTGGTACGCCACTTTTCCGGCGGCCGCATAGATGCCCGCTTTTACGCAATCGTTCGCAATATCCGGTTCATCAATCTGAGCAAACGCCTCAACACTGGCAAAACATCCTGCCACCAGCAGTAAATTCACTGCGACTTTCATCAAACATCCTTCTACTTTTGTGGTCTACAGAGCTTCGTGCTGGAAAAACATCCTTACAAGTGGCTCATTGCTCTATCGCGCTGAGGCACTCATTCTGGGATGATTGGCTTCACAACATATCGATGACTAATGGCAATTATGACTAAAAAACCTGGGAAATCGGCGCAATGGGGCGCCGTCTGGCAGCTAATTAAGCCTTACTGGCGCTCAGAAGAAAAGTGGCGTGCCTGGGGCATGTTAACCACGATTATCATCCTCTCGCTGGCCGGCGTGTACCTCAGCGTACAATTCAACGAATGGAACCGCGTTTTTTATGACGCGCTGCAAAACAGAAACTATCCGGTTTTCAAAGCCCAGCTCTTCAAATTTACCTGGCTGGCGCTGCTGTTTATTGTCATTGCGGTGTATCGCGTTTATCTGACGCAGGGCCTGCAAATGAGCTGGCGACGCTGGATGACCGAAGAGTATATGGAGAAGTGGCTGACCAATCACGCCTATTATTACACGGAGTATCAGCATCAGGTCGATAACCCCGATCAGCGTATTTCCGATGACCTGAATTCCCTGACCAGCGGCACGCTTTCTCTGGTGCTCGGGCTGTTGTCGAGCGTGGTCACACTGTTCTCCTTCGTGTTTATTTTATGGTCTATCAGCGGGCCGTTGTCTTTTGCGATTGCTTCCCATGAATTTACGATCCCCGGTTATATGGTGTGGTTCGCGATCCTTTACGCTGCCGTCGGTTCTGCCATCATCTGGTCGGTCGGTAAGCCGTTAGTTCGTTTAGGTTTTAATCAGGAATGGTTCGAGGCGAACTTCCGTTTCGGGCTGATCCGTATCCGTGAAAACAGCGATGCGATTGCGTTGTATCATGGCGAGAAGAATGAGCACGACCAGCTGACCGGCAAATTTGATTCCATCAAAACCAACTGGTGGTCAATCATGCGCGTCACCCGTCGCCTGAATATTGCCACCAACTTCTACGCGCAGTTTGCCAATATTTTCCCGATTCTGGTGGCCTCTCCGCGCTATTTCTCCGGTGCAATCCAGCTCGGCGCACTGATGCAGATTTCCTCAGCATTTGGTCAGGTTCAGGACGCATTATCCTGGTTTATCAATGCGTTTGATAATCTGGCAAGCTGGAAAGCCACCGTGAACCGTCTGGCCGGTTTCAATGCCGCTATTGATCAGGTTAACGCTCAGCCGCGCGGCATTAAAGTGGGGCAAAACGCAGAACATGCGCTGAAACTTGATAACCTGACGCTGAATCTGCCGGACGGCAGCCCGCTGTTCTGCAACGTTTCGGCGGCCATGAAACCGGGCGAACGTGTGCTGGTTGCCGGGCCTTCAGGTTGTGGTAAATCCACATTGCTGCGCGCGATTGCCGGTATCTGGCCTTACGGCGCAGGCAATGTTTCGCTGGCCGAAGGTAAGCGCTATCTGTTCCTGCCACAGCGCAGTTACATCCCGATCGGGACGTTGCGTGATGCGCTGAGTTATCCGGACACTGACCGCGATTACACCGACGAGCAGTTGCAGCGGGTGCTGGAACAATGCCGTCTGCCGCATCTGGCGAAAACTGAAGTGCTGGATGACTACGCCAACTGGAGCCAGCGTCTGTCGCCGGGTGAACAGCAGCGTCTCTCGTTTGCCCGTGCTTTGCTGATCAAACCGGACACGCTGTTCCTCGATGAAGCGACCAGCGCAATGGATGAAGAAACTGAACACCGGGTTTATTCGCTGCTGCTGAGCGAACTGCCGGAAACCTCGGTAATCAGCGTCGCGCACCGCAGCACGGTGGCGAAATATCATCAGCATTGCTGGAAGTTCAAAAATCAGGAAAACGGCCCGTGCGGATTCACCACTTCGGCGATTTTGCCTGAATAAAACCTGACACCACCGTCCTGTGGTTTCGAAATACAGAAAGGTTGCTGATGTCAGCAACCTTTCTTTTTTGTGTGCTGAAACCCATTTCGCGCAGAAAATCAACAGTCTGGTTGGTTCAAATGTATACCTGACTATACAATTATCCTTAAGTGACTTTCTTTAAATCCGGAGGTTCAGGTCTGATGAAAATAGATAAAAACTCGTTCACACCGCTTTACCTGCAAATCGAACAACAACTGACCGAGAAAATCAGCGCGGGCGAGATCAAACCCGGTGACCCCATCCCGACGGAAGCCGCATTATGTGAGATCTACGGCGTATCCCGCATGACCGCGCGCAAGGCGGTGGATTATCTGGTGCGCCAGGGACGTGTGGCGCGTTTTCGCGGACGCGGCACCTTCGTCGTTGAACCCGGCGAACAACAGAAAATCGTCCTGCCGCTCGACCGCCATCTGACCGCCAGCGAAGTCGCGCAGGAAAATAATCAGCGCATCGAAAATCAGGTTCTGGAATTTCGCCGGACGCCCGCCAGCGACGAAATTGCCCGCGAGCTGAATATCCCGGCGGGAACGGACGTCTATTTCATGATCCGCCTGCGGTTGCTGGGCGATGAGCCGTTCGTGTATGAACAATGCTGGATGCGCGCCGATAACCTGCCGGATATCAGCCGCGCGGCGATGACATCGTCGAAATACGCCTATCTGCGATCCAAAGGTTTTCAGCCTGCGGGCAGCACAAAACTGATTTCCGCCGAACTGCCTTCCAATGAAATCCGCCTTGCACTGAATCTGTCGCGCGATCAGCCGGTGCTGCATTCGCACGCCGTGGTGTCGTTTACCGACGGCACGCTGTTTGAGGTTTCCGACGTCTACTACAACCAGAAAAACTACAGCTTCAGCGTCCATGCCAAAGTTAAAAGCTAGCGGCCATCAGGCTATGCCTGACAACTCCGCCTTCACCAGATTTGCCACCTGTTCAACCTGCGGGCCATAAATCACGTGAACATCCGTTTCGGTGATCCGTTTCACGCCTGCCGCACCGGTTTTCATTAACGTGCCGTCCTGCACCTGAGCCATATCTTTGACCTTCACCCGCAAACGGGTAAAGCAGCAGTCGACGGCGGTAATATTTCCCTCGCCTCCCAGACCGATAATGATATTTTTGGTTTTCTCGCCGGTTCCCTGCGCCGGTTTTGCACGTTCTTCGGCATCATTTTCATCTTCACGCCCCGGCGTTTTCACCTTCATGCGCAAAATAACCCAGCGGAAACTGAAGTAATAAACCGGCGCATAGATGATCCCGAGGATCAGCGGATACCACCAGTGCGTTTTGCTGCCGCCCAGTACGCCGAAAATCAGGAAGTCGATCGCCCCGCCCTGCACGTTACCGATCATCACATGCAACATCTGCATCAGCACGAACGAAAGCCCGGTCAGCACCGCATGCAGGATATACAGCACCGGCGAGACGAAGATAAAGCAGAACTCGAGCGGCTCGGTGATCCCGGTGGTAAATGACGCCAGCCCGCCCGCCAGCATCAGCGCTTTCACACGGCCTTTATGTTCGGGGCGCGCGCAGTGATACATCGCCAGCGCGGCCGCCGGTAAGCCAAACATCATGACCGGAATTTTCCCCTGCGCCAGGAAGCGCGTCGCCTGCTGCGTGACGGCATCCGGAATCATCCCCGGATTCGCCAGCGCGGCATTAAAGATATTCAGCGCGCCGACAATGCTCTGGTTATCCACCGTTGTCACCCCGCCAATCGGCGTGAAACGCACGGTTTCGTTGATGATATGATGCAAACCCGTCGGGATCAGCAGACGTTCCGACGTTGCATAAATGAACGTCCCGATTTCTCCCGTACGGCCAATCAGTTCGCCAACCCACTGAATACCCAGCGCAATCGTCGGCCAGATCAGCGACATAATGACACCGACAACCGGCAGCACGAGGATGGTGATAATCGGCACGAAACGACGCCCGCCGAAGAAGGCAATCGCGGTCGGCAACACAATCGTATAAAACCGGTTATGCAGCCACATGGTGATAAGCCCGACCAGCACACCGCCCAGCACGCTCATGTTGTAGGTGAAAATCCCCAGCGTATTGGTGAATTCGGCAGCGTAAATCATCGCGTTACTTTCGGTCATGCCTTTTGCGGTGAGCTTCGCAACGGTAATGGTGTCCGGTGAAATCCCCTGCGCCAGCAAACTGTAATTCACCCCGACGTGCAGCCCGACAAAGCCGATCACTGCGGAAAAGGCCGCTGTGGCCTTTTCTGCATTGGCCAGACCCATCGCGGTGGCAACGGCAAAAAACAGCGGAAGATTGGCGAACAATGCGCCGGAAACCTGACGGATAAACCCGATCACCAGCTGCAAGATTTTCATCTGGGTAAAGGCTTCGCCGGTCACCGCCGGATTCTGTAACGCGGCCGCCAGCCCTAAGAAGATCCCGGCGGCGGCAATCACCGAGATAGGCGTCATCAGGGCCTTGCCCAGATCGTGAATTTTGCTGCCAAGTTTAATCATCTGAAATCCCTCAATTGGGTGGCTAAAAATAAGCCGTTAATTGAGTTAAGTCACAGAATGTATAGTTGTATAGACATAGAAGTCAGGAGTATGAAAGGGATCACAGTTTTGCGGGAAGAAAACGGGCGGGGTCAGACGTGTAAAAGATGCAAATCAACCGGAAACATACGCTAAAAAGCAGGGGTATATTCCGGTTGAAGGTGAGTTTGCAGGGCGAAGCTTACTTGTAAACCTCCGCCGTGGCATTGACGCGGTTTGCTTCATCCGCGGCGATAACCACATAATAATTACCGCCCTTTTCATCAGCCAGACGCGAAAGTTCCGCTTTCGCATCCATCGGTGAGGACGTCACACCCGACGTATCCACCCGGCCTATTTTCTCGTATTCCTTTGCCTGCTCGCGGGTAATTTCCTGCGCGGCCATCGCGCCAAACGAGAAAGTGCCCAGTAATACGGCTGCTGCTGCTACTTTTAAAGTCTTCATCATCACTCCTTTTGATTGGCCTGAAGGCTTAGTAAAACTGGTTTTATTATTACCATGAATTATAAGAGCAGCAAGTAAACCGAAGTAAAGTTATATGCTTTATCTATTGGTTATGTCGGAGAAGTGAAGGGAAAGTAAAGGCAAAAAAAAGCCCACATCGGACTGTGGGCACGGGGGTTGCAACTGGCCGTCGTTCAGTACGGCTGGCAACAAGCAAATGTGAGAACTGCTCGCTCTCGGGTCTTAAGGTAACGGCAGACCGGCAGAACCTTCAGCCTTTTCTGGTAAACGGCAGGTTAAAATGTATAAATTTGTTTGATCCAGATCACACTTCGCCGCGCTACAACAATTCATTTACGTTCAGACGATTCTGCTGAAAATCCCGCTTAAGCCTTATTGGTTAGTTTGCTAAGTAACGAATGCCCTGCCCTTTGCGACTGCACGAAAAGATTAAAACCTCAATGATACAAGGGGTTATGCCGCAACATTTACCTTCCATTTTGAAACATCGCAACATGCGTCATGACAATAACCTTACACAGCGAATTGTGACGCTCTCGTATAGTGGGGGACTTGTTGAGAACGGTTATTCTCAATTCCCCAAAAAGAGTGAATTCTATGCGCCTGAAGTTTCTTTCTGTCAGTACGGTTGTACTGCTTTCCGCATGTGATGGTTCCGCCGGTTCTGCCTCTCCGGCGGCACAAGTGCCTGCGGTCAATGTCGTCACTCTGCACAGCCAGCCCGTCACGTTAACCACCCGCCTGCCCGGCCGCACAACCGCAGTGCGCAGCGCCGAAGTTCGTCCGCAGGTCAGCGGCGTAATCCAGAAACGTCTGTTTGTGGAAGGTAGCGAAGTCAAAGCCGGTCAGCAGCTTTATCAGATTGATCCGTCAACCTATCAGGCGGCCTATGACCGCGCGATGGCGACATGGAAAAGCGCCGATGCCACCGCGCGCCGTTACAAACCGCTGGTCGAAGCGCAGGCAGTCAGCCGTCAGCAGTATGACGACGCCGTAGCCGCCGAGCGCGAAGCCGCCGCCGATGTCGAAACGGCCCGCGTGAATCTGCAATACACCAAAGTTTACGCGCCGATTTCCGGCCACATTGGCCGTTCGCTGTCGACCGAAGGTGCGCTCGTCACCAGCGGCCAGACGGCGTATCTGACCACGATTGACCAGCTGAATCCTATCTACGTAGACGTCAGTGAATCCTCACAGGATTTGCTCAAACTGCGTCGCGCGCTGGCTTCCGGTAAATTGCAGTCCGCCGGTGAAAACGCCGCACAGGCCAATCTGACGCTGGAAGATGGCAGCAAATACGCCCTGCCGGGAAAACTGGAATTCTCAGAAGTGACGGTTTCGCAAAGCACCGGTTCCGTGACGCTGCGCGCCTCATTCCCGAATCCGCATGACGAATTACTGCCGGGCATGTTTGTTCACGCCGAGCTGCAACAGGGCGTGGATGACAAAGGGATCCTCGTGCCGCAGGAAGCGATCATGCACGACGTGAAAGGCGCACCGTACGTTTACGTGGTGAAAGCCGATAACACCGTCGAGCAGCGTTCGATCACCACCGGCCAGATGATGAATGGCTTCTGGCTGGCAAATCAGGGGCTGAACGACGGCGATAAAGTGATCACCGACGGATTACAAAACGTCAGAGCGGGCGCAAAAGTTAATGCCACCGAGCGCCCGGCCAGCGCCCCTGCCGCACAGGCTAATCTCGCGATGACCGATCCTTCCGCGCAATAACGGGTGAGCTGAATGTCTACTTTCTTTATTAACCGTCCCATATTCGCCTGGGTTGTCGCTATCGTCATCATGATCGCCGGTGCGCTTTCGATCATGCAGCTGCCGATCAACCAGTACCCGAATATTGCCCCACCGGCGATTTCCGTCAGCGTCACCTATCCGGGTGCTTCGGCGGAAACCGCCCAGAACACCGTCGTCCAGGTTATCGAACAGCAACTTAACGGGCTGGATAACCTGCGTTACATCGAATCGCAAAGTAACAGCGACGGCAGTGCCACGATTATCGCCACCTTCGATCAGGGGACTAACCCGGATATCGCGCAGGTTCAGGTGCAGAACAAAGTGTCTCTGGCCGAATCGCAGTTGCCGACTGAAGTGGTCAATCAGGGTATCCGTATTGCCAAATATCAGGCCAACTTCATGCTGCTGGTCAGCCTGATTTCGACCGATGGCAAAATGAGTAACTCGGACCTGAGTAACCTGCTGGTCACCAAACTGGAAGACCCGATTGTCCGTACCAAAGGCGTCGGCGACTTCCTGGTGCTCGGTTCAGAATACGCGATGCGTATCTGGTTAGATCCGGCGAAACTCTATAAATATCAGCTGATCCCAAGTGATGTCAGCGCGGCCATTGAAGCGCAAAACGTGCAGGTTTCTTCCGGTTCTCTCGGCGGATTACCGACGGTGAAAGACAGCAAAGTCAGCGCCACCATCATTGGTAAAACGCGTTTTGACAGCATTAACCAGTTCAAAAATGTGCTGCTCAAAGTGAATGCCGACGGTTCTCAGGTGCGCCTGAGCGATGTCGGGAATGTGGATCTGGGGCCGGAAAGTTACTCCATCTCCTCCACCTTTAACGGCAGACCGTCAACCGCCATCGCCCTGCGTCTGGCGAGCGGCGCGAACGTGCTTGATACCGACAAAGCCGTTAAAGCCACGGTCGCCGGGCTGGAATCGTCCCTGCCTGCGGGCGTGAAAGTAGAATTCCCGTACCAGACCGCGCCGGTGGTCAGCGCTTCCATTGAAGAAGTGGTGAAAACGCTGATCGAAGCCATCGTGCTGGTGTTCTGCGTCATGCTGCTGTTCCTGCAAAACCTGCGCGCCACGCTGGTCACCACGCTGGTGGTACCGGTCGTTCTGCTCGGGACGTTCGGCATTCTGGCCGCCGCGGGGTACTCCATTAACACCCTGACAATGTTCGGGATGGTGCTGGCGATAGGCCTGCTGGTGGATGATGCCATCGTGGTGGTGGAAAACGTCGAACGTGTGATGACGGAAGAAAAGTTATCGCCAAAAGAAGCCACGATTAAGTCGATGAAACAGATTCAGGGCGCCCTGTTCGGGATCGCACTGGTGCTGTCGGCGGTATTAGTGCCGATGGCGTTCTTCGGCGGTTCAACCGGCATCATCTACCGTCAGTTCTCGATTACCATTGTTTCCGCCATGGCGCTTTCGGTTCTGATGGCGCTGATTTTCACCCCGGCGCTGTGTGCCACCATCATCAAACACAACGACGAAGAGAAATCGCAGAAAGGCTTCGCCGGCTGGTTTAACCGTAATTTCGACAAAGGCGCGATGCATTACACCCGCGCCGTCGGCACGGTCATCTCCCGCCGTCGTCTGTTTATGCTGATTTACCTGCTGATTGTGATTGCGACCGGGCTTATGTTCACCCGCGTGCCGACAACATTCCTGCCGGATGAAGATCAGGGCGTCATGCTGATTCAGGCCACGTTGCCGGCCAACGCCTCATCACAACGTACGCAGGAAGTGCTCGATAACGTCCGCGAATACCTGATGGATAAAGAAGGCGGGATTGTCTCGTCGGTGTTCACCGCCAACGGCTTCAGCTTCGCCGGTCGCGGGCAGAATGTCGGTATTGCGTTCGTTCAGCTCAAAAACTGGGCACAACGTCCGGACGCCGCGCAGAAAGTCCAGGCGCTGGCGGGCCGTGCGATGGGGCATTTCGCCACCATCAAAGACGCCCGCGTGTTTGCCTTCGTTCCGCCTGCGGTGATGGAGCTGGGTAACGCCACCGGTTTCGACTTCTTTCTTCAGGACACCAACGGCAAAGGGCACGAAGCCCTGATGGCCGCGCGTAACCAGTTCCTGCAAATGGCATCGCAGGATAAACGCCTGACCGCCGTTCGCCCGAACGGGATGGAAGACGAACCGCAATACCAGCTGGAAATCGACGACGAACGCGCGCAGGCGCTGGGCCTGAGCCTCGACGACATCAACAACACGCTGTCGGCGGCCTGGGGTTCGGCGTACGTGAACCAGTTCATGTACAACAACCGCGTGAAGCGCGTTTACATCCAGGGCAAGGCAGCGTCCCGCGTTACGCCTGAGGATCTGAACAACTGGTATTTCCGTAATACCAGCGGCGATATGGTGCCGTGGAGCGCTTTCGGCAGCGGTAAATGGGTTTACGGCTCACCGCGTTACGAGCGTTTCAACGGGGTTTCCTCGGTGGAACTGATGGGCGCACCGGCACCGGGCTACAGCTCGGGCGATGCCAATGAAGCCGTCATGGAAATCGCCGCCAAACTGCCGCAGGGCTACAAAGTGGCGTGGCACGGCCTGAGTTATGAAGAAAAACTCTCCGGCTCGCAAACGCCGGCGCTCTACACCCTGTCGCTTATCGTAGTGTTCCTGTGTCTGGCCGCGTTGTATGAAAGCTGGTCGATTCCGTTCTCGGTTCTGCTGGTGGTTCCGCTGGGGATCCTCGGGACGATCGGCGCGGTGTTGCTGCGCGGATTATCCAACGACGTCTTCTTCCAGGTCGGGCTGTTAACCACCGTCGGGCTGGCGGCGAAGAACGCCATATTGATTGTCGAATTCGCCAAAGAGCTGCACGAGAAAGAGGGAATGTCGATTATTGATGCCGCCGTGGAGGCCGCCAAGCTGCGTATCCGCCCGATCATCATGACCTCGATGGCCTTTATTCTCGGCGTGTTCCCGCTGACGATTTCCAGCGGGGCGGGTGCAGGCAGCCAGCACTCCATTGGTACAGCGGTGGTGGGCGGCATGATCACCGCCACCTTCCTGGCAATTTTCTTCGTCCCGATGTTCTACGTGACGGTGGTAAACCAGTTCACGCGTAAATCAAAGAAACAAGACAAGGCGCTTCCGGCGACTGAGGCAACACACCATGAATAAACCGCATTTCGCGCTGTCCGTGATTGGCGCGTTTTCACTCACCCTGCTGGCGGGCTGTACGCTGGAACCGAAATATCAGCGTCCTGCCCTGCCGGTCGCCAGCAACTGGAGCGCCGGTAACGGCGATAACACCAGCTCCGCGCAGGATATCGGCTGGAAAGCGTTCTTCAATGAACCGGCCATGAACCAGCTGATCGGCATGTCCCTGAATAACAACCGCGACTTACGGGTCGCGGCGTTAAACGTCGATACGGCGCGCGCCGCCTTCCAGATTGACCGCGCCGCCCTGCTGCCAACGCTCAATGCCAGCGCCGGTGAAACCAACCAGCATCTACCGGGCGGATTGTATTCAACACAAACGTCGGGACCGGTGACGTATCAGCAATACAGCGCTAATCTCGGCGTGACGTCATATGAAGTAGATCTGTTTGGCCGCGTGCGCAGCCTGCGCGATCAGGGGCTGGAAACCTTCCTCGCCACCGAAGCCACGCAGCGCGCCACGCAAATCACGCTGGTTTCCGAAGTGGCTTCCGGCTATCTGAGCCTGGCGGCGGATAACGATCTGCTGAAACTGGCGATCAACACCGCCAACAGCCAGAACAAATCCTACGATCTGACCAAACGCAGCTACGATTCAGGTATCAGCACCTCGCAGGATCTGGTGCAGGCGGAAACCACGGTGCGGGCGGCGCAGGCCGATATCGCGCAGTACACGCGTCAGGTCCGTCAGGACGTCAACGCGCTGACATTGTTAGTCGGCACGACGATCCCGCAAAACCTGCTGGCCGGTGCCACGCTGCAACAGGAC
This sequence comes from Rahnella sp. PD12R, assembly GCF_019200965.1. Lineage (NCBI taxonomy): Bacteria > Pseudomonadati > Pseudomonadota > Gammaproteobacteria > Enterobacterales > Yersiniaceae > Rahnella > Rahnella sp. PD12R. The sequence goes on along the minus strand of NZ_JAHTMS010000013.1, from coordinate 76,376 downwards.
TGGAAATTCCCGCAGACGCCCGCCGGGTTACCCTCTGATCTGCTGACGCGTCGCCCGGATATTATTGCGGCGGAACATACCCTGAAAGCCGCCAACGCCAACATCGGCGCCGCCCGCGCGGCGTTTTTCCCAAGCATTACGCTGACCGGCACCGCCGGTTCTGAAAGCGGCAGCCTGAGTAAACTCTTCGACGGCGGCACCGGCGCGTGGTCATTCATGCCATCGATTAATATCCCAATATTTGACGGTGGCGTGAATCAGGCGAACCTCGACATTGCCAAAGACACCAAGAAAATCGACATCGCCAACTATGAAAAAGCGATTCAGACGGCGTTCAAAGAAGTGTCCGACGGCTTAGCCGGTCAGGCGACCTACAAAGACGAACTGCTGGCCCGCACACAGGACGCCGACGCCAACCAGCGCAACTACGATCTCTCGCAGATGCGTTTCAAAGGCGGCATCGACAACTACCTGAGCGTACTGGTCGCGCAACGTTCGCTGTATTCCGCACAGCAAACGCTGATCACCACACAGCTCGCCCAACTGAACCAAGACATCAGTTTGTATAAAGCGCTGGGTGGTGGCTGGAAGGAGTAAATATTTTGAATTGATAAGAAACGCCGACGGAAGTCGGCGTTTTTGTTTGCTGCGGCCTTTGCGGCGAAGCTTCCAGGTTTACCAACTTACCGCCCCGCCTCCTCATTCCTCATTTGCGCCCGCCATCACTCTTCCTAAGTCGCTCTTTATGTTAAATTTGTTAAACAACTGAGACATTTTGTAAGCACAGAACTTTTGCTGCACGGCTTCCGTGCGGGTTGATGGTGTAATTTTGAGGAAACAATATGGGCATCACTCGTCGTGATTTTTTAAACGGTGTGGCGATTACCGTCACTGCCGGTATGACGCCGTTCGAGGCGCTGCGGGCTTCGCCGCAAACCGCTGCACAGTCTTTGTATTACCCGCCTTCGCTCACCGGTTTACGCGGGAATCATCAGGGATCTTACGAAGCCGCGCACATTCTCGGACGCGAAGGTAAAAAGGTCGATCCCTCCGGTTTGCCGGTTGAGGATGAGTTCGATCTGGTGGTGGTCGGTGCCGGGATCAGCGGGCTGGCGGCGGCGTGTTTCTGGCAGGAACAGCATGGCAAAGATCAACGCATTTTACTGCTGGATAACCATGATGATTTCGGCGGGCACGCAAAACGTAATGAATTTCACGTTGAGGATAAAATGTTGCTCGGCTACGGCGGCAGTGAATCTTTCCAGTCGCCGCGCACCAATTTCAGCCCGGTGGCGATGGGATTACTGAAAACGCTGAACGTCGATATCGAGACGATGGCAAAAGATTTCGACCAGACGTTTTATCCGGATCTGCATCTGAGCCGTGGCGTGTATTTTGACCGTAAAAACTTTGGTGTAGATAAAATTGTCAGCGGCGATCCGGGCCGTGCGGTGGCCGATGACATTCCCCCAGAACGCCTGAATGGCCGCGATATCACTGCGTTCATCAGTGATTTCCCGCTGCCGGAATCCGACCGCAAGGCATTGATCGCCCTGCACACCGAATCAAAAGATTATCTGCACGGCATGAGCCAGGAAGAGAAAGTCGCCTGGGTTGACGGGCACAGCTATACCCAATTTTTGCGCGAAAAAGTCGGGCTCAGCGAGATGGCGATCCGCTATTTTCAGCAACGTACCAATGATTTTCAGGCCGTCGGCATTGATGCAACATCGTGCAGCGACGCACGCATTTGCGCCCTGCCGGGGCTGGAAAATATGGGATTGCCGCCTCTGGATGCCGAATCGCTGGAAGACCTCGACCAGCCGTATATTTTCCACTTCCCCGACGGTAACGCCGGTTTAGCGCGTCTGATGGTGCGGCATCTGATCCCGCAAGTGGCGCCCGGCAATACGATGGAAGATATCGTGCTGGCGAAATTTGATTACAGCCAGCTGGATAAGGCCGGGCAGCCGGTGCGCCTGCGCCTCAACAGCACAGGAATGCACGTCGCCAACGTGGAGCATGAAGGAAAACCGGCGGTTGACGTGACATACATGACCGGCAGCACGCTGCACCGGGTTCGCGCCGGGCAGGCGGTGATGGCCGGTTACAATATGATGATCCCGTATCTGGTGCCTGAAATTGCCGAAGCGCAAAAAGCAGCGCTGAAAGAGAATGTCAAAGCGCCGCTGGTGTATTCGAAAGTCGTGATCCGCAACTGGCAGCCGTTTATCAAACTGGGCGTTCACGAGATTTACTCCCCCGCCGCGCCATACAGCCGCGTGAAGCTGGATTATCCGGTCAATATGGGCGGTTATCAGCACCCGCGCGACCCGAATCAGCCGATTGGCCTGCATATGGTTTACGTCCCGACGTTGCCGGGCAGCGGCCTCAGCCCGCGCGAACAGTCGCGTAAAGGCCGCGCCCTGTTACTCGGCACCCCGTTCGACGTTCACGAAAAAATGATCCGCGAGCAGCTTCAGGGCATGTTCGGCGAGGCCGGTTTCGACCATCAGCGCGACATTATGGCGATCACCGTCAACCGCTGGTCGCATGGCTATTCCTACTTCCTCAGCGGGATGTTCGACGATGAAGAACAGTCGCAGAAAACCATTCACCTTGCCCGTCAGCCGGTCGGGCGGATCACCATCGCTAACTCCGATTCTGACTGGAGTCCGTACGCCAACTCGGCGGTGGATCAGGCATGGCGCGCGGTGAATGAACTGACGGCAATGAAGAAGGAGAACGCATGAGAAATCTGATGATTTTCGCCACGCTGATGGCGACAGCGGGCTCCGCGATGGCTATGTCCGAAGGAGAATACGTCGCTAAATCAGCCGACTGTGCGGCCTGCCATACTTCGCCGCAGGGCAAGGATCTGACCGGCGGTGTGCGTTTCGCCACACCGCTCGGGGACATTTACTCCACCAATATCACGCCGGATATTCAGCACGGCATAGGCGGCTACAACTTCGACGCGTTCAATAAAGCGATGCGCGAAGGCATAGCCAAAGATGGTCATGCACTTTATCCGGCGATGCCCTACACCTCGTACGTGAAAATGAGCGATAAGGACATGCGCGCACTGTATGACTACCTGATGAAAGAGGTGGAACCTCAGCCGGTCGCTAACCGCGACAATGACATCAGCTGGCCGATGTCGGTTCGCTGGCCGCTGCACGTTTGGAACAGCATTTTTCTGGAGAACGGCGAATACAAGCCGCAGGCAGATCAGAGTGCCGAATGGAACCGGGGCGCTTATCTGGTACAGGCTGCCGGACACTGTGGCGCCTGCCACACACCGCGCGGCTGGGCGCAGCAGGAAAAAGCGGCTGATCAGCAAAACGTAGCGTTTCTGAGTGGCGGCGAGCTGGATGGCTGGTCCGCGCCTTCGCTGCGCGGCCTGAAAATCAGCCAGCCGGAACTGGTGACATTGCTGAAAACCGGGCGCAATACCCGTGACGCTGTCAGCGGGCCGATGGGGGAAGTGATCACCAACAGTACGCAATTTATGACTGACGCCGATCTCAACAGCATGGCCGTTTATTTGCTGAGCCTGAAAGCAGATGTTCCGCAAAAACCGGCTAAAACCGCCGTCGCAACGCCTGCCGGGCAGCAAACCTTTATGCGCTATTGTTCTACCTGTCACGGGGTGAATGGCGATGGAAAGGCATTGGCCATTCCTGCGCTGGCGGGCAATCTGACGGTGAATTCAGAAAATCCGCAAACCCTGCTGCGGGTCATCCTCTACGGCGGACAGACACCGGTGACCGCAGAACATATGTCCAATACGATGCCGGGTTATGGCTGGACGCTGACCGATCAGCAAGCCGCTGAGTTAACCAATACCCTGCGCGCCAGCTGGGGAAATCAGGCCGCAGAAGTCACACCGGGCGATGTGGCTAAGGCACGTAAAGCCGGGAAATAGGTCACTACGGGGTCGGGGTAAAACCCGGCTCCGGTTCCGGCTGTCATCAGATGCCGATACCGGTTTGGATCGGAACAAAATCTATTTTTTATTAAACAGTTACTTTTCTTAATTTACATCACATCTTTTTCCTTTAATCGGGCTTAATTTGTCAGTTACTCAATTCTGCTTTTAATATTTCCCGGCAATTAAAACCTCAAAGGAAATGCATTTAATGTCACATGGACCGTATAAAGAATATGTCGTTAATGGTGCTGAAATGAGTTGCTCTGCCTGCGGCACGCACAATGACGCCAATCCTGCATCTCTCCCGGCATCAATTAATGGCGGGTTTTATATTCACAGGATCGATACTAAAAGGGTTACTATTCAAAGCAAAAGGGTATGCACTGAGGAGGATAAAAAACTCATTTGCAAAGCTCCTTTATATTGCATGAGAACAGGGATGACATGCACACCAATGTTAGGCGAATGGATAAATCTCCGGGGAAGAGCGGCGAATGTTAAAACCAAGGGTTATCATTTTTTATTAGATGATGCCACTATTCAATGTGAGAAAGGCGGAGGAATACTGACGTTTGTCAACTCAGGGCAGACATTGGATAAACCATTACCAATCATGAATTTTAAATTAATTCCATCGAAAGCAAGAGAAATATTTTTTGCATTGTCAAACCCAATAGCCGCTAACAAAATAGGTCAGTATAAAAAAAACGGGAATAACATTTCGACGATAGCCGTTTTGTTTGCAAGCAATATTCACCTTCCTCAAGCGGAAGTTAAAGAGGGTACAAAGGTAAATGCTTTCAGACATTCATTCTGGCAGGCTATGATAAGCAGTGAATATGGGCAAGATATCTCATCCGACGCGGGTAATGCTCATGAAGAAAACCCCATGTTGTTACAGGAAATTGCCGATCTGTCACAAAGAGGGCTGGTTGTAAGTTCTCTTTTGGACATTGAAGTTGCTGATGAAATAGCAGACTTACATAATAATATAATCGGCCGAAAATTAGGCTCCGAAAACCCAACGCTTAGTAATAGTGATTTAGCAGAAAAGCTTCTGGTAATATTTAAGGAAAATGGTTTGTATATTGCAGAAAAATACAACGACACAAAATACTACAAGGTCAGGAAAGATAACATTGACCAAGAGACTTATGATAAGGCAATCGAAGCTATTCATCGTGGTTTAGATCCTAAAAACAAGGATCGCCAGAATGAAAGGGGCTAAGCGGAATTATATTTTCATCGCATTAGCACTTGCGATAATCACGTATTATCAGGCCAGAAGTTATAATGTCATGAGTCAAATAATTGATTCCTGTCAGGTTGAAGACTCAACGATAGCATTAAAAAAAATAATACCTATTGACTGGGACACATTATACATAGTGAGTGGCCCTGAGAATTCAGAGCATTTTTATCAAAGCTTTCAATTAACAGGAAACAAAAACGTTACGCGTGAAAACGAAATATCTTTGTATTTTATTTTAAAAAATAAATCTGTGTACATTGAAAACTACAATGAAAATTCAAAAATTAGAGTGGGCATAACTTCAATTGATGATCCTTATATTGAATTCCAAGCTACGCGTGCTTCAGAAACAAAAATGAAAGGCAGTCGGGTGGTTGCAATCTACGACAATAAAGAAATACTCAGATTTCCTTTGTTTGATCAATTATTTGATCCCTGCATCCCCACGCCAACAGAGCAAAACTAAGGATTCAGTATCTCTACACCAAGGTCACATAAATGTGTCTTTGGTGTAGAGATAAATGTATCTCAAATCACTTCCCCACATCCCCGTTCCAGCCACCGCCTAATGCGGCGATCAGCTTAACGCTGGTGACCATCTGGGTGCTTTGCAACGAAAGCACGCTTTGCTGCTGGGTCAGGCTGGTATTTTCGGTGGTGGCGACGTCGAGATAGTCGATCATCCCGGCCTGATACTGGTTGTAGGTGACGCGCGCGGATTCTTTCGCGGAGTCGGCGGCGTTCTGGCGGGCAACAAGTTCGGTGTCGATCGTGTGCAGTTCCACCAGATAATCTTCCACTTCCTGCATCGCGGTTAACACGCTCTGGCGATAGCTGGCGACATCGGCGTCATACGCGGCTTCGGCCTGCGCGACTTTTCCGCGCGTGGCACCGAAATCGAGCACGGTCATGCTGAGTTCCGGGCCCAGCGACCAGACGCGGTTCGGCAGGGAGAACAGGTTATGCAGCGCGGATCCGGTGTATCCGCCGGTTGCGCTGAGGGTCAGATCCGGGAAGTATGCCGCGGTGGCAACACCAATCGCGGCATTGGAAGACGCCATCGTGCGTTCGGCGGCAGCGACGTCAGGACGGCGCTGCAATAATTGCGAGGGCAATGCATCCGGCATCGGCGGCAGGTTCAGTTTCACGTTGCTCGCCGCCAGGCTGAACTGCGCCGGTGGCTTGCCAATCAGCACCGCAATCGCATGTTCCAGTTGCGCGCGCTGCCATTGCAGGTCGAGCGCCGAGGCTTTGGTGCTTTCGAGCTGCGTCTGCGCCTGTGCCAGCGTGCCACGCGACGTATTGCCGCCCGCATACTGGTTCTGAATCACGGTCAGGTAACGCTGATACGCATCAATGCTTTGTTTATACAGCGCAATTTGCTGATCCATGACGCGGAGCTGGAAATAATCCTGCGCCAGTTCGGACTGGGCGCTGAGCGTCGCGTCCGCCAGATCGGCCTTGCTGGCCTGTGCGCTGGCATCCTGTTCTTCCGCCGTGCGGCGAAGTTTGCCCCACAAATCCAGCTCCCAGCTGGCGCTGAGCTGCGCGGTTTGTTTGTTGGAAACGGACGATGACGTGGCGCTGCGCGTGCTGCCTGCGGTCGCGTCTACGGACGGGTAAAGATCAGAACGCGCCTGCGTCACCAGCGCCTGTGCCTGGCGGTACTGCGCGGCATACTGCGCGACGTTCTGGTTGGAAATCTGTACCTGACTCAGCAGGGAAGAAAGCTGCGGATCCTGATAAACCGACCACCATTCGCCTTTACTCTGGTTATCTTTCGGAACTGCCGCCGTCCAGCCTTTGGCTTCTTTAAACGCCACCGGCATTGCAACGTCAGGCCGTTTGTAGTCCGGGCCGACGGCACAGGCGCTGACCAGCAGAGCCAGCGCCAGCGGCGCAAGACGAAACACAAGAGAACGCGTTTTTTGCAGAGTCATCAGATTCACTTCCGGGTATGAATTCATTGTTTTATCAGTCATTAGAGATGACCTCCGGCGGTGTCGCATGCGGGCGCAAACGGTGCCATAAGCGGTGCGTCGCGCGGCTGGTGCGATCCATATACAGGTAAACCACCGGCGTGGTGAATAAGGTGAGGATCTGACTCAGCGCCAGCCCTCCGGCGATTGCCAGACCCAGCGGACTGCGCAGATCCGCGTCGCCGCCGCTGCCCAGCGCCAGCGGTAACGCCCCGAAGAAGGCTGCCAGCGTGGTCATCAGGATTGGACGGAAACGCATCAGACAGGCCTGGGTGATCGCCTGTTGCGGCGATAATCCGAGCCGTCGTTCGGCATCCAGCGCGAAGTCGATCATCATGATCGCATTCTTTTTCACGATGCCGATCAGCAGCAGGATCCCGATCAGTGCGATGACCGTCAGCTGAGTATTGGTCAGCAACATCAGCAACAACGCGCCCAGACCGGCCGACGGCAGCGTCGAAAGAATGGTCAGCGGATGAATGTAACTTTCATACAGCACGCCGAGCACGATATACACCGCCGCCAGCGCCGCCAGAATCAGCCACGGCATGGTTTTGGTCAGCGCTTCGAATGCCTGCGCCGTACCGGCGTAACTCCCGTGAATGGTGTCCGGCAAACCAATCTGCGCCATGGCGGTTTTCAGCGCGGCCTGCGCATCCTCCAGCGCATAACCGTCCGCCAGGTTGAAGGCAATGGTCGTGGTCGCCGTCTGGCCCTGATGCGAAACCGACAACGGCGAATTCGCCCCGCTGAACGTCGCAAAAGCGGATAACGGCACCTGCGCGCCCGCGTCGGTCACCACGTAAAGCTGGTGCAGCACATCCGGGTTGCTGGTGTAATCCGACGTCAGGTTCATGACCACGTGATACTGGTTCAGCGTTTTGTAGATAGTGGCGATCTGCCGCTGACTAAAGGAGTTGTTGAGCAGCGCGTCGATCATTTTCACGTTCACGCCGAGACGTGTGGCGCGATCGCGGTCGATGTTGAGCATGATTTCCTGCCCGCCGGTCTGCGAGTCCGAATCCACACCGGTCAGCTGTGGCAGCTTCGCCAGCGCTTTCTGCACTTTCGGTGCCCATTCGCGCAACAGGGAAAGATCGTCAGCCTGCAAACTGTACTGATATTGCGCATTCGCGCTGCGTCCGCCGATATGCAGATCCTGCGCGGCCATCAGGAACAGCTGCGAGCCCGGCACTTTGGCGGTCGCCATCATCAGACGGTTAGCCACCTGATTGGCGGTCGCGGTGCGTTTGTCGAAATCTTTCAGGCGCACGAAGAAGGTGGCGGTGTTACGCGCACCAAACCCGCCGCTGCCCGCCGAACTCATCACCGCCTCAACGGCCGGATCGTCCTGAATGATCTTGCTGTATTTCAGCACCTGCGGCTGGATCGACTGGAATGAGGTGTTCTGATCCGCACGCAACATGCCCATCAGCATGCCGGTGTCCTGATCCGGGAAGAAGCCTTTTTCCACCACGGTATAGAGATAGAAATTGAGGATCACGGTGAGGAACAGGCCGACCAGCGTAATCAGCTGATGGCGCATTACCCAACCGAGCGCGGCGGAATAGGCCGCCAGCAGCCGGTTCAGGCCACGTTCAATCATCCGGTAAATGCGCGGCTGACGTTTTTCCACCGGCGGTTTACGTTTCAGGAAACGGGCGCACAGCATCGGCGTCAGGCTCAGCGACACCAGCATCGAGATGATCAGCGAAACGCTGAGCGTGACCGCAAATTCGCGGAACAGACGCCCCACAATACTGCCCATCAGCAGGATCGGGATGAAAACGGCGATCAGCGAAAGCGTCATCGAAAGCACGGTAAAACTGACTTCTTGCGCGCCTTTCAGCGCCGCACGCACCGGCCCCATGCCTTCCTCGATGTGCCGCGTAATATTTTCCAGCACCACAATGGCGTCATCGACCACGAAACCGGTCGAGATGATCAGCGCCATCAGCGAGAGGTTATCGAGGCTGTAGCCGAGTAAATACATCACCGCGCAGGTGCCGATTAATGACACCGGCAGCGCCAGCGCGGGGATCAGCACTGCATTCCAGTTGCGCAGGAACACGAAAACCACCGCAATGACCAGCAGCGTGGCTTCCAGCAGGGTCATTTCGGTGTCACGCAGGGAAGCGGAAACGTTCGGCGAGCGGTCGAGCGCCAGATTGAGCTGAACGTCGCCCGGCAGGCTTTCTTTCATCAGCGGCAGCGCGGTTTTTATCGCTTCGATGGTTTCCAGCATGTTCGCGCCAGCCTGACGCGTCACGCCAATCATCACCGACGGCGTGCTGTTGTAATAGCCGACGTTGTATTTATCTTCAACGGAATCATAAACATTGGCGATATCGCTGAGGCGGATCGCCGAACCATTGATGTAAGTAATGATCAGCGTTTTGTACTGCGCGGCGGTACTTTGCTGGCCGTTGCCTTCAATCATCCACGACTGATTCGCGCCTTGCAGCAACCCTTTCGGCAGATTGCTGGTGCTGTTGGCAATGGCGGTGCGGATGGTATCGAGGGAAATGCCGTAAGACGTCACCGCCTCCGGGCGCAAATCAATACGCACGCCCGGCAGCGCGGAACCGACCAGAGAAACCTGCCCGACGCCGTTGACCTGAGCAATTTTCTGTTGCAGCTGGCTGGAGGCAATATCGTACAGCTCGCCCTTGCTGCGCGTGGCCGACGTCAGCGCCAGCATGATGATGGGCGCATCCGACGGGTTCGCTTTGCGGTACGTCGGCAGCGACGGCATGCTGCTCGGTAATAGCGAACGCGAGGCGTTGATCGCCGCCTGCACATCGCGGGCGGCACCGTTAATATCGCGGTCTAAATCGAACTGCAAAATGACACTGGTGGAGCTTTGCGAGCTGCGCGAGGTCATTTCCGTCACACCGGCGATTTGCCCGAGCGCCCTTTCCAGCGGCGTGGCGACGGTGGCCGCCATGGTTTCAGGGCTGGCACCCGGCAGGCTGGCGCTCACCAGAATGGTCGGGAAATCCACCTGCGGCAGCGGCGCGACCGGCAGCAGGCGATACCCCAGCAAACCGAGCAGGAGGATCGCCAGCGTCAGCAGCAGTGTCGCGACCGGGCGGAAGATGAAGAAACGCGAGATGTTCATCGGTTATTCCGCCCGCTGTGCTGCACGCCGGTGACGTGGGTTAAGGCGGTGAGATAAACGGTCAAACATCAGGTAGATCACCGGCGTGGAGAACAGCGTCAGGATCTGGCTGAAGATTAACCCCCCGACAATCACCAGCCCCAGCGGCTGACGCAGTTCAGCGCCGGATCCGCTCGCCAGCATCAGCGGCAGTGCGCCCAGCAATGCCGCCATGGTGGTCATCATGATCGGACGAAAACGCAGTAAACACGCCTGATGGATGGCTTCACGCGGCGATAAGCCCTGCCGGTTCTCGGCGTCGAGCGCAAAGTCGATCATCATAATGGCGTTCTTTTTCACAATACCGATCAACAGGATCACCCCGATCAGCGCGATCAGGCTGAATTCCGTTCCGGCGAAGATCAGCGACAGCAACGCGCCGACGGCCGCCGACGGCAGCGTGGACAGGATCGTCACCGGGTGAATAAAGCTTTCGTACAGAATGCCCAGCACCACATACATGGTCAGCAGCGCAGCCAGAATCAGCCACAGCGTGTTGCCGGTCGCGCTTTCAAACGACGCCGCCGCGCCCTGATAACGCAGGGTGATGCTGTCCGGCATGGCGATATCCGCCACGGTCGTTTTGATGGCCTGCTGCGCCTGTTCCAGCGAATAGCCGTCTTTCAGGTTGAACGATACGGTTACCGCCGGGAACTGATTCAGACGCGCCTGCAACAGCGCGCCGGTGCGCATATGAATTTGCGCAATCGACGTCAGCTTGATCATGCCGTTGGTCGCGCCGGAATTGGTGGTGGTCGCGCCGCTGTCGGACGTCGTCGTTGAGGCCGTGGTCGCTGTAGTCGCCACTGTGCCGGACGTGGACGTGCTGTTGTTGGTCGCCAGATACACATCATCAAACGAAGCCGGAGACTGCTGGAACTGCGGTGCCACTTCGAGCACGACGCGGTACTGGTTTGCCTGGGTAAAGATAGTGGAAACCAGACGCTGGCCGAACGCGTTATACAGCGCGGTATCGACGTCTGACGCCGTAATGCCGTAACGCGCAGCGGCGTCGCGGTCGAGTTCGACATACGCAATCTGCCCCTGATTTTGCAGGTTGCTGACCACGTCGCTGAACTCCGGCAGCGCGCTGAGTTTTTCCAGCAACTTCGGCGTCCATTCCACCAGATTTTCGCTGTCGGCGTCGTCGAGCGTGAACTGGTACTGGCTTGGCGTGACCTGGTCGTCAACGGTCAGATCCTGCGAGGCCTGCATATAAAGTTCAATGCCCGGCACGCCTGCGGTTTCCTGTTTCAGGCGTTCGATAATCGCCGGTGCGCGCTCGCTGCGCTCATCAAAAGATTTCAGGCTGATCTGCAAACGTCCGCTGTTCAGGCTGGTGTTATTGCCGTCCACGCCGATGGTGGAGGCCACACTTTCGACGTCCGGATCGTTGAGAATTGCCGCCGTCAGTAACTGCTGGCGACGCCCCATTTCACTGAAAGAAACGTCCTGCGAAGCCTGCGTGATCCCCTGGATCATCCCGGTATCCTGCGACGGGAAGAACCCTTTCGGCACAATCACATACAACAGCGCGGTAAAGACCAACGTCGCGGCCGCCACCAGCAGCGTGAGCTTCTGGTGATTGAGCACGACGATCAGCATGCGGTCGTAAGCGGCAATCATTTTGTCGAAGAACTCGCCGCCTTTGCGGTAAAACTTACTCTGTTTTTCTTCCGGCGTGTGGCGCAGTAAATAGGCGCATAGCATCGGAGTCAGCGTCAGGGAAACAATCATCGACACCAGAATCGACACCGCCAGCGTGATCGCGAATTCACGGAACAGACGCCCGACCACGTCCCCCATAAACAGCAGCGGGATCAGTACGGCGATCAGCGAGAATGTCAGCGAAATAATGGTGAAGCCGATTTGCTGCGAGCCTTTCAGCGCCGCCTGCATCGGCGTTTCGCCCTCTTCCAGCCGCCGCGAAATGTTTTCCACCACCACGATGGCGTCATCGATAACGAAACCGGTGGCGATGGTCAGCGCCATCAGCGAAAGGTTGTTGAGGCTGAAACCACACAGGTACATCACGCCAAAAGTGCCGACCAGCGAGAGCGGCACGGCGACGCTTGGGATGAGGGTTGCCGCGACATTGCGCAGGAACAGGAAAGTGACCATCACAACCAGCGCAATCGACAACAGCAATTCGAACTGGACGTCGCTGATCGACGCACGAATGGTTTGCGTCCGGTCAGACAGAATGCTGACTTTGACCGATTCCGGCAGGGCTTCCTGCAATTTCGGCAACTGCGCTTTAATTGCATCCACAACCTGAATCACGTTCGCGCCCGGCTGACGCTGAACGCTGATAATGATCGCCGGCTGTTTGTTGGCCCAGGCAGATAAATACTGGTTTTCCGGCGCTTCGGACAACGTTGCCACATCGCGTAAACGCAGCGCCGCGCCGTTTTCATAATTCACAATCAGATTGCCGTACTCATCCGCCGTGCGCAGCTGGTCGTTGGCATCGATAGTGATCGAGTGATGCGGGCCGTCGAAACCGCCTTTAGAACCGTTAACGTTGCTGTTACCGATCAGCGTATTAATGGTTTCCAGGCTGATGTTGTGCGCCGCCAGTTTGCGCGGATCGGCCTGCACGCGGATAGCCGGCTGATGCCCGCCCGCGAGTGTCACCATACCGACGCCGGAAATCTGCGACAGTTTCAGCGCCACGCGGGTATTCACCAGATCCTGCACTTTGGTCAGCGGCAGCGATTCGGACGTGGCCGCCAGCGTCAGTACCGCGGCATCCGCCGGGTTAACCTTTTTATAGGTCGGCGGATTGGGCAGATCGCTGGGCAGCAGGCTGTCGGCGGCGTTGATCGCCGCCTGCACTTCCTGTTCGGCGACGTCGAGCGAGAGATCCAGCGAGAATTTCAGCGTGATTATTGAAGAACCGCTGGCGCTGGTGGAATACATCTGGCTCAGCCCTGCCATCTGGCCGAGCTGGCGTTCAAGCGGAGCGGTGATGCCCGACGCCATAACGTCCGGGCTGGCACCCGGATACAGCGTGGTCACCTGAATGGTCGGATAATCGACCTGCGGCAGCGCCGAGGTCGAAAGCATGTTGTAGGCAAAAATCCCCGACAACAGCACGGCGACCATCAGCAAAATGGTCGCAACCGGCCGGAGAATAAAGAGGCGTGAAGGATTCATTTAGACCCGCTGTCTTTACCGGCTTCGTTTTTACCCGCGACGGCGTTGTCTGCGCCTGTGGTCGCTTTATCCACGCCGCCGCTTTGCTGACGTTCTTTTGAAGAACCGCCCGCTGCGGCCGCATCCAGAGAATTCGCCGTCACGATCTGTACTTTCGCGCCGTTGGTCAGGCGGTCAATCCCCGTCGTCACCACCTGTTCACCCGGATTCACACCCGACAAAATCGCGACCTTATCATCACCGAAGTCCGGGCCGGATTTCACTGAACGGCGCTCAATGGTGTTATCGGCTTTCACCACGTAAACGAAATCGCCGTCGCTGCTCAGCTGCAATGCTGCCGCCGGGATCACCGTGGCGTCTTTCAGCACGGAAACCTGCAAACGGGCATTCACAAACTGGTTCGGATACAGCTTTTCATCGGCATTATCAAACAGCGCTTTCAGCTTGATGCTGCCGGTGCTGGTGTCAATTTCGTTACTGATAAACTGGAGTTTGCCCTGATCGAGGACTTCGCTGCCGTCCTGATTAAACGCCGTGGTCGGCAGCTGATTTCCGCCACGCAGCGCTTTGAGTAAGGTTTGCAGATTGCTCTGCGGCACGCTGAAGGTGACGGCAATCGGCTGAGTTTGGGTGATCGTGACGATACCGGTGGTAGAACTGCTGGTGACCATATTGCCCGGATCAACCAGACGCAAACCGACGTGCCCGCTGACCGGCGCGGTGATTTTCGCGAATTCAAGATTCAGCTTGGCTGCCGCGATTTGTGCCAGATCGGCTTTCACAGCGCCCGCATACTGACCGGCGGTCGCAATCTGGCTTTCCAGATCCTGACGCGCTAAGGAATCCTGTGCATACAGTTTGCGGTAACGCGCTAACGTCAGTTCAGCACTTTTCGACAGCGCCTGATTCTGCGCCAGATCGCCCTGATATTGTTCCAGCGTCGCCTGATAGCTGCGCGGATCAATCTGCGCCAGCAGCTGCCCCTGCGCGACTTTCTGCCCTTCGGTGAAATACACCTTCATTAACTGGCCATCAACCCGGCTGGTCACCGTCACGGTTGCATTCGCCACCACCGTGCCCAGCGCGCGCAGATAAACAGGGACATCCGCCTGCGTGGCTTTTCCTGCCTGCACCGGCGTATCCATGCCCATCATCATCTGACCGCGCATCGCCCGCATACCGCCGCGGCCGCCCGCCCCTTTTTTTGCCGTGTGATCAGACGCGCTTTGGTGGAAAGCAAAAAACCAGACCAGGATCGCAGCAACGATAATGGCGACGATAACCCACACAAGGGTGCGTTTTTTGGAACGAGAAGAGGCAGTCGGCAGCATAAATTTCTTGGTTTCGCAGTATTAATGAGGAGAAAACAGCTGAAATAAGACCTTCAACCAGAGATTTTCTTATGTACTTCATTCAAAAGTGAAAGCATTCAAAAGTGACAGCGCATTATCCCTAAAAGTGCGGGTGGCTGTTTTTAGGACAACGTAAAGATTTCGTTAGCAATTAAGAAATTCCATTTCAATCGCCCGCGTGAATTATACGCGCTAATTTTGCCTCCAGGCATCCACAATGTTAAGAGGTAAATGAGAATGAATATTGAAGACGCCGACAGAAAAGTATCAGGAAGTGTCAGGTCATCTCGAAATTTTGTCAGGAAAACGCAGGGTTAGGATAGAAAATGACCTGCCGTACCACCTGAACGGGTGATAAAACCAGAGGTAAATCCTGAAAATTAGACCTATTGATAATTTATATTGTTTGCGCTGACCCCGACTTGATATGGTGATTTTTCTGATTGTTTTTCATCTTCATGGCAGGAATTCAGAAGAATGCAGACAAAATTTCAATCCAGACCGGTCATCGGTGTCACATTGGACAGTGAAGACGCCGGTGGTTACGCCGATTTTCCCTGGTATGCGTTACGTCAGAATTACATGAGCAGCCTGGCCGGGCTGGGCGCGGTGCCGCTGGCATTACCGCATCACGCAGAACTGGCCGACGAATATCTGGCGCTGTGCGACGGAATTGTCGTGACCGGCGGCGCGTTTGATGTCCCGCCGGAGTTGTTTAACGAAACGCAAAGCAGCGATCAGGTTCGTCTGAAACCAGGCCGCACTGAATTCGAAAAAGCCATCGTCAAAGGCGCCATGCAGCGCAATATGCCGCTGCTGGGCATTTGCGGCGGTCAGCAACTGCTGGCCGTTTTAACCGGTGGCACGCTGCATCAGCATATTCCCGATGCACTGCCCGACGCGCTGGAACACAGCACGACGGTGGATACCGAAAATGCCGGTGGCAAGAAACGTGCGCGGCATCCGGTTGAAATTGTTGAAGGCACATTACTGAGCCGTTCGGTCGACCGTGATCATTATGAAGTGAACAGTTCGCATCATCAGGCGGTGAAAACCGTCGGGCCGGGCAGCATCGTCAACGCGTATGCGCCGGACGGCGTGATCGAAGGCATTGAGTGCGAAGGGTATGATTTCTGCCTTGGCGTGCAATGGCACCCTGAATATCTACAACATCAGCAGGATACGCAGTTGCTTAACGCGTTTGTCGTGGCCGCATCGCGCTATCAGCAGGCGATGCGCTCCGCCGGTAAAGCGATGACAGAAGTGATGACCGACGTGATTGCACGTACCGGAAATGAAAAGGCATGAATCAGGCGGAGCTGAAAGCCAGAACCGATCAGAAGTTGCGCGAGCTGAATATCGACCCGGCCGTTATCGCGCACCGCACGCTGCCGTACTTTGAAGAAGTCAGTGAGCACTTACTGGTGGACGCAGAAACAGATGCTGATACCGGCAAAATCTACCGGCTGATCGCGCCCGCCACACAGGCATGGCGCGAGATGAAACGGCAGGCCGCCGCCGACGGCGTGGGCATTTATCTGGTTTCCGCCTGGCGCAGCCTCGACTATCAGGCCGGTTTAATCCGCACCAAACAAACCGCCGGGATTGCGCCGGAAGACTTTTTCACGTCGCTGGCTCCGCCGGGATGCAGTGAACATCACACCGGCTGCGCCGTGGACATCAACACTCCCGGCTGCGACGAAGTCACCGGCATCTTCGGCGAAACCGACGCTTTCCGCTGGCTTGAAGCTAACGCCGCGCGCTTTGGTTTTGTGATGTCCTTTCCGCTGGATAATCCGTGGGGATTCATATATGAGCCGTGGCACTGGTGCTGGCATCCGGCAAAAAAGTGAGTGACGCCCGTCACATCTGCCATAACTAAAATTGTCCCCAAAACATTTATCTGTTAGGCCAATTTTCTGTTTCATTTTTAGAACAAATAAAACACACTATGCCCTCAGAAGGCCTTCCGCGTCGAAGGCCTGATCTTTACACCTTCTTAAAAAGTCATAAATTTCAATGCAATCAGATACCGTTTCGCGCAGGACAGCATGGCTTCGCGTTGTGATGATGGCTATTGCCGCGTTCATCTTCAACACCACTGAATTTGTGCCTGTCGGACTGCTCTCCGACATCGCCGCCAGTTTCAATATGCAGACGGCGCAGGTCGGCCTGATGCTCACTATCTATGCATGGGTCGTCGCGCTGATGTCGCTGCCACTGATGCTGCTGACCCGCAATGTTGAGCGAAAGCGCTTACTGATCGCGATTTTTGTCCTGTTTATCGTCAGCCACATTTTATCTGTCGTGGCCTGGGATTTCTGGAGTCTGGTCGCGTCACGCGTCGGTATCGCCCTCGCCCACGCCATTTTCTGGTCGATTACGGCCTCGCTGGCGATCCGTGTCGCCCCGGCCGGTAAAAAAACGCAGGCGCTGAGTATGTTAGCCACCGGCACCGCGCTGGCGATGGTGCTCGGGCTGCCGCTCGGGCGTCTGATTGGTCAGTATCTCGGCTGGCGCACCACGTTCATGAGCATCGGCGTCGTCGCGCTGCTGACGCTGATTTGCCTGATTAAATTGCTACCGCCGCTGCCAAGTGAACATACCGGTTCGCTGAAAAGCGTGCCGATGCTGTTCCGCCGTCCGGCGCTGGTAGGGATGTATGTCCTGACCGCGCTGATAGTGACCGCTCACTATACGGCGTACAGCTATATCGAGCCGTTCATCCAGACCGTCGCGAATATGGGCGAAAACTTCACCACGTTCCTGTTGCTGATCTTCGGCGGCGCAGGGATTTTCGGCAGTATCCTGTTCAGTGTGCTAGGCAACCGATTCCCGGCTGCCATGCTCAGCGGCCCGATTTTGATGGTGACGCTCAGCATGTTGTTACTTTTTGTCGCGGTGATGAATCCGGTCGCTATTTCAATACTTTGCGTCGTCTGGGGGCTGGCAATGATGATTATTGGCCTGGCGATGCAGGTGCGCGTGCTGGCACTGGCGACCGACGCCACCGACGTTTCGATGTCACTGCTTTCCGGCATCTACAATATCGGCATCGGCGCGGGCGCGCTGATTGGTAATCAGGTGAGTCTGCATCTGGAAATGAGCAACGTCGGTTATGCCGGTGGCCTTCTCGGGTGTATCGCGCTTGTCTGGTGTCTGACGATTTTCAAACGTTATCCGCAACTGAAAATTACGAGCTGATTCGGAAATATTGTTTTAAAAAAAGCCCGAATGCGATCCCTGCATTCGGGCTTTTTTGTTTATGGTTTTAACGTAACAATTTCAGATTTCATCGTTATTAAAGCAAAAATCATGACCACCTGTGGCTGAAAGGTGCTTTCTTTGTTATTTCTTCTGCGTACAGCAGGCGATGTAATTCAGCCTGTGCCGCTGCGCGTGAAAATAGCGGAACATCCCGAGAAAACGCGACCGGTTCTCCCGGTTTTTCAGCCCGTTAAAAAGTATTCTCGCGGCCCCTAAAGGACCTTCATCTCTGACGAGCCCTTGTGGTGACATCAGGGACATTGCGCCATGCTGCGTCTGAACGGAATCAAATCCTGCATTCAGAAACAACGCTTTCCATTCCTGCCGGCTCATCGGACTGACGTTGGATTTCACGACTTTTTGTAAATCGTCATCCGCCGTTTTACTGAGCTTTTCATCGGTCAGCATAATATCGTGCGTCAGTAAGATGCCGCCGGGTTTGAGTACCCGGCAATATTCACGGACAAGCTTTGTTTTGGCCTTATCCGCATACATCGTCAGCATGGCTTCGTTGATCACGACATCAAAGCAGTTATCGGGAAAAGGCAGGCGCGTGGCGTTGGCTTCTATCAGCTGAATTTTGTCACTCAGCCCGGCGGTGCGGATCCTTTGCCGGGCAACGTGCAGCGCTTCTTTATCCATATCAACGGCATAGATGCTACAACCGAAACGCGCCGCCAGTTCAGTGGACGTCGTGGCCCGGTTACAGGCCACTTCGAGTACACGGGAATGCGGGTCTAATCCGGCACGGGAGATGAGCCATTCCGTCGCTTCTTTACCCCCGGGGCGCAACCGCGTTTTGCCCAGACTGGCCAGGAATGTATGCCCGGCCTTTGTGCTGTCAGACATAATTCAGCCCTTATGCGTATTCACCACTTCCCCGAGACCGGCACCTTCGAGCTGAACCTGCGGATCGGCGAAGAAGTCGATATTGAAATAAGTGTCTTCCGTCAGCAACTCGATGCGGTGCCATTTCTGCGGCGGGGAGATACCAAAAGTTCCGGCCTCAATGATCACTTCCATGTCCGGCTCGGTGGCTTCGGCGTCAGGGAAACCAAAGTACTTCACGGCCCCCTGCATAACCGACAGGCGTCCGTAAACGCCGGACTTGGTATTGTGATGTGTAAACAGAGGTTTAGGCGCGGTTTCTTTGTTCCAGAACGGCGTAGAACGTGTATGAATAAAGTTTTGCGGGATACGAAGCATCGTTTCTCCTTAATCAAACAATTCAGGGTCTGCCAGTATTAAACCACTTTCAGAAACGTGTTTCCTTAAAAAACATGCATTTTAAATGCATGTTTTTGTTTTTGCTGTTATATCAATGTATTATTTTAGAAATTGCCCTATGAGATACTTTCCTCAGGCAAAAACATTGACGCACAACAGGCGCTTTTGTATTGTCAGGTGATGAAAAAATTCCTGCGCGTCACCCAGACAACAACGACCACAACCCTGTTAACGGGTTGTCTGGATGCTGTGCATTAGAAAAACTGAATCCAACAACCCGCTCGCAATGGCTGGGTTATCATTTTTTCTCCTGGCCAAAACGGCATTTTAAGGAGAAATATCTTGTCTGCTCCCCTGATAAAAAAACGTGCATTATTAATTATTGATATGCAGGTCGGCCTGTTTAACGGCCCGGATAAACCCCACGAAGGCGTGCGGGTGCTCGCCAATATCAATCGCCTGATTGAAAAAGCCCGCCAGTCACAAATACCCATTTTTGCTGCCCGCCATACCGGGCCCGCAGATTCCCCCTTTGCGCCGGGCACACCACTGACAAAATTAGTGCCGGAGCTCAAAATTGATCACTCACACGATAAAATTTTCGATAAAACTCGTCCAAGCTGCTTTGCGGGAACCGGGTTAGGAGACTGGCTGCATCAAAAATCAATTGATGAGCTGGTTATTGCGGGGATGAAAACCGAATTTTGTATCGATACAACCTGCCGTGTGGCAGCCGATCTGGGATTTAGCCCTGTTTTAATTTCAGATGCGCACACCACAATGGATACGCCCATTTTGCCCGCCCCGGCAATTATTGCTCACCATAACCGGACGCTAAACGGCCCGTTCGTTAAGCTGATTTCAACCGATGAATATGAATTCTGACGCCAGTAAATAGCCTTCACATTCAATCTGTTGAAGACATTTGGCAGAAGTAACGGGTCTGCCATCAGAGTAAAACCCACGTCTAAACGCCGGTTTACTTTGGTGGCTTCCCGCTTTAGATTTTAACCTGCAATCCGCGAGGCAGAGCCGGTAAAGATATCGCATCAGCATTTTAAACGATTTTGAATGAAACAACGCTAACCAGGCGTGATTACTAAATAGTCATGCAATAAAATGCGCATAAATATGCAAAATGTCTTTTACCCGACGCCGGTTTTGCGATATTAATATAGGCATTGAGACCTTTACCAGACTGACCTAATTCATACAGGATTTTATCGATGACAACTATTCTTAAGCACCTTCCTATCAATCAGCGTGTGGGTATTGCATTCTCCGGCGGTCTGGACACCAGTGCCGCGCTGCTTTGGATGCAGAAGAAAGGGGCGATTCCTTATGCCTACACGGCAAACCTGGGCCAGCCTGATGAAGAAGATTACGATGCCATTCCGCGTAAAGCGATGGAGTACGGTGCAGAGAAAGCGCGCCTGATTGATTGCCGTAAACAACTGGTTGCGGAAGGGATCGCGGCCATTCAATGTGGTGCATTCCATAACACCACGGCGGGTGTCACTTATTTCAACACCACCCCGCTGGGCCGTGCCGTTACCGGAACCATGCTGGTTGCCGCGATGAAAGAAGACGGTGTGAACATCTGGGGTGACGGCAGTACTTACAAAGGTAACGATATCGAGCGTTTCTATCGTTACGGCCTGCTGACCAATGCAGAGCTAAAAATTTATAAACCGTGGCTGGATACCGACTTTATCGATGAACTCGGTGGCCGTCATGAAATGTCAGAGTTTATGATTGAATCCGGTTTCGATTACAAAATGTCGACCGAAAAAGCCTATTCAACCGACTCCAACATGCTGGGCGCGACGCACGAAGCCAAAGATTTGGAATTCCTCGATTCCGGCGTCAAAATCGTTAACCCGATTATGGGTGTGAAATTCTGGGACGAGAATGTTGTCGTGAAAGCGGAAGAAGTGTCCGTCCGTTTCGAGCGCGGCTACCCTGTTGCCCTGAATGGCGTGACCTTTGACGACAGCGTTGAGCTGATGATGGAAGCCAACCGCATCGGTGGCCGTCACGGTTTGGGCATGAGCGACCAGATTGAAAACCGTATTATCGAAGCCAAAAGCCGTGGCATTTACGAAGCCCCGGGGATGGCACTTCTGCACATCGCCTACGAACGCCTGCTGACCGGTATTCATAACGAAGATACCATCGAGCAATATCATGCGAATGGCCGTGTTCTGGGACGCCTGCTGTATCAGGGCCGTTGGTTCGATCCTCAGGCGCTGATGCTGCGTGACTCCGCTCAGCGTTGGGTCGCCAGCGAAATCACTGGTGAAGTGACTCTGGAACTGCGTCGTGGCAATGACTACACCATCATGAATACGGTGTCTGAGAATCTGACGTACAAACCAGAACGCCTGACCATGGAGAAAGGTGATTCAGTGTTCTCACCAGACGATCGTATCGGCCAGCTGACCATGCGTAACCTGGATATCACCGATACCCGCGAGAAGCTGCAAAACTATCTTGAGACAGGATTGCTGAAATCTTCTGCCTCTACCGGTTTACCGCAGGTCGATAACAATAATCTGCCAGCGCGCGGATTACAGGATAAGAACAAGTAATTGTTGTTAGCTTAAAATGAAGCAGGTTTGGGTGATTCGCCTGAGCCTGCTTTAAAAGCATTTTCCAAGCCGCATCAAACGCACGTCTTTATCCCTCCTTTTATCATCCACTCGCCGGCCTGGTTCGGAATAAACTGAGTTTTTCAGATTATTTTGGCATTACCGGTTATGTCTCTGTAATCCTTTATTTTTCTCTACCTTGATTTACAAAGAATTAGGATTTTCTGACGCTGCATTTTCTCTTCCCGGAGCTAACATTCATCCAGAGTGAACCACTATTTTATCAAGGGAAGCAATGAACATTAAATCTCTGGTTCTGGGATTATTTCTTATTGCAGGACAAGCGGGTTATGCGGTCGCAGACACTTGCCGGGCAAACATTTTTGACGGACAGGATTGCCGGTATGATGACGGAACAACGTCGACCAGCAGGGCAAATATCTTTGGTGGACAGGATGTCAGTTACAGTGACGGCCGGACATCCAGCAGCAGGTCAAATATCTTTGGCGGGCAGGATGTCCGTAACAGTGATGGCAGTTCCTCATCAAGCCGTCAAAACATCTTTGACGGGCAAGATACTCGCTACAGCGATGGCAGCACTTCGAGCAGCCGTGCCAATATTTTCGAAGGACAGGACACCCGTTACAGCAACGGCCGAACCTCGAGCAGCAGGGCAAATATTTTCGACGGGCAGGACACCCGTAATGACTGATGTGCTGCCTGCTCAATAGATGGCACCGAATTACTTCGTGTGCGGCGTTCTAATAACTGATGTGTTTTCGGGTCGTAGTAATGGCTCGGCTAGAAAACCGCAGGATGAACGTCGCGCCGCTACGGATTTTGCCGCAGCGGCGCGACCATAGCGTGCAACTCAACCAAGTGAATAAGAATGAAATCGAGGTACTGACTCCAGATAAATTTTATGATTTGTAATGAGTTGCAGCAATTCACGTGCCTGCTATTAATTTCCACACAATTCCCGAAACAAATATCTTATTTGAAAATCATCAAAAAATCATATATATGAAATGTGCTAACCCGATCTTTATAATAACATTTATGTATTCCTATTTTTATTAATATCGGGCTAAGATGATTACATCTATACACCTGACATCTTCTCTCGTGTCCCCCCCTTCGAGCACGATGGTAATTTTTGATACGCAAAGGAATTCCTCCTCTATGAATAATAACGAAGATTCACTATTTCAAAGTAGCAGTCTTTCCTTACAGCAAAAACTTGAACGAGCACGCACAGAGCTTCTTGATTTATCAGCGCGCAACAAACTACTTAACATTCCGCGCTCTAAAACGGCTAAGTTATTGGAAGTCATCGATGAAAGGTCTGTAGAGATTTATCGTTTATTAGTGCAAGAGGGCAAAGTGTTTACCTTTTTACCGGGTCGAGCAGGGAGAAAAGGGGAATTGATAGAGGATGAAGCAGAAGAAGTCACCATAATGGAAACTTTACAACAAGATGCTCTGCTAACGTTCAGTGACGATGTTAATGAAAATGAGCTTCGCCCCGAGCATCAGGATACAAAACTCCAAACTCGTCTAACTCCACAGGGTTTACAAAAACGATTACTGGATCTTTACCATGACGCCAAAACCCTTGAAGAAGAACAAGGGGTAAATATATTATATTTAACTCTCGGAACCCTGAAGTGGATAGATCCCAACAATAAGGAAAATGTAAGATATGCACCTTTAATTCTTATCCCAGTATCCCTTGATCGCGGAACAATAGGAGAACGTTTTAAACTCCGAGCAAGACAGGAAGAAATTATTGAAAACCTTTCTCTTGAGGCTTATTTAAATAGAACACACGACATCCACTTGCCTCATATCAATACAGAAGATGAATTAGACCTTACTCAGTACATTCAAGAAATCACCCAAGCGATAAAAATAAAATCTGACTGGAGTGTTCAGGAAAATGATATTACTTTGGGCTTCTTCTCTTTTGCAAAATTTCTTATGTACAGGGATTTAGATCCTGAAAACTGGCCGGAAAAAGAAAATATAACCGATCAACCCCTCATCCGGTCACTCATGGTCGATGGCTTTAATGAAACCGATGAGCGAATTTCTGATGAAGTCTCAATAGATCCCTTCATTTCTCCAAAAGATATGCTGCACATTATGGACAGCGATAGCTCTCAGACTCTTGCTATTCATGATGTGCGAAAAGGGAAAAACCTTGTCATTCAGGGTCCCCCAGGAACCGGTAAGTCTCAGACAATTGCGAATATAATCGCCTCGGCTGTAGCAGATGGTAAAACGGTTCTGTTTGTAGCAGAAAAAATGGCGGCGCTTGAAGTTGTAAAGAGACGACTTGATCAGGCCGGGATTGGTGATGCCTGTCTTGAATTGCACAGTAATAAGGCAAATAAGCGGGCTTTTCTCGACGAATTGAAACGAGTCTGGGAACTGGGTTCTCCACGAGGGGAATATCCAGATGCCTTGGTTGAAAACCTAACAGCCGCAAGAGACAGGCTGAATGAGCATCCTGCAAGACTACACAAAATTCACCACCCTTCTGCGTTTTCTCCCTATCAAGTAATGGGGCATCTTGTTCGGTTGCGCCAAGCGGGACAGGCACCCACCGATTTTTCACTCAAAGATTTCGAGCTCTGGAATGCTAACGATCTCGAGAAGCGTTTGGAGCTCGTCAGAGAAATAGCTGAACGAATCAGAGATATTGGTTTACCTGATAACCACCCTTGGAATGGCGTCACTCTGGAACAAATTTTACCCGTTGAAGTCGAGAAATTGATTCCGCGATTAACTAATTTTAGAGAATCAGTATTACGCCTGAATACCGATGTTTTATATCTTGCCAGCGAGCTGGCAGTTACACCAGAACCAAAAGAATTCTCAAAAATAATTCAACTGGTTAAAATTGCAGAAGTTATTGAAAGTGCCCCCAATCTGTCTCCAGAAGCACTAATATCAAGAGATTGGCACGACAACATCACTGCAATAAAAAACATTATTTCCACAGGCCGACAATACCATGATTTCTGGATAGAACTTGCTCCAGACATAATTTGTGACGAGATCGAAACATCCGTCGATGAATTGGAAGAGGCGTTATCAAGACTCCCAAAAAACTTCCATGCAAACGGCTTTATCTCTGCACATGCCTTGCTTAAACCATTGGCAAAGCTAGGTTTTGAGTCTGCGAGGTTGCACGAAGAACTGGGGACACAACAGAGTCACTCCACCGTTCAAGAAATTGAGAGATTGATTGCATTAGGTGAAAGAATTGCTGCAGCACCCGATGCCTCCCCGGAGGCATTCATCGCTTCCGTCTGGGATCACGGTGTCGAAAAAGCGGCGGAACTTGTTAATTCTATTGCATCATTCCAAAAAATAAATGAAACGCTTAAATCTAAAATTAAAGATATAGCCTGGGAAACGGATGTGTCGGTAGCAAGAAATTTACTTGCTAGTCAGAAAGGTATTTTCCGCTTCCTTAGCAGTGACTGGCGAAAAGCAAAAGCTCTTGTGAGCTCTCTACTTTGTGATTCGTCATTGAAGGTCGATCTACAAATATCGCTGATGGACGAATTAATAAAAGGACAAAATGAGAAAAGGAAAATACAGGAAGGAAATGACTTTGGTAGTGCTGCGTTCAGTAACGACTGGCGTGGTGAAAAAAGCGAGTACCTGACGTTAATGTCTTTAGTCGAATGGATGAGGACACTTCGTGGCGTAGGTACCGAGGTTAGATTATTAGCAAGCAAGCTTATTGATCGTGAGGGAATAAAGCTACGCTCACAGCAACTTAATCAATTATTACAGCAAGTATTGATTAACTTAAACTTACTCTGGAATGCTTATGGATTATCTGCAGAAGAATATTTCGCAAACCAGCTTTCCGTAACACGCGTCCCTCTTGCTCTTATTGAACAAGAAATAGAGCATCTGATTTGGGTTGACGACCAATGTAACCGGATAATGAAAACCCCCTCCCCTCGTTTAGATGAACGTTACCAGCTTATAATGCGAATAGCTGAGTTACAAAAGATCACGACAGAAATACGTGCTCAAAATTCACTTGCTGAGAGAGTTTTTGGTGAACAGTGGAAAGAACTGCAATCCGATTGGGAGACCCTTCGTCAGTCATGTAATTGGATTGAGCTTAACCCTGCCTTGCGCTTTGTCGCTGCAAAACTCCCCGACAGAGCTGAAACAGCACGTTTCGCTCGTGAAACGCAAAATCTCAGCAAAAAAACGATTAATGAACTTCAGCAAATAGCGAACGAATTAAAAGCGACGCTCCAGAACCTCTTCCATTTAACATCGAATGATGAGTTAGAGATTGAACAAGTAGCCGAAAAAATACAAAGCTGGGTATGGAATTCTGAGCAACTGTCAAAATGGGTAGCTTATCAACATCGTCTTTCACAAGCTTATAAGAATGGCCTTTCAGAGGTTGTTGAAAGGCTAGCTTGTGGAAAGCTTTCTCCTGATTCAGTGCTCTCAGCCGTTGAACGTACCTATTTTGAATCACTACTCAAAATCATGGCACTTAAAGAACCTGAGTTGATCCGATTTGATGGCGAATTTCATTCTCGTGAAGTTGCAAGCTTTGCGGATCTTGATCTCAAAAGGATCAAAGCATCCAGCCTCGAAGTTATCAGAGCCCATCACCGTCGAATTCCATCAAAAAGCGGTGGTATAGGCCCCGTTGGAGTTCTGCGTTCAGAAATGGTCAAAAAGAGAGGACATTTGCCAATACGGCAGCTAATGATCAAAGCAGGTGTAGCTATTCAGGCATTAAAACCTGTGATGATGATGAGCCCACTTTCTGTCGCCCAATTTCTCATACCTGGTAAGCAAAAATTCGATCTCCTCGTCATGGACGAAGCAAGTCAAATACAACCCGTGGATGCCATAGGCGCTATTGCTCGCTGCAAACAAGTCGTTGTCGTGGGGGATGAACGTCAACTTCCTCCAACACGATTCTTCGCAAAAATGACAGAGGCGGCTAATGATGATGAAGATGATGTTTCACAGGTTGCTGATATAGAAAGTGTGCTTGGCTTATTTGTCGCTCGTGGTTTATCCCAGCGGATGTTGAGATGGCATTATCGTAGTCGCCATCAGTCTTTGATAGCAGTTTCTAATACTCAATTCTATGAAAATAAGCTTTTTATTGTTCCAAGCCCTTATACACAAGAAGCGGGGATGGGCTTACAGTTTTATCATGTTCCTGATGGTATTTTCGAATCAGGCAGTGGCAAAGGAATTAATACTGTAGAAGCCAAAGCAATTGCAAAAGCAATAATGAATCATGCACGTAAATATCCAGAATATTCGCTCGGCGTGGCGACTTTTTCTGTTTCACAGCGTAAAGCAATCCAGGATGAACTTGAGCTTTTACGTCGTCTAAACCCAGATTTAGAAGAATTCTTCAATGCTCATCCTAGTGAACCATTCTTCGTAAAAAACCTTGAAAACGTTCAAGGTGATGAGCGTGATGTCATCATGATATCAGTAGGTTATGCCAAAAATGCACAAGGCTATATGGCCATGCGCTTCGGACCACTGGGCTCTGAAGGAGGGGAGCGGAGGCTAAATGTATTAATCAGCAGGGCTAAAAGACGTTGTGAAGTTTTTGCATCAATTACAGATGAAGATATTGACCTAGAAAGAGCAAAGGGAAAAGGCGTGATCGCCTTTAAATTATTCTTACAATACGCCCGTACAGGACGTATTTCTCTGGCTCAGCGATCAGAGAAAGAGATGGACAGCGTATTCGAAGAACAAGTCGCTGATGCTCTTCAGAAAGCCGGCTATCAGGTTCATCCCCAAGTTGGCATTGCCGGCTTCTTTATAGATTTAGGTATCGCAGACCCAGAGATGCCAGGACGATATTTACTCGGCATTGAGTGCGATGGGCGTGCTTATCATTCATCGAGATCAGCGCGCGAAAGAGATCGTTTACGACAGGCTGTACTCGAAGATCATGGATGGATTATCCATAGAATTTGGAGTACAGATTGGTTCCACAGACCAGAAGAACAGCTGGAACGCACACTTAAGGCTATTGAACTTGCCAAAAGAGAACTTTCTGAACGTACAGAACTAACTCAGCAGCGTGCTCGGGCAGTACCCGTTGAAATTGTCACTGTTGATAGAGGACAGGTCGTTGAAATTGGCCTTGCTGATGTAGGTACAGCTCCCACAATCAATAACGACTACGTTGAGGCTACTCCTGTCGCCAATGTGTACTACGAATTGCATGAAACACCTTTAAGTATTCTTTCTGAGATGGTTGAACATATTGTTGAGACCGAATCGCCAATACATATAAGCGAAGTCATCACGCGACTTAGAACAGCCTGGGGGTTGCAACGTTCAGGGCCAAGGATTGAGGCTGTCGCTACCAGAGCTATCAATCTTGTCTGTAAGAAGGGGGAGATTGTGTTAGAAGGCCAATTTTTGATACATCTGCAATCAAAAATCTCTTTACGCAACCGCCAAAATGTTCAATCTCTTGGATTACGCAAACCTGAAATGTTACCTCCTGCTGAAATAGCATCAGGAATTGGTCAAATAGTTAAAGATAATTTTGGAGCCACTGAAGATGAAATTGTAACCTCGATTTCTAGGATGCTTGGTTTCAAATCAACCAGTAGTACCCTAAGGAAAACAATTACAGAAACGTTAGAAAATCTTCTCCTAGAAGAAAAGTTGATCCGAGAGGATTTATTAATAACAGAAAAAGTGAATACCAATATCTGATTGAAAATCAAACTTGAGCCATGAATTCAAGGGCTGCAAGTATTCTCGCTTGAACTGTTAAGCAGAATACTTGCAGCCCCGATGGGGGTATTTTTACAGGGTGAACAACCTGATCCCCCCATATATACCCCCAAGACTGGGGTAGATTTCAATAGATAGCAGAGGACAAGGCTAGAGCGATAAAGTGGCTTAAGGCGCGTATTTACTGGGTTTGGAGGACTTTCTGAGATAATACTGGAGGACATTTTGGAGCGGGTGAAGGGAATCGAACCCTCGTATGCAGCTTGGGAAGCTGCCGTTCTACCATTGAACTACACCCGCTAAGGTGTGCGACTGGCATTATAACCGGTTACGACGGCGGAGCAAGGCGTGATTGCGGATAAGCGCTGGAGTTTTAAGCAGTTAGCATCTGGCGTGATCTCAGACACGAAAAAGGGCGCCGGAGCGCCCTTTGTTGTTTCCGGCGAAGCTTATTTTTGCGTTTGTGGACGCATTGCCGGGAACAGGATCACGTCGCGGATGGTGTGGCTGTTCGTGAACAACATCACCATACGGTCGATACCGATGCCCAGACCCGCAGTCGGTGGCAGGCCGTGCTCCAGCGCTGTCACGTAGTCTTCGTCATAGAACATCGCTTCGTCATCACCTGCATCTTTCGCAGAAACCTGGTCAGCAAAGCGCTGCGCCTGGTCTTCTGCGTCATTCAGCTCGGAGAAGCCGTTACCGATTTCACGACCACCGATGAAGAATTCGAAACGGTCAGTGATTTCAGGGTTTTCATCATTACGGCGCGCCAGCGGAGAAACTTCTGCCGGGTATTCAGTAATGAAGGTTGGCTGAATCAGCTGAGCTTCGGCGGTTTCTTCGAAGATCTCAGTCACGATACGGCCCAGACCCCAGCTCTTCTCGATTTTGATACCGATAGATTCTGCAATCGCGGTCGCTTTTGCCAGGTCGTCGAGATCGGCGACGTTGGTTTCAGGACGGTATTTGCAGATAGCTTCACGCATGGTCAGCTTGGCGAAAGGCTTGCCGAAATCGAAAGTCTGGTCGCCGTACTGCACAACACTGCTGCCCAGAACGGATTCAGTCAGGGTGCGGAACAGGGTTTCAGTCAGAACGATCAGGTCTTTGTAATCCGCGTACGCCATATAGAGTTCCATCATGGTGAACTCAGGGTTGTGACGCGGAGAAACGCCTTCGTTGCGGAAGTTACGGTTGATTTCGAATACGCGATCAAAACCACCGACAACCAGACGTTTCAGATACAGTTCCGGCGCAATACGCAGGTACATATCGATATCGAGTGCATTGTGGTGCGTGATGAACGGACGCGCCGCTGCACCGCCAGGGATCACCTGCATCATCGGGGTTTCGACTTCCATGAAGCCGTTTTCCACCATGAAACTGCGGATACCAGACATGATCTGAGAACGAATCTTGAAGGTTTTACGGGAATCGTCGTTGGCGATCAGATCTAAATAACGCTGACGGTAACGCGCTTCCTGATCCTGCAAACCGTGGAATTTATCCGGCAACGGACGCAGCGCTTTGGTCAGCAAACGCAGTTCTGAACAGTGGATCGACAGCTCGCCGGTCTTGGTTTTGAACAGTTTACCGGTCGCGCCCAGAATATCGCCCAGATCCCATTTTTTGAATTGCTCGTTGTAGATGCCTTCCGCGAGGTCATCACGCGCAACGTAAAGCTGGATACGGCCGCCGACATCTTGCAGGGTCACAAAAGACGCCTTGCCCATGATACGGCGGGTCATCATACGGCCACCCACGGTGACTTCGACGTTTAAGGCTTCCAGCTCTTCGTTGGTCTTCTCACCGTATTTCGCATGCAGTTCATCAGAAATGCTGTCACGACGGAAATCGTTAGGGAAAGCGATACCGGATTCGCGCAGTAAAGCCAGCTTCTCACGACGCGCTTTCAGCTCGTTATTAAGATCTGGTACGTTTTCTGCGCCTTGAGCGGCTTGTTGTTGTTCAGACATGTTGGTTCCTTATAACCCGGCTTTCAAACTGGCTTCGATGAATTTATCCAGGTCGCCATCCAACACGGCCTGCGTATTTCGTGTTTCGACGCCCGTACGCAAATCTTTAATTCGGGAATCATCCAGCACGTAAGAACGAATCTGGCTGCCCCAGCCGATGTCAGACTTGTTGTCTTCCAGCTGCTGTTTATCCGCATTTTTCTTTTGCATCTCATACTCATAAAGCTTCGCTTTCATCTGCTTCATGGCCTGATCTTTGTTTTTATGCTGGGAGCGGTCGTTCTGACACTGAGTCACAATGTTGGTCGGAAGGTGGGTAATACGTACCGCAGATTCCGTTTTGTTGACGTGCTGACCACCCGCGCCGGACGCGCGGTATACGTCGATACGCAGGTCTGCCGGGTTAATTTCGATGGCGATGTCATCGTCCACTTCCGGATACACAAACGCGGAACTGAAAGACGTATGACGACGGCCACCGGAGTCAAACGGGCTCTTACGCACCAGGCGGTGAACGCCGGTTTCAGTACGCAGCCAGCCAAACGCATAGTCGCCGATAATTTTGATGGTCGCGGATTTCAGGCCTGCGACTTCGCCGTCAGACTCTTCAATCACTTCCGTTTTGAAGCCCTTGGCTTCAGCCCAGCGTAAATACATACGCAGCAGCATGCTTGCCCAGTCCTGCGCTTCCGTACCGCCGGAACCCGCCTGAATGTCGAGATAGCAACTGGCGCTGTCGTATTCGCCGGAGAACATGCGACGGAATTCAAGCTGTTCCAGCTTGCCGGTCAGCACATCAAGTTCAGCGATGGTTTCGTTGAAAGTGTCTTCATCGTCGGCTTCAACCGCCAGTTCCAGCAGGCCGGTCACATCTTCGGCACCCTGCAACAACTCATCGATGGTTTCAACGATAGCTTCCAGAGAGGAACGTTCTTTACCCAGCGCCTGTGCGCGTTCAGGTTCGTTCCAGACGTCCGGCTGTTCCAGCTCGGCGTTTACTTCTTCGAGGCGTTCTTTCTTGGCATCATAGTCAAAGATACCCCCGAAGAACGACTGTCCGCTCGGACAGGTCCTGAATGCGGTTTTTAACCGGATTAATTTCAAACATGATTTTTCGCGTCTTACGTTAGATTCGGAGTTGGCCCAATGCCATTCGAACCGCCGATTCTAACGGAATTAGCGGTCTTTTTATAGCAACGAGCCGTTTTTTTGCAGGGTTTATTCGGGATGAAAACCGCTTATTTCGGCCACAAATGTTCGATGATCAGCTGAACGCTGCGATTTCCCCGAAATTCATTGATATCCAGACGGTATGCCAGTTGCACTTCGCGAATGCTGCTGTCCGGCCAGAACGTCGGATCAATATTAAACGCGATGCCGTCGAGCAGCGGCCCCCCACCCAGCGGTTCAATCATCAGTTTCAGGTGGCGCTCTTTCAGAAGCTTTTGCTGAAGGATACGGAAAGTGCCGTCAAACGTCGGTTCCGGGAATGCCTGTCCCCACGGACCGCCATTGCGCAGCATTTCTGCGGTATCAATCGTCAGCTCATGCCCGGAAAGTTCGCCGTCCGACCAGACCACGCCTTCGAGATGTGACGGATCCAGCCATTCCCCCACCAGTTCAGCGAAACGATCGCGAAACTCGTCGAATTTGCCTTCTTCGAGTGACAAACCTGCCGCCATCGCATGACCGCCAAACTTCAACATCAGACCGGGGTTGAGCGTATCCAGGCGCTCGAGCGCATCACGCATGTGCAAACCCGCAATTGAGCGGCCAGAACCTTTGAGAATACCGTCGCCCGCTGGTGCGAACGCGATCACCGGCCGGTTAAACCGTTCTTTCAGGCGCGAAGCCAGAATACCCACGACGCCCTGATGCCATTCCGGATGGTACATCGCCAGCCCGAACGGTAATGCGTCGGTGCTGCGCTCAAGTTTGTCGCACAGCGCCAGCGCCTCGACCTGCATCCCCTGCTCTATCTCGCGACGCGTCTGGTTAAGCGCATCCAGATCGCTGGCCAGCGCACGTGCCTGACCGATATCTTCGCTGAGCAATAACGCCACGCCGACGGACATATCATCGAGGCGACCGGCAGCATTCAGCCGTGGCCCGAGCGCGAAACCCAGATCACTGGCACAAAGCGTACGGGCTTCACGACCGGCGACTTCCAGCAGCGCACGAATACCTGCACGGCATTTTCCCGCGCGAATGCGGTTCAGACCCTGATAAACCATGATGCGGTTATTGGCATCGAGCGGCACAACGTCCGCCACCGTGCCCAGCGCCACCAGATCCAGATGCTCCGCCAGATTCGGCACCGTCAGATTGTTTTGCTCAAACCAGCCGCTTTCGCGCAACGCACTGCGCAGCGCCAGCATCAGATAAAACGCGACGCCAACGCCCGCCAGAGATTTCGACGGGAACTCACAACCGTGCAGATTGGGGTTAATGATCGCTTCGGCATCCGGCAACGTTTCGCCCGGCAGGTGATGGTCGGTAACCAGCACCTGAATGCCTTTGGCGTGAGCAAGCTCCACACCAGCGTGCGATGAAATCCCGTTATCGACGGTCAGGATCAGCTCCGCACCGCGCGATGCCGCCTGTTCCACCACTTCCGGGCTGAGGCCGTAGCCGTCTTCAAAACGGTTCGGCACCAGATAATCCAGATTACCGCAGCCCATACTGCGTAAAGAAAGCAGCGTGAGCGCCGTACTGGTTGCGCCATCGGCATCAAAATCGCCGACGATAATAATGCGCATCCGCTCGCTCAGGGCTTTTTGCAGCAATTTCACCGCAGTATCGATGCCATCAAGTTGCTGATACGGCAGCAAACCTGCCGCACTGCGCTCCAGCTCTTTGCTCTGCTTAACGCCACGGGCCAGATATAACCGGCGCAATAACGGGGAAAGTTCAGCGGGAAGATCCACGCCAGTCGCCACCTCACGGCGGCGAAGTTGAGTCTGCAAGGTCACGAAAAATCAACCACCGGTTTTATGTGAGGGATCACGCTGGTCAAGCATCGCGGCCATTTCTTTTGGCGGCTGATAACCCGGGATCAAAGTACCGTCTTCCAGCACGATGGCCGGAGTGCCTGTCACGCCAAACTGCACGCCCAGCTCGAAATGTTTCGCAATATCGCTGCTTTTGCAGGTCGCCTGCGTAATGTCATCGCCACGCATCGCCGCATCAAAACTGGTTTTGCGGTTGCCAGTACACCAGATGGACTGCATATCTTTTTCAGTTTTGGAATTCAGCCCCTGACGCGGGAACGCCAGATAACGCACGGTAATACCGAGGTCGTTATAGTCCTGCATTTGCTGATGCAGCTTATGGCAATAGCCGCAGGTGATGTCCGTAAAGACGGTGATCACGTGCTTCTCGTTTTTGGCCTTGTAAATAATCATCTCGTTTTGCAGCGCATCGAGCTTTTTCACCAGCGCTTTATTGGTCACATTGACCGGCTGGCTGCCGCTGACGTCGTACATCGGGCCCTGCAAAACGTGTTTACCATCATTAGTGATGTAAATGACGCCGCTGTCGGTGGAAACCGCGCTCAGGCCGGCGACCGGCGTCGTCTGAATTTCGGCATTGTTCATTCCCAGCTTGTTCAGCGTGGCTTTGATTGCAGCATCGTCAGCCTGCGCCGCGGAGCTTATACACGCAGCCAGAAGGGTCAGCAGCATTAAACCTTTTTTCATCATTTCGTCCTTTTTCCCTGGCACGTCACGCGCGGGGATGATGTTGTTGATGTAGCAGTTTGAGTCGTTCAGTCGCTACATGGGTATAAATTTGAGTTGTTGATAAGTCACTGTGGCCTAACAACATTTGCACAACGCGGAGATCTGCACCGTGGTTTAACAAGTGGGTGGCAAATGCGTGGCGCAACACGTGGGGGGATAACCGCTCCGCATCAATACCGGCAAGGATCGCATAGTGTTTGATGCGATGCCAGAATGTCTGCCGCGTCATTTTCTGCGCCCGGTTGCTGGGGAATACAATATCCAGAGACTGACCGTTCAGCAGCCACGGCCTTCCGTGCTCGAAATAATTCTCAAGCCAGTACACCGCTTCTTCGCCCATCGGCACCAGCCGTTCTTTATTACCTTTACCGATAACCCGCACCACACCCTGCCGCAGGCTGATATCGCTGAGCGTCAGCCCGACCAGTTCGGAGACACGCAAACCGGTGGCGTAGAGCAATTCGAGCATGGCTTTATCACGCAGCTCAAGCGGGACATCCACCACCGGCGAGGCCAGCAGCGCATCAACCTGCGCTTCACTCAGATCTTTGGGCAAACGCTGCGGAAGTTTCGGCGAGGACAACAGCGCCGTCGGGTCATCCTGCCGCACTGATTCGCGGTTCATGTACTGAAACAGGCGACGCATCGCACTGAGCAAACGCGCGGAGCTGGTCGCCTTATAGCCGCCTTCAATGCGCTCAGACAGGAAAGATTGTAAATCTTCGGCGCTGACGTGCAGCAAATCTGTTTCGTTGTGATGCAGCCAGCCCAGCAGTGATTTCAGGTCCTGACGATAAGAGGAGAGCGTGTTTTCTGCGAGATTGCGCTCAATCCAGAGCATATCGAGAAACTGTTCCGTCAGGCCCTGATCGGCCTGATTGACGGCTTGCGCAACCTGTTCAGGCGTTAGCTCCTGATGGCCTGCATTATCTTGTTTTGGCATCCCGACTCCTGTTGCTTGCGTGCAGACTACACCCGCCATTATGCCTTTCATTCGCCCAAATCTGCTACACTGCCTGCCATTCGTATTCTGATGACGTTATGGCAGCAAGCATGAAAATTGGACTTTTCTACGGTTCCAGCACCTGTTACACCGAAATGGCCGCGGAGAAAATTCGCGATATTTTGGGCGAAGAGCTGGTTGATTTGCACAACATTAAAGATGTTGATCCCGATAAGATGGAAGACTACAGCATCCTGATCCTCGGCATCCCGACATGGGATTTCGGCGAGATTCAGGAAGACTGGGAAGCCGTCTGGAATGAGCTGCCTACGCTAAAATTGCGCGGAAAAATTGTCGCCATGTACGGCATGGGCGACCAGCTCGGTTACAGCGAGTGGTTTCTCGACGCGCTCGGCATGCTTTACCATCAGTTGCTCCCGATGGGCGTTCGCTTCATCGGATTCTGGCCGACGGAAGGTTTCGAATTCACCAGCCCGAAACCGCTCAGCGCCGACGGTAAACATTTTGTCGGCCTCGCGCTCGACGACGTAAATCAGTTTGATCTCACCGACGAGCGCCTGCAACAGTGGTGCGAGCAGATCCTGCTGGAAATGGACGCCTTGCTGTAGCCGTTCGCGAACGAACAAGTAATGATATCAGCCCGGTTCAGCCGGGCTACGGGGATCTCCACTCAGCAAGATCTGGCGCAAGTGCCGCCATTCATCCGGCCCCATACTGTCAGACGCCAGCCATAGCCGCTGTCTTGAGCTGCGCATCGCCTGCGCCAGCCCGCCTTTGCGTTTTTCACGACGCAATGTCAGCAGCACCCCGCTGCTTATCATCCAGACCGGCTGCTTAATTTGCCATTCATGGCCACGCCATAGCAGGCGGTTATCCTCAAGCAGGACAATTTCGCCGGTGCGGGCCGTAATACGGCGCTGGCTGCGGATGCATTCAAACAGCACCAGCAAAAGTAATGTCATCCATACCGGCCAGTAGCCGGCAGGCCAGGGTGCCAGCAAAATCAGTAACATCACACCACCGTAAGACCCCAGTGAAATGAGCTGACTGCGCCAGGACACCCTGAGATCACATCGCCACAGGGCCACGGGCTTTGTTTCGAGTCTGAATGAGGGCCACCATGCGCTGCAATTCTGTGTCTTGCGGCTCGCCGTGATTCATCAGCCAGTTGAACAAATCCGGATCGTCACAAGTCAGCAGACGGGCAAACAGTTCTTTGTCGGCATCGGGCAGCGAATCATATTCATGTTCAAAAAACGGCATGATGGAGATATCCAGCTCGCGCATACCGCGACGACAGGCCCAGTGAATACGGGAACGATTATTGATATCCAGTTGGTTTTTGCTTTCCATAATGAGACTCTTTTTTGGGGATACAGAATGAGAATTCTTTTATTTAGAAAGCGATTCTATCAGCCGTCAGCCGTCATAAGTAACTTTTCAGTGCCCTGTTTTGTCAATCTACGTGATGTGCCGTAAAACCTGCTGCAAACCTGTCACTGGCTTTACATTCTCTGGAAGGCATCCCGTAAAAGGCACCAATAACTGTTTTCAAAGGCGGTGGGCTCTTTTACCATGAGGCATCAGTCACATTTCATTGACCGGGATAAGAAAATGGCTAACGCATTCCCCTTTCCACCGCAAAAACCTTCAGCGTCTTCGCATCTGCCGCTGACCCTGATTTCACTGGAAGACTGGGCTTTGGTGACCATGACCGGCGCCGATACGGTGAAATACCTGCAAGGTCAGGTGACGGCAGACATCGATGCCCTGCCGGTCGATCACCACATTCTTTGCGCCCACTGTGACGCTAAAGGGAAAATGTGGAGCAACCTGCGTCTGTTCACACGTGGCGATGGCATGGCCTATATCGAGCGCCGCAATCTGCGCGACATGCAGCTGAATGAAATAAAGAAATACGCCGTGTTTTCGAAAATTACATTTACCGCCGATGATGACGTGGTGCTGCTCGGTGTGGCCGGTTTTCAGGCCAGCGCTGCGCTGACGGGGTTATTCTCGACGCTGCCAACAGCAGAACAGCCGGTCGTACAGCAGGATGAAACGACTCTGTTGCATTTCTCCCTGCCCGCTGAACGTTTTCTGATTGTCACCAGCCCGGAAAAAGCCCGTCAGGTAGTGGAAGAACTGGGTGAGCAGGCGCAGCGCAACGACAGCCAGCAGTGGCTGGCGCTGGATATTGAAGCCGGTTTCCCGGTTATTGATACCGCCAATACTGCGCAGTTTATCCCGCAAGCCACCAATATTCAGGCGCTGGACGGGATCAGTTTCACCAAAGGTTGCTACGCCGGTCAGGAGATGGTCGCAAGGGCAAAATACCGTGGTGCGAACAAGCGCGCGCTGTACTGGTTATCCGGTAAAGCCTCAAAAGTACCGGCTCCGGCTGACGATCTCGAACTGCAACTTGGTGAAAACTGGCGTCGAACCGGCACCGTGCTGGCGGCAGTTCAGCTCAGTGATGGCACCGTCTGGGTTCAGGCCGTTCTTAACAACGACCTGGAAGCCGGCGCCAGCCTGCGCGTTCGCGATGATACAACCAGCCATTTAAGTATCCAGCCGCTGCCGTATTCGCTGGAAGAAACGAAGTAATCCGAAAGCTCGCTGCCGCCCTCTTCATGACCGAACGGTTAAAAGAAGGCGGCAATTCTCAACGTGATATCCGGTTTACGCGTGGTGATGTTTGCCTTTCTGATTAAGCAAATCGACATACGCCTGATCCACCAGTTCCTGCCGGTCGATCCCCAGCCGTTCAAGCAAATCCTCAGCAATCGCAATGCCCTGCTCCGGTGTTTCGCTATCTTCGAGCACCACTTCAAACTCCAGATAATCGCCCAACCCTTTTACGCGGTCGAGATGCAGACGGGTTTGGCCGAGCATGAAAAGCGTTCGCTGTTTGATAACCCTGCCAGCCGCACCGTAGGCCAGTGTGAGCGTTTCGCGCAGACTGTCAGGGTCGTGAGTTTCAGAAAGCGTGTAGTAGCTGGTTTTCGGCCCTGCCTGATCCGGTCGCTGATAGAAAATCAGTTCGCCACGATCCACCGCCAGCGTGCGCAGTTTCAGACGTCCGTGCGGGCAGATAAAAAAGGTATCATCCTGCTCAATAATGTCCGGCAGTCCGTCGGATATCAGCGCAATCTTTTCGTACAGTGCGGAAAAATCATCAACCTTCGCTTTAATCTCAATATTTCTGGCCATCGCTTACTCCCTTAAAAGTTGACTCTTTTTTACGTGTCTTTGATGAACATCCGTTGACCTTACCGTGACAGAATGCTCCGCGGCAAGGAGGTTTGATCTCGCTTACTAAATACGCAATCAGAGGCTGCAAAATCAGATCAGGATGCTAACCTCAGGAGAGTTTTTGGAAAACTGAGGGAACGATGATGACCAAAATTTTTACGCTGACTCTGGCACCTTCACTCGACAGTGCCACACTGACACCCAAGATTTATCCCGAAGGGAAACTGCGTTGTACCGCGCCGGTCTTTGAGCCGGGCGGAGGCGGCATTAACGTTGCCCGCGCCATTGTCCACCTCGGCGGGCAGGCGACGGCGCTGTTCCCGATTGGCGGCCCGACCGGGGAGCATCTGAAGCAGTTACTTCTTGATGAAGGGATCGCCACCGAAACAATTGAAACCCAGGACTGGACGCGGCAAAACCTGCATGTTCATACCGAAAATACCGGTGAGCAATACCGGTTTGTCATGCCCGGTGCGCGGCTGACGGAATCTGAATTCGCCAGCCTGAGTGCAAAAATTGAAAATATTCCTGCCGGTTCAATTCTGGTGATCAGCGGTAGCTTGCCACCCGGGACGCACATTAACGCGCTCACCGATCTTATCCGCAAAGCGCAGGACGCCGGTTTGCGCTGCATTCTCGACAGTTCCGGTGATGCACTGGCCGCGGGCCTGAAACTGGGCGGTCTGGCGCTGGTGAAACCAAACCAGAATGAGCTTTCTGCACTGGTCGGGCGGCCTCTGGAAAATCCGGGCGACGTGCTGGCCGCGGCGCAGAAAATTATCCGCGAAGGCGGAGCCGAGCGCGTCGTGGTTTCACTCGGGCCGCAGGGTGCACTGGCCGTTGATGCGCAAGGCGCATTCCAGGTGGTTCCGCCGCCGGTGAAAAAAATGAGTACCGTCGGTGCCGGTGACAGCATGGTGGGCGCGATGACGCTCAAACTCGCCGCCGGTGCTGATCTGCACGACATTGTGCGCTTCGGTGTTGCTGCGGGCAGCGCAGCGACACTGAACATCGGCACGCGGTTGTGTTCGGATAAAGATACTCAGCAGATTTATCAGTATTTATGCCAGCAAACACTGGCACATTAATGCCCTGAATACGTTCCGCGAGGTCTCCCGGCGTCGCGGAGCGTAAATTCTTTGTCACACCTTCACGTATTTCCTTTCATTAGCAGATAAACTCGCAGCATCGGGTGTTGCATGCACCTTTCACATCACGCCAGAAAAGGCCGGAGGCCAGAGTCCAGAATGATATGGATTATGCTTGCTGCAATTGTTGTGGTTTTTATTGTGGGTTATTGGTTTATGACGGCAGACACCCGTAAAGCGAACGCTTCTCTCGCCAGTCTGTTGAAAATTAAGCCGGTTTACATTGATTCAATGCTGCTGGAAATGGGCAAAAGACAGAGCCAGATGTTTATCCGCTCCATCAGCGGTGGCTATGCTGAAGAGATCCGCAAAGCGGCCTACGTTGTTTTTATTTATCAGACATTTATCAAAGATGCTTCGCCGGAAAATATTGTCCGCTGGCGGAACATTCTGGTGCGCGCGCACCTGCCGCCGCAGCTCAGCAGTGAGCACGCCGAACTGGCGCTGTTCTACTTTGCTGAACTGGACATCGAGCCTTTTGAACTGGCGCAGTTTCGTCGCGATTACAACGAAACCTACAATCAGATCCATCTGGTCTGATGTTCAGAAGTGTTTCACCCAT
This sequence comes from Rahnella sp. PD12R, assembly GCF_019200965.1. Lineage (NCBI taxonomy): Bacteria > Pseudomonadati > Pseudomonadota > Gammaproteobacteria > Enterobacterales > Yersiniaceae > Rahnella > Rahnella sp. PD12R. The sequence continues at coordinate 36,027 of NZ_JAHTMS010000013.1, read as the reverse complement.
GGCCCTTGCGGGGCCATTTTTTTTGCCTTAACGATGAAAGAGCAATCTCAGTCAGGAAAGCCCTCGGCGACCCGTGCAAAGTAAGTGCCTTGAAGGAGCGGAAATGAATCACGAGAAAACTCATCTTTATCAGCGGCGTTTTCAGCAGGTGTTTGCTTATATAGAGGCGCATCTGGACAGCCCGATGACGGTTGAACAGTTAAGTGAAGTGGCCTGCTTTTCGCAGTTTCACTTTCACCGCCAGTTCAGCCAGTTTTGCGGTGTCAGCGTCAGCCGTTATATCACGCTGATGCGGCTGAAAAGAGCCTCATTCCGGCTGGTGCAAAATCCGCAGGAGAAGATCATTGAGATTGCGTTTGATGCCGGATTTGAAAATCCGGAGTCGTTTTCCCGCGCCTTCAGGAACACTTTCGGCCTGACGCCCAGCGAGTTTCGCAAAGCTCCCGTCTGGGTTGACTGGCATGTGCATTTTCAATTTCCCGGCAGGGAAAATCAGCAGAGGCTGGAAAATATGGATGTGAAAATTATTGAGGTTGCGCCAGTGAGCATTGCGGTGCTGGAGCATCGCGGTGACCCGATGACGGTGAACAATACAGTCGCGAAATTCATTGAATGGCGAAAAGCGTCGGGGCTGTCAGATTACACCGTGCGCGGGACATACGGTATTCCTTACAACGATCCACTGGTGACGCCGGGTGAAGATTTTCGCTTTGACGTTTGCGGGGAGTTAAACCCTGAATCGGGCGGGCGTGTGCCCGAAAATCCACAAGGCGTGGTGGCGAAAAGCCTGCCGGGCGGGCGTTGCGCAGTGGTCCGGCACGTCGGGGCATATGACCGCATCAGCGACAGCGTGTATTACCTTTACCGGGAATGGTTGCCGCAAAGCGGAGAGGAATTACGGGATTTCCCGGTGTATTTCCGCTATCTGCAACTTGATCAGGAATTACCGGAACATGCGCAGCAAACCGATATTTTGCTGCCGTTGAAATAAGGGAAGGGACATCAGGCAGCGCTGCCCCGGCTGATACTGAACGGCAGCGCTGTTTTCCCGGATTATCTGAACACGTTATCCAGATAACTGGCCAGGATCTGCCGCGAGCTGAAACCGTGGCAGATGCCGTAATACGTTTCGTTGTCGCTCGAGACATCCAGCGGGAAGTTTTTATACGCATCACTGCTGCGAAACGACGCCGTCGGTTCGGCAAAACGTTCGCTGCGCTCTTTCAGCGCCGGGTGTATTACCAGGGCAGTCCGGCCAAACCGCGCTTCCCGGTTTACATACACATAGTGTTCGCCACGGCGATAACCGTAAGCTTTATCATCAATATAATCGCGTTCAAATCCCGATGTTTCTAAAACGCGTGCCACTTCATCTGGCCGTAAATACATGGTTGCTCCTCGCTTCTTTAACCGCAAGGCGACCTTACCGCAATAACTCTGCCAAACAATGCCTAAATCCTGAGTTTTGGCGTATTTAGGATTTATCTAAACCCCAAAACCCTGCTCTGAAAAAGGCTATTCGGCAGGCTTTTGCGTGGCGGTTTGCATCCATAATTTGAGGGTGAGCAGCCACGCCACTACCACCATAAAGGCCGCCGCCAGATAAATAGAAGGCGTGCCGAGATGGGAAATAATCAGGCCGGCAACCGGCCCGGTGATGCCCAATCCGAGATCCAGAAACGCGGAATACAGCCCCAGCGCCGTGCCCTGATTCTGCGGCGGAACTTGCTTCACCGCCTCGACACCCAGCGCCGGGAAAACCAGTGAAAAACCCGAACCGGTGAGGAACGCGCCAAGCTGAACAGACAGCGGATCGTGCCCCTGCCAGATCATCAGTAAGCCCGCGATTTCAAAGACGAAAGACACCAGCGAAACCCGCAGGCCGCCAAAGCGGTTGATCATGTTGCCGAAAACCAGACGCGCACCGACAAACCCGAGGCTGAATAATGTGAGGGTAAACGCCGCGCCGCTCCAGCCTTTGTCCGCGTAATAGAGCGTGATAAAGGTGGCGATAACGCCGAATCCGATGGTGCCAAAACCGAGCCCGAGGCCGTAAAGCCAGATGCGCCCGACCACCGCCTTGAAGGCAATGCGTTTACCGGCGGTGACAGAAATCGCGGCTTTCATGCAGGCCAGAACGGAGGCAATGGCGGCGGCAACCACAATCAGCACGGCCACGCCCATCAGGCCAAACGCATGATTGAGCATGACGCCGAGCGGCGCACCCACGGCCATCGCGCCGTAGGTCGCCACGCCGTTCCATGAAATCACCCGTGCGGTGTGCTTCGCGCCCACCGCGCCAATGCCCCACAGCGTGGTACCGGTGCTGCCAAAACTTTCACCGACGCCGAGAAAAACGCGCGCCAGACACAGTAAAAGCAGGCTCGCCAGCGGCCAGTCCGTCAGGAAGAACGCCGCTGCGTAGAAAACGCCGCTCATTGCGCAACAAATCAGACCGAAAATCACCACCCGTTTCGGCCCCAGAAGATCGGCATAGCGCCCGGCATGCGGACGGCTGATCAGGGTCGAAAAATACTGAACACTGATGACCAGACCGGCCAGCACGGAGTTATACCCCAGCGTGTTATGCACAAAACCGGGCAACACCGCGAGCGGCAAACCGATGGTCAGATAGACGACGAAAGTAAACAGCATGAACGACAGAATGCGTTTATTGAGCATTGCGTTAGAGCGAAACGTACTTAAAGACATGGGCAGAACCGGGATGAAAACGCTGCGAGTGGAATCAATAGCATAAACAGGTTTCGGGGAGGATCAAACGTAAAACGGCGCAAAAAATGTTATTGGCTGTAACGCTCAAAAGCATTTGCAGAGAAATCTGAGCCGCGTCACGCAAAGCCGCGCCCCGCCTGATTTCTCCTGACAGCCACATGGCCTGAAAACACCCCGGATCATAGCCCGATGTTCTCAAAGAACCATCCGGTACAACATTTTGGTCTATGCTTTAGTCATCAGCAAAACGAAAGCTAAAGTTCACTACAAGGAGAGACAGAATGGCTAAGAAATCAGAACAGACAATTGATCAGGACGTAGCCCTGCTGGCTGACACGCTGGATGAAGTGCTTCAGTCTGCCGGAAATAAATCCAAGGACGAACTGGATAAACTCCGCAGCAAAGCTGAAGGCGTGTTACGCGATGCCCGTTCACGTTTCAACGGTGAAACACTGACGAAGCATGCCCGTGACGCCGCCGCCTCCGCAAACGACTACGTAAAAGATAACCCATGGTATGGCGTGGGTGCCGGTGCAGCTATCGGTATTGTTATCGGTGTCCTGCTGGGACGTCGGTAACGCAAGAGGCAATTTGCGGTGTTTCATTCCTGTGTCGGGATTATCTGAAACATCCGCGTGGCTCCCTCATTGCCGCGCGATTGCTAAAAAGATGACGGAGCCCTCGGGCTCCGTTTTCTATTTTGAGGATAATGGTGCCGCGGCGACGGAAGCTGAAACAATGTGCGACAGCCGCACCACCAGCTTTTCAGCTATGTCCTGCGAACTGATATTGGGAAAGCCCATCAGTAAACCGTTAGGCCGCAGCCAATCTTCACGTTCGCGGTGCTGAACCTGCCAGTCAGAAAGCGCCTGCACCGCCAGCCCCTGTTCCCGCGCATTTTTGGCAATCAGTGCGTCGTCCAGTTCGCGGCTGAGCGTTGCACAAAGCTGGATCCCGCCAGCCTGCTGATTAACCTGTAATACGTCCGGTGAAAATGCCGCCGTCAGTGCCTGTTCCAGATACCCGCGCCGTTCGGCGTAAAGCTGGCGCATCCGTTTCAGATGCCGGTAAAAATGCCCCTGATCGATAAACTCGGTGATGCTCGCCTGAATCAGCGGCGGCGTGCCACAGATCCGCAGCGGGCAATAGGCTTCGATTTTTTCCACCAGACTTTCCGGCACCACGACATAGCCGCAACGCAGCGCCGGAAACATGACTTTGCTGAATGTCCCGGCATAAATCACGCGTCCCTGCGTATCGAGACTTTTCAGCGACGGTAACGGCTGACCGTGATAGCGGAACTCGCTGTCGTAATCATCTTCGATAATCCACGCCTGTTGTTTTGCAGCCCAGTCCAGCAGCGCCATGCGCCGCGAGAGGCTCATTGTCACGCCAAGCGGGCTTTGATGGGCAGGCGTGACCACGGCAAAACGTGCGTGCGGATTGTTCGCCACGGCCTGCGGAACGTTCATGCCCTCCTCATCGACATTCACCGCAACCGGCACGGCACCGGCGGCGCGGAAAAATGCCTGCGTGACCGGATAGCCGGGATCTTCCAGCCAGACGCCGTCGCCCGGTTGCAGCAGGCTGCCTATAATCAGATCCAGCACCGGCGCATAACCGCCACAGATAAAAATCTGTTCAGGGCGGCAGGTAAAGCCACGGGAAAGCTGAAGGTATCGCGCCACCGACGCCCGCAGTGCGTCAATGCCGGTCAGCGGCGGATGGCCCAGATCGGTCATCGCGGTATGGCGCCCCTGACGCGCCACAATGCGCGACCAGATTGCACGCGGAAAAGCATCGAGCGCAGGCAACCCAAGCTGGAAAGGTAACGACGAGACGGAAGGCAACATCGGGTTAATCGGTTTGCGCGGAGCGGATTTCGCGGCTGGCGACGGCACAGGCGCGGATAAACTGTCCGGCGCGCTGACCACTGTTCCCGCCTGCCCGCGGCTTTGCAGAAACCCCTCCGCCGTAAGCAGGCCGTAGGCGTTTTCGACGGTCGCACGCGCCACACCCAGCTCACTGGCCAGCGCGCGCACGGAAGGCACGCGGCTGCCGCGCCTGAGTTGCCCTTCCATGATCGCCCGTTTGACACGCTGATAAATCTGGCGGTAAAGCGGTTCTTTGTGTTGCGGATCGAGGGAAAAAACGAGGCTGAAGCGGCTCATCATGACCTGCTTAAAGAGAGTTTTTATGGCCCTGTAGTATAGACCATATACTGCGTAAAGTAGCCGTCATTGAGATGCACGGCGCATCCATTTGCCACCCAATTTCACCACAGGAAATCACCATGAATACGCTTCGTTTGCCTTACTACTCTCTGTCTTCTTCCGTCATGGAACCCATGAAAGCCGCGCTCGGCGCACTGGAAAACGGCCCGCTGGATAACGTGATTATCGAGCTGGCGTTCCTGCGCGTTTCACAAATCAACGGCTGTGCGTATTGCCTGGATATGCATTCCAAAGCGCTGCGCAAAATGGACGTGAATCAGACCAAACTGGATCAGCTGGCGGGATGGCAGGTAAGCCATGCGTATTCTGAGCGCGAACGTGCCGCTCTGGCCTGGTCAGAATCACTGACGCTGATTGCCGCCACCGGCGCACCGGACAGCGCGTTTGAACCGCTGAAAGCACATTTCAGCGATGTGGAAATTTCAGAACTGACTTTTGCTATCGGCCTGATGAATGCGTTTAACCGTCTGGCTGTGGGTATGCGCCAGTAAGTTTCATACTTTGTGCAGTGCATTTTTTAAACACATCTCTGCGCAAAAATCAGAACCAAAAAAGTTTCTCCCCGCCAGCCCGCTTCCTGCGGGCTTTGTCGTTTTTGCAATAAGCATTTTTAGAAAATCTACATATTGTATGGTTGAAAATTATAATCACCACATCTAGTATTCAATGCATCGGGACGCCACGATGGCACCGAATCTCGCGCCTCTTCCCGGCTGAAGCAGTGGCACAGCGGGTGAGGCAAAAATTGTCTCTGATTTCTTACTAAATGGAAATACGAATCATGAGCATTATTATTTACAGTAAACCAGACTGTGTCCAGTGCAACGCGACGTACCGTGCATTAGATAAACAAGGCATCGCTTATGAAGTGGTCGATTTGACTCAGGATGAGCAGGCGCTCGGGCAGGTTCGTGCGATGGGGTATCAGCAGGTTCCGGTAATTGTGGCCGGCGACGACCACTGGTCTGGTTTCCGTCCGGACAAAATCTCCGCCCTGCGTCAGCTGCAAACCGCCTTCTGAGGCCTGACGGATGCATCCGTTAGTGTATTTCTCCAGTTCTTCGGAAAACACTCACCGTTTTGTCGGCAAGCTGGATTTGCCGGCAATTCGCATTCCGATTGGCGGAGCAGGCGCAAAACTGCGTGTCGATGAACCCTATATTTTGCTGGTCCCGAGCTACGGCGGCGGTTCGGCAAAAGGCGCGGTGCCCACGCAGGTGATCCGATTCCTCAATGACGAACATAACCGTTCGTTGATCCGCGGTGTTATCGCCGCTGGCAACACCAACTTCGGCGCAGCGTATTGCATTGCCGGCGACATTATTTCCCAGAAGTGTCAGGTTCCTTACCTGTACCGTTTTGAGTTGCTGGGAACGCCGGAAGACGTTGCAAAGGTTAAACAGGGAGTAACAGAATTTTGGCAGCGACAGAACTAGCAATCACCGACCCCGGCACCCGCAGCCCGGACTATCACGCGCTTAACGCGATGCTGAATCTGTTCGACGCTAACGGCCAGATCCAGTTTGATAAAGACCGCCTGGCCGCGCGCCATTACTTCCTGCAACACGTCAATCAGAACACGGTTTTCTTCCACAATCTGGCGGAGAAACTGCGTTATCTGGTGGAAGAAGGCTATTACGAAGCCGACGTGCTGAACCTTTACGAATTCGAAGATATCAAGCGTCTGTTCAAACGGGCTTACGCCCATAAATTCCGCTTCCAGACCTTTCTGGGCGCGTTCAAGTATTACACCAGCTACACGCTGAAAACTTTCGACGGCAAGCGCTATCTCGAGCGTTACGAAGACCGCGTGTGTATGGTCGCGATGACGCTGGCGCGCGGGGATATTCAGCTCGCCGGGCAGTTTGTCGATGAAATTATTTCCGGCCGCTTCCAGCCTGCCACGCCAACTTTCCTGAACTGCGGCAAGAAACAGCGCGGCGAGCTGGTATCGTGTTTCCTGTTGCGCATCGAAGACAACATGGAATCCATCGGCCGTTCGGTGAACTCGGCACTGCAATTGTCAAAACGCGGCGGCGGCGTGGCGTTTATGTTGACCAATATCCGCGAAGTCGGCGCGCCCATTAAGCGCATCGAAAATCAGTCTTCCGGCGTGATTCCCATCATGAAAATGCTGGAAGATGCGTTCTCATACGCCAATCAGCTCGGCGCGCGCCAGGGCGCAGGCGCGGTGTATCTGAACGCGCATCATCCGGACATTCTGCGGTTCCTCGATACCAAACGTGAAAACGCCGACGAAAAAATCCGTATCAAAACGCTGTCTCTTGGCGTGGTCATTCCGGATATCACGTTCGAGCTGGCGAAAAACAACGAAGATATGTACCTGTTCTCGCCGTATCACGTCGAGAAAGTTTACGGCGTGCCGATGTCCGAAATCAGCATCACCGAGAAATACCGCGAGATGGTGAATGACAAACGCATTCACAAAAGCAAAATCAACGCGCGCGAATTCTTCCAGGTGCTGGCGGAAATTCAGTTTGAATCCGGCTATCCGTACATGATGTTTGAGGACACGGTAAACCGCGCCAATCCGATCAAAGGCCGCATCAATATGAGCAACCTGTGTTCGGAGATTTTGCAGGTGAACTCGCCGACGGTGTACGGCGAAGACCTGTCTTATCAGGAAATTGGCAAAGACATTTCCTGTAACCTCGGCTCACTGAATATCGCCTCGGCGATGGATTCCCCGGACTTCGGGAATACGGTGGAAATGGCGGTTCGCGCACTGACGGCGGTATCGGATATGAGCAATATCCGCTCGGTACCGTCTATCGATCAGGGAAATCAGGATTCCCACGCCATCGGCCTCGGGCAGATGAATCTGCACGGTTATCTGTGCCGCGAGCGGATTTATTACGGCTCGGAAGAAGGGCTGGATTTCACCAATATCTATTTCTGCACCGTCGCTTTCCATGCGATCCGTGCCTCGAACCAGATTGCCATCGAACGTCAGCAATCCTTCAAAGGCTTTGCCGATTCGACCTACGCCAGCGGCGCCTATTTTGATAAATACGTCGATGACGCGCTGGCGACGAAATGGCAGCCGAAAACTGCGCGCGTTCGTGAACTGTTTGCAGACAGCGGCATTCACATTCCGACGCTTGCAGACTGGGCGGAGCTGAAAGCCTCGGTGATGCAACACGGCTTGTATAACCAGAACTTACAGGCGGTGCCGCCGACCGGTTCGATTTCTTACATCAATAATTCGACGTCGAGTATTCACCCTATCGTGTCCCGCGTGGAAATCCGCAAAGAGGGCAAGATTGGCCGTGTGTATTATCCGGCGGCGTTTATGACCAACGACAATCTGGATTACTACCAGGATGCGTACGAAATCGGCCCGGAAAAAATTATTGATACCTACGCCGAAGCCACGCAGCACGTCGATCAGGGGCTGTCGCTGACGCTGTTCTTCCGCGATACCGCCACCACGCGCGACATCAACAAAGCGCAGATCTTCGCCTGGCGTAAAGGCATCAAAACCATTTATTACATCCGTCTGCGTCAGATGGCGCTGGAAGGCACCGAAGTTCAGGGCTGCGTTTCCTGCACGCTGTAACCGATTGAAAGGACTTAAAGATGAGCGCAGTAAAACAATTGTTAGTGCCGCAGCCGGTCAGTAAAGCGATCAACTGGAACAAGATCCAGGACGATAAAGATCTGGAAGTCTGGAACCGTCTGACGTCCAACTTCTGGCTGCCGGAAAAAGTGCCGTTATCCAACGATATTCCGTCCTGGGCGACGCTGAGTGCGAAAGAGAAACAGCTGACGATCCGCGTATTTACCGGCCTGACGCTGCTCGATACCGTGCAAAACGTGATCGGCGCACCGACGCTGATGAAAGACGCCGTGACGCCGCACGAAGAAGCGGTTTACTCGAATATCTGCTTTATGGAAGCGGTGCATGCGCGTTCTTACAGCTCGATTTTCTCGACGCTGTGCGCCACCGTGGACGTGGATGAAGCCTATCGCTGGAGCGAGGAAAACGTCGCATTGCAAAATAAAGCCGCGATCATTTTGTCGTATTACGACGGCGAAGATCCGCTGATGAAGAAAGTCGCCAGCGTGTTCCTCGAATCGTTCCTGTTCTATTCCGGTTTTTATCTGCCAATGTACTGGTCGAGCCGCGCCAAACTGACCAATACCGCGGATCTGATCCGCCTGATCATTCGCGACGAAGCGGTTCACGGGTACTACATCGGCTATAAATTCCAGAAAGCACTGGCGCTGGAAAGTGAAGAACGTCAGCGGCAGATCAAAGAGCAGGCGTTTGATCTGATTCAGGATTTATACGACAACGAGATCCGCTACACCGAAGAATTGTACGACGGCGTAGGCTGGAGCGAAGATGTGAAGAAATTTCTGCACTACAACGCCAACAAAGCCCTGATGAATCTCGGCTACGAGGCGCTGTTCCCGGCCAGCATGGCAGACGTCAATCCGGCGATCCTCTCGGCATTATCGCCAAACGCCGACGAAAACCACGACTTCTTCTCAGGATCCGGTTCTTCCTACGTGATCGGCAAAGCGGTCAACACCGAAGATGAGGACTGGGATTTCTGATGTTGCTGTAATTTCTTCAGGGGTTACAATAGAAACAGTGTTTCAAAAATAACCCTACTTCCTCTAAATAGTTCGAGTGGCAGGAAGGCGGCAAGTTTGCTCATCCCGGGAGCATAGTGAACTATGTGACCGGGTGAGTGAGCGCAGCCAACGCATCTGCAACTTGAAATATGACGAGGAAACAAAGAAGGAAACATCATGCTTTACGCTGCCTCACCTTCACGCTATGAAACCATGCAATTCCGCCGCTGCGGTCAGAGTGGTTTAAAACTCCCTGCACTTTCTCTCGGTTTATGGCACAGCTTCGGCCATGTCAGCCCGCTGGGATCCCAGCGCGCCCTGCTGCAAAAAGCCTTTGATTTAGGCATCACGCATTTCGATCTGGCGAATAACTACGGGCCACCTCCGGGTTCCGCCGAAGAGAATTTTGGCAAGTTGCTGCGTCAGGATTTTTCGTCTTACCGCGATGAGCTGATTATCTCCACCAAAGCCGGTTACGACATGTGGCCCGGCCCTTACGGCTCCGGCGGCTCGCGCAAATATCTGCTGGCAAGTCTGGATCAAAGCCTGCAACGCATGGGGCTGGATTACGTCGATATCTTCTATTCCCACCGCGTGGATGAAGAAACGCCAATGGAAGAAACCGCCGCCGCGCTGGCTTACGCCGTGCAAAGCGGTAAGGCGCTGTATGTCGGGATTTCGTCTTATTCGCCGGAACGTACGCAGAAAATGGCGGAACTGCTGCGCGAGCTGAAAGTGCCGCTGCTGATCCACCAGCCGTCTTACAATCTGCTGAACCGCTGGGTGGATAAAAGCGGCCTGCTGGATACGCTGAAACAAAACGGCGCGGGCTGCATCGCGTTCACGCCGCTGGCTCAGGGGCTGCTGACCGGTAAGTATCTGAACGGGATCCCGGACGGTTCGCGCATGCAGGTGGAAGGCAATAAAGTGCGCGGGCTGAATGAAAAAATGCTGACGGAGGAAAACCTCAACAGCCTGCGTTTACTCAATGAAATGGCGCACAAGCGCGGCCAGAGCATGGCGCAGATGGCGCTAAGCTGGTTGCTGAAAGACGATCGCGTGACGTCCGTGCTGATTGGCGCCAGCCGTCCTGAACAGCTGGAAGAAAACGTCAGGGCGCTGGAAAACCTGCGATTCACCGCCGAAGAGCTGGCGGCGATTGATCAGCATGTCTCAGACGGTCAGTTAAATTTGTGGCAGGCATCATCAGATAAATAAGCGGATAAATAATCAGTCATTAAAGGGCGGAGAGTATTAATCCGCCTTTTTAATAAATAAGTGTTAACTCATTAATTCCAGACGTCGCGCTGTTTCATAATGATTGACCCAATACTGATTATCCAGTGACGATATTGTGACACCTTCAATTTTAGAGGCATGAATAAACTGATTATCGCCAATATATACGCCGACGTGACGATCGGCCTCTGTCGTTTTAAAAAAGACTAAATCGCCGGGCTGAAGGTTGTCTTTATTCACCTTTTTGCCATTTTTAATTTGCTCAAACGTCGTGCGTGGCAACGGATGATGCAGGGAATCATTGAACAGATGCTGCATCAGCGCTGAGCAGTCCACGCCTTTGTGTGTCGTGCCGCCCAGATGATACTGAGTGCCTTTCCAGTGAGAATACTGAGATAATAATGCCGTTTTAATTTCATCAGGATTGCCATTATCACCGGATAAAGGCGCTTCGTTATGTAATTTAAAAATTTCTTTATGGGAATAATTCTTTTTCCCGAGAGACGTGAATTCCTTTGGCAATTCGAAGGCAAAGGAATTAATGCTAAAGAAAGAAGAGATTATCAGTAATAAAAAATAAACCGGGGTTTTAATACGAAACATGCGAACGTTCTTTTTTCAGAAATAGATTTCATCCTTACCTGTAGACCAGCGTACGGGGCGGGTGACTCGTCGTTGAGTGCGCAAATAATAACCGACGAGCAAAAAATAACCACCAGAAAACGAGTCCAAAAAAAGACTTTCTAATTTTTGCCTGTTAGCCCCCTTTAGGGAAAAGGGGGCAGAAGGCACTCAGGAGAAGAACTTCGCCAGCACGAAAAGCCCGACGGAAACGTTGATCGCACCGCCGATGCGGGTGGCTATTTGGGCGAAAGGCATCAGCGTCATGCGGTTGCCGGAGGTCAGAATGGCCACGTCGCCGGTGCCGCCCTGCCCGCTCTGGCAACAGGAAACAATCGCGACATCAATCGGATGCATACCGATTTTTTTTCCGACGTAAAAACCCGTGCCGACCAGCGCCAGCACGGTGGTGACGATCACCAGCAGGTTTTGTACGGTAAACGCGTTGATCAGCTCCTGCCACGGCGTAATCGCAACACCAACGGCAAACAGCACCGGATAGGTGACGGCCGTGCGGAAGAATTTATACACCGTCATCGAACCGTGCTGGATGGTCGGCGAAATGCCATTTGCCAGTTTCACCAGCACCGCGGCAAACAACATCCCGACCGGCGCAGGCAGGCCAATCCATTTTTGCCCGAGCATCCCGACCATATACAGCAGGATCGCCAGCAGCGCGCCGCAAGCCAAAGCGTTCACGCCGGGATTACCCTGAAACTCATCGGTTCCGCTGCCAATATTGCCTTCTTTGGCTGGCATCAGCGAACCTTCGCCGGTCAGATGCGGATAACGTTTTCCGAGCTGATTCAGTACGCCCGCCAATACAATAGCCGTCAGACCACCCAGCATAACTATCGGCAGGATCCGCCCGAGCGCCACGCCTTGCTCCATATGCAGAATGGTCGCGTAGCCCATCGACAGCGGGATCGCGCCTTCGCCGACGCCACCGGCCATGATCGGCAGGATCAGGAAGAAGAAGGTTTGCATCGGCGGTAAGCCTAGCGCGGTACCCATCGCCATTCCGGCGATCATCCCGACGATTTCACCGCACAGCATCGGCACGAAGATCCGCATAAAACCCTGGATCAGCACCTGACGGTTCATACTCATAATGCTGCCGACAATAATGCAGCAGATGTAGAGATAGAGGATGTTGGTGGATTTGTAGAATTTAACCGTGGAATCGACCACGACGTCCGGCAGCAGGCCATAATGCACCATCGCGGATGGAATAAAGGTGGCGCAAATCGCCGCTGCGCCAAGTTTGCCGACCACCGGCAGACGTTTTCCGAATTCACCGCAGGCAAACCCGAAGAACGCCAGCGTCGCGACCATCACCACGATATCGCTGGGCAGTTTGCCATTCAGGCAATCGAGCAGGATCAGCACGCCCGCCAGCAGGAAAAACGGCAGCGGGATAATCCCTATCTTGTAGTTATCCAGAATGTGCCACCATTTTTGCCGGGCAGACATACCGGAAGTTTTTGTTTCTTTGACAGCGATGTAGGAATCGTCGGTTGTGCTCATGACATTGCCTCTTTCTTGGTAATACTTTTCTTATTGATGGTCTGAGCATATGAAAATGGCCGGTCAGGCGGATGTGAGGTTGTTCAAATTAAAACCGCAGGGATAAAGGTTGTTATGGTGTTTATGGAGTTAATGCGTCCAAATTTATAAGGATTATCAGATAAGTAGTAAAACCGGCAATTAACCCTGCAATCATTGCGTGAATTACATTCTATTTATCTTCTTCGTTCACAACTTCGCTTATGCCAGATTACGGCGGCGTTTTCGCCGTGATAGGCTTATTCGATGTGTGTCTGAGGGCTGGCTTTTGGCGGGATGTATGAAATTAAGATTACCTTTTCAGGTAAAGCTCTTTTTATCTCTGGTGGTATTTTCCTGCCTGTTGCTGGCGCTGCTGGGCGCTATTTTATTTCATATCATCGACCGCCAGCTGCATCACGATCTGGGGCAGCGCGCCAGAGTTCAGGCCAGCGAAATCGCGCTGATGCCGGGTCTGGCGGAGAAAGTCGCCCGTCGCGATGTGCAGGGAATTGCCCGTCTTATCCAGCCGTTACGCGATAAGAGTGATGCCAGTTATATCGTGATTGGCGACGTCCGCGAGCGGCATCTTTATCACTCGGAATCCCCGGACAGAATAGATTTGCCGATGATTGGCGGCGATAACGCGGAGGTGCTGGCCGGGAAAACCATTATATCGGTGCGTCAGGGCGGCATCGGCGTTTCATTACGCAGCAAAGCGCCGATACTCGACGAAAATAACCAGGTCATCGGCATTGTGTCGGTCGGCTATCTCACGTCTTATATCGACAATATTAATGGTCACCGTCTGGCGCAGGCCGGTTTATACGGTCTTCTTCTATTATTACTGCTGTTTATTTTCTCGTGGATGTTTACCCGCAACGTCAAAAAACAGATGTTCTGGCTCGAACCCAAGGATATTGCGCTGCTGGTTCGCCAGCAAAAAGCGTTGCTGGAAGCCATGTACGAAGGCGTATTTGCGATTAATGCTGAGAAGCAGCTGATTTCCATTAACCGCGCCGCCCGGGAGTTACTCGATATCCGTCAGCCGGAAAACGAGCTGATCGGCAAACCGCTGGAAGAAGTGCTCCACACGCCGCCCGCGTTCTTTACGCAAAGCGGCATTCAGGACAATAACAGCCGCCATGATCAGATAACCGTGCTCAACCAGCGTCAGGTGATCATGAACCGCGTGCCGATTGAGCTGGAGCCGGGCAAAGAGAGCGGATGGGTATTCAGCTTCCGCGATAAAAATGACATTAATACGCTGAGCAGCCAGCTGAGCCAGGTGAAACGCTACGCCGATAGTCTGCGCATCATGCGCCATGAACAGCTGAACTGGACGGCGACGCTGGCGGGTTTACTGCAAATGCAGCGTTATGATGACGCGATGCATTACATTCAGGCTCAGTCGGAAGGTGCGCAGGCGGTGCTGGATTTCGTGTCGGCACGCTTCACGTCGCCTGCCCTTTGCGGGCTGCTGCTGGGAAAATTCGTCAGTGCACGCGAGAAAGGCGTGGAGCTGGTGTTTGACCCGGCCTGCCAGTTAATCCGTATTCCGCCGGTCATCGGCGAAACCGAGCTAATGTCGGTGATCGGCAATCTGCTTGATAACGCCGTGGACGCCACGCTGAAAGCCGGCGCACCGATTTCGCCGGTAGAATTGTATATTTCAGACAGGAACCGCGAGCTGCTGATTGAGGTGGCCGATCGCGGTGGCGGCGTCGATGACGCCCTGAAGCCGAATCTGTTTGAGCAGGGCGTCACCTCAAAGCCTTCCGGCGGCGATGAGATGACCGGCGCCGAACACGGCATCGGGCTTTATCTGGTGGCCGGTTACGTCCGTCAGGCGGGCGGCAGCATCGAAATCTCAGACAATGCGCCTCAGGGTACGATATTTTCAGTGTTTATCCCGTATCCGTCAGAGAGGTCAACAGGACAGCAACATGAATAACAGCAGCGCACTCGATGTCGTGATTGTGGAAGACGAGCCGCACCTTGCCGGTCTGCACCGTGATTTTATCGAGCAAAACTTTAACCTGCGCGTGGTCGGGATTGCCGCCACGCTGGAACAGGCCCGTTCGTTATTGCGGCTGCATCAGCCGAGGCTGGTGCTGCTGGATAATTACCTGCCAGACGGCCAGGGCGTGGATCTGATCGACAGCCCGCTGCTTAAAAGCTTCGACTGTTCGGTGATTTTCATTACCGCAGCCAGCGATATGCAAACGTGCAGCCACGCCATGCGCAGCGGCGCGTTTGACTACATTATTAAGCCGGTGTCGTTTCACCGCCTGCGCAGCTCGCTCGAGCGATTCATGCAACTGGTGCAAACCCTGCGCAATGTGAAAGTGGTCGATCAGCGGGCGCTGGACAAACTGTTTAACCTCCCCGCCAGCGACACGCCGCCAGCCCCTTCTGCGAAAGGGATTGAGCCGAATACGCTCGAACTGGTTCAGCGGGTTTTCACCGCAAAACCCGATGTCAGCTGGTCGGTGGAACAGGTGGTTGAAGAGGTTGGGATCAGCAAAACCACCGGCCGCCGGTATCTGGAATATTGTGTGGAAATGGGCTTTATCGGCGTCGAGATGCAGTACGGAAATATCGGCCATCCAAGGCGTCTGTACCGGAAAATAGTGACTGAGGAAAAATCCTCCTCCTGAACCCGAATTATGGCGTTCTGCCCCTCTGAATTTCGCCTTCACGGCCAGCGGTTCCGCTGGCCAAATTCCCACATTTCAACCCGCACAGTGCGATTATTTCCACAAATATTCACCTTTCAGACAACCGGTAAATACGGGGCTTTCAGTGCAAGCTGAAATCACTATTTACACATTGCTAATCCCGCCATGAAATTTGCATTAAATCCACCTGAATCACACTATTTAAACCACCAAAAACCCCACAAAACAAGAAGTCATTAATCCATTTAAAATCAATTATTTGATTATATATTTAGCAAAATACACGCATCAGATAATTAGGTAGCCAACAATAATCACAGCGCCCTTGAAATTGTCATTAAATGTCAACCCGAGCTGACGTAAATTAGACGCGCATAATACATAAAAATACGCCACCAGAAACACAACCATGAATATTCATGAGAAACATTGAGACTTGTCTCAGAATTTTGGTGTGTTAGGGTATAAAGCGTTCACTATTTTGTAACAGGCAAAAAACTATACGTTTCAACAGAAAAATTAGACATCAAGCCGATACGGCTATTTATATCCAAGGAATGCATATTGCATGGCAATTAAAATCGAAGTAAAAAATCTTTATAAGGTGTTTGGCGAGAACCCGGATCGCGCTTTCAAGATGATTGACGCAGGCAAGGGTAAAGAAGAAATTTTTGAGAAAACCGGTCTGTCACTTGGCGTTAAAGATGCCAGTCTGGCCATTGAAGAAGGCGAGATCTTCGTCATCATGGGGTTATCCGGTTCCGGTAAATCCACCATGGTACGCCTTCTCAATCGTCTGATAGAGCCCACCCGCGGCGAAGTGCTGATTGACGGCGAAGACATCGCCAAAATCTCAGAATCAAAATTACGCCAGGTGCGTCGCAGTAAAATCAGTATGGTATTTCAGTCGTTTGCACTGATGCCACACCTGACCGTGTTGAATAATACGGCCTTTGGTATGGAGCTGGCCGGTGTGCCGGTGGAAGAGCGAAATGTCAAAGCGCTGGATGCGCTGCGTCAGGTCGGGCTGGAAAACTATGCCAATTCTTATCCGGATGAATTGTCCGGGGGGATGCGCCAGCGCGTCGGCTTAGCCCGCGCGATGGCCAATAACCCTGATATTCTGCTGATGGATGAAGCCTTCTCGGCGCTCGATCCGTTAATCCGCACCGAAATGCAGGATGAGCTGGTGAAGCTGCAAGCGCAGCATCAGCGCACCATCGTGTTTATTTCCCATGACCTCGACGAAGCCATGCGCATCGGCGACCGCATTGCGATTATGCAGGGCGGCGAAGTGGTTCAGGTCGGTACGCCGGAAGATATTCTCAATAATCCGGCCAATGACTATGTCCGCACCTTCTTCCGTGGTGTCGATATCAGTCAGGTCTTCAGCGCCAAAGACATTGCCCGCCGTCGTGGTGCGCTCATTCGTAAAACCCCCGGTTTTGGTCCGCGTGCTGCGCTCAAGCTGCTCGAAGATGAAGACCGCGAATATGGTTATGTGCTGGAACGCGGTCAGAAATTCATCGGCGTCGTGTCGATTGAATCCCTGAAAACCGCGCTGAAAGCCAATCAGCCGCTGGAAAGCGCCCTGCTGGAATCTCCGGCACCGGTGCAGGCAGATATGCCGCTCAGCGAACTGATTTCTCATGTTGCCGCCGCGCCTTGCGCCGTACCGGTGATCAATGAGGACAATAACTATATCGGCATTATTTCCAAAGCCATGCTGCTTCAGGCTCTGGATAAAGAAGGGGGTAACGAATGAGCAACTCAACCATAAACAATACAGTTCTTCAGCACGCGCAGGCGGCTCAGGCTCAGCCACTGGATGCATCCGTTGATCCGTGGAGTGCCGATAACGCCAGCGGTGGCGTTGCGCCGCAGCCTGACGCCGCAGCCAGTTCCGCACCTGCCGATGCCGGTGGCGATCCGTGGGGCGGCAGCAGCGATGCCGCAACCAGCGCACCGGACACCACGCACCACGCCGCCGCACAGGCCAACGACTGGCTGAGCGTCGCACCGGAACAGCATCAGCATTTCAATATTCTGGATCCGTTTCACAGCACGCTGATCCCGCTCGACCACTGGGTAACCAACGGGATCGACTGGCTGGTTGGCAACTTCCGTCCGGTATTCCAGGGGATCCGCGTGCCGGTCGATTTCGTGCTGAGCGGTTTTCAAAGCGGGCTGGAATCACTACCAGCTCCCATTGCGATTCTGATTTTCGCCCTGCTCGCCTGGCAGATGGCGGGTTTAGGCATGGGTGCCGCCACGCTGGTTTCTCTGGTTCTGATCGGCGCAATCGGCGCGTGGTCACAAGCCATGGTGACGCTGGCGCTGGTTCTGACCTCGCTGTTCTTCTGTATTCTGATCGGTTTGCCGATGGGGATATGGCTGGCGCGCAGTCAGCGGGCGGCAAAAATTATCCGGCCTCTGCTCGATGCCATGCAGACCACTCCGGCGTTCGTGTATCTGGTGCCGATCGTGATGCTGTTTGGTATCGGTAACGTGCCGGGGGTTGTGGTCACCATTATCTTCGCCCTCCCACCGGTCGTACGTCTGACGATTCTGGGGATCAACCAGGTACCGGAAGATCTGATCGAAGCCGCGAAATCCTTCGGATCCAGCCCGAGCCAGATGCTGTTTAAAGTTCAGCTTCCGCTGGCGATGCCGACCATCATGGCCGGTATTAATCAGACGCTGATGCTGGCGCTGTCGATGGTGGTTATCGCCTCGATGATCGCCGTCGGTGGTCTGGGTCAGATGGTTCTGCGCGGGATTGGCCGTCTGGATATGGGCCTCGCGTCGGTCGGTGGTGCGGGTATCGTTATTCTCGCCATCATCCTCGACCGCCTGACGCAGTCTATGGGCCGCGACAGCCGCAGCAAAGGCGGCCACCGCTGGTTCACCCGCGGACCGGTTGGTCTGGTGATGAAGCCTTTCGTCAAAAAAGCCTGATTCACACACTGCACTTTTCCCGGCGGTTCGCTGCCGGGAACTCTCAAAAGCTAAAACTACGCAGTCCACTCTTACGTATTCACCAGCAAGAATAAGGGTTCACCATGCGCACAACACAACTAAAAACACTCGTCCTCGCATTATCGATCGCCACACCCGCCGCTTTCGCCGCTGATTTACCGGGCAAAGGCGTGGTCGTGAAACCTCTGCAAAGCACCATCGCAGAAGAGACTTTCCAGACGGAACTGGTTAACCGCGCCCTGCAAAAACTGGGGTATGACGTTCAGCAAACCGGTGAAGTGGATTACAACGTCGCGTACACCGCCATCGCAAGCGGCGATTCGACGTACATGGCGGTGAACTGGGAACCGCTGCAAAAAGATATGTACAACGCCGCCGGTGGCGATCAGAAATTTTACCGTCAGGGCACCTATATCAGCGGCGCAGCGCAGGGTTATCTGATCGACAAAAAAACCGCCGATAAATATCACATCCACGATTTGTCGCAGCTGAAAGACCCGAAAATCGCCGGGCTGTTTGACGCCGACGGTGACGGCAAAGCCGATATGGCCGGCTGTAATCCGGGCTGGGTATGCGGCTCCGTCATCAATACGCAAATTAAAGCCTACGGCCTGAGCGACACCGTCACACAGAACGAAGGCAACTATTCGGCGATTATTGCCGATACGCTGACCCGCTATAAATCCGGCAAACCAGTGCTGTATTTCACCTGGACGCCTTACTGGGTGAGCAACGAGATGAAACCGGGCAAAGACGTGGTCTGGCTGACCGTGCCGTTCTCGGCCAATCCTGGCTCGCTGAAAGACATGGATACCACGCTGCCGAACGGCAAAAACTACGGTTTCCCGGTCAACAACGAACACATCGTGGCGAATAAAGCCTGGGCTGAGAAAAACCCGGCCGCCGCGAAACTGTTCGCCATCATGAAACTGCCGCTGGCGGACGTGAACGCGCAAAACCTGAAGATGCACGAAGGGGAATCCTCTTCTGACGATATTCAGCAACACGTTGACGGCTGGATCAAAGCACACCAGGCCACGTTTGATGGCTGGATCAAAGAAGCGGCCGCCGCAGCCGCCACGAAATAACCGATGAAAATCTCAGAGGAATTTATGAAAAAGACAGGATTCTGGGCGGTTGCCGCCCTCACCACATTTGCCACAGCCACAACGTTCGCCGCCGATCTTCCGGGTAAAGGCGTCAGCGTGACACCGATTCAAAGCACCATCAGCGAAGAAACTTTCCAGACGGAACTGGTGAATAAGGCGCTGGAAAAACTGGGCTACGATGTTCAGCCGACCCGTGAAGTGGATTACAACGTCGGCTACACCACCATTGCCGCCGGTGACGCCACGTTTACCGCCGTGAACTGGTCACCGCTCCATGATGAAATGTACAAAGCCGCCGGTGGCGATAAAGTTTTCTATCGTGAAGGGACGTATGTGACCGGCGCAGCGCAGGGCTGGCTTATCGATAAGAAAACCGCCGAGCAGTATCACATCACCAACATCGAGCAACTTAAAGATCCGAAACTTGCCAAGCTGTTTGATACCAACGGCGACGGCAAAGCTGATCTGACCGGTTGTACGCCGGGCTGGGGCTGTGAAGCCGCACTGAACGAACAGCTGAAAGCGTACGGTCTGGAAAAAACCGTGACACATAATCAGGGTAACTATTCCGCGATGATCGCCGACACCATTACGCGATACAAAGAAGGCAAACCGATTTTCTATTACACCTGGACGCCGTACTGGGTCAGCAATGTGCTGATCCCGGGCAAAGATGTGTTGTGGATGCAGGTGCCATTCTCCGTCGTGCCGGGTGATAAAAACGCCGATACCAAACTGCCAAACGGCAAGAACTACGGTTTCCCGGTGAGCACTATGCATATCGTGGCAAACAAAGCCTGGGCCGAGAAAAACCCGGCCGCCGCGAAGCTGTTTGCCATCATGAAATTACCGCTGAAAGACATCAATGCGCAGAATGCTGCGATGCACGCCGGTAAAAACTCGGATGCTGATATCGATGCGCAGACCGACGGCTGGATTAAAGCCCATCAGGAAGAGTTCGATGGCTGGGTGAAAGAAGCCGCTGCTGCCGCGAAGTAAGCGAAAAATGACGCAGTAAAACCCGCGGGCGGAGAGAAATCTCCGCCCGTTTTTATGGCTATTACAAAACCCGATAGTTGCCATTAAAACTATTCATTGGTTTAATATTTCAACCAAAACGATAATCGTTTTTTCGCATTTCCCTGCCCTTCAATAAGATCCGTTGATTCTCATTATGAAAAAAACTACAACACATTCCCCGCTCAGCCCGGCGCTGATCATGCTGATGGCGGTGGCCACCGGGCTTGCCGTTGCCAGTAACTATTATCCGCAACCGCTGCTGGAAACCATTGCGCGTGCGTTCAGCCTTTCCGTTAATCAGGCCGGTTTTATCGTCACCGTCGCTCAGCTGGGTTATGCCTGCGGGCTGATGTTTATCGTTCCGCTGGGCGATATGTTTGAACGTCGTAACCTGATTGTGCTGATGACTCTGCTTTCCGCCGCCGGATTGCTGATCACTGCGATGGCACCGACGCTGACTATCATGCTGGTGGGGACAGCGCTGACCGGGCTGTTCTCGGTAGTGGCGCAGATTCTGGTGCCGCTGGCGGCGACGCTGGCTGAACCGGAACGACGCGGCAAAGTGGTCGGGCTGATTATGTCCGGTCTGTTGCTGGGTATTCTGCTGGCCCGGACGGTTGCCGGTGCACTGGCGACACTCGGCGGCTGGCGGACGGTGTACTGGGTTGCCAGTGCGCTGATGATTATCATGGCACTCGTTTTATGGCGCAAACTGCCAAAACATCAGCAGCATACGGATCTTAATTATCCGCAACTGCTCAAATCCATTTTCACCCTGTTTATCCACACGCCGGTTTTACGCACCCGCGCGCTGATTGGTATGTTCTGTTTTGCCAACTTCAGCATTTTGTGGACGTCGATGGCGTTCCTGCTGGCTGGCCCGGCGTATCACTATTCCGAAGGGGTGATTGGCCTGTTTGGTCTGGTCGGCGCAGCGGGCGCACTGGCGGCTACACGCGCCGGACATTTGGCCGACAAAGGCAAAGCGCATCTGACAACAACGGCGGGACTGGTGCTGCTTTTACTGTCCTGGGCGGCGATCGCTTACGGTCAGCATTCGGTGATCTCGCTGATCGTCGGCATCATCGTTTTGGACCTTTCGGTTCAGGGCGTGCACATCACCAACCAAAGTGTGATTTACAAATCGATGCCGGAAGCGCGTAACCGCCTGACCGCAGGCTACATGACAACGTACTTTATTGGCGGCGCGGTAGGGTCTCTGGTGTCGGCTTCGGCTTATCAAACGGCGGGCTGGTATGGGGTCTCGGTGGCAGGCACCATCATGTGCGTACTGAATTTACTGGTCTGGCTAAAAGGGTATAAACACAAGCTGGCCTGATAACGTACGAAATTACATCAGGAGGGAATCATCACCCCTCCTGATTAGCTTGCGAATAATCATATTGGAAATTTATTTGAACCAAAGGGTGTTAACAATACTTACAGTCTGGTAATGTTTACGCCATAAATTATTCGCCGGCATCCTCCCGGTTTTCACAATGTTTTAAACACCCATGCACAGCAACCCTGATCTCGAAGCGCCTGACCCCGTCCGCGTTTCCACTTTCGCACAAGGTATTACCGATAGCCTTCCTATCGTGATTGGTTATCTTCCTATCGCTTTTGCGTTCGGCCTCAGCGCCGTCAAACTCGGTTTCACGCCCGCTGAAAGTCTGCTGTTCTCCATACTTATCTATGCTGGCGCCAGTCAGTTTGTGATCACCGCGCTGCTCAGCGCCGGGATGTCTCTCTGGGTTTCCGCTCTTACCGTGATGGCCATGGACGTTCGCCATGTTCTCTACGGCCCTTCGCTGCGTAACCGTATTGCGGGAAAACTCAGCGGCAGAAAAACCGCACTCTGGGCGTTTGGCCTGACCGATGAAGTTTTTGCTGCCGCCACCGCCAAACTCGTCCGTGATAAACGCAGCTGGAGCGAGAACTGGATGTGTGGCATCGCGCTTTCTTCCTGGCTCTCGTGGGTTTTCGGCACCGCCGTCGGCGCACTTTTCGGCAATGGCCCGCTGGAAAATTACCCAGCCATTGAAGCCGCGCTCGGATTCATGCTGCCCGCCCTTTTCCTGAGTTTCCTGCTCGCCGCTTTTAAGCGCCAGCAAAGTAGGGTGTTTGTTGCCTCGCTGGCCGGTGCACTCGGCGGGCTATGGTTCTGGTCGATTCCTGCCGCTATCGGATGCGGCCTCGGCGCCGGATGTCTGGCCGCCCTGCTGCAACCCGCAGCCTCAGCGAGCGCGACGGAGGTCACCCCGGATGAGCACTGATGTCATTCTGGTTTGCCTGCTGGTCGGCGCCGTCAATTACCTCTTTCGATATTTGCCACTGCGCATGGGCGCACGGCAGAAGTCGGGGACGCTGAAAAGCGGCCCGCTGTCCCGCGTGCTCGACAGCATCGGTATCGCCTCAATCTGTGCGTTACTGGTGGTGTCCAGCACCCCGGAAATTCTCCGCGACCAACAAAAACTGCTGCCTTCGCTGGCCGGTTTTGTGCTGCTCGCACTGATTTTCTGGCGAACCAAAAGCATTATTATCGCAACACTGACGGGAGCCGTGGTCTACGGCCTGGTGTTCAAGGTAATGCTGCTGGCGGGCTGAGGTCGTTTTTTACCGTGAGGCAACAACCGGGCAAACTTTGCCGAATACTTTAAACATCGAATAATTCACTGGAGTTATGAAACACACTAATTGCTAAAGAATTGGTGATTCATGACATTGATATTATTAATTACCATCGTTACTATGTCATCTGTAACTAATGAGGCTTCTCATATGGACAGTTCGTTCGCGCCAATTGAACACATGTTAAATTTCCGGGCTAAAAAGCAAAAAGATTTCCCTTATCAGGAAATCCTGCTGACCCGCCTGTGTATGCACATGCAAAGTAAATTGCTGGAAAACCGCAATAAGATGCTGAAAGCGCAAGGCATCAACGAAACGCTGTTTATGGCCCTGATCACGCTTGATGCGCAGGAAAGCCACAGTATTCAGCCTTCGGAGCTAAGCTCAGCGCTGGGTTCTTCCCGCACCAATGCCACCCGTATTGCGGATGAATTGGAAAAACGCGGATGGATTGAACGTCGTGAGAGCGACAATGACCGCCGGTGTCTGCATTTGCACCTGACGGCCGATGGTGAAGCTTTTATCCAGAAGTTACTGCCGCCTCAACATAAGAGCCTGCATTTTCTCTGGTCAACCCTGGATGCAGATGAGCAGAAGCAGTTAGAAACCCTGACGCGCAAACTGTTAACTCGCCTTGATCAGATGGATGCGACAGCACTACAACAATTCTAAATTTCTGTTCAGGTAAACCACACATGTCATTCCAAGCTCGCTGGAGGCTTACGCCGCTGTTTGCCGTTTTGATTTTGGCTGGCTGCGCCTCCAGTTATAATATTGCTCCTCAGTCGTCGCTGCTGGATACCCAACAGCTTCATCTGCAGCAGGCAAAAGTCAGTTCTCTGACCATCGGCCCACAGTGGTGGCGTAGTCTTAATGACCCGCAGCTTGATAACCTGATGACCACGACGTTGCAAAACTCGCCGTCATTGCGTCAGGCCGCGGCTCGCGTGCGCGAAGCGCAGAGCGTGATGGGCGAAGCAGATGCAGCCAATGGCCCCTATCTGGATTTGAATGGTTCGATGCGACGTGAACGTGTGGCGAAAAACACGATCCCGCCGTTCCTGACCAGCTATCCGGAAGCGCCAATCTACGACAACAGCAACAGTCTCGGGCTGAATCTGAGCTATGAGTTTGACTGGTGGGGTAAATACCGCAATCAGGTGAATGCCGCAAAAGCACAGGTGGATTCCGCCCGCGCCGAGCAGGCAGAAGCCGCGCTGACGCTGACCAGTTCGGTGGCGTCAGCCTATTATCAGTTGCAGGCCAATCTGGCTTTGCAGGATGTTCTGCAACACGAAGTGGATAACAACCAGCATCTGGCGGATTTGCGCAAAGCGCAGTATCAGGCCGGTGTCTATGGCATTGAAATTCCGCAACAAACCCAGGCTCAGGCCGACAGTGCTAAACAGCAAATCATCAACCTCAAAGCCCAGACCGAACAGCTGAGACATCAGCTTTCCGCGCTGGCGGGTCAGGGGCCTGACGCGATGAACGGGCTGCACGCCGTGGCATTGCCACCGGCTGAAGCGCTGGCACCGAAAGGCGAGCTGACGCTCGATTTGTTGGGTAAACGCCCGGACATCACTGCACAGCGTGATCTGGTGGAATCCTATTCCCAGCGCGTCAGTGCGGCCAAAAAAGAGTTCTACCCAAGCCTTTCCATCAGCGCCTTTGGCGGTCTGACGACCACCAATTACGGCGGCACCAGCCCGAATCTTCTGGAAGCAGCCAGCAAGGCCTGGAATATCACCCCTGCGATTTCGCTGCCGATATTCCACGCGGGCGCACTGCGTTCCAAACTGGGCGAAGAGTCCGCGTTATATGACCAGTCCGTTGAGTCATATAACCAGACCATCCTGAGCGCCATCCAGCAAACTGCGGATGCCATTACCCTCTCGAAAAGCAGCGTTGAACAATTGCAGCAGGCTTCTTCTGCCGCTAAATCGCTGGAAGAGGTGTATCGCGTTTCGGATGCAAGATACAACGCTGGCGTCATCGGACGGGATGAACTGTTAACCAGTCAGTCAGCGCTCCTGCAACAGCAACAGGCGCAACTTACCGCCAGCAGTCAGCTGATGCAGGCAAAAATCAGTCTCATTCGTGCGCTCGGGGGTGGCTATCAGGCCCCGGCTGCGAACCAAAAATCATAATAAAAGACTCAGTGTGGAGAAGACCATGAGCGCAAATGCCGAAACTCAGGCAACGCCGCAAGCTCCGAAAAATAAGAAGAAAACGCGCAAAGTCGCGATGCTCTTGTTAACCGGGATTTTCATTATTATCGCCATCGCCTACCTGTTTTACTGGCTGCTGGTGTTACGTCATTTCCAGTCTACCGATGATGCGTATGTTGCCGGTAATCAGGTTCAGATTATGGCGCAGGTGTCAGGCAGCGTGACTGACGTCAATTTCGACAGCACCGACTTTGTCAAAAAAGGCGACGTGCTGGTGACTATCGATCCGACCGATGCTGAACAGGCGTTTGAACGTTCTAAAACGGCGCTGGCTAACAGCGTGCGCCAAACGCATCAGCTGATCATCAACGGCAAACAGTATCAGGCAAATATCGCGCTGCGTGCGACGCAACTGCAACAGGCGCAGTCTGACCTGAAACGCCGTATCGTGCTGGGCAACGTTGACGCCATTGGCCGTGAAGAACTGCAACACGCCCGTGACGCCGTGGATACCGCGAAAGCGCAATATGATGTCGCCGTGCAGCAATACAACGCGAATCAGGCGATGGTGCTGAACACGCCGGTTGATCAGCAACCGCAAGTTTTGCAGGCCGCCGCGCAGGTTCGTGACGCATGGCTCGCCCTGCAACGTACCAAAATCCGCAGCCCGATTGACGGTTTTGTTTCCCGTCGCGCGGTTCAGATCGGACAGCAAATCAGCCCGACCACGTCTCTGATGGCCGTTGTTCCTGCTCATCACATCTGGGTTGATGCCAACTTTAAAGAAACTCAGCTGGCGAATATGCGTATTGGTCAGGTCGCCACCGTCGTCAGCGATATGTACGGCGATGACGTGAAATATCACGGCAAAGTGGTCGGTATGGATATGGGCACCGGCGGCGCGTTCTCGCTGCTTCCGGCACAAAATGCGACCGGCAACTGGATCAAAGTGGTTCAGCGCCTGCCGGTGCGTATTGAGCTTAACGATCAGGAAGTTGCGGAACATCCGCTGCGTATTGGTTTGTCCACGCTGGTGACGGTTGATACTCAAAACCGTGATGGCCTGGTGCTGGCCGATACCGTGCGTTCCGAACCGCTGTATCAGACTTCGGCTCTGACACTGGATCTGGCCCCGGCTAATGCCATCATTGCTGATGTTATTCACGCAAATGCGGGCTAAAACCTCCGGAGGCCTCTGTGGCAAATAAACCGCTGGTAGGCGCCCCGCTGGCCTGGATGACGGTGGCTTTGTCTTTGGCCACCTTTATGCAGGTGCTGGACTCGACGATCGCCAACGTGGCGATCCCGACCATCGCCGGGAATCTGGGTGCCTCAAACTCACAGGGCACCTGGGTTATTACGTCGTTCGGGGTGGCAAACGCCATCTCGATCCCCATCACCGGCTGGCTGGCAAAGCGCATCGGTGAGGTCAAACTGTTCCTGTGGTCCACGATACTGTTTGCGCTCGCGTCCTGGCTTTGCGGGATGTCCAACAGCCTGGAAATGCTGATCTTCTTCCGTGTGCTGCAAGGCGTGGTAGCAGGTCCGCTGATCCCGTTATCACAAAGTTTGCTACTGAATAACTATCCGCCGGCCAAGCGAAGTACCGCGCTCGCACTCTGGTCGATGACGGTGATCGTCGCCCCGATTTGCGGGCCGATCCTCGGCGGTTATATCAGTGATAACTTCCACTGGGGATGGATTTTCTTCATCAACGTACCGATCGCCATCGTGGTCGTTGTGCTGACACTGAGAACCCTGAAAGGCCGCGAAACCGCCACGCAGATCCGCCCGATCGACAGTGTCGGGCTGGTGTTACTGGTACTGGGCATCGGCGCATTGCAGGTGATGCTCGACCGGGGCAAGGAGCTGGACTGGTTTAACTCGACGGAAATTATCGTACTGGCGGTCGTGGCGGTGATCGCGTTGTGCTTCCTGGTTGTCTGGGAGCTGACCGATGACCATCCGATAGTCGACCTGTCGCTGTTTAAATCGCGAAACTTCACCATCGGCGTGTTGTGTATCAGCCTGGCCTACATGCTCTACTTCGGCGCGATTGTTTTGCTGCCGCAGCTGTTGCAGGAGGTCTATGGTTATACCGCCACCTGGGCGGGTCTGGCGTCCGCGCCGGTAGGCATTCTGCCGGTGCTGATGTCGCCAATTATTGGCCGCTTCGCACACCGTCTGGATATGCGAAAACTGGTGACGTTCAGCTTTATTATGTACGCCTACTGTTTCTTCTGGCGTGCATATACCTTCGAACCGGGGATGGATTTTGGTGCTTCTGCATGGCCGCAGTTTATTCAGGGCTTTGCGGTAGGCTGCTTCTTCATGCCGCTGACCACCATTATTCTGTCGGGATTACCGCCGGAACGTATGGCGGCAGCCTCCAGTTTGTCGAACTTTATTCGTACGCTGGCGGGGTCTATCGGGACGTCAATCACCACGACGATGTGGTCGAACCGGGAATCGCTGCACCATGCGCAGCTGACCGAAAACATCACACCGTACAACCCGGCGGCGACGCAGACTTATCAGCAGCTGGAAGGGATTGGCATGAGCCATCAGCAGGCTTCCGGCTGGATAGCGCGGGAAATTACGAATCAGGGGCTTATCATCTCTGCTAACGAGATTTTCTGGTTATCCGGCGGGGCATTCCTGGTACTGCTGATTTTAATCTGGTTCGCCCGTCCGCCATTCAGCAGCGGCGGTGGCGGCGGTGGTGCGCACTGATTTCATGTCGCCAGTTAACACGAATCAGTAAACATCAGAAAGCAAAACGGACGCTCAGGGCGTCCGTTTTTTATGGGTGAAAATCAGGATTTACGCCTGATTCTGACGCCACCATTCAGCCAGCAAAATACCGGTCGCAACGGAAACGTTCAGGCTTTCCACTTTGCCCGTACCGCCGATAGACACGCTCAGGTCGCCCTGCTGCCATGCGCTGTCGGACAGGCCGTCGCTTTCTTCGCCCAGCACCAGCACCATTTTGGCAGGCAGCTCAGCTTTACCGAGCGCCGTCCCTTTGTGGCTGGACGTGGTCACGATGGTGTAACCGGCTTTACGGAAGGTCGCCAGCACATCAAGGAAGTTATCCGCACTGATAGCTTTAACGTGTTCTGCGCCGCCTTCAGCGGTACGCACGGCGGCACCGGATTCCAGCTGAGCCGGATCCTGAACCATCATCCCGTTGATACCAAAATGCGCACATGAACGCATGATACCGCCGAGGTTGTGCGGGTTGCCGACGTTTTCCAGCGCCAGCACACAGTCTTTCGCAGGAGCAGATTGCAGATAAGTTTCTGCATCCAGACCCTGGCGTTTTTTAATCAGGAAACACACGCCGCCGTGGTGTTCCGTGCCGGAAGCTTTCACCAGCTCTTCGTCTTCAACCACGTGGTACGCTTTGCGGTTTGCCGCCATCCAGCGCAGCGCTTCGCGGAAACGCGGAGTGACTGATTGCACAAACCACGCGCGAACAATCGCGTCAGGACGGCTGGCAAACAGCGCCTGACAGGCATTCTCGCCGTAAACGCGGGTTTCTTCCTGGCGCTGACGACGCAGCTGTTCAGGGTCGATGAAACTTTTGCCGCTGATACCACCGTGATCCGGTACGGATTCGTCCGCCGGTGCACGGGAAACGGTTTTCCACGGAGAGGAGTACGGACCGTCGTCTTCACGTGCCGGACGACGCGGGCGATCATCACCACGACGAGGTGCAGGGCCGCGTGAATCACCACGGGAATCGCTGCTGCGACGCTCATTGCGGCGGGCATCGTCAGGACGGGAACCCTGGCGAGGTTTATCGCCCGGACGTCCTTTATTGTTGGAAGGACGTTTATCGTTGTTGCGGTTATCGCCGTCGTCGTCACTACGGACGTACATCACTTTGACTTTGCCGTTCTTGCCACTGAATGAATCGTTCATTTTTCTCTCCACCTACGCGCAGGGCGCGAAGATTACCTGATGTCTGTGAGCTAAGCCACAGGCTTTCGACCAAAAGCTAAAAACTATCGTATTCATTGAATAAACCGCGTTGTTTACGTGACGTGGCGCCCCCATACTTACAACATACAAGTAACATATCAGCCGTTTTGTTTACCGCTTTATGCGTAAAGCCGGGGTTCTGGTTGATACCATTCTCACGTTAAGCAATGTAGAGGCTATTTTATGAATACGATTTGTTCATCATGTCAGGCCACCAACCGCCTGCCTGAGGATCGTATCGACGACGGCGCAAAATGCGGCCGCTGCGGTCATGCACTTTTTGAAGGCGATGTGGTTCACGCCACTGCCGCCACGCTGGACAAATATCTGCAGGACGACCTGCCGGTTGTCATCGATTTCTGGGCACCGTGGTGTGGCCCGTGTGTGAACTTCGCGCCTATTTTTGAAGATGTTGCGCAGGAACGTGCCGGTAAAATCCGTTTCATTAAGGTTAATACCGAAGCAGAACCCGAACTGAGCGCGCGGTTCCGTATTCGCAGTATTCCGACCATTATGGTGTTCAATGAAGGCAAAATGGTCGATATGTTGAGCGGCGCAATGCCTAAAGCGCCTTTCAACAACTGGCTTAATGAATCATTGTAACGCATAAGCCGTTATAAAGCCCTGCCGATGGCCCGCCTCAGCGCGGGCCTTTTTGTACGTTCAGCAGATGCTGCTTGCCAGCGACGGGCGGGTGATTAAAATAGCCGCTTTTCGAATACCGGAATGCTTATGTCAGACAACGCCGTCCTTCGCCTGCGTGAGCAGCGTTTAGCCCGCTCGACCCGCCCTTTTCTGGCTAGGGGATCGCGCGCCATTCGTTGCCAGTCATGCCTGTTACCTCAACGTCACTGCATCTGCGCTACGCGTGAGATCCATCAGGCAAACAGCCGTTTCTGTCTGGTGATGTTTGATACCGAGCCGATGAAGCCGAGCAATACCGGTCGCCTGATTGCGGACGTTTTGCCGGATACACAGGCATTTCTGTGGTCGCGTACGGAAACCGATCCGGCGTTGCTGGATGCCATATCTGACCCGTCGCGCCAGCCTTACGTGGTTTTTCCGGCGTCTTTCGCAACGCCGCCACGTCAGGTCTTTACCGAAGTTCCCGCGGACAGTAAACCGCCGCTGTTTATCATGCTTGACGGCACCTGGAATGAAGCACGCAAGATGTTCCGCAAAAGTCCGTATCTGGATAATCTGCCGGTATTCTCTCTGGATGTAAGCGCCAGCTCCGGCTATATCCTGCGTGAAGCCTCGCGACCGGAATTGCATTGCACAGTTGAAGTGGCCGCCGCTTTGCTCGAAAAAGCCGGCGATACACAGGCGTCTGCAGGTTTATCACGACACTTTACCCATTTCCGCACGCAATATCTGGCAGGAAAACCCCATCATCCGGTGCATCAGCTCACAGCAAAGAACGAAGAAAGCCTCTAGAATCATGGGAACATGATGAATCGGAGAGACGATGAGCCAGCGCGGACTAGAAGCACTATTACGACCTGAGTCGATTGCCGTCGTCGGCGCCAGTAATAAACCGGGGCGCGCCGGCTATCTGATGATGCGCAATCTGCTCGATAGCGGATTCAACGGCCCTGTTTTGCCGGTCACCCCGGCTTACCGCGCAGTCTGTGGCGTTCTGACCTGGCAGGATGTCGCCAGTCTGCCGATGCCGCCTGACCTCGCCATTCTCTGCACGCACGCAGACCGCAATATGGCGCTGCTTGAACAGCTCGGCGAGCGCGGCTGCAAAACTGTCATCGTACTTTCCTCTCAACCCGGCCAGTTATCCGAACTGAAAGCCTGCGCTCAGCGTTTTTCAATGCGGCTGCTTGGGCCAAACAGTCTCGGCATTCTCGCTCCCTGGCAAAAGCTGAATGCCAGTTTTTCTCCGGTGCCGATCCTACCCGGCAAACTCGCGTTTATTTCGCAATCGGCCGCCGTGGCCAATACCATTCTTGACTGGGCGCAGCAACGTGCCGTCGGATTTTCCTATTTCGTCTCACTGGGCGACAGTCTGGATATCGACGTCGATGATCTGCTCGATTTCCTCGCCCGCGATACAAAAACCAGCGCCATCCTTCTTTATCTGGAGCACATCAGCGATGCCCGGCGTTTTCTTTCTGCTTCGCGCAGCGCATCACGCAACAAGCCGATTCTGGTCATTAAAAGTGGCCGCAGCGGGCAGGCTCAGCAACTCCTGAACAGCCCGCTCAGCCTCGACGCGGCTTATGATGCCGCCATCCAACGTGCGGGTTTGCTGCGCGTACAAGATACGCATGAACTGTTCTCCGCCGTCGAAACCCTGAGCCATATGCGTCCGTTGCGCGGTGAGCGCTTACTCATTATCAGCAACGGCGCTGCACCGGCGGCAATGGCGTTAGATCAGTTGCTGTTACGTAACGGCAAACTGGCAAAGCTGGGGGATGAAACGGGCAAAGCGCTGGCTGACATTCTGCCGAAGACCATTACCGCCTCTAATCCGCTGGATTTGCATGACGACGCCACGCCTCAGCTTTATCAGTCGGTGATAACAACGCTGCTCGACAGTACGGATTACGACGCCCTGCTGGTGATACACGCCCCAAGTGCTGCAGCGCACGGCACAGTAACAGCAAGCGGAGTGATAGATGCCGTTCGAAAACATCCGCGCGGGAAATACATCACGCTGCTGACAAACTGGTGCGGGGAATTCTCCTCGCAGGAAGCGCGCAAGCTGTTCAGTACCGCCGGGATCCCGACTTACCGCACTCCGGAAGGCGCGGTAACGGCGTTTATGCATATGGTGGAATATCGCCGGAATCAGAAACAGCTGAAAGAAACGCCTGCGCTGCCAGCAGACCTTGAACAAAATACCGATCAGGCTCACAAACTGATTGCACAAACGCTGGCAGAAGGCACCACGCAGCTTGATACACATGAAGTCCGCGCGATTTTGCAGGCGTATGGAATGAATGTGCTGCCAACGTGGATCGCCAGTGACAGCGCTGAAGCCGTAAATATTGCCAGCCAGATTGGTTATCCCGTTGCGCTGAAACTGCGTTCACCGGACATTCCGCATAACTCTGAAGTTCAGGGCGTCATGCTCTATTTGCGTACGCCCAGCGAAGTGGAACAGGCGGCCAATGCCATTTTCGACCGGGCTAAGCAGGCATTTCCGCAGGCGCGAATTCTGGGTCTGCTGGTACAGACGATGGCTAACCGCCCGGGCTCTCAGGAATTACGGGTAGTCGTAGAGCAGGATCCGGTCTTCGGCCCGTTGATTATGTTGGCCGAAGGCGGAACTGACTGGCGTCCGGAAAGGCAGGCAGCCATTGCGCTTCCGCCCCTGAACATGACGCTGGCGCGCTACCAGGTCGTGCAGGCATTGAAGAGCGGTAAAATACGCGGTCGCAATGCGCTACACCCTCTCGATATTCCCGCCCTGAGTCAGCTTCTGGTTAACGTGTCTAACCTGATTATTGATTGTCCGGAAATCGAACGGCTGGATATTCATCCCTTGCTGGTTTCCGGCAGCGAGATGAGTCTGCTCGATGTGTCGATGGAGCTTTCAACGCGCAGTGCAGAAATACTTTCTCGTCTGGCGATCCGGCCTTACCCGCGTGAACTGGAAGAGCACGTTATACTGAAGAATGGACTGCCTGCGTTATTCCGCCCGATTCTTCCGGAAGATGAGCCGCTGCTGAAAGCCTTCATCCTGAAGGTCACTAAGGAAGACCTGTATTACCGCTATTTCAGTGAGATTAATGAGTTCACTCATGAAGATTTAGCGAACATGACGCAGATTGATTATGACCGTGAGATGGCGTTTGTCGCCGTACGTACAGAAAATGAAGAAAGCGAAATTATTGGGGTCACGCGAACCGTTTCTGATCCCGACAATATCGATGCCGAATTCTCCGTACTGGTACGCTCTGATCTGAAAGGTCTGGGGCTCGGACGACGTCTGCTGGATAAGATGATTGATTACGCCGCAGAGCACGGCCTGCAACGTCTGACGGGCATCACGATGCCGAATAACCGCGGCATGATTACGCTGGCTAAAAAGCTGGGATTTGACGTCGATATTCAGATTCAGGACGGCATTGTTAATCTGTCTCTGGTACTGGAAAAGCGCCAAAATTCACAGCAGAAAACCGTGGGCCTGAGCGATGAACAGGCAAAAGATGCGCACATGCGGCAGGACTAATGGTATTATCGACCGATTGTGCGGTCACCACAGTTTGTCGGTGCCGCTAAAATCATTACCTGAAGAGAGAAGAAGCGCACTGTGATGTTGTCAAAATTTAAACGTAATAAACATCAACAACACCTTGCTCAACTGCCAAAACTCCCCCAAACAGTTGGTGCTGTAAAAACGCTCTACTGCCCTGCCGATTTCCGTAAGGCACTGCTCGAAGCCATTGCCAACGCCACCCAACGGATTTATCTGGTTGCTCTCTATTTAGAGAACGATGATGGCGGACGTGACGTGCTGTCGGCTTTGTATGCCGCAAAGCAGCAACGACCGGAACTGGAGATCTGCGTGCTGGTTGACTGGCACCGCGCTCAGCGTGGCCGTATCGGTGCAGTGGCATCGAATACTAATGCTGACTGGTATTGCCGTATGGCTAAGGAACACCCGGAGCTTTCTGTGCCGGTGTATGGCGTTCCTGTTAATACGCGTGAAGCTTTGGGTGTTCTGCACCTTAAAGGTTTCGTTATTGACGATCAGGTCATCTATAGCGGGGCAAGCCTCAATGATGTTTATCTGCATCGCCACGAAAAATACCGTTATGACCGTTATCAGATGCTGACCAATGAAGCGCTGGCAAACACGATGATCGACTTTATGAAGAAATCGATCCTCACTGCCGCAGCGGTTCAGCGCCTCGATCGCGAAGATCGTCCGAAAAGTATTGAGATTAAGAACGAAACGCGTCAGTTTCGCCAAACCCTGCGCACCAGTGGTTATCATTTTAAAGACAGCGCTGGTAATGATGAACTGGCAGTCACGCCAATTGTGGGCCTGGGCAAGCAGAATGAATTGAATCGCACGATTCACCATTTAATGGCCAGCACCGATCACAAGCTGACGCTGTGTACTCCTTATTTCAATATGCCTGCAATGCTGGCGCGCAATATCATTCATTTGCTGCGCCGGGGTAAGCAGGTTGAAATTATAGTGGGTGATAAAACCGCTAACGATTTCTATATTCCGCAAGATCAGCCTTTTAAAATCATCGGCGCCTTGCCTTATTTGTATGAAATCAATTTGCGCCGTTTTCTGAGCCGCTTACAACGCTTTGTCGACAGCGGGCAATTAATTGTCCGGCTGTGGAAGGATGGGGATAATAGTTACCATCTGAAAGGTATGTGGGTCGATGACCGCTGGCAGCTGATCACCGGTAATAATCTCAATCCACGCGCCTGGCGACTGGATCTGGAGAATGCCATTCTGATCCACGATCCGCATAAAGAGATGGCGGTTGAACGTCAAAAAGAGCTTGAAGAGATCCGCCAGCATACGCAAGTTGTCTCCCATTATATGGAACTGGAAAGTATTCCTAATTATCCGGTTAAAGTACGCAAACTTATTCGCCGTCTGCGGCGGATTCGAATCGACAGATTAATCAGCCGAATTCTGTAATTGGCTATACTGAAAGCCTGATCATCCTGATCGGGCTTTTTTATATCTGGAATTCCATTTTATGACGCCATTTTTCCCCTCTTCCGTCAGACTCTCCGTCATCAGCCTTATATTTTTGTGCAGCGGTTGTACCCATTTCGCGAATGACCCGTGGACCGGCAAGGACAAAGCCGAGCACTTTGTTGGCTCTGCGGTATTAGCGGCGGCAGGCACAGCTTACGCAGATAATCAGGGCTGGAATGAAGCTCGCAGCCGTTCGTTCGGCTTGTTATTTTCAGTCGGCCTGGGAGCGACAAAAGAGCTTTATGATAGCCGTGCGGGAGGAAGTGGCTGGAGCTGGAAGGACTTTAGCTGGGATATTGCAGGTGCGGCTGTCGGATACAGCGCTTATCACCTGACGCACTATCGATAAGCAACTATTTACCCTGAATATGGAGAAACTGAACGCGATATATTGCCTTCAAAATTCACGATGCTTCTCCCAAATTCTCCATAGCAAAAAGCCCTGTACGTCAGTACAGGGCTTTTCACTTGTTTGATGCCTGGCAGTTCCCTACTCTCGCATGGGGAGACCCCACACTACCATCGGCGCTACGGCGTTTCACTTCTGAGTTCGGCATGGGGTCAGGTGGGACCACCGCGCTACTGCCGCCAGGCAAATTCTGTTTCATTCATAACGCTCACCCTACCTCAGGCTTGCACTACGAACCAATCTCGGAACAATCAGCTGAAAAATCTACGTTTATCACAGAGCCAATACAAAACACCTTTGGTGTTCCCATAGCAAAAAGCCCTGTACGTCAGTACAGGGCTTTTCACTTGTTTGATGCCTGGCAGTTCCCT